>NZ_LJIC01000099.1 GCF_001295845.1 Rhodopseudomonas sp. AAP120 | reverse complement strand
GGGAGCCGGTGCGGATCGGCGGCTGGGCGTTTCGCGGCCTGCTCAACCTGCCGGTCGCCTGGGAAAACGCGGCGCCGAATTGAAGCCGTCACGTCGTCTCTGCTAAGGGAGAGGCGTGTTGGAATCGTTTGGGGGTACGCGTGGCCGAAGCTGAATCCACCCGTAGCGGACGTCCGGGACCGCAAGGGCCGCGTGGCCGTCCGGGTGAACCGGGGCGTCCGGGACCGCAGGGACATCCGGGGCGTCCGGGGCCTGAAGGCCCGCGCGGCAAGCCCGGCCCGGTCGGCAAACCCGGCCCGCAAGGCAAAGCCGGCCCGCAGGGCAAACCCGGCGCGGACGGCAAGCCGGGGCCGCAAGGCCCGCAAGGCAAGCCGGGCCCCGACGGCAAGGCTGGTCCGGTCGGGCCCGATGGCAAGGCCGGTCCGCAGGGGCCGCGTGGCGAGCAAGGCCCGCGCGGTGAGCAGGGCCCGCGTGGCGAAGCTGGCCCGCGCGGCGAGCCCGGCCCCGCCGGCGCGCTGCCCTCGATCGAGCAGGTGATGCCATGGCTGCACCTGATCTTCGACGCCTATGAGGACTACAAGGCGAAGCGCGAGCAGGAAGCGCGCGAGCGGGCCGAGCGAGAGGCCGCCGAAGCGCGCGAAGCCGCAGAACGCGAGTCCGCTGAACGTGAGGCGGCAGAACGCGAGGCGGCGGTGCTCGATCAGGACGAATCCGCTCAGGATCAAGACCTCGAGGACGACGACAAGGACCGCGACGGCAAGAAGCACAAGAAAAAGCGGCACAAACACAAGGACTGACCCCGAGCGGATCGGCTCGCGCGCCGATCCTCCCGGCGCCGGGCCGTTTCAACGAGGCAGGCAGACTCCGTAGACAGCCTTGCGATAGACGATCGCACCACTAGCTGTGTCGAGGCAGGCTAGGATGCGGAGAGGCTGATGTCGGCGATCTGGTACTACACCGTGCTGATCTTCGAGTCGGTGCTCGGCGTGTTCGGGCTGCGGCTCTACGAGGAGCCGGCCTACACGGTGCTGGATCGCCCCACCGAGGCCATCGAGATCCGCCGCTACGCGCCGCGGCTCGCCGCCGAGGTCACGCTCGATCGCGAGAGTGGCGCCGATGGCCGGGCCTTCACCCTGCTGTTCAACTACATCGCCGGTGCCAACCGTGGCGCGCAGCGCATCGCGATGACCGCCCCGGTGGATGTCGCACGCCCCGAGACAATCGCCATGACCGCACCGGTCGAGACCGAGCGCAAGGACGGCGCGATCCGGATGCGTTTTTTCCTTCCAGCACAGTTCACCGGCGACACAGCTCCCGTCCCCGCCGACTCGCGCGTCAAGATCGTCACCGTGCCGGAGCAAACCATCGCCACGCTGCGCTTCACTTGGACAGGCCGGGATCTGCCCGCGCGACAGCAGCAACTTGTCGCGGTCCTTGCCGCCACCAATTGGCAGCCGAGCGGCGAGCCGTTCGGGCTGTTCTACGATGCCCCGTTCACCATCCCCTTCCTCCGCCGCAACGAGGCTGCGGTGCTGGTCGCACCGCGGTGAACCGCGGAACAGCGCCGGCGCGCAGACGTTGACCAATGCAATCCGTCAACACGCGAGGCATAGATGAGCGACGTCACTTACAAGATCGTCGAACACGATGGCGGCTGGGCCTATCAGGTCGACGGCAGCTTTTCCGAAACCTTCCCGACCCACGAAGCGGCGCTGGCCGCGGCCAAGCGCGCCGCCGCCGAGCAGCGCGCGCCCGGCTCGACCGAAGCCATCCAATACGAAGACCCTAGCGGCCGCTGGCACGAAGAAACCGCGCGTGGAGATGATCGTCCGGACACGACGGTGGTCGATAAGGACTGAAGGCACACCAAGCTATTAGTCAGTCGGTCGATGGCGAGCAACGTCGAACGGATCAAGTGATGGACAAGGCGCCCTCAACTCGTCATGGCCGGGCTTGAGGGTGGCTCGAAGCGCAGTTGTCGCTACACCAGCCCGAGGTCGACAGGTTTTGTCCCGGCAAACACGCGCCCGACGGCTGCAGCATCCAGTCCATACATCCGCTGCAGCAGGCCCGCGAACAGCGCGCGATAGTCGGTGAGCACGGGGTAGTCGCGGTTCTGGAACAGCTTCGGCTGCTCGACCTTGACCTGTTCGCCGACGATGCGTCCGCCGTTCAATCCGCCGCCGAGCACCCAATAGACGCTGCCATGGCCGTGATCGGTGCCGTGGTCGCCGTTCTCGCGGAAGGTGCGGCCGAATTCGGAAATCACCACGACGACCGTATCGCGCCACGCGGTCGGCCCGATCTCCTCGCAGAACCCGCTGAGGCCGCGGCCAAGCTCACCGAGCCGATCGGCCAGATAACCGGTCGCGGCGCCTTGGTTGACGTGCGTATCCCAGCCGCCGACATCGACGAAGCCGAGATTGAACTGCTCGCGCATCAACCGGCCGATCCGGCGCGCCGATAGTTCAAAACCACGCGGCGACACCGCGCCGCGATTGGCCGCCGTCATCTCGTCGGAGATCGATTTCACGACCTCGTCGCGCACGCGGAAGCCTTCGGACACGGCCGACGCCAGCTTGGTCCTGGCGTACATCTCCTTGATCAGCTGCGCCTGGCGATCGTCGACGCCGGGCTTGCCGACATTGTTGAGCGCGATATTCGGAATCTCCGCCTTGCCGCGGAAGATCAGCGGCAATTGATCGGTGAAGGCGATCGGCCGCACGCGGGTCAGTTCGGCCGCGAGCCGGCTCATGAAGCCGGAGCGATAATCGCGCGCGCCGCCGGTCGACTGCCCCAGTTCGATGGTGTCCTGCGTTTCGAAATGACTACGGGTGACGTCGTCGCTGGTGCCGGCGAACGGCACGAAGGCGATCTCCCGCTTCGCCCACAGCGGCGCGAGGCTGTCGCGCAGCGCCGGATGCAGCCCCCAATCGGCATCGAGCGCCACCGCGGCGTTTGGATTGCCGACGTCGGGCCGCGCGATCGCCAGCGCCGGCCGGGATTCGTAGTAGAACGAGGACGACACCGGCACGACGACGTTGGCCGCGTCATAGGCGCCGCGCAGAAACACGACGAGCAGCTTGGCGTCGGTTGCTGGCGCGGCCCAGACTCGGCCGGCGACAGTCATTGGTGCGAGCGCAGCGAAAGCCTTGAGCAGATCACGACGGTTCATGGGGAGCCTCCGCATGCAGCCGGTACATGAATTCGGGCGACGACAGATACAGCGTGTTCCAGTCCTGCGGCGAGATCGCCTTGTCGAGCGCGGTCCGCGTCGTCGAACTCAGCGTCTGGCGCAGTCCATTGAAGTAGAGCGCGTTCTGCACCAGCGGGAATGCCGGACGATCCTTCGCGTCGGGGCCCTCGGGCTTGAACAAGCCGGCCGATCCCGAGCCGATCTGCCGCGCGATTTCGAAGCGCAGCATCATCTGGCCCGGACCGCTCCAGGATTCGCTGGTGAGCGCGTAGCCGTCGGGCGTCTGCCGATTGTACAGCCCCTCGCCGAGCCGATTGAGCCAGTTCTGGATCGGCGCGGTGTTGGCGATCACCTTGTCGTCGTAGGCGAGCCGCACCGCCGAATAGACGTAGTTCACCGGGTCCTTGAAGCGATCGCCCGATTTCAGCGCGGCGTCGAACTCCGGCGACTGCACCATCGCGGTCACCACCGCTGAAATGTCACCGTCGGACGCCGCGAACGCCTTGGCCATTTTCGCAACCAGTGCGGGCGGCGGGTTGTCGGAGACGAAGTACACGGCGATCTTGCGCGAGATGAACTGCGCGGTTGCGGGATTGTGCACGATCAGGTCGAGCGCCTGCTCGACTTCGGCGTAACCGCTGCCCGGGATGACGTGGCCGAGGAACGTCTTCTCGCTCATGTCGTGGCGCGCCGGATTGAACTCGAACGCGCCGTCGCGCACCAGCAGCGGTCGCAGCTCCGGCTTCAGCTTCGGGTCTTCCGGCTTCAGGTCGATGCCGACGCCGGTGAGAATCTTGGCGAGCGCCTCGACGTCGGCCTGCGTGTAGCCGCTGCCGACCCCCATGGTGTGCAGCTCCATGATTTCGCGCGCGTAGTTCTCGTTAATGTGGCCAACCGCGTTGCCGGCATTGTCGAGATAACGCAGCATCGCCGGGTGCCGCAGCGTCGCGCGCAGCAGGTCGCCGAATTTGCCGAGCGCGTGCGGGCGGATCGCGCGATCCTCGTAGTCGCCGACCAACAGCCGCAGATCGGCTTTGTACTGATGCACGTTGAAATGATTCATCCAGAACCAGCTCATCCGCTCGCGGAGCTGGTCCGGCGCATACAGCGCCCGCAGGATCGAACGCGCCGCCGCCTGCTTGCCGCGATCGTTCATCGCCTGCTGCTGCGCCTGCTTGGCCGCCTTGCGCTGCTCCTCGTCAGGGATCTGGTTGGCCTCCTTGGCCTGCTCCTGCAGCGCCAGCAGGATGGCGGGCGTCACGCCGTGCGCGTCCGGCATCCCGTCGATTTGCGCGGTCACCGGCGCGGGTAGCACGGTCTCGGCGGCGGGATGAAGCTGCTGCTGCAGCCAGGCCGCGACGCCGATCCGATGGACCTGATCGGCCGTCGACGCGTTCACGCCCCAACTGAGGCGATCGATCAGCGCGAGATCGTGCGTTGATAGCTCGGCCGCTTGTGATGTGGCGCTGCCGCACGTAGTGATCAGGACGACGGCAGCTGCGGCGGCGAGCTTCGAGTTGCGCGTCTGGAACATCGGCGTCTTGAACATCATGGCGTCGCCGTTCATCATCGGACGAAGACCGGGGCAAACTGACGCAGGATGATACGGCCCGAAACACTGAACGGCTGGTGAATGGAGGATGGCGCAGTCGTGGCGGAAACAGGGACGCTGCATCGCGTGATAATGCGCTGGATACTGGCAGCGTTCTTCGCCGCGGCGGGCGTCGCGCATCTTGCCGTGCCGGACAAGCTGCTGGCGATGACGCCCGGATGGGTGCCGTTCGCTCCCGAAGTTATTCTGCTCACAGGCTTGTTCGAACTCGCAGCGGCCTTGGCGCTGCTGACCCGGCCGCTGCGCTGGTGGGCCGGCGTGGCGCTGGCGCTGTACTCGCTGTGCGTCTGGCCGGCCAACATCCATCACGCGCTCGGCGGCATCGACATTCCCGGGCTGCCGAGTAGCTGGTGGTACCACGGCCCGAGACTTGCTGCGCAGCCGCTCATCATCTGGGCTTCGCTGTACGCGGCCGAAGTCATCGACTGGCCGTTTCGCCGCAGGCCAGGCTGAGCAGACGTCATCGGCCGAACGGCTCTGCCACACGTCCGCACATGATAGGGTTGAAAGCACTCACGCCCGGGTTGCATAGTACAACCCGCTGGAGGCTGATGTGGCTGGCGTGTTGCGTAAATCGGCTGTGGTGGGGGCAATCGCGCTGGCGGGGTGCGTGACCCACAGTTCGGTGCGCTCCGGAAGCTGGCTGATCGACCAGAGCCCAGACCGGATCACCGGCACTCCGGTGGGAGGCGCCTACACGATGGCCTGGGGCGCCACCAACTCGGCGAATCCTTCGCTCTACATGGCGAGCCTGCAGCTCACCTGTTTCGAGAGCCGGCCGATCGCCAAGATCGCATTTCAGATCAAGATCGGCTCGGACCGCAACACCAGCTTCGGCTATCGCTTCGACGACAAGCCCGGCCATGACGCCGTGGAGTCGCGTGTGCTGCTGGGATCGAAGGTCTTGGTGATCGAGGACACTGCGGCGCTGCAGCAGTTCATCGACGAACTCCGCGGATCCGGGAAGCTGTTCGTCCGGATCCGCTCCCTGAATGCGGGTACCACTGCGGTGGAGCTCCACGTCGACGGCTCGGAGCCAGCCATCGAGGCGGCCTATGCGGCCTGCCCCTTGCCGCCGGCCCAAGCGCGCCGGTCGGCCTGAGCGGCGCGCGTCCGTTAGGAAGCACGCCGCCCCGTTCGATCAGTCGTGATCGAGTTCGCCGATGTGGTGCTGCTGATACAGTTCCACGCCGATACGGTTGACGAGGTCGATCTGGGTCTCGAGGAAATCGATGTGATGTTCCTCGTCCTTCATGAGCTGCTCGAACAGATCACGGGACACGTAATCCTTGACGCTGTGGCAGTAGGTCGCCGCTTCCTGGTAAAGCGTCCGCGCATCGATCTCCGCCTGCAGATCGGAGTTCAGCACTTCTTTGACATTCTGGCCGATCCGCAGCGGATCGAGCACCTGCATGTTCGGGAACCCGTCGAGGAAGATGATGCGGTCGGTCAGCTTGTCGGCGTGAACCATTTCCTCGATCGATTCCTTGCGCCAGGTCTTGGCGAGGTCCTTCAGCCCCCAATTGTCCAGCAGCCGGTAATGCAACCAATACTGGCTGATCGCCGTCAGCTCGCTGCGCAAACCGCGGTTGAGATATTCGATGACCTTCGCGTCGCCCTTCATGACTTCTCCTGTCGCCGACGAACGGCCGCGGCACTGTGCCGAACCGCTCGTCCAGTTTAGAATTGGAATAGTTCTAGATCAGAAGTCGCACCGATCGCAATCCCCGCGGACTGCGAGGCTTGCGTTCGGAGGGCTCAGGAAACGCGGGCGGGAGCGTGGCCGGCCGCGCAGCCGGCGTCGGTCATGATCTTCCGGATCGTATGCATGCAGCGTCCGCACTTGCGGCTGCAGCCAAGGCAACGATGAACCTCGCCAGCGCTGCTCGCGTTCCCGCCCTCGGGATGGAGCGCGCTACGGACGTCGTGGTCGGACAGGACGTTGCAGGAACAGACAATCATGGAAGTACGAAGGTCCCGATGATGGCGGTGCGAGCTTTTGGATAGTGAACAGATGGGGCGGAAGCAAAAGGAAAACCGCTGTTTTGAAGCTATTCCAAACTCGCTGGTCGATCTTGATCTCGCGCAAGCGGGCTCCGCCGAGCTTCCTGGAATCGTTCCAAACGACCTGTTAGTTCGCGCGTCCAGCCGAGCTACGCGGCGCGGCGGCAGCGGCAATCAGCGACGCCGGGCCCATCCTTCGTGGTGCTTCAGACTTCCCCGCTGCGGCGCAAACATGGCATCTCACGGGCGGCCCCATTCATAGATCGTTCAAGAGAAAGGTGGATGCTCGCCCCCGCAATAGTGTCGCAGCCGTGTGTGGAACCGGGCGGCAAGCAAGAGGGTGAATCCATGAGGAAAGCAGTGATGGGGTTGGTGGCAGCCACCGCCCTGGGCGTTGCGGCGATCGGCGCACCGGCGCCGGCGCAAGCACATGACGGCTTCGGCGTCGGCCTCGCCGCCGGGCTCCTCGGAGGCGCGATCGTCGGCGGCGCATTCGCTGGCCCGCATTATTACGGCTACGGACCGTCCTATTACTATGCGCCTGCTCCCGTGTACGTGCCCCGCCCGGCCTATGTGGTGGACCCGGGCGACTACGGCGACTGTTACTGGCAGCGCCAGCGATTCTGGGACGGCTATGGCTGGCGAATCCGCCGCGTGCGAGTCTGCGGCTGAGATTGAACCTCCGGCTGCTCCGGACGACCAATATCCGCACCTGAGTTTCTTGAGACCGCGGTGAATCGTTCGGATAGCCCGAAAAAGACCGTTTTTTGGAGCGAGTGATCCGGACCTGAATCTGCGACGATTGACGGCATTGCGCTTTTTTGATGCTGTGCAGTCGGGTGGGCGACTTCTGTCAACGCGCGCCGGTCGGGGCGCCACTTCGGAGAGACAAATGAAGAAGACTGTTTCGATGCTTGTTGCGGTCGCGACCCTCGCCGGTTCGCTGGTCGCGGCCGTGCCGGCCGCTCACGCCGATGGCGGCCGGATCGCGGCTGGCGTCGCTGGCGGCCTGATCGGTGGCGCTCTGCTGGGTGGCGCGATCGCCGCCAGCCGCCCGGCCTATGCGGCCCCTGCCCCGGTCTATGTCGAAGAGCCGGCCTGCCGCATCGTCCGCCAGCGCTTCTGGGACGATTATCGCGGCATCTGGCGTTCGCGCCCGGTCGAGGTTTGCGATTGATCTGAGCCGGCGATTCGCCACTCCCCTGATTTCAAGCCCGGCCGAGCGATCGGCCGGGCTTTTGCTTTGAGCCGAGGGCGTCCGTCCGGTCGCGCAAGCGAAGGAAGTCAGCGGGCCGCTTCGATCGAGCGCAGGACACTTTCGCTCGGCCAGCAATCCAATTTCAGCCGTGCCGACTTCTGGTAGGCGCCTAGCGCCGCGCGCGTCAGCATCCCGGCCTTGCCGTCGACCTTGTCGTGATAGAAGCCGAGCCGGGTCAAACCGCGCTGCATTGCCTCAACGTCCGCGGTCCGCAACTGCTTGGTCGCCGCCCACGGCGTCGCGAACGGCTGCGGATTGGTGATCCGATCGGCGAGATGGCCGACGAACAGCACGTAGAGGTCCGAGAAATTGTATTCCTTGATGACGAAGTAGTTCTTCGTGGTCAGGAATGCGGGGCCGTAAATCCCTTCCGGCTGCAGTAGCGACGCCGGTTCGGCCAATTCCGTTGCGCCGAGCCGTTCGCCGCGGGCCGGAGCAAAGCCTTCGCGCAGCCACTGCCCGATCGGTTTGGTCACCTCGGGCCGGCCCAGCGTGCAATCCGCATTGGCCGGCGCACGAACCTCATAGGCCCAGCGCACGCCCGGCTTCCAGCCCTTGTTGACGAGCTGCTGCGCCGCCGAGGCCAGCGCGTCCGGCACCGAATTCCAGATGTCGATCTTGCCGTCACCGTCGAAGTCGACGCCGTGCTTGTAGTATTCGGACGGCAAGAATTGTGTCAGACCGGTGGCGCCGGCCCAGGACGAGCGCATGCCCTGGCGGGTCACGGCACCCTCGCTGATGATCTTCATCGCCAGGATGAACTCGGTCCGATACTGGTCCTTGCGGCGGCCCACATAGGCCTGCGTCGCCATCACCCGAATGGCGTCGTAAGGCAGCCGGTAGCGGCCATAATCGGTCTCGCGGCCCCAGATCGCCAGCACCACGGTCGCCGGCACGCCGAAGCGCTGCTCGATCGCCCGCAAGGTCGGCCCGTATTGCGCCAACAGCTTGCGGCCGTGCCCGGCCAGCGCCTCGATCCGGGCTTCCTTCAGATAGTCCGCCGGCACCTGGACGAATTCGGCTTGCGACGGCGCACCGGTCTTTGGCCGGCCCGGGAGCAGCAGATCGGGCAGCTTGTAGTCCGGCTCGAGCCCGGCCGTCACCGCGTCGAAGGTGGCGCGGGAGACGCCGGCCTGCTGCGCTTCCGGCCACAGCGACGCAACGAAGCGCGCGAATCCCTCGTCGGCCGCCAGTGCTGTAGCGGGCGTCAGCACCGCCGCCAGCGCGAGGCCGGCGGCAGCGACGAAGGTGGCGACCCGCAGCGTCAGTGCTCGGAGTGAGCCTTGGCCTCTTCGATCGCGAGGTTGGAGATCCGGTCCACCCAGGCGATGCCGATCGCCGACAGGATGAAGACGGTGTGGATGATGGTCTGCCACATCACCCCGGTTTCGGTGTAGCCAGCGCGGCCGGGCGAGCCGAGGCTGCCTGCTTCGATGAAGGTGCGCAGCAGATGGATCGACGAGATGCCGATGATCGCCATCGCCAGCTTGATCTTCAGCACGCTGGCATTGACGTGGCTGAGCCATTCCGGCTCGTCCGGATGCCCGCGCAGGTTGAGCCGCGACACGAACGTCTCGTAGCCGCCGACAATCACCATCACCAGCAGGTTCGAGATCATCACCACGTCGATCAGTCCCAGCACCGCCAGCATGATCTGCTGCTCGCTGAAATCGAACGAGTGCTGAAACAGGTGCCACAATTCCTTGAGAAATAGGACGACGTAGATGCCCTGGGCGACGATCAGTCCGACATACAGCGGCAATTGCAGCCAGCGTGAACCGAAAATCAGCATGGGAATCGGGCGCAGCGCCGAGCCTTTCGGCGGCAGCGGCGTCTCGGGCGTCATCGACATTGGGAGTAGCTCCAAGCGGGGGAAAATGGCGACCACTCAAGTGGGAACTCCGTGCGATTCTGTCGAGACGACGAGGAGCGGCGATTAACCGCATCCGCCGCCGCGAACCCTGCGGAAACTACTTGATGGCGACGATGAAGATACGCGGAAACCGCAACAGGACTTTGCCGTCCGCCTGTGGCGGATAAGCGGCGGCGATCCGCGCCGTATAGGCGGCGAGATAGGCCTTGCGTTCCGGCAGATCGAGCGGGTCGACGAACGGCCGCAAGCCAGTGCCCTTGACCCATTCGACGACAGCTGCTGCGTCATCGAGAACGTGATTGTAGATCGTGTGCCAGATCTCCAGTCGGCTGCACAACGGGCGCAACGCGTCGTAATACACGCCCGGCTTCGGCAGCGAATCGCGCAGCTCGGCCGCTTTCGAGAGCTGGTGCCGCCACGGCTCCTGAAACGCCACCTCGCGCATCATGATGTGCGACGGCTCGTCGAGATTGTCGGGCATCTGCACGGCGAGAACGCCGCCCGGCTCGAGCCCCGAGACCAGCCGCTTCAGGTGCTTCAGATGATCGGGGACCCACTGAAACACCGCATTGGCGAACAGCACGTCGGTGCCCGGCGGCGGCGCCCAATGCGCAACGTTGGCCTCGATGAACTTGTGCTGCGGCAGCCGCTCGCGCGCCTGGCGCAGCATGTCGGCCGAGGTATCGACACCGATCACCGCCGCCTCCGGCCAGCGCTCGACCAGCAGCTGGGTGGAGTTGCCGGGGCCGCAGCCGATGTCAGCGACCCTGCGCGGCGCGACGACTGGAACCTGCGCCAGCAG
Source organism: Rhodopseudomonas sp. AAP120 (assembly GCF_001295845.1). GTDB lineage: Bacteria > Pseudomonadota > Alphaproteobacteria > Rhizobiales > Xanthobacteraceae > Rhodopseudomonas. The sequence continues at coordinate 68,291 of NZ_LJIC01000099.1, read as the reverse complement.
CTCACGCGCCGGCCGGGTGCGCTCATCCTCGAATTTCAGATACTGCTCGGCACTCCAGTCGGCCATCCATCCACCTTTACGCCCCCGAGTCGGCCTGGAAAGCTATTGATCTGGCGGGATTTTGCAATATCCCCGCCACGACCCAGGGATAGGCTTGCCGCATCGTTATTCGAGCGTGCCAGGTCGGCGGGCCACCGGGGAAGTGACAGTCGCGGGCCCCGCCCCAGCGGACGCCCGGCATGAGACGATCGTCCACAACACCGCTGATCCAAACAAGGCGGCGCACAGCATCGGACTGATCTCGGTGAAGCGGCCGCTGGCCAGCACGAGGGGGACGAAAGCTGGATGTGGTGCATCCTCGCTGGAAAGCGTCTCCTCGACGACGTGCAACCAATACGCCATCGCGAATATGAACGCATACCCGCCGAGGATCACCACATTGATGATCAGCATGGCGACCCCGAGCCAGCGCTGCGACGCCAGCCAGACGTTCGGCTTCGGCTGAGCGAAGATCATCGTCGCGGCGAGACCGAGCCCGGTGAGCAAGTAAACCGGCACCCCGGCATCGGGCCAGCCGATCGACAGGCCGAACACGCCCGCCGAATTGACGGCGAGGAAGTACGGTAGATCCAAGAGGACCAGCACCGGCACAAACAGACTGAAGCCCGCCGGTACGCAGAGCGCGCGTAGCCGCAGCCAGCACGGCCGAACCAGCAGGAGCACGAAAAGAAGATAGATATAGGCCCCGGCGATCGTTCCGGTCGTCACCCTGACGGCGTCAGCCAGCGTGACCTTGGTATCGCCAAAAAAGCGATCAAGTCCATAGATCACCAAGGGAACGCCGAACATCAGGATCAGAAACAGCAGCACACGCCAAACGAGGCGCCAACCGAATTTCCGACCTGATAGTTCGGAGGCCATCGACGCCCTCCGCCGCCCTTGATGAGGCCAAACGCCTCGACGCCGCTAATTACCGCGTCAGCTTCTTGTACTTCGCGCGGTGCGGGATGATAGCATCCTGACCGAGGCGACGCATCTTGTCCTTTTCGTAGTCCTGGAAATTACCTTCGAACCATTCGACGTGGCTGTCGTCCTCGAAGGCAAGGATGTGCGTGGCGATGCGGTCGAGGAACCAGCGGTCATGGCTGATGATCACGGCGCAGCCGGCGAAATCCTCCAGCGCCTCTTCGAGCGCACGCAGCGTGTCGACGTCGAGGTCGTTGGTCGGTTCGTCGAGCAGCAGCACGTTGGCGCCGGACTTCAGCATCTTGGCGAGATGGACGCGGTTACGCTCACCGCCCGACAGCGAGCCGACCTTCTTCTGCTGATCGCCGCCCTTGAAGTTGAAGGCCGAGCAGTAGCCGCGCGAATTGACTTCCTTCTTGCCGAGCAGGATCAGCTCATTACCGCCGGAGATCTCCTCCCACACCGTCTTCTTGCCGTCGAGCGCGTCGCGCGACTGGTCGACATAGCCGAGATGCACGGTCTCGCCGACCGTGATCGTACCACCGTCGGGCTTCTCCTGGCCGGTGATCATGCGGAACAGCGTGGTCTTGCCGGCGCCGTTCGGACCGATGACGCCGACGATGCCGCCGGGCGGCAGCTTGAAGGTGAGATCGTCGATCAGCAGCTTGTCGCCAAAACCCTTGGTGAGATGCTCGAAGTCGACCACGTTGTTGCCGAGCCGCTCGGCGACCGGGATGATGATCTGCGCGGTCTGGCTCTGCTTCTCGGACGCCTTGGCGAGCAGTTCCTCATAGCGCTGATAGCGCGCCTTCGACTTGGCCTGACGCGCCTTGGGCGACGACGCGATCCACTCCTGCTCGCGCTCCAGCGTCTTCTGATGCGCCGCGTCCTCGCGGCCCTCCTGCAGCAGCCGCTTCTGCTTCTGCACCAGCCAGGACGAGTAGTTGCCCTCGTAGGGAATGCCGCGGCCGCGATCGAGCTCGAGAATCCAGCTCGTGACGTTGTCGAGGAAGTAGCGATCGTGGGTCACGATCAGGATCGCGCCCGGATAGTTGCGCAGATGGCTTTCCAACCACGACACGCTCTCGGCGTCGAGATGGTTGGTCGGTTCGTCGAGCAGCAGCAGGTCGGGCTGGTCGAGCAACAGGCGGCACAGCGCGACGCGGCGGCGCTCGCCGCCCGACAGCTTGGTGACGTCGGCGTCGTCCGGCGGGCAGCGCAGCGCGTCCATCGCCTGGTCGACCTTGCTGTCGAGATCCCACAGCCCCGCCGCCTCGATCTGGTCCTGCAGCGCCGTCATCTCGTCGGCGGTCTCGTCCGAGTAGTTCATCGCCAGTTCGTTGTAGCGATCGAGGATCGCTTTCTGCTTGGCGACGCCCAGCATGACGTTTTCACGAACGGTAAGTGCCGGATCGAGTTGCGGCTCCTGCTCGAGATAGCCGACGCGGGCACCTTCGGCGACCCACGCCTCGCCGGTATATTCCTTATCGATCCCCGCCATGATCTTCAGCAGGGTCGATTTACCGGCACCGTTGACGCCGAGCACTCCGATCTTGGCATCCGGGTAGAACGACAGATGGACGTTATCCAGAACCTTGCGGGTCGGATAGGCCTTGGTCAGACCCTGCATGAAGTAGACGAACTGGCGAGCCATGGGGGTCCTTGAACATCAGAGTGTGCGGGGGATTTGGTTGCCGCTGATGTAGCGGGACGCCTGCCAAAGGGCAACCCAAGCGAGCGTCGTTAACGGATCGTTCAGCACAACGGACGAGCGGGCGCGCACCGAGACAATTCGCACAAAGTTTTAACGACCCCGGTCAACAGTCAATGGGGCGCTGGCGCGTCTTGCGCCCGCCGACACTGATCACGAGGCCATCGTGGGACGCTTCCTGTCGACGCCCGTTGAATCCGAAACGTCAGAGCCTTCTGCCGGTCGATTGCGCCTGATCGACGAGATCGGGGAGTTCTGGAGCCAGTTCTTCGTGCAGGCATTCAGCCCCTACCGGCCCGAGCTTCACTACATGCGCGGTCCCGGACCGGCTTGGCGTGCGAAGCATGGCCGCCACGCCGCGCAGCCGGACCGCGGCGTCTGACGCATAGCGGCTGCCATCGACCTCTTCGTCCAGCAAAACGCCCGCGCGGATCGCTCCGCGCGGGCGTTTTGCTGTTCAACGGAGAGCCGGATCAGCGGATCGTCACCGGCGCCGGCAGCGGGGCCACCGAACTCGGCTGCGTTCCTGGCACCGACGACATCTGCGGCTGAGCAGGCGGAGCCGCGGAGGCAACCGGCTGCGGAGCAGCGCTCGCAGTCGCCGGCGGCGGACCACCCGGCAGCACCACGACACGGGTGCCGACCTTGACGCGTTCGAACAGATCGCTGACGTCGTCGTTCAGCATGCCGATGCAACCCGACGACACGAACTTGCCGATCGTCGACGGCTGGTTGGTGCCGTGAATGCGGTAGACCGTCGAGCCGAGATACATCGCACGAGCGCCGAGGGGGTTGCCCGGGCCGCCGGCCATGAAGCGCGGCAAATAGGGCTGGCGCTCGATCATCTCGGTCGGCGGATGCCAATCCGGCCACTCCGCCTTCCGCGTGATCTTCTGCACGCCGGTCCAGGTAAACCCATCGCGCCCGACGCGAACGCCGTAGCGCATCGCACGGCCATTCCCGAGCACATAATAGAGGTAGGTGTGGCTGGTATCGACCACGATGGTCCCGGCCGGCTCCTTCGTCTGGAAGGCGACCTCCTGACGACGCAGATTGGGAGGCAGCTGGAATTCCTGATCGGCCTCCGGCTGATCTTCCGGCGGCAGCGCGGCGACCTGCAGCGGCCGGCCATCGGCGCCCAGCTGCGGCGCGGGCTGCACCGAGCCCGTCGCTTGCTGCGGCATGCCGGACTGTCCGACGCCTTCCGGCGGACGGGGTGAACCGTCGCCCGTGTTGGAGTAGATCACCGGCGGCGGACCGGCCGGGCGGCCATAGCGCGGATCATCCGGCGACATCACCGGGCCCTGGGCGGCCGGGCCGCGATCGGAATAGGCTGGAGCAGTCATCGGACGGCCGTAGCGCGGATCGTCGGGCGACATCACCGGCCCTTGCGGGACCGGCGCGCGCTCCGAATAGACCGGGGCACCGGCGGGACGTCCATAGCGCGGGTCATCGGGAGACATCACCGGGCCGGGCGGCGGCAGGGCCGCCGACCGTCCTGCGGGCATGACCTCTTCGTCGTCGACATTGTCGAAATCCGGCAGCTGACGGCGATAGTCACCCGGCGCCGCCGTCGCATAGGATCCGGACGCGGCGGGATAGTTCTGCGCCTGCGCCAGGGAAGTGCCGGCCGCAATCGCCGCAGCCGTCGCCAACAACGTCAAGATTCGATTGTTCATCATCGCCCGCTTATAGACCGAAGCCGAGACCGGATCGTTAACGGGCTGATGCCGTAGGATCACGGCACATTCAAGACGAGACCGGCACAATCACGCCAAAATCGCGCTTATTTCGGCCCCTGCGCCGCATTTGCCGCGTTTCATTGGCCAACGCGACATCCCCGCAACAGCCGGCGCCCGCCTCCGGTCATACAACCCCGGCTGGATCAATCGGCAGCCAAAGCCGCGACGCGGCGGAACGCGGGCCGATGCACTCGGCGGTGGTGATACGCATGTCACCGCCGCGCAACTGATCATGCGACCAAGCGACTCGGCCGAACTTTTCGCGCCGTGCCGCGAGCCCATTACGCTATTCTCAAGCTGCTTGATTCGCGGCAGGCGTGCGTACGGCCGTCCGATCGAAGCAATGTCGTCGCCGCGTTGGTTGTTGCTCAATGTATCTTCGCGCGCTTGCGCCGAAGACGGAATGAACCCGAGATGCTTCCCGGAGTCCGGTTCCTGTTCGCGGCGGTTGCGCTTGCGGTATCGATGCTGGTGTTTGGCCTCGGCGCCGCGGCGCTGTTGCGTGCGGCGCATGAGCAGTTCGCCAACGAGATGTCGGTCCGTCCCGCCCCGATTGCGGTCGCCGCCTGGCCAAGCCAATCCGCGACGCCGACCTTGAGCATGCTGCGGGTCGAGCCCGCTGGCGAAAATTCCACGCAAAACGCGTCAGCACCGGCTCAGCCGTCTGACGCTGCTGTTGCTCCGCAGTCCGCAGAGCCGCATGCGGGAGTCTCGCCTGCCGCACCGGCGCCCGAAGGGCTTACGAGCTCTGCCAAGCCCGAGACGGTGCAGAGCGATGCAAAGCCTGCCGCCTCCCCGGTCGCTCAGCCAGCCGAAGCTGCCGCAGTTGCACCTGCTCCTGCCGCCCCGCTCGCAGAAGTACCCGCGCAGCAGCCGGCTCCCGCTCCGCCCCAAGAGATCGCGACCGCTCCGACAAACCCGGCAAGCCAGCCTGAGCAGCCCCAACAGGGGGTCAAACCGCCGACTGCGTCGCAGACGTCGGACACTGCTCCCCCGACCCGCAACTCAACCGTGGCCGAAGCCCCGGCCGTGCCTGACCAATCAAAGGTGGCTGATGAAGCCAAGCCTGTTGGCCAAGCCAAGCCGGCGGACGAGAAGGCCGACGCGGCGGCTCCGGCTGCTGCCGAGACACCGGTTTCGGCCAAATTCGAGCCCCCCGCCGTCGTTGGTTCCGAGGCGGCTCCTCCCAAGCCTGCTGATGCTGCGCCACTGGAGAAGGTTGCCGCGCTGACGGGGCCGATTCCGACGCCGCGACGAGATCCGCGTGCGCCGACGAAACCGGTCGTCCAGACGTCCGATCACCCGGCTTCACCGAGTGGAGCGGGTGCTCAGGAGCAAGCTGACAAGCCGAGCGCCCCGATGGCGGCAACCTCTGGCGCCTCCGCGTCCACCAAAGCCCAGCCCACGGCCGAGACGAAACCGAAGGCGACCACCCGCGCGCAGGTGAAGCGTAAGGTGAAACGACGGCGCCAGAGCGAGGCTCCGAGCGTAACTCCCCTGGTAGCGCGGCCGGCGGCGGCTCCGATGCCGCCTTTCGGCTTCCCTCCGAGCTGAGACAGCTTGTTCTACGCCGGTCCGGTGGCGACCGGCGGACCGTCCTGCATCCCCCATTCCGACCATGAGCCGTCGTAGAGCGCCGAGCCGCGGACGCCGAGCCGGTAGAGCGCCAGCGTCAGCACGGCGGCGGAGACGCCGGAGCCGCAACTGGTGACGATCGGGCGGTCCAGATCCACGCCAGCCCGAACAAACGCCGCGCGCAGTTCGTCATGAGATTTCATCAGGCCGGTGTTGGCGTCGAACAGTTCATTGTACGGCAGATTGCGGCTGCCCGGGATATGGCCGGCGCGCAGGCCGGGCCGCGGCTCGGGCACGCGGCCCTCGAAGCGATCGGCCGCGCGCGCGTCGATCACCTGCTCGGCCGCCTTTTCGAGGTTGGCCGCCATCTGCTGCTTGTTGCGGACATAGGCCGGGTGGAACGTCGCGGTAAAATTGCCTGGGATCAGCGCCGGCTTGCCGGATTCGGTCGGCCGGCCTTCCGTCCGCCACTTCTTCAGTCCGCCATCGAGGATGCGGACTTGGGTATGGCCGAACGCAAGAAACATCCACCACGCGCGCGGTGCCGCGACCCAGCCGCCGGCGTCATAGATCACCACCGTGTCGCCCGAGGAAATGCCCAGCGCAGCGACATCGCGGGCGAACTGCGCCGCGTCCGGGAACATGTGCGGCAATGCACTGGCGTGGTCACACACCTCCTCGACGTCGAAATACACTGCCCCGGGAATGTGCGCCGCCAGATAGTCGTCGACCGGCCGTGGCATCACGCCCGGCATCTTGAACGACGCATCGAGCACCTTGACCGTCGGATCGCCGAGCTTCGCAGCGAGCCATTCGGTGGACACCAACGGATCATCGGGAGCAGTCATCGGCAGAACCTCGACGCGGATGTTGAACGACCTCGCGCCGCCACCGGCGCGTCGTCTGCATTGAAAGCGGCGAAGACTTGGTGGCGTCAAGCCGGCCGTGCGAACCGGGCCTCAGCCTTTCGGCGCTTTCGGGACCCACGCTTCGACCGGGCCGCCGGCTTCCCGCCACGCACCAAAGCCGCCCTCGATATGGGCGACCGGCTTCAGCCCCATATCCTGCGCAGTTTTGGCAGCAAGGGCGGAGCGCAGCCCTCCGGCGCAGTAGAACACGAACTTCTTGTCCTGCTGAAAGACCGGCTTGGCGTAAGGGCTTTGCGGATCGATCCAAAACTCGAGCATGCCGCGGGTACACGAGAACGAGCCGGGGATCTTGCCGTCGCGCTCGATTTCGCGGGGATCGCGAATGTCGACGATCACGACGTCTTCGGCACCCGACTTATGCAACGCGATCGCGTCAGACGTGCTCAAAGTCTCGATCGTGGTGTTGGCCTCGTCGATCATCGTCTTGATGCCGCGGGTGATGGTCTGGGGCATGGTCGTTCCTCGAATTGTCTTGATGACCGGTTCGTGCAGCCTGTGCCGTCACCCGGCCGCGCCGGCCTCCTCCGGATGACGACCGCAAGGCTCAGCGCACGAGCTCGCGCATCGCGGCTTCCAGCCCTTCGATTGTGATCGGGTACATCCGTTCGGAGAACAGTCGGCGGATGATCGTGGTGGATTCCGAATAGTCCCAGTGCCGCTGCGCGACGGGATTGAGCCAGACTGCATGCGGATAGGTGCGCAGCACCCGGTCGAGCCAGACGGATCCGGCCTCCTCGTTGACGTGTTCGACCGAACCGCCCGGCACCATGATCTCGTACGGGCTCATCGACGCGTCGCCGACGAACACGACTTTGTAGTCGTGCGGAAACTTGTGCAGCACGTCCCAGGTCGGCGTGCGGTCGGTGAAGCGCCGCTTGTTCTGCTTCCAGACCCCCTCGTAAAGGCAGTTGTGGAAGTAGAAATATTCCATGTGCTTGAATTCGCTCTTCGCCGCCGAGAACAACTCCTCGACCTGAGCGATGTGGCTGTCCATCGAGCCGCCGATATCGAAGAACACCAGCACCTTGACGGCGTTTCGCCGCTCCGGGCGCATGTGGACGTCGAGATAGCCGTGATTGGCGGTCTCCCGGATCGTCGCGTCGAGATCGAGCTCGTCCGGCGCGCCGGTGCGAGCGAATTTGCGCAGCCGCCGCAGCGCCACCTTGATGTTGCGGATGCCGAGTTCGACGTTGCCGTCGAGGTCCTTGAACTCGCGCTTGTCCCAGACCTTCACGGCGCGCTGGTGGCGGCTCTTTTCCTGGCCGATCCGGACGCCCTCCGGATTGTAGCCCTCGGCGCCGAACGGCGAGGTGCCGGCCGTCCCGATCCACTTGTTGCCGCCCTGGTGGCGCTTCTTCTGTTCCTCGAGGCGTTTCTTCAAGGTCTCCATGAGCTTGTCCCAGCCCATGGCCTCGATCTGCTTCTTCTCTTCCTCGGTCAGGTATTTCTCGGCGAGCTTCTTCAGCCACTCGGCCGGAATGTCGGCCTTCTCCATCGCGTCGAGGAGATTCTCGAGGCCCTTGAAGGTGGCGCCGAACACCCGATCGAACTTGTCGAGGTTCCGCTCGTCCTTCACCAGCGCGGCGCGCGACAGATAGTAGAAATTCTCGACGCTCTGATCCGCGAGGTCGGCGTCGAGCGCCTCCATCAGCGTCAGATATTCGCGGAGCGTGACCGGAACCTGGGCGTCGCGCAGCGACGTGAAGAACTGAAGGAACATGAACGACAGATTGCCCGAGCGGTACGGCCCGTCAAGGGCACAGATGCTGATTTGCCGCTGTTGAAAACCGCCCTGAAACCTCGAATGCCGCCAAACGGAACGATCGGATTATCGGTTGGGTAAGCAAAGCCGTTGCAGGTGTGTGCGGGTAACAACCCGACATCGCCGATGACCTCCCGCAAGCTGCTATGGACCAACCTGACCGGCCGGATGTCCACGCCGGTCCTGATCGTCACAGTCTTTGTGGCGACGCTGACCGCGTGCGTCGTCGGGCTGATGGTCTGGAAGGAGTACGACGCGCGGCAGAATGCGCTCGCCCAGAGCGAGACGGAGATGCGGAACCTGGCGCATTCCCTGGCGGAGCATGCATCGCACACGATCCAGGCGATCGACGTGGTGATGGACGACATCGTCGCGTTCATGCGGCTGCAGCGCATCCCGAACCGGGCGATCTTCGACGCGCGGCTGCGGGAAGTCGCCGACAATCTCACGCAAATCAGCGACCTGGTGATTCTGAACGCAGCGGGCGACATCGACTACGCCTCGTTGCCGAGAGCCCCTTCCCTCAACAACGCCGACCGCAGCTATTTCATCCATCACCGGGAGCACGCCGACAAGACGCTTCTGATCACCGGTCCTATTCTGTCACGCTATTCGGGGCGTCCGATCATCGCGCTGACACGGCGGATCGAAAATCCCGACGGCAGCTTCGGCGGCGTCGTGATCGCGACCATCGACAGCGGTTACTTCACCGACTTCTACAAAACGCTCGATCTCGGCTCCGACGGGGCGATCACGCTGGCGGCCGGCGACGGCCGCATTTTGATCCGCTGGCCCGCGGCGGCCGATGGGAGGGATCTGACCAACTCCGTGTTGTTTCGGGAACTGCTTCCCCGCAGCCCCAAGGGCTACAATATGGAGACTTCTCCGTTCGACAACCTGACCAAATACTATGCCTATGAGCGGGTGCAGCGCTATCCGCTCATCGTCACCGTCGCCCGGACCCAGGCTTCAGTGCTGGCCCGGTGGCGCGAGGGAATTCGGTCGGACGCTTTGGTGGCAACTGCGATGCTGGCCTGCATCGCGCTGCTGGCCGCCGTGCTCGCCGGACAGTTGCGCAATCGCCAGCGGTTCGAAGCCATCCTGCGCGAACGCGATGCCCGACATCGCCTGATCGACGCCAACATCGGCGACGTCGTCGTGCTGCTCGACGAGCGCGGCGTGGTGACCTTCGTGTCGGAATCCGTCGAGGGGGTGCTCGGTTTCACGGCCGAAGAGATGGTCGGCCGCACCTATCTGGACATGCTGTATCCCGACGATATTCCAGCCCTGCGTGCGATGGGGCGGCAACTGGCCCAGTGCCGTGAGGCCTTGCGCGCCGAATTTCGCATGGAGCGCGCGGACGGCACCATCGTCTGGCTGGAAGCGAACTTCCGTTTCACCCGCCAGAACGGCAAGCCCGGCAATCACATTGTCTGCACCTTGCGCGACGTCACCCGCCGCAAGCAGGTGGAAGACGAAGTCGAAGCCCTGAATTCCCGTTTGGCGGAATTGGCGCGGACGGACGGCCTCACCGGGCTGCCCAATCGCCGCGCGCACGAGGACTTCATCGACGACGCCTTCGCGACACACGCACAGCTCTCCGTATTGATGATCGACGTCGACTACTTCAAGGGCTTCAACGACGGCCTCGGCCACCAGGCCGGTGACGAAGGCCTGAAACTGATCGGCTCATTGCTGGCGGCCGCCGTCGCCGACTGCGGTGGACATGCGGCCCGCTATGGCGGGGAAGAATTCGCCATCGTGTTGCCCGGAGCCGACGCCGATGCCGCCATGCAGCTTGCCGAAATCATCCGCCACGAGGTTCGCCGGCTCGGCCTCGCCAACCCGGATTCGCCGGCCGGTCACCTGACGGTGAGCATCGGGGTCGCCAGCCGGACGTCCACCATGCACGAACCGGCAACGCTGGTCCGCGACGCAGATTTGGCGCTCTACCAGGCCAAGCGCAGCGGCCGTAACCGCTGCGTCGCGTCGCTCGCGCAGGTCAGCGATATGCCCCCTCTGGTTCCGGAGGCGAATGGCAAGCCGAACACCTCGGTGCGCCGCCGGGTTCCAAACGCCTAGACCCTGCCGGCTGCTTTCCACTAAAGTCGCCCGGCCGCGGCCGATCAGTCGCGGCGAGAACAAGCGGGGATCTGGCATGGGTATCGATTCGATCTTGGTCTGGCTTCTGGTCGGCGCGGTCGCGGGCTGGCTCGCAGGGCTGCTGGTGCGCGGCGGCGGCTTTGGCCTGATCGGCAACATCGTCGTCGGCATCGTCGGGGCAGTCGTGGCCGGCTGGCTGCTGCCGTTCCTCGGCGTGTCGTTGGGCGCCGGCATTTTCCGGGCGATCATCAACGCCGCGATCGGCGCGGTGATCGTGCTGGTGTTGCTGGCCATGATCCGCAGAGCCTGATACGCAGGCTGTCGGCGCTGCGGTCCCTCGATCGCAGCCGGATGTGACCTCCACATCCAGAGACGCAACAACAAACAACAAGAATGGCGCGCGCCGCCTGATCACAGACGAGGCAGAAACGCATGAAGTTCACCGGCACCAAGGATTATGTGGCGACCGACGACCTCAAGGTCGCCGTCAATGCGGCGATTGTTCTGGAACGGCCGCTCTTGGTGAAAGGCGAGCCCGGGACCGGCAAGACGGTGCTGGCCGAGGAAGTTGCACGGGCGCTCGGTGCGCCGCTGCTGACCTGGCACATCAAGTCCACCACCAAGGCGCAGCAGGGCCTGTATGAATACGACGCCGTGTCGCGACTGCGCGACAGCCAGCTCGGCGATCCGCGGGTGTCGGACATCAAGAACTACATCAAGCGCGGCAAACTGTGGGAAGCCTTCACCCACGAGCAGCGCCCGGTGCTGCTGATCGACGAAATCGACAAGGCCGACATCGAATTTCCCAACGACCTGCTGCTCGAACTCGACCGGATGGAGTTCCACGTCTACGAGACCGGCGAAACCATCCGCGCCGAGAAGCGCCCGATCGTGGTGATCACCTCCAACAACGAGAAGGAACTGCCCGACGCCTTCCTGCGCCGCTGCTTCTTCCACTACATCAAATTCCCCGACGCCGACACGATGCAGGCGATCGTCGACGTCCACTTCCCCGGCATCAAGCAGCGCCTGGTGGCGGAAGCGCTCAAGATCTTCTTCGAAGTCCGGGACGTACCCGGCCTGAAGAAGAAGCCGTCGACCTCCGAACTGCTCGACTGGCTGAAGCTCCTGCTCAATGAGGAGATGACCCCGGAGCAACTGAAGGAGCGTGATCCGCGCAAGCTGATCCCCCCGCTGCACGGCGCGCTGCTCAAGAACGAGCAGGACGTCCACCTGTTCGAGCGCCTGGCGTTCCTGAGCCGACGGGAAGTGTAACCTCTCTTTTTGTCATTCCGGGTCGCGCGTAGCGCGAACCCGGAATCCATAACCACCGCGCTCGCTTTGCTGCACAGCAACTCGGCCTTCGTGCCTCACAGTTAGTCCAGGGACTATGGATTTCGGGCCTGCGCCGCTGCGCGGCGCATCCCGGAATGACGAACGCGAGGCTCACGACGTAGGTAGTCAGCACCTGCGCGGTGAGCGCCCTCGCCGTCGCAAGGCGATCTGCGCAGCCGCTACGTACACTGCATCGCGAGTTCAGCCGCATCCCACCGCTGATCCGCGAAATCATCCTTGGTAACGAAGTAATAGAGATAACCGCCGGGCCCCCAATCAACGAAATCCTGGCCGTTGGTATAGCTGTCGAGCTGCAGCAGCAGCTGATAGGCGCTAAAAGGCTCGTTGAGGGTTAGGGTGAAGTCCTCGTCCTGCAGCAGATCCGGCCAGCCGAACAGCTTACTGCCGCCCGGACCGTCCCAATCCTCCGGCGATCCGTAGGCGATCATTTCGCGGCGAAACCGTTCGTAGATATCGAGTTGCGCTCGGTCGGGTAGAATCGCGGCGACGATGCTGCTCTTTGGATCGGGAAGATCGAACATCGGCCTGAACAGCAATTCGGCCCGCGCAAACCGCGTCAGGATCTCGAGCGGTGGCTTGGCCGCGACCAGATCGGCGGTGTCGGGCCAGTAGTAAGCAGCGCCACCCTGTCCGGTCAGCAAACAGCCCATCGCCGTGTCGTGATCGGCGAAAAACGACAGCAGCCCGCGATCCGGCAAAGATTCGGCGCCCAGCATCCCGTGCACGTCCGCGCAATTGATCTGGCCGATGAACAGCATCGGTTCGCCGGCCGCGACCGGCCAAGTCCAGTCCGGCGGTGCATAGGGCATTCCTCCCAGCCGGGAGCCGTCCGCCGGCGCATCGGGCCGCTCTCCGTGGGGCCAAAGACCAATCGCAGGTCGTAACCAGCGCAGCAGCGCGTCGGCCTGATCCGGCAGCACCTTGCTGAGCCGATGCGCGATCTCTGCCGCTGACAAGGCCGGCGGTGGCGGATTGCGTATCATCCAGAACGCCGGATGCTCGGGCGGAAGCGTTAGCGTTTGCGCCGGCGGCGCACCGTCAGGCTGCTTCAGCGCTTGCGCGGCCGCCCTGGCGACAGCCGGGTCGGCATGCTCCAGCAACTGTCGCAGCGCCGCCGCCGAACCACCGCCCCGGCGGAGCAGAACCTGCACGATCCTGCTCCGCTCTACGGCTCGTTCGCGGAAGCGGCGATTATACGCGCCGACATGATCGATCTGCTCGTCGCTACGTAGATTGTCGAGCCACACCGCAATGAGCGCGGCGTCGTCCATCGTTTCCAGATCGGCCATGACCGTCTCCCCAGCGCAGAGGCACATCCAACGAACAAATCACGAACAGGCCAAGTCAGGATGTTCCTTTCGACGCTTGGCGACGCATCGGTATACAGAATTGCGAGTTCATCGGCCGTTCTGAGGAGAATTCTTGTCAAATGGCATTTTATGTATACAGTCAGAACTCAGAATAAGAATGACTTTCAGGGAGGCCTTGATGCCCGCTTTTCCGCTCAACGCCTGGTATGCGGCGGCTTGGGACGCCGACATCAAGCACGCGCTGTTGCCGCGCACGATCTGTGGCAAACATGTGGTGATGTTTCGGAAGAGCGACGGCTCGGTCGCGGCGCTCGAAGATGCCTGCTGGCACCGGCTGGTGCCGTTGTCCAAGGGCCGGCTCGAAGGTGACACCGTCGTGTGCGGCTATCACGGGCTCAAGTTCAATGCCCAGGGCCGCTGCACCTACATGCCGTCGCAGGAGACGATCAATCCGTCAGCCTGCGTGCGTAGTTATCCGGTGGTCGAGCGGCATCGCTTCATCTGGCTGTGGATGGGCGATCCGACGCTGGCCGATCCGGCGCTGGTGCCGGACATGCATTGGAACGACGATCCCGCCTGGGCCGGCGACGGCAAGACCATCCACGTCCAATGCGATTGGCGACTGGTGGTCGACAATCTGATGGACCTCACCCACGAGACTTACGTGCACGGCTCGTCGATCGGCAATGAAGCGGTTGCCGAAGCGCCTTTCGACGTCACGCACGGCGATCGCACCGTCACGGTGACGCGCTGGATGCGCGGCATCGAGGCGCCGCCGTTCTGGGCCGCGCAACTGCGCAAGCCCGGTCTGGTCGACCGCTGGCAGATCATCCGCTTCGAGGCACCCGGCACGGTGACGATCGACGTCGGCGTTGCTCCAGCGGGCAGCGGCGCGCCGGAAGGCGACCGCTCTCAGGGCGTCAACGGCTTCGTGCTCAACACCATGACGCCGGAAACCGAAACGACCTGTCACTACTTCTGGGCGTTCGTGCGCAACTATCGGCTGACCGAGCAGCGCCTGACGACGGAGATCCGCGAAGGCGTCGCCGGCATTTTCGGCGAGGACGAAATCATCCTCGAGGCCCAGCAGCGCGCCATCAGTGAGAACCCGGACCGCGTGTTCTACAATCTCAACATCGATGCCGGCGCGATGTGGTCGCGCAAGCTGATCGACCGGATGACGGCGAAGGAAGCTGCGCCGCGGCTGCAGGCTGCGGAGTAAGCGATGAACGACAAGGTCGCAGACCGCTCGATGTCGCAGACCGTGCGCGCGCAGCTGGCGTTGCGCGACATGGTGCTGTCCGGCCAGCTCCGTGCGGGCGAGCGCATCTCGGAGTTACAGGCGGTCGACATCACTGGCGTATCGCGCACGCCGGTGCGGATGGCGCTGGTGCGGCTCGAGGACGAAGGGCTGCTGCAGGCAATTCCGTCCGGCGGTTTCATGGTCAAGGCGTTTTCCGAGCGCGACATCCTCGACTCGATCGAACTGCGCGGCACGATGGAAGGCCTCGCCGCCCGCTTCGCCGCCGAACGCGGCGCCAGCGCACGGCAGATCGAGCCACTGAAAGAGTGCCTCGCCGATATCGATCTCCTGGTAAAGCAGGATCCGATCTCGGTCGAGGCGTTCTCGTCCTACGTGTCGCTGAACGCCCGGTTTCACGCGCTGCTCAACGAGCTGTCCGGCAGCGGCCCGGTGATGCGGCAGATCGACCGCGTCGCCGCCCTGCCCTTCGCGTCGCCGAGCGCTTTCGTGATGGCGCAATCGGCGCTGCCAGAGGCGCATCAGATTCTGATGATCGCTCAGGATCACCACCGTATTGTGGTCGACGCGATCGAGAACCGCGAGGGCGGCCGCGCCGAGGCAGTGATGCGCGAGCACGCGCGCCTCGCCGTGCGCAACCTGCGGCTCGCGCTGCGCAACCGCACCCATCTCGAATTGCTGCCGGCGCTGGCGCTGGTGACGTCCGCAGCGGACAGATAGCACGGAGGCCGATATGCGTTTTGCCGAGCACTGGAGCCACGCCACCGTCGTGGCTACCCGCGATCTCGCGCCGACCATCCGCGAAATCATCTTCAAGCCGGACCTGCCGGCCGGGAGCTGGGCGCCGGGCAGCCACATCAGCGTCGCCGTGCTGATCGATGGCCAGCCGGAGCGGCGCAGCTACTCGCTGATCCCTTGCAGCGACGGGCTGCTGCGCATTGCCGTGCGCCTCGCCGACGACAGCCGCGGCGGCTCGCGCGCGATGTGGGCGCTTCAAGCTGGCAGCGGTTTGGAGATTTCCAATCCGACCTCGCTGTTCGAGATTGACTGGAGCCGCAAGCACTATTGCCTGGTCGCCGGCGGCATCGGCGTGACGCCGATGCTGGGCATCGCCGCGGCTCTCGCGCGCAAGAATGTCGATCTGTCGATGCACTATGCGGTGAAGTCCGACGATGACGCCGCGCTACATGACGAACTGAGCGCGCTGCTCGGCGAGCGGCTCTGGCTGCATCCGAGCGACGCCGGCGTGCGGCTCGACCTTGCCGCAGCGTTCGCGGCCCTTCCCGAGAATGCGATCGCCGTTGTGTGTGGGCCGCTCCGCATGCTTGAAGCGGCGAAGCACGCCTGGGCGGAAGCCGGCCGACCGGGCAGCGACCTTTGCTTCGAGACCTTCGGATCGAGCGGGCGGTTGCCGACCCGCGAATTCCGGGTGCGGATCGAGACCACCGGACAGGAAATCCTGGTGCCACGGTATCGCTCCATGCTCGACGTGCTCAACGCCGCAGGGTTCGAGGTCATCTCGGATTGCCAACGCGGCGAGTGCGGCGTTTGCGCGATCGACGTCGCCCGTGTGGACGGCGAGATCGACCACCGCGACGTGTTCTTCAGCGCCGAGCAGAAGCACGAAAACGAAAAGATCTGCCCATGCGTCTCACGGGCGAATGGAACCGTGACGATAGACACATTGTACCGCGCGGATCAGTTGCCGAGCGCGGCCGCGTAAACCGCGCGTTATCGGAGGAGACTGGCCTGCGAAGTGATCCTGTCCCGCTCACCAAGCCGAACCGCTTCGACGAGCCAGCCATCGCGCGGCGCCTTACGCCGCTCGTTTGGCTCGCAATTGCCTGGCTCGCAATTGCCGGAAAGCCTTAGCCGATCGGGGTGAACGTGAGTCTGGGCGCGGACGAGCAGCCTCAGCGCCAGCTTTCATGGACGTCGGCCGGCTGGTCGCAAACCCATTCCGGCCGCAGCATAACCTGGCAGCCCTTCTCGAACGGCAGCGCGCACACCCGGCGCTGGTCCTGCATGATTTCGATCGACCAGGTCAGCGGAACACTCGGCTGCAGCTGGATGAGCCGCTGGATGACGCCCGCCGCGAACAGCGTGGCGTCGATATCGTCAGCCAGCGCCGCCCCGTCGTGGCCCGGGCCATCGACGCGGTTGATCGGATCGCAGACGTGAAAACGATAGAACGGCATCTCGGCAGCATGGCGGGGTCGGCCCGCCCCCGGAATGATGTAGATCAATCCGCCCCAATCTAATCGATCATTCTTTCGATCAGCAAGCTGTTAGCAGATCCGCCGGGTCCGCATCACGTGAAAACCCGCAGGCCGGGCCTCGGCTTATCGAACAGCTGATAGTTCAGATGCACCTTCACGGTCGGCCATTCGGACGCGATGATCGAGTACACAACCGTATCGCGGAGCGTCCCGTTCGATGCGATCTGGTGACTGCGCAAGATACCATCCTGCTTGGCACCCAGGCGTTCGATGCCACGGCGGGACTGGTGATTGAAGAAATGGGTACGGAACTCGACCGCGATACAGTCCAGTTTCTCGAAGGCGTGCTGCAACAGCAGCAGCTTGCATTGCGTGTTGAGGCCGGTGCGCTGCACGCTGGGCGCGTACCAGGTCGAACCGATCTCGACCCTGCGATTGGCAGCGTCGACGTTCATGTAGGTCGTCACGCCGACGATGCGGCCGTCTGCGTCCTTCACCGTCCACGGCAGCATCGCCCCCTGCACCTGCAGAGCCAGCCGACGCGCAATCTCGGCTTCCATCCGATCAGGCGCCGGGACAGCTGTGTACCAGAGCTTCCACAACTCGCCGTCCTGCACGGCCTCGATCAGCCCGTCGCGATGCGCCGGCTGCAGCGGCTCCAACGTCGCGTGCGGTCCGCTGAGAGTGACGGGTTCGAGCCAGGGCATTGCAGATCCTCTTCGCTTTCGCAGTACGACCTCTCATACGTCATTGCGAGGAGCAAAGCGACGAAGCAATCCGGCTCCGTGCACGGGTTGGATTGCTTCGCCTTCGGCTCGCAATGACGAGGAACGTTACTTGTTCAAGAAATTCAGCGGCAGGCCGCCGCGCGGCCAGTCCATGGCGATCAATTCGCCTTTGCCGGACAGCGTGATGTAGGCGGTCTTCAGCTCTGGCCCGCCGAACGCAATGTTTGTGGTAACGCGATCGCCAGTCTCAACCTGCTCGACCAGTGTGCCATCGGGAGCGATCACCGAGATGCAACCGGAGACCAGGGTCGCGACGCAGACATTGCCGCCGGCCTCCACGGCGAGCGAGTCGAACATCTGGTAGCCGCCCAGTCCGGCGATCGGCTTGCCCTTCTCGCCGCGATAGATCACGTCGCGCGGCTTCACCTCTCCGGGCGCGGAGATCTCGTATGCCCACAGACGAGCGGTCGGGGTCTCCGCCGCGTACATCGTGGTCTCGTCCGGCGACAGCCCGATGCCGTTGAGCGGTAGCGTGCCGAACACCTGTTCGGTGATCTCGCTCATCCCCGGTTTGATGTAGTAAGCGGCGCCGACATCCATGTCGCGCGCGCGCCGCTTGCCGAGGTCGGTGAACCACAACCCGCCGTGCTTGTCGAACACCAGGTCGTTCGGCCCCTTCAGCGGGTGCTCGCCGCACTTGTCGAACAGCGTTTCGACGGCGCCACTTTGCAAATCGACACGCTGGATCGAACCGCCGATATATTCGTGCGCGGCCGGCGCGCCGGGCATCATCGTGCCGCGCGACGGAAACCAGCCGAAGCCACCGTTGTTGCAGATGTACATCTTGCCGTCGGGGCCGAGCGCCGCGCCGTTCGGGCCGCCGGGGATCTTGGCGACGACCTCTTTGCGGCCGTCCGGCCAGACCCGCGTGAGTTGCTGCGCCCGAATCTCGACGAGGACCACCGAGCCGTCGGGCATGACCACCGGCCCTTCGGGAAAGGCGAGATCGGTGGCGAGTACGCGAACGTTGGACATGAATCCTCCCGATGTTTGTTCTTGTTGCAGGGCGGACTTCAAGCCCGTGCGCCGTGACGCACGATGTTAGGCGTCTCGGTGCGCGCTGCCAAGCCGCGCACCTCGTTCGAATTCCGTTCAGCGGCAGGCGAGCAGCCGCTGTTACTTCGCGTCGCTCTTCGTATCGGGTTTTGCGTCGGGCTTTGCTGGCGACGCATCCTTCGCCGGAGCGGCCGGCTCGGGCTTCTTCTGAGCCGCCTGCGATTGTTCGAGCGATTTCTGCAGCGTTGCCACGGACGCTTTCAGCGCCTCGATCTGACGGTTGGCGGCGTCGAGCTTCTGTTGCTGATCGAGCCGCGCCTTGTCGAACGACTTCTGCAGAAATTCGACATTGCTCTGCAGGCAACTGGTGCGCCGTTCCATCGTCTTCTCGGCCGTACAGATCTCAATGCCCGGTACGTCCTGGGCCAGTGTCGCCCCGCCGCCGAGCAGAGTGGCCACCATCGCCCATCCCATCGTCCTGCCGATCATTCTGCGCTCCATCCGCGGTTGCGTGAACAGCAGCCAAGCGGCCTTGGTCCCGCGCTGTCAACGTGCAGGGCCGCGGCTGATTGCCGGACTCGGCCGTCCATGCGAGGCTTGCGCCATGCAAGAAGCTCCCGCCGAAGAAGAGTGTTTCGTCTATGTGCTCGGCTGCGCGAGCCCCAGCCGCTACCTGACCTATGTCGGATGGACGCTCGATCTCGACCGACGGCTGGCGCAGCACAATGCCGGGACCGGCGCGCGCTCGACGCGCGGTCGCAACTGGGTCCTGATCCACAGCGAACGCTTCACTAGCCGGCAGGACGCGATGAGCCGCGAATGGCACCTGAAGCGCGACCGTGCGTTCAGGCGCAGCCTGGTCGCAAAAGCCAGAACTTCCAACATCTAAAACAGCGCCGACGACATGCCCGATGTTCCGATCTGCGACAGCACATCTGCCGCATCTTAACGGTTCGAACGCTTCCGGAACAAAGCGCGGCCGAATCACCGCGAATCACAAATAGCGAATCTTCTCGCCCTACATCTCGCGGCAAGATCCCGGCAGGACGCAATTTGTGCCGCGTTGGTGAAGTTTGCTCGACCCGCTTCATGGACGAATTCGTTAACGTCGGCCCTTAATCATCCCCGCACGAGACACCGGAGCGCTGCCGCGCCATAGCGGACGGAAGCGCGGCCAGCTGTCCCAGCCTGCGACAGCCATGTCCGCTGATCTTAACGGATGGAACGCGATCAGAACAAAGCGCCGACGAATCGGCCGAATCAGCGGTGATTGACACATCGAAAGCAGGATTTAGGCGACCTCGCGGAAGGTCTGGACTAGATCTAGCTACGCTTTCGGAGAGATACCGTCGCAAAGCGCCGCCATTCGTTAACGCCGCGCCACAAGTCGCCGCATTGGCGCAGGCGGCTTTGCGCGGCGACCAGGCAAAGAATGGACAAGGAAGCTGCCGCAGTCGCAGCCTTCGTAGGGCGGCATCGCCGCGCGCGCGGCCACGGCAGCGAGCGGATGCTCAGCTGCGCGGGCGGATAAAGGGCTCGACCGGACCGTGGACCTTGATGGCGAGCTGGTTGCCGAAACGGTCCTTGGCGTTGCCGGCGGCGACGCGGATCCAGCCCTCGCTGACGCAGTACTCGATGACGTTGGTCTTTTCCTGGCCCTTAAAGCGGATGCCGACGTCGAGCGCCAGCACGGCTTCATTGTAGTACGGGCTGGATTCTTCGACCGAAAGGCGATCGGGCAGTTCGATATTCTGAGTCTGGTCGGTCATAGCAACGTCTCGATCTCTTTGCCGAGCGATTCCGGCGTGGTCGTCGGCGCGTGACGCGATACCACGCGGCCGCTGCGGTCGACCAGAAATTTGGTGAAATTCCACTTGATCCCGGAGCCGAGCAACCCGCCCTTCTCACCCTTCAGGAACTTGTAGAGCGGATGGGCCTGCGCGCCGTTGACGTCGATCTTGGCGAACATCGGGAAGCTGACGCCGTAGTTGCGCGAGCAGAACTGCGCGATCTGCGCCTCGTCGCCCGGCTCCTGCGATCCGAACTGATTGCACGGAAAGCCGAGCACCGAGAAGCCGCGCGGCCGGTAGCGCTGCTGCAGCGCTTCGAGGCCCTTGTATTGCGGGGTGAAGCCGCAGGCGCTGGCGGTATTGACGATCAGCAGCACCTGCCCTTCGAACTGCTTCAGCGAGATCTCCTCGCCGGCCAACGTCTTGGCGGAAAAATCATAGATCGAGGTCATCGGCCGGTCCTCTTGCGCGTCGTTACTGCAGCGGATCGATCGGGGACGGCGGCGTGCCGCCCGCCTCGATCGCTTCACCGGCGAGCAGGCACAGATCCTCGCGATAGCGCCCGGCGACGAGTTGCACGCCCACCGGGACGCGCCCGACGAGGCCGGTCGACACAGTCAGGCCGGGCAGCCCCATGAACGGGGTGCCGACCTGCGGCATCTGGGCGGCCCAGACACGCTTGAATGAGGCTTCGTCCTTGAGATCGAGCCGCTGCGGGAACGGCAGCTCACCTGACACCGGCATCAGCAACACCGCGTAACGCTGGAAGAACAATTCCCAGTCTCGCGTCAGCGTCGCCCGGCGCACCAGCAGCCGCGACAGCGTCGCAGCGTCGGTGATCTCGCGCGCGCGATTGCCGTTGAGGCAGGCCAGCGCGCCTTCGTCGCCTTCGCGCTGCGCGGCGTCGAGCATCGCGCGGTAACCATCGCCCAGCCAAAACTGCGCCTGCAATTCGGCCGCTTCGCGCAGCGGCGGGGTCTGATCGATCTGTTCGACCGTCCAGCCAGCGTCCTCCAGCCGGCGTGCGGCATCGAGCACCGCATCTCGTACGTCCGCGACGACCTCGAGATCGTCCGGCGCGACGCACAGCGCCGCCCGCTTGTCGCGCGGCGGCCCTTGCAACGGCGCCGGCACCCACCAGGGATCGCGCGCATCGGCCTGCGACAGCGCCGCGAGCGCGAGCCGAAGATCAGCGATGCTCCGTGCCAGCGGGCCCGAAACCGCACTGATCTGTGGGCAGATCGCGCGCTCGGGCGACGACGCGTTGTAGGCGGCGATGCGGCCCAGCGTCGGGCGCAGGCCGTGCACGCCGCACGCATAAGCCGGATAGCGCACCGAGCCGGCGATGTCGGTGCCGTGCGCGATGTGGCCGATGCCCGCCGCCACCGCGGCCCCCGCACCGCCCGACGAGCCGCCCGGCGTGATCGACGGATCGCGCGGGTTGAGGGTCTCGCCGTGCAGCTTGTTCGACGTGAACCAGCGATACGAAAACGCCGGCGTGTTGGTGCGGCCGACGATCACCGCGCCGGCGTTCAGCAGATTATCGACCACCGGATTGTTCGCCGTCGCGATCAGGTCGCGCTGTAACGTCACGCCGTTGGTGGTGGCGAAGCCCTGCTGATCGACGTTGACCTTGACGGTGACCGGCACACCGGCCAGCGGTCCGACGTCATCGCCGCGGCTCAACGCCGCGTCGACCGCGTCGGCCTGCGCCAGGGCATCTTCGGGGCGATGGTCGATCACCGCGTTGATCGCAGGATTGACCGCATCGAGCCGGTCGAGCGCCGCCTGTGTCGCCTCGCGCGCGGACAGTTGGCGCGCCTTGATCAGGCCGGACAGTTCGGTCGCCGACAGTCGCCAGATGTCTTGCATGTGTCCCCCGATCGATAAGAACTTGATAGCGCGCAGGCAAACGCCGCGCCACCGTCAAATCGGGGTGGTCAATGCCTGTTCCGCGGCAGCGCCGGCATGTCGAGCAAGGCTTCGCTGAAGGGGAAGTCGAGCACCACGTGGCCATCCTCGTCGGTGACTTCGAGGCTGGCGCGGATCAGATCGACCTGCGCGGCCTCTGTCTTGACGATCTCCCTGATGGTGGCGCGGGCCACCTCCCACGCATGATCCGCATCGCGCAGATCCTCGCCCTCGGGATCCGGGATCAGCTCCGCTCCAATCCGTGTGTTGAAATAGTATCGCGGCATCCAAAGTTTCCGTTTCGTCTGGGCTGAAAGTGAGGGGCACGCCGCCGATGCGCAACCCTGTCCGCCGCATGGCGCCGTCCCACGCGCCTGCCTTGCCGTGCTCGCGTTCCGCCGCATTTGGCTGTAACCACATCAGATGACTCCCGAAGCAGAACGCGAGATCCGTCCCGGTCCCACCAGCGCCGCGCAGCCGCTGACGTCGCAGATGCTCGACGTGGGCGACGGCCATGCGCTGTACGTTGAAACCAGCGGCAACGCAGATGGTTCGCCGGCGATCTATCTGCATGGCGGTCCCGGCAGCGGCTGCCAGCCGGATCACCGCCGGCTGTTCGACACGCAACGATTTCGCGCCGTGCTGTTCGACCAACGCGGCGCCGGCCGCAGTCGGCCGAAAGGGGGCCGCCAAGCCAACACGCTGCCTCACCTCATCGCCGACATGGAGACGATCCGCACCACGCTGGGGATCGAACGCTGGCTGGTGGTCGGAGGTTCATGGGGTGCGACGCTGGCGCTGGCCTATGCACAGGCGCATCCGGACCGCGTCAGCGGCATCGTGCTCCGCGCGACGTTCCTCGGCACCCGCGCCGAACTCGAAACAGCCTTCCTTGAGACGCTGCCGAGGTTCTATCCTGGGTTGAACGCGGACTTTCTGTCGCTGCTTCGCGAGGGCGAACGCGCCGCACCGCTGGACGCCTATTGGCGGCGCATTCTCGATCCGGATTCTGCCGTGCACGGCCCCGCCGCGCGAGCCTGGGGAGAGACCGAGTCGATCCTGTCGCAGATCGCGCCGAAGCAGACCCGGCTGGGCCCGCGCGCTGCCGGCGAGACGCGGCCGCTACCGGCTACGCCGTTCATGGAAGCGCACTACTTCGTCCACGACTGCTTCATGCGGCCGGATCAGCTGATTGCCGAGGCGAACAAGCTCGCCGGCATTCCCGGCATCGTCGTGCAGGGCCGTTATGATCTGCTGTGTCCGCCCGCGACCGCCCACCGGCTGATCGCGAGCTGGCCGAACGCGGAGCTGCGTACCGTCGATGCGGCCGGACATCTGCTCTATGACCCGGGCGTCCGCGACGCCGTGATCGCTGCGATCAACGACATCGCGGATCGCCCCCAACATCCGCGCTGATCGTCAGCCGCGATAGATCGGCGCACCTGCTGGAGAGCCGGTGGCGCCGCCATCGACGAAGATTTCGACACCCTGGATATGAGCGGCATCGTCCGACGCCAGGAACAGCACGGTCTTGGCGATGTGCTCCGGCTCGGCGATCCGGCCGAGCGGCGTCGCGGCTGCGATACGGCTTTCGAGCACGGCCATCGCCTCGTCGGTCGGCGCAGCGCCCTTCCAGATTGGTGTGCGCGCACCACCGGGCGCGACCACATTGACGCGAATGTTGCGCGGCGACAGTTCGGACGCCATCACCCGCGCCATGCCGCGCAGCCCGGCCTTGCTGGCCGCATAGGCCGCGTAACCGGGATTGCCCAGCACCGCGATCACCGAACTGTTGAGAATGATCGACGCGCCGTCGTTGAGATGCGGCAATGCGGCCTGCACGGTGAAGAACGGCGCGGTGAGGTTGGTACGGATCACCTGCTCGAACGCAGCCAGCGACGTCGTGCCGAGCGGCGTCGATCCCGGAATGCCCGCATTTGCGAACAGGACGTCCAGCTTGCCGAACGCCTCGGCCGCTTGCGAGGCGGCACGCTCGAGCGCAGCGACGTCGTTGACGTCGGCCTCCACTGCCAGCGCGGCGCTGCCCAACGCGTCGGCGGCCGCCTTCAGCCGTCCCGCGTCGCGCCCGGTGATCGTCACCTTGGCGCCTTCAGCAATGAACAGCTTTGCCGTCGCCAAACCGATGCCGCTGTTGCCACCCGTGATCAATGCCGTCTTTCCCGCCAGCCTCATGGTCGCCTCTTTCTGGTTGCATGATGAAACTGATTGCGATGTACGCCACCAGTTTTATATTGCAACCACACAAGCGCGTGATCGGCGGACGGCGAGATGGTGAAGCGAACGAGTTTCGAGAACGATCCCTGCCCCGTGGCGCGTGCGCTCGAGGTGATCGGCGACTGGTGGTCGCTGTTGATCGTCCGCGAAGCCTTCTTCGGTGTCCGGCGCTTCAACGAGTTTCAGGGCAAGCTGGGATTGGCGAAGAACATCCTCGCCAGTCGCCTGCGCACGCTGGTGGAGCATGGCATTCTCCGCCCGGTGCCGGCAGCGGACGGCAGCGCCTACCACGAATATTTGCTGACGCCGAAGGGCCAGGGGATTTTCCCGATCCTGGTGGCGCTGCGCCAGTGGAGCGAACAATTCGACCCTCGCCCTGAAGAGATCGCCACCGTGCTGGTGGATCGCAACAACGGCCGACCGGTGAGGACTCTCGAACTGCATGCCGAAGACGGACGGCTGCTTAGCCCCGCCGATACCACTTTGCAGCCGAGATCGACTGCCAAATCGAAGAAGGCAGGCACGCGCAGCAGCGCGACCTCCAATTGAACCCAAGGATAGCTTTTCATGCCGCTCGCCGCTCGGGGAATGTTGCTGACCGCGATGGACATCGACGCCGAGGACGAGCCCGACTTCAATCGCTGGTACGATCGCGAACATCTGGCTGAGCGTGTCGCGATCGACGGCTTTCTCGAAGCGCGCCGCTATGTCGCGGAGGACGCCTCGCCGAAGTATCTCGCTCTGTATGCCACCCGGACCTTCGAGGTGCTGAGCAGCCCGGCTTACCGCAAGGCGCTCGCACACCAGACCGAGTGGTCGAACCGTAACATCGCCAAATTCAAGAACATGATCCGCGGCGCGGCACGGATCACCGCAAGCCACGGCGAGGGTCGCGGCGCGCAGCTCGGGCTGGTGCGGCTCCGCCCGCGCGGCGGCAACCATGAGCACCTTCGCGCCATGATCGTCGCTCAGCGCGAACTATTGGCGCAGGACGGCCTCATCTCGATGCACCTGCTGGAGAACGACCCCGCTCTGTCGCGACCGCTGACCGACCCGCCGGGCGTGACCAGCGCCGGAGCATCCGACTGGTTCGTGGTAATCGAGGGCAGCAATCGAACGGCCGTCAGGGCGATGATCGAGCGGTTTGAAGGCCTCATCGGAGCGGAGCTGATCTCGACCTGCCTGTACACGCTGCTCTGGGATCTTGCGCGGAGCGACCTCTCAGGCGCCTGACCTGCTTGCGTCGAGCGGCGCTCTCTGCCGTTGCCCGTAGATCAGGCAGATCGCGACAACCGGCGTGCTTCATCCAGCCATCACAGCTTTGCGATACGGCTTGCTCGGAACCCTTTCGCCTCTAGCGCGTCAGTTCAGCTCGCCGCTGTACGGCCGGCCGCCATGGCAGGCAAGGACGTGTTGACAAGCTTCCGCTCCCGGACGGAAATGCACGCGAGGCTCCCTCGCACCGAATGACAGACAAAGCACATGAACCCCGTCAAAGCGCTCGAACAACACGACCAGGCCGTCTGGCTCGACTTCCTCGCCCGCGGCTTCATCGCCAAAGGCGATCTTAAGAAGCTGATCGACGAAGACGGGGTGAAGGGAGTAACCTCGAACCCCTCGATCTTCGAGAAGGCGATCGGCTCGTCCGACGAATATGACGGCGCGATTGGCACGGCGCTGAAGCACGGCGACCGCTCGGTTGGTGAGTTGTACGAAGCCCTCGCAGTCGAGGACATCCAGCACGCCGCGGACGTGCTTCGCCCCACTTATGACCGGCTCGAGGGCCGCGACGGCTTCGTCAGCCTGGAAGTGTCGCCCTATCTGGCGCTCGACACCAAAGCGACGATCATCGAAGCCGAGCGGCTGTGGGAGACCGTCAAGCGCGAGAACCTGATGATCAAGGTCCCGGCGACCCGCCAGGGCCTCGCGGCGATCAAGCACCTCATTTCCAAGGGCATCAGCGTCAACATCACGCTGCTATTCTCGCAGGACGTCTACCGGCAAGTTGCTGAGGCCTATCTGTCCGGTCTCGAGACGTTGATTGCGAACGGCGGCGACCCTGCCCGTGTTGGTAGCGTCGCGAGCTTCTTCGTCAGCCGTATCGACAGCGCCGTCGACAAGCAGCTCGACGACAAGATCGCGCAGGCCAATGATCCGGAAGAGAAGGCACGGCTAGAAAAGCTGAAG
Organism: Rhodopseudomonas sp. AAP120; assembly: GCF_001295845.1. Lineage (GTDB taxonomy): Bacteria > Pseudomonadota > Alphaproteobacteria > Rhizobiales > Xanthobacteraceae > Rhodopseudomonas. The sequence goes on along the minus strand of NZ_LJIC01000099.1, from coordinate 41,450 downwards.
GGCAAAGTGGCGATCGCCAATGCCAAACTTGCTTATCAGGACTACAAGCGTCTGTTCTCCGGCGATCGCTGGGCCAAGCTGGAAGTCTGCGGGGCCAAGCCGCAGCGCCTGCTCTGGGCCTCCACAGGGACCAAGAACAAGGCCTATAGCGACGTGCTCTATGTCGAGGAGCTGATCGGCCCGCACACGGTCAACACCGTGCCGCCCGCAACGCTCGATGCGTTTCGCGATCACGGCAAGCCGCGCGACAGCCTGGAAGAGCATGTCGATGATGCGGTCAAGGTCTTGAAGGATCTGGAGAACGCCGGCATCTCGCTGCAGCAGATCGCCGAAACGCTGGTCACCGAGGGCCTGCAGCTTTTCGCCGATTCTTTCGACAAGCTGCTCGGCGCGGTTGCGTTCAAGCGCAACACCGTGCTGGCTGGCGAAGTGGGTACCCAGACGCTCGCGCTCGCTGCCGATCTCGAAAAATCCTATCAGACGCAAGCCGACGAGTGGCGCAAGGCTGGCAAGATTCGCCGGCTCTGGGACCAGGACAAGGCTGTGTGGACCGGGACCGATGAAGACAAATGGCTCGGCTGGCTGAACAGCGCCAAAGCCGAAGCCGCCAAACTCGCCGACTACGCTGATTTCGCCAAATGGGTGAAGGCGCGCGGCTTCACCGACGCGGTCGTACTCGGCATGGGGGGATCCAGCCTTGGCCCCGAAGTTCTTGCCGAGACGTTTCCGCAGCAAAGCGGCTTCCCCAAACTGCATGTGCTGGACTCGACTGATCCGGCTCAGGTGCGCGCGCTCGAAGCCAGCGTGACGCTCGGCACCACACTCTTCATCGTTTCGTCGAAGTCGGGCGGCACTACCGAGCCCAACGTGATGAAGGACTACTTCCTGTCGCGCGTCGGTGAGACCGTCGGCGCCGACAAGGCCGGCCAGCACTTCGTCGCCGTGACCGATCCTGGCTCGTCGATGGAGAAGGTCGCGACCGAACAGAAGTTCGCCCGCATCTTCCACGGCGATCCGACGATCGGAGGCCGATATTCAGTGCTCTCGCCGTTCGGCATGGTGCCGGCCGCCGCTGCGGGCCTCGACCTCGGCAAGCTGCTCGAGCTGACGCTGAGCATGGTGCGATCTTGCGGACCGGATGTGCCGCCGAGCGAAAACCCCGGGGTTCAGCTCGGTCTGGCGATGGGCTGCGCCGGCCTCGCCGGTCGCGACAAGGTCACGATCAGTTCTTCCAAATCGATCACCGATTTCGGCGCATGGGCCGAACAGCTGATCGCCGAGTCCACCGGCAAGGACGGCAAGGGTCTGATCCCGATCGACGGCGAGCCGCTGGCCGATCCGGCGGCCTACGGCAACGACCGGCTGTTCATCGATCTGCGGGTCAGCGGCGAAAGCGACGCCGCGCATGATGGCAAGCTTGAAGCGCTCGAAGCGGCCGGTCATCCGGTGGTGCGGATCGTGCTGAAGTCGCCCGGCCATATCGGCCAGGAATTCTTCCGCTTCGAACTCGCCACTGCGGTGGCGGGCGCGATCCTGGGGATCAATCCGTTCAATCAACCCGACGTCGAGTCCGCCAAGATCAAGACCCGCGAACTCACCGCGGCGTTCGAGAAGTCCGGCGCGCTACCGGACGAGAAGCCGGCGATGTCGACGGCCGATGTCGATCTCTATACCAGCGAGTCGAACGCGGCGGCGCTGCGCGACTCGGGAGCCAACGGCTCGCTGGATTCGTGGATCAAGGCGCATCTGTCGCGCGCGCAAGCCGGCGACTACGTCGCCCTGCTCGCCTATATCGAGCGCAACACCGCGCATATCGAGAGTTTGCAGAGCATGCGGCTCGCCGTTCGCGACCGCCGCCATGTCGCGACCTGCGCCGAGTTCGGTCCGCGCTTCCTGCACTCGACCGGCCAGGCCTACAAAGGCGGGCCGGACAGCGGCGTGTTCCTGCAGATCACCGCGGAGGATGCGCAGGATCTGCCGGTGCCCGGACAGAAGGCGAGCTTCGGCATCATCAAGGCAGCACAGGCGCGCGGCGATTTCGACGTGCTCACCGAGCGCGGCCGCCGCGCCTTGCGGGTTCACCTCAAGGGCGACCTTGCGAGTGGATTGAAAGCTCTCGACGCCGCCGTCCGCGCGGCGCTGAACTAACTGCAGAGGCTCCGTCATTGCGGGGCGCAGCGAGGCAATCCAGAACGCAGGCACTGGATTGCTTCGTCGCTTCGCTCCTCGCAGTGACGAAGGCTTTCGAAGATTACCAACGAGGCTGCACAATCAAGCGCAGCCCGGACACATAGCTGGAGACCTCGGCATGCAGCTCGGCATGGTCGGCCTCGGACGAATGGGCGGCAACATCGTTCGCCGCCTCCTGAAAGATGGCCACCAGGACGTGGTGTATGACCGGGATCCGGCGGCGGTCGAAGCGCTGGTCAAAGACGGCGCTACGGGAGCCGCCAGCCTGGAGGATCTCGTCAGCAAGCTCGACGCGCCGCGCGCGGTGTGGGTGATGCTGCCCGCCGGCCACATCACCGAGACCACGATTGACCAGCTGGGCAAGTTACTCGGCCCCGACGACGTCATCATCGACGGCGGCAACACGTTCTGGCAGGACGACATCCGCCGCGCCAAGACGCTGCGGGAAAAATCGATCGCCTATGTGGATGTCGGCACCTCCGGCGGCATCTGGGGCTTCGAGCGCGGCTACTGCATGATGATCGGCGGCGACAAGCAAGTCGTCGATCGCCTCGATCCGATCTTTGCGACGCTGGCGCCGGGTATCGGCGACATTCCGCGCACGCCCGGCCGTGAGGATCGCGATCCCCGCGTCGAACAGGGGTATATCCACGCCGGCCCGGTCGGCGCTGGCCATTTCGTCAAGATGGTCCACAACGGCATCGAATACGGCCTGATGCAGGCCTACGCCGAAGGCTTCGATATTCTCAAGAACGCCAATATCGACGCTTTGCCGAGCGAGCATCGCTTCGATCTGGACATCGCCGACATTGCCGAAGTCTGGCGGCGCGGCAGCGTGATCCCGTCCTGGCTGCTCGACCTCACGGCTTCGGCGCTGGCGCGCAATGCCGCGCTCGACAGCTATTCCGGCTTTGTCGAGGATTCCGGCGAGGGCCGCTGGACCATCAACGCCGCGATCGATGAGGCCGTGCCGGCCGAAGTACTGACCTCGGCGCTGTTCGCGCGCTTCCGCTCGCGCAAGGAACACACTTTCGCCGAGCGAATTCTCTCGGCGATGCGCGCCGGCTTCGGCGGCCACAAGGAGCCACAACAGCATCCCGACGCCGCTCATCAGGCTGCCCCGCAACAGAAGATGAAACCGAAATCGGAGAACGTGTGACCAGCCAGCCCAATGCGCAGATCCCGGATGGCTGCGCCTTCGTGATCTTCGGCGTCACCGGCGATCTAACCCACCGGTTGGTGATCCCGGCTTTGTACAATCTGGCGGAAGCCAATCTGCTGCCGGAAAAGTTCTGCGTCGTCGGCATCACCCGCAAGGAGATGTCCAGCGAGGATCTACGCGCCAGCCTGCTGGAAGGCCTGAAGAAGTTCGCGACGCGCCCGGTCAAGGACGATATCGCCGACAAGCTGCTGTACTGCGTCACGGCGGTCAGCGCCGATCCGTCCGATCCCTCCTCGTTCGACAAGTTGCGCGAACGGCTGGAGAAGCTCGAAGCCAACCGCAACACCGGCGGCAACCGGTTGTTCTACCTGGCGACCCCGCCCGACGCGTTCGCACCGATCTCGACCGAGCTCGGCCGGGCCGGCCTGCTCAAAGAAGAAGGCGGCGCGTGGCGACGGCTGGTGGTTGAAAAGCCGTTCGGCACCGACCTCGCTTCCGCCAAGGCGCTCAACGATCATCTACTCGGCATCGTCAGTGAGCACTCGCTGTACCGGATCGATCATTATCTCGGCAAAGAGACGGTGCAGAACATCCTGGTGCTGCGCTTCTCCAACGGCATGTTCGAGCCGATCTGGAATCGCGAGCACATCGACCACATCCAGATCACCGTCGACGAGAAGCTCGGCGTCGCCCACCGCGGCAGCTTCTACGACAAGACTGGCGCGCTGCGCGACATGGTACCGAACCATCTGTTCCAGCTGCTGTCTCTCGTCGCCATGGAGCCGCCGTCGCATTTCAACGCGCATTCCGTGCGCTCGGCCAAAGCCGAAGTGCTGGCGGCGATCCAGCAGCAGAGCGAAGAGGAAGCGCTGCGCAACTCAGTGCGCGGGCAGTACACCGCCGGCAAAGTCGGCGACACCGAGATCGGCGACTATCGCAAGGTGCAGGACGTCGACCCCGCCAGCACGACCGAAACTTACGCAGCGCTGAAGCTGACGATCGACAATTGGCGCTGGGCCGGCGTGCCGTTCTATCTGCGCACCGGCAAGGCACTCGGTGCCAAGCGCACCGAGGTCGCGATAAAGTTCAAACAAGCGCCGTTCGCGATGTTCCGCTGCACGCCGGTCGAGGAGCTCTCGCAGAACTATCTGGTCATCGGCATCGAGCCCGTCGAAGGAATCGCGCTGCAGTTCAACACCAAGATCCCCGGGCCGACGATCGCGATCGACGGCGTCGAGATGACGTTCCGCTACAAGGACTACTTCAAGGTCGCGCCGAGCAACGGCTACGAGACGCTGCTGCACGACTGCATGATCGGCGACAACATCCTGTTCCAGCGCGCCGACGGCGTCGAGGCGGGTTGGCAGGCAGTCCAGCCATTCCTCGATGCGTGGCAGAACGCGGGCGCCGAAGGTCTCGAGAGCTACGCAGCCGGGAGCAACGGCCCCGAGGAGGCCGAGGCTCTGCTCAAGCGCGACGGCCGCAATTGGCGGGAGCCGAGCTAGTGCAGGTCGGAAATCGCCAGATCGTCGTCGCTGCCGATGCAGACGCACAGGCCCGCTTGGCCGCGCAGCGGCTGATCGCACGCATCGCCCTGCACCACGATCGTCCGGCGATTTGTCTGACCGGCGGCTCCGGTCCGCAGCGGATGTTCGAACTGCTGGCCACCGAATTCGAAGATCGGATTCGCTGGGCTCGCGTGCACTGGTTCATCAGCGACGAGCGCGTGGTATCGTTCGACGATCCGCTCAGCAACATGGGTACCGCGAAGCGCGTGCTGCTCGACGGACGTGCGCCCGCCGCGAACATCCATCCGATTCCAACCAGCCAAGGCGCCGATCCCGGCCAGGTCGCGCGTGACTACGAGCGCGAACTGCAATCGTTCTACGGCTCGACCAAGCTCGACACGGCGCGGCCACTGTTCGATCTCGTGCTCGGCGGCGTCGGGCCCGACGGCCACACCGCCTCGCTGTTTCCCGGCTGGCCGCAGCTGGCAATTCGCGACCGCTGGACGGCCGGCGTCGACAAGGCCCATGTCGAGCCCTTCGTGCCGCGCGTCACCCTGACCTTCCCGGCGCTCGCCTCGTGCAGCGAGATGCTGTTTCTGGTTCACGGCGCGAGCAAACGCGGCATCGTCGAGCGCGTGCTTGCCGGTGAGGACCTGCCGGCCGGAAAAGCCCGGTCGAACGGCGAGACAGTCTGGCTGATCACCGAGGATGCGCTGCCGGAGAGCGTTCGTGACCGCTGACGTGGCGCGGCGGGCGCTGATCGTGATGGGCGTGTCGGGCTCCGGCAAGACCTCGGTCGGCAAGGCGCTCGCCAACCGGCTCGGCTGGACCTACGAGGACGCCGACGATTTCCATCCGCCCGCCAACGTCGCGAAGATGAGCGCCGGTCACCCGCTGACCGACGACGATCGCCGGCCGTGGCTGCGCGCCATCGCCGGCGAAATCGATCGGGTGGCCGATGGCGGCGGCCGCGTCGTGTTCGGCTGCTCGGCCCTGAAGCGCAGTTACCGCGACGTGCTGGTCCACGGTCGCTCCGATACGCGGATCATTTATCTCGACGGAAGCCGCGACACGATCGCCGGACGTATCGCCGCGCGCCGGCATCACTTCATGCCGCCAGGCCTGCTCGACAGCCAATTCGCCACGCTCGAGCCGCCCGCCCCCGACGAAAACCCCATCGTGGTCGGCATCGATCATCCCATTGAACAGATCGTCGACGGCATCGTCGCCCAGCTCCCGACAGCTGCAGCGCCCCGATCCGTCGTGGAGTAATCGACATGTCCCGCATCCGCCTGGTCATTTCCGATGTCGACGGCACTCTTGTGACGTCGGACAAGCGTCTGACGGACGCCGCCCGCGCCGCTGTCACCAAATTGCAGGACGCCGGCATCGGCTTCACCCTGACCAGCAGCCGTCCCCCGGTCGGCATGCGGCTCTTCAGCGATGCACTGGGCATCATCCTGCCGATGGGGCCGTTCAACGGCAGCTCCATCGTCGATCCCTCGCTCGCGGTGATCGAACAGCATCTGATCCCCGCGGACGCGGTGGCCAAGAGCATCGCGCTGCTCGACCGCTACGGCATCGACATCTGGATCTTCACCAACGACAATTGGTACATCCGCCGCGACGACGGCAAGTATGTGCCGCACGAGCAGCGCACCATCCAGTTCGACCCGACTCAAATCGACGACTTCGCGCCTTTGATCGGAAAGGCCTGCAAGATCGTGGGGGCCAGTCCCGACTTTGCACTGCTGGAGCGATGCGAGACCGAGCTTCAGGCCGCGCTGGGCGACAGCGCGCTCGCGGTGCGCTCGCAGGACTACTATCTCGACGTCACGCCGCCCGGCCAGAGCAAGGGCACTTTCGTGCAGGCGATGTCGAAGCGCCTTGAAATCCCCGCAGACGCGATCGCCACGCTCGGCGACATGCAGAACGATCTTCCGATGTTCAAGGTCAGCGGCCTGCCGATCGCGATGGGCAATGCCACGGCAGACGTCAAGAAGCTGGCCAAGCACGTCACCCGGACCAACGAACAGGACGGTTTCGCGGCGGCGATCGACTTCATCCTCGCCCGCAACGCCGGAGGCTGACCTGTGCGCCTACTGTGAACGCTGAACGGCGGGCTTCTTGCCGCACTCGGCCATCGCGGTACTGAGATTGTCGGCGGTCACGACGACTGCGATATGGGTCAACGCCTGCGGGAAGTTGCCGGTCTGCCGCCCCGCATCCGGATCGTACTCTTCGGCCAATAGACCGACGTCGTTGGCGACGCCGACGACCCGATCGAACAGCTCCTTCGCATCGTCGATTCGGCCCGCCAGCACATAGGCATCGGCCAGCCAAAGGCTGCAGGCGAGAAACGCGCCTTCGATCGGCAATGGTTGTTCGGGCGTCTCGCGCGGATCGTGGCGCATCACAAAGCCACGGTGCATCAGATGCGTCTCGATCGCCGCAATCGTCCCGCTGATCCGCGGATCGTCCGGCGCCAGAAAGCCGACTGCGGGAAGCAGCAGCAGGCTGGCGTCGAGCACATCGGCGCCGTAGTGCTCGACGAACGAATTCTGCTTCGCGTCAAAGCCCTTGGCGCAGACATCGCGATGGATTTCGTCACGCAGCGCCCGCCATTTGTCGAGCGGCGCCTCCAGTCCGAATTTTTCCGCGCTTTTGATGCCCCGGTCGAACGCGACCCAGCACATCACCTTGGAAAACACGTAGTGCTTGCTGGCTCCGCGTCTCTCCCAAATGCCGCTGTCGGGCTGATTCCAGACTTCAGCGAGATGTTCGAGTACGGCGCGCTCCATCGACCAGGTGTCGCCGTCGAGCTCGAGGCCGCCCATCCGCCACTGATGAAATGCATCGATCAATTCGCCATAGACGTCGAGCTGCAGCTGGCCGTGGGCGGCGTTGCCGATCCGCACTGGCTGCGCTCCCTGATAGCCCGGCAACCAGTCTGCCTGCCATTCCAGCAGCCGACGATGACCGTAGATCGAGTACATGATCTGCATCTCGGCGGGCGCGCCGGCGGCGGCGCGCATCAGCCAGTCGTGCCAGGCGGAGGCTTCGCTGGAGTAGCCGTTGTTCATCAGCGCGAACAGCGTGAAAGTCGCGTCGCGCAGCCAACAGAAGCGATAGTCCCAGTTGCGCGAGCCGCCGAGTTGCTCCGGCAGCGAGGTCGTCGGCGCCGCGACGATGCCGCCGCTCGGCTGGAAGATCAGTGCTTTGAGCGTGATCAGCGAGCGCATCACCAGATCGCGGTGGTCGCCGTCATAGGTGCACCGACCGGCCCAGTCGGCCCAAAAAGCCTCTGTGTCGCGGAGAGCATCGAACGGGTTGACGACCTTCGGCACAGGGAGGTGTGAAGGCCCATAGCTCATGACGAACGGGATCGTCTCCCCCTCGCTGACCGAGAACTCGGCAACCGTCGTCATGGCTTCGCCGTGGGTGAGGATCGGTGAGCGTAAGACCGCCATGTCAGGCCCGCAGATCGCGAGCAACTCGCCTTCCTGTTCGCCGCGCTTCACCCAGGGAATGTTGACCCCGAAGCCGAAGCGCAGCACGAGATGCATCCGCATCTCCACCGTTCCGGCATCGCCTCTGACCATCCGCACGACATCCGACGCTTTGCCGCGCGGCGGCATGAAGTCGATCAGCGTGACCGTCCCGCTCTCGGTTTCGAACCGCGTCTCCAGGATGAGGCTGTCGCCGCGATAGCGCCGCGTCGTTGTCGTGGGGGGTAAGGACGGGCTGATCTGCCAGTGGCCGTGGCTGTCGTCACCGAGCAGCGCGGCGAAGCACGCGTCGGAATCGAAATACGGCCAGCACAGCCAGTCCATCGAGCCGTCATATCCGACCAGGGCCGCAGTTTCGCAGTCCCCGATCAGCGCGTAGTCTTCTATGTCACCCGGCAACGGCGTTCACCGCGTGACGGCGCTCTTCGGTGGCGGCCATCAGCGCCTGGCGATTGATGACGGACGCGATCTCTTCCAGCCCGTTCGGCAGGCGACGACGCCAGTTCGGATGCTCGAACACAGTGCCCGGCACGTTGGGCTGATCGATCACGCCAAGCAGGTCTTCCAGCGAGATCGCCAGCAGCCGCGACGGCGTCCGAGCCAGAAAGGTCAGCACCGCATAGATGTCTTCGTGCTGGATGCCCTGGTGTCGCAGCGCGTCACCGAGCATGTTCAGCGCGTGACGACGTGCGTCATCGCTCTCGCCCGGGTCGACGCCGACCGATCGCTTGAATTGCAGATCGGCGAAGCTGCGCCATCCGGAATAGGTGGCGAGATCGTGCGTGTTGAAGGTCACCAGCGCCTCGGGCAGATAGTGGTCGATGCCGTAGAACCAGCCCTGATGATAATCACGCTCGAACATCATCACGCGATACGACCAGATGCCCCAGCTCGCCAAATGCTCGCGAAATCCCTCCGGCACCGTGCCGAGGTCCTCGCCGATCACGACGCAGCGATTGGCGACGCTCTCCTGGGCGGTGACCGCCAGCAGCGCATCAAACGGCATCGTCACGTAGACGCCGCTGTTGGCCGCATAGCCGTGCGGGACCAGATACAGCCGGTTGAGCCCGAGCACATGATCGAGCCGGATCGCGCCCGCATAGCGCATCGCGGCGCGCAGCATGTCGCGGAACGGGGCGAAACCGGTGAGCTCGAGCCCCGCGGCGTTGAAGCCGGCGAGCCCCCAATTCTGCCCGGCAGAATTGAGCTGATCGGGCGGCGCTCCGACCGAGAGATGTCGCGATATCGCCAGTTGCTCGTTCCAGGCATCGAAGCCGTCGCTCTGCACGCCGACGGCGACGTCGAGATACAGACCGACCTCCATGCCGCGGAGCGCCGCAAGGTCGTGGCAGGCGCGCAGCTGATCGTCCGCGCACCACTGCACGAATTCGACGAATTCGATCTCGGCGCCATCCGGCCCGTCACGCAACTGCGCACAGCGGTCATCGTCAGGATGCTGCCATTCAGCCGGCCATTCCCACCATGGCTTTGCGAACTTATGCCGCAGCGTTTCGAAACAGGCGAACCGCGTCAACAGCGGCGCGCGATCGCGGCGAAAGGCTTCGAAGGCCGCGCGCCGGGTCGCGTCGGGCGCCGCCCGGAAGCGCTCGAAAGCGATCCTCAGGGCGCGCCATTTGAGATCCGCGACGGCATGGTAATCGATAAGCTCGGCATCGCGCAGCAGCGCCGCGGCCTTTTCGACACCCGGCAGGTCGGCCAGCTTGAACTCCGGAAGCTGCTCGACGTCGATATAGAGCGGATTGAGAAACAGCCGGCTGTTCGGCGAATACGGACTGCAATCGCCAGGCCGGTCGTCGAACAGCGCATGCAGCGGATTGAGCCCGATGCCACCGGCGCCGAGGCCGGCCGCGATGTCGATCAGTCGCGCCAGATCGGTAAAATCTCCGATCCCCCAATTGCGCAACGAACGCAGACCGTACAGTTGCACGGCGACGATCCATGAACGCTCGAAGTTGCCGTGATAGGCTGCCGCGGGCGAAACCAGGAGCGGCGTGTTTTCGGTGCGACCGGCGGCATCTGCCAATTGCAGCCGATAACAGCCCGAAGGAAGATCCGATGGAAGCTCAAGGCGGCGCTGGTTGGCCGTGCCTGACGCGAGCGTCGCGCCACCCGAGGTGACCGTCCACGCGACCGGTTCGGCGGCATCCGCCCTGAGCTGTGGCCGCAGGCCATCGCCATCACGGATCACCGCGACGTGTTCGAGCATGGGGTGAACCGCGCCCGCTGGCATTGCGTCGAGAATGATCTGAAGAGCAGCCGGTGGGGTGACGTGACGATGCCCCTGGCCATCAAAAAACTCGGTCTGAATCCCGAGCTCTGCCGCTTTGGTGAATAAATCCATCACGCACGCTGTCTGCGGCGGCGCGGGGAGCGCCGCGAATCCGTCAATCCCGAACAGGATAGTCGTCTGCAACGCGATTGCGTAGGGTGGGTTCCCGGAACCTTGCCGTTCCAGAAGCTTTGTAACAGGACGACGGCCCGTTGTTCGTTTCCAGGGGGATGGGACGCCAGTCCTATTACGGCATCACCGTGAACAAATCGACCCAAGCCATTCAGACCGTCGCGCCAGGCGGCGCTTTCCACATCGAAGACATCTACCCCATCATCGATGGTGGCCGTTTTCCAGTCAAAAGGATCGTCGGCGAGCCTATCGAGGTCTGGGCGGACATCTATCGCGACGGCCACGAAGTGATGGCCGCGGCGCTGATCTGGCGCCGCGAGCAGGATCACGACTGGCAGCGTACGCCGATGCGACATTTTGCCAACGACCGATGGACCGCCACATTCGTGCCGGACGCTATTGGACGATATGTGTATGCGATCGAAGCGTGGACAGACGAGTTCGCCACCTGGCGTCACGGTGTCGAATTGAAGCTCAAGGCCGGCCAGGATATCTCCCTGGATGCGCTGGAAGGCGCCGGGATGCTGACCCGGGCGCTGCATGGTGGCCCCGAGGCTCTGGCGACCGTGCATCGGCAGTGCGAAGACTATCTGCAGACCGGCGATGTCGCTCCCCTGCTCGCGCCCGAATTGCGCGACGCCATGGCGGAAAGCCAGGCGCGCCCCGACCTCACCCGTTCGCCCCTGTTGCCCCTGATGATCGACCGCGACCGCGCGCGCAACGGCGCGTGGTACGAAATGGTCTCCCGCAGCCAGAGCAAGGTGCCGGGCCAGCACGGCACGTTCCGGGACTGCATCGACCGGCTTCCGGATATCGCCGCGATGGGCTTCGACGTACTGTACTTCACGCCGATTCACCCGATCGGCCGCGTCAATCGCAAGGGCCGCAACAACTCGCTCAAGGCCGAGCCGGGCGATCCTGGCAGCCCGTACGCGATCGGCGCAGAGGAAGGCGGCCACGATGCCGTGCATCCCGAACTCGGCACGCTGGAGGATTTCCGCGCCCTGCTGGACGCCTGCAAAACCGTCGGTCTCGAGGTCGCGCTGGATATCGCTGTACAATGTTCGCCCGACCACCCGTGGCTGAAGCAGCATCCGAACTGGTTCAAACGCCGGCCTGACGGCTCGATGAAGTATGCCGAAAATCCGCCGAAACGCTACGAGGACATCGTCAATCCGGACTTCTCCTGCGACGATGCCGGCTCGCTGTGGAATGCGCTGCGCGATGTCATCCTGTTCTGGGTCGATCAGGGCGTGAAAATCTTCCGCGTCGATAATCCCCACACCAAGCCGTTGCGGTTCTGGGAATGGATGATCCGCGAGGTGCAACTTCGCCATCCGGACGTGCTGTTCCTGGCCGAGGCCTTTACCCGCCCGAAGCTGATGAAAGGCCTCGCCAAGCTCGGCTTCAGCCAATCCTACACCTACTTCACCTGGCGCACCCAGAAATGGGAAATCGAAGAGTATCTGCGCGAGCTGACCCGCTATCCCGAACGCGACTTCTACCGGCCGAACTTCTTCGTCAATACACCGGACATCCTGCCTTTCCATCTGCAGGGCGGAGAGGTGTGGATGTTCAAGGCCCGCCTTGCGCTCGCCGCGATGTTGTCATCGACCTATGGCATCTACAACGGGTTCGAGCTGATCGAACATGAGCCGATCCCCGGCAAGGAAGAATACCTCGACTCCGAAAAATACGAGATCAAGGTCCGCGACTGGGACAAGCCCGGCAATATCAAACCATACATCCGCGACATCAATCGTGCCCGCCGCGCCAACCCGGCGCTGCAGCAGACCAGCAACCTTCGCTTCGCCGACATTCAAGATCCCAACGTGACCGGCTTCATCAAAACGTCCGACGACCTCAGCAATGTGGTTGCGATCGCCATCGCGCTTTCGTCCGAGCCGCACGAATTCTGGTTTCCGCTCGGCGACACCCAGGTGGAGGTCGGCGGCGAGCGCCGCCCGGTGGCTGCCGTCGAAAACATCATCACCGGAGAGCGCTTCGGCGTGGAATGGGGCGGACTTCATCTGCGGATCGATCCGCAGCGCGACCCTGCGCTGCTGTTCCGCTGCCTCGCATGAAGGGTGCCGCATGAATCTGATGTCCCCAATCGACGAGACCGCAGACGCGGTCGATCACGAGGCTGCCGACGAGATCTGGTACAAAGATGCAATCATCTACCAGCTTCACGTCAAGGCTTTCGCCGACAGCAACAATGACGGCATCGGCGATTTCGCCGGCCTGACCGAGAAGCTGGACTATCTTCAGGACCTCGGCGTCACCACGCTGTGGCTGCTGCCGTTCTATCCCTCGCCGCAGCGCGACGACGGCTACGACATCGCCGATTACGGCTCCATCAATCCCGACTTCGGCACGATGAAGGATTTTCGCCGCTTCATCGCCGAAGCGAAGCGGCGCGGCCTGCGCGTGATCACCGAGCTGGTGATCAACCATACTTCCGATCAGCACGCCTGGTTCAAGCGCGCCCGGCGCAGCCCGAAGGATTCGAGCGCGCGGGACTGGTACGTCTGGAGCGACACCGACCAGAAGTATCAAGGCACTCGGATCATCTTCACCGACACCGAAAAGTCGAACTGGACCTGGGATCCGGAAGCCGGCCAATACTATTGGCATCGCTTCTTCTCGCATCAGCCGGACCTCAACTTCGACAACCCGCGCGTCGTCAGCGCTGTCGTCAAGGTGATGAAGCGCTGGCTGGACACCGGCGTCGACGGCTTCCGGCTGGATGCCATCCCCTATTTGTGCGAGCGCGACGGGACCAACAACGAGAATCTTCCAGAGACCCATGCGGTCATCAAGAAGTTGCGGGCCGAGCTCGATGCTTACGCCAAGGGCAAGGTGCTGCTGGCGGAAGCCAATCAGTGGCCCGAAGACGTGCAGGAATATTTCGGCCAGGGCGACGAGTGCCACATGGCCTATCACTTCCCGCTGATGCCGCGGATCTACATGGCGATCGCGCAGGAAGATCGTTTCCCGATCACCGACATCATGCGGCAGACTCCGGAAATCCCGGCCAACTGCCAGTGGGCGATGTTCCTGCGCAACCACGACGAGCTGACGCTCGAAATGGTGACGGACGTCGAGCGCGATTATCTCTGGAAGACCTACGCGGCCGATCCCCGCGCCCGCATCAATCTCGGCATCCGCCGCCGCTTGGCGCCGCTGATGGACAACGATCGCCGCAAGATCGAGCTGATGAACTCGCTGCTGCTGTCGTTTCCAGGCACGCCGATCATCTATTACGGCGACGAGATCGGCATGGGCGACAACATCTATCTGGGCGACCGCAACGGCGTGCGGACCCCGATGCAATGGTCTCCAGACCGCAATGGCGGTTTCTCCCGCGCAGACCCGGCACGGCTATATGCGCCGCCGATCATGGATCCGGTTTACGGCTACGCGTCGGTCAACGTCGAAGCGCAGGCACGCAGCCTGTCCTCGCTGCTGAGCGCGACCAAGCGGCTGATCTCGGTGCGCAAGTCCACTCCGGCGTTCGGCCGGGGCTCGATGACGTTCATCCGTCCGAGCAACCGCTCGGTGCTGGCTTACGTCCGGCAATATGAAGACGAAGTGATCCTGTGCGTCGCCAACCTGTCGCGGTCGGCCCAGCCGACCGAACTCGATCTGTCACCGTGGAAGGAACGCATCCCGCAGGAGATGCTTGGACGTACGAAGTTTCCGGCGATCGGCGAACTGCCCTACATGATCACGCTGGCGCCTTACGGCTTCTACTGGTTCAAGCTCGAGGAGCGCGGCATGTCGGAACACGTCGCGCCTGCGGCGACAGCACTGGAGTTCGAAACCCTCGTAGTCCCGGTCGGGGCGACATGGATGTCGCTCGCCCGAACGCGTGGCGTGTTCGAACGCGATGTGCTGCCGGCATTCCTGTCGCGTACACGGTGGTTTCCGGAGCGCTCGATGCGAGCGATCCAGCCGCGAGTCACGTCGGCGATCCCGTTCTCCAACACCCACGACAACCGGCCGTGGCTGGCGTTCTTTGAAGCCAGCGTGCGCGGCGTCGACGCCCGTTACGTGCTGCCGATGCAGATCAATTGGGTGCGGTTCGACCGCGAGCGGTATAATCCGCGCGCCTTCGCGGCCGTGCGGCAGGGCTCGCGCGAAGGCACCTTGCTCGACGTGGCTGGCGACACCGAGTTCACCACCCTGCTGCTCGACAATCTGCGCGAAGGCGTCGTCATCGAGAACGAAGGCGACCGTCTGGAATTCCGTCCCGGCTCCCGCCTGGCGGAGAAGCCGGCCGGTCCCTACGAACAGATCCGCGCCGTCTCGACTGAGCAGTCGAACTCGACCGCACTCGTCGGCGAAGATTACGTCATCAAGCTGTACCGACGTCTGGAGAGCGGCACCAATCCCGAAATCGAGATGGGACGCTTCCTGACCGAAGTCGCCGGTTACGGCAATACGCCCTCCTTGCTCGGCAGCGTCGAGTTGATCGAGGGCGATAAAACCAGCGCGATCGCGGTGGTGCATGAGTTCGTCGCCAACCAGGGCGACGGCTGGGTCATGACCTCCGGCTATCTCGACCGCTACGTCGATGATCAGCGCGTGCTGATGAAGGCCGAGGAAGAGGTCGTCAGCGAGGAGTTGGCGCCGTACCTGCGCTATATGGAACAGACCGGCCGCCGCGTCGCCGAGATGCACATCGCGCTCGCGAACCATCCGGAGGTCGCGGACTTCGCGCCGGAGCCGATCAGCGGCGAGGATGTCCGGCGCTGGACGGAGACCTTGTCGGCCAACGCGACCCGTGTGCTCGACGAACTCGGGCGCAAGCGCGAGAGTCTCAAAGACGGCGATCGTGCGCTGGTCGACGAATTCCTGGCGTTGCGGGATGGGCTCGCTCGACGGCTCCCAGGTCTTCTCGGCGAGAATGGCGGCCTGAAGATCCGTCATCATGGTGACTTCCATCTCGGTCAAATGTTGATCGTGAAAGAGGACGTTTTCATCATCGACTTCGAAGGCGAGCCGCGGCGATCGCAGGCGGAGCGTCGGGCGAAAGCGCCGGCCGCACGGGACGTCGCCGGCTTGGTGCGGTCGATCGATTACTCGACCACCGCTGCGCTCGAGCGGGCGCTGAAGACCCACCCCGAGGAAGCCGGCAAAATCGCCGCCGCGCTGGATGCCTGGCGGGAACGCGCGACCGACGCCTTCCTAACAGCTTACCGCGAGACGATGGCCGGCAGCCCGGTCTGGCCGGCCGATCAGGCCGCCGCCGATCGGCTACTGGACTTCTTTCTGATCGAGAAGGCATTGTACGAGATCGAATACGAGCTCGCCCATCGTCCCGACTGGCTCCGCGTGCCGCTGGCTGGCATCCTTCGCATCCTGACTCGGCAGCCCGAGGAGACGACATGACTGCGCAACTCACGGACGAGGCCTACGCGGTTCTCGAAGGCCGCCACGGCGATCCCTTTCACTATCTCGGACCTCATCCGGAGAACGACCGTGTCGTGGTTCGGGCGCTGTTGCCGGACGCAAGCGCCGTCGAGGCGATCGGTGAACATGGCGAGGCAGCTGCGCTGGAGCGCCTGCACAATGGCGGCTTGTTCGTGGGCACGCTTCCGAACGGCTCCCATCGGTATCGGCTACGCGCCCGCTTCGGAGACGCAGCGGTGGATCTCGAGGATCCCTACCGGTTCCCGCCGATCCTGACCGACTTCGATCTTTATCTGCTCGGGGAAGGCACGGACCAGCGACTATACGACAAGCTCGGCGCCCATCCGACCGTGCTCGAAGGTGTGGCGGGTGTCGCGTTCGTCGTGCTGGCCCCCAACGCGCGTGGCGTCAGCGTCGTCGGTGACTTCAACTTCTGGAATCCGCGTCGCCACCAGATGCGCGTCCGCGGCAATGGCTACTGGGAGCTGTTCATCCCCGGCGCATCCGCTGGCGACCATTACAAGTACAACATCGTCGGTCCGCACGGCGAACAACTGCCGCAGAAGTCCGACCCCCTCGCGTTCGCAGCCGAGCTTCGGCCGAAAACCGCATCGATCGTGATCGACGCAACCACCCTGCCGCATCCTCGCCCGGCTCCGGCGAACATCAACGCGCTGAGCGCGCCGATGTCGATCTACGAGGTACACCTCGGGTCATGGCGCCGGAAGGATGGCGACCAGTGGCTCACTTATCGCGACCTTGCCGAGCAACTGCCGGCATACGTCCGCGACATGGGCTTCACCCACGTCGAGTTCCTGCCTGTGAGTGAGCATCCGTTCGACGGCTCGTGGGGCTATCAGCCGACCGGGCTGTTCGCTCCAACGTCGCGGTTCGGAACGCCGGAAGATTTCTGCGCACTGATCGACGCCTGTCATGCGCAGGGCCTCGGTGTTCTGTTGGATTGGGTACCCGGCCACTTCCCCGATGACCCGCACGGCCTCGGCAATTTCGACGGCACCGCGTTGTACGAACACGCCAACCCGATGCAGGGCCGTCACCTCGACTGGGGCACGCTGATCTACAATTACGGCCGCACCGAAGTCGTCAACTTCCTGGTGTCGAACGCGCTGTTCTGGCTGGAGCGCTACGGCATCGATGGCCTGCGTGTCGATGCGGTGGCCTCGATGCTCTATCTCGACTACAGCCGCCCGGCCGGCGGCTGGATTCCGAACAAATTCGGCGGTCGCGAAAACATCGAGGCGATCGACTTTCTGCGTCGCTTCAATGCCGAGGTCTACGCGAAATTCCCCAACGCCACCACGGCTGCGGAAGAGTCGACCGCCTGGCCGCAGGTGTCACGGCCGGTCGAATTCGGCGGCCTGGGCTTTGGTTACAAGTGGAACATGGGGTGGATGCACGACACGCTGAATTACATCAACAAGGATCCGATCCACCGCAAGTATCACCACGGCCAGATCCTGTTCGGCCTGCACTACGCGTTCTCCGAAAACTTCATTCTGCCGCTGTCTCACGATGAAGTGGTCCACGGCAAGCGCTCGATCCTCGGGCGAATGCCGGGTGACGAGTGGCAGCGCTTCGCCAATCTGCGTGCGTATTACGCCTTCATGTTCGGCCATCCGGGCAAGAAGCTGATGTTCATGGGCTGCGAGTTCGGCCAGGAGCGCGAGTGGAACCACGATCGTTCGCTGGATTGGCACCTGCTCGACTCGCCGAAATACGCCGGCGTCCAGGCGCTGATCCGCGATCTCAACAAGCTGTACCGGGATCTGCCGGCGCTGCACCAACTCGATTGCGATCCCTTCGGCTTCGAGTGGATCATTACCGAGGATGCCGGCCGCAACGTGTTTGCCTGGATGCGCAAGGGCAACGACACCCGCGCGCGGTGCCTCGTGATCTCGAACTTCTCCCCGAATGTCTACCAGGATTATCGGGTCCGGGTGCCCTTCCCGGGCCGTTGGCGTGAAGTGCTGAATTCGGACGCGGGGATCTACGGCGGGAGCAATGTCGGGAACGGCGGCGAAGTGCATACCCTTGACGGGCTGGTTCCCGAGCTTAGTCTCACCATTCCGCCCCTCGCCGCGATCTTTCTGACGCCGGAAGACTAACAATGCGCCTCACTGCTGGAAGCTGCTCTCGTCTCGGGGCGACCTGGGACGGGCGCGGCACCAATTTCGCTTTGTTTTCCGCCAACGCCCATAAGGTCGAACTCTGTCTGTTCGACAGTCAGGGCCGTCGTGAGTTGGAGCGCATCGAGCTCCCGGAGCGCACCGAGGACGTTTGGCACGGCTATCTCAACGACGTCTCGCCCGGGCAGCTTTACGGGTACCGCGTCCACGGTCCATACGATCCCGAACGCGGCCACCGCTTCAATGCCCACAAGCTCCTGCTGGATCCCTACGCCAAGCGATTGTTCGGCCGGCTGGTCTGGAGCGACGCGCATTTTGCGTATCGCACGGGAAGCCCGCGCGAGGACCTGTCGTTCGACAGGCGTGACAACGCGCGCGGCATGCCGAAGGCTATGGTGATCGACGAAACCGGTGGCTTCTCGCGCCACGAGAGCCGCCCCGGCACCCCTTGGGAAGACACCATCATCTATGAAGCCCACGTCAAGGGCCTGACGCAACAGCGCGAAGACGTGCCCCCCGGCTTGCGCGGCACGTTCGGCGGCCTGGCCGCGCCGGCGATGATCGATCATTTCAAAAGGCTGGGCGTCACGGCGATTGAACTTCTCCCCATCCACGCGCTTATCGATGACCGCATGCTGGTCGAGAAGAAGCTGGTGAATTACTGGGGCTACAACACTATCTCGTTCTTTGCTCCGGAGCCCCGCTACGCCGCGGACAATCCGCTCGACGCGTTTCGCACCACCGTGGCGCGTCTGCACGATGCCGGCATCGAGGTTCTGCTCGACGTCGTCTACAACCACACCGCAGAGGGTAATCACCTCGGCCCGACGCTGTCGTTCCGCGGCATCGACAACGCTTCGTACTACTGGCTGTCGCGCGACAATCCGCGTTATTACGACGACTTCACCGGCTGCGGCAGCTCGGTCAATCTGCAGCACCCCCGCGTGCTGCAGATGGTGATGGACAGCTTGCGTTACTGGGTCGAAGTTTGCCATGTCGACGGCTTCCGCTTCGACCTCGCCACCACGCTGGCCCGCGGGCCCAACGGCTTCGAGCGAAACTCAGGCTTCTTCACCGCGATCCGACAGGATCCGGTCCTCGCATCTGTGAAGCTCGTCGCCGAGCCGTGGGATCTCGGCATGGGCGGATATCAGGTCGGCGCGTTTCCGTCGCAATGGTCGGAGTGGAACGACCGTTATCGCAGCGCGATGCGACGCTACTGGAGCGGCGAAGGCAGCCTGATCGGAGAAGTCTCGCGGCGGATGACGGGATCGTCCGACATCTTCAATCACGACAGCCGGATGCCGCGGGCCAGCATCAATCACGTCACTGTCCATGACGGCTTCACTCTGGCGGACCTGTTCAGCTACAACGAGAAGCACAACCTCGCCAACGGCGAGGACAATCGCGACGGCTCGAACGACAACCACAGCAACAATTGCGGCCATGAAGGCCCGACCGACGATCCGGCCATCGTCGCGCTGCGCCGGCAACTCCGCAAAAACCAGCTCGCCTGTCTGTTTTTGGCCCAAGGCGTTCCGCTGCTCCTCGCCGGAGACGAAGTCGGCAACTCGCAGAATGGCAACAACAATGCCTACTGCCAGGACAACGAGATCGGCTGGGTCGATTGGAAAGGCCTGAACAGCGACGGGGACGACATGGTCGACTTCGTGGGTTTGATGGCGGAACTCCGAAGCAATTTTCCGCAATTGCGTTCGCGGCGTTGGCTCGACGGTCGCCGCGCCGACGGCAGCTACGGCGTGTTGTGGCTGACGCCGTCGGCGGCGGAGATGACCGAGCAGGATTGGGCGTTTCCGGACGGCCGCTTCCTCGCTTACGTGCTCAGCCCGTCCCAGCCTGCCACCGACGCGATCTTCATCGTCCTGAACTCCGGCGTCGAAACCATCCCGTTCCTTCTGCCGAAGCTGCCCGAATATGAGAGCTGGCATCAGCTGTTCGACACCACCAAGGATACGGTGCAGGTGGCGCCCCTGGCGTCGGGCAGCGCCTCATCCGCCCCACCCCGATCCGTCATGGCGTTTTCTGGAGCCCCTGCATGAA
The DNA here is from genome assembly GCF_001295845.1 of Rhodopseudomonas sp. AAP120. Classification (GTDB taxonomy): domain Bacteria; phylum Pseudomonadota; class Alphaproteobacteria; order Rhizobiales; family Xanthobacteraceae; genus Rhodopseudomonas. Next base: position 21,033 of record NZ_LJIC01000099.1, on the reverse strand, counting down.
TAGTCGAATCCACGGCCCTCGCCTCACTGCGAAGGGAGTCGAATTCCGGCTGTGGGCTCCGAATGCCGAACGCGTGGACGTCGTGCTCGATCGCGCGTATCCGATGCAGCAGGACAAGGATGGCTGGTTCAGGGCGGAAATCGAAGGGATCGGCGGCGGTGCGCGCTATCGATTTCGAATCGACGGCGACAACGAGGTCCCCGATCCCGCCTCTGCATTCCAGCCGGAAGATATAACGGGACCGAGCGAGGTCGTCGACCACGCCTCCTACACTTGGCGTTCCGCCGAATGGCGCGGCCGCCCGTGGGAAGAAACCGTCGTGCTCGAGGCGCATGTCGGCACCTTCACGCCTCAGGGCAACTACAGGGCCATCATCGACAAGCTCGACGATCTGGTCGCCACCGGCATCACCGCGCTGGAATTGATGCCGCTCGCAGACTTCCCCGGCAAGCGCAATTGGGGCTATGACGGCGTGCTGTGGTACGCGCCCGACAGTGTCTATGGCCGACCCGAAGATCTCAAGGCGCTGATCGACGCGGCGCATGAGCGCGGCCTGATGGTGTTCCTCGACGTGGTCTACAATCACTTCGGACCAGAGGGCAATCATATCGGCCAATACGCCTCGACGTTCTTCTCGGACTCGCACACGCCGTGGGGCAACGCGATCAATTATTATGTCGAGCAGGTTCGCGCCTTCGCGATCGACAATGCGGTGTATTGGCTGCGTGAGTATCGCTTCGATGGTCTGCGGCTCGATGCCGTCCACGCCATTCCCGACCAGGGCGAAATCCCGATGCTGTATGAGCTCAGCCGCGAGGTCGGCAAGCTCGCGGCCGAGACCGGACGGCATCTGCACCTCGTGCTGGAAAATGACGACAATATCGCCGCCCAGCTCGACCCGACGATCGATCCACATCGCGGCCAGTATCGCGCCCAGTGGAACGACGACTACCACCACGCCTGGCACGTCGCTCTGACGAGCGAGACCCAGGGCTACTACTCCGACTACGCCAAAGGACCGCTGCAGCATATCGCCCGCTCGCTCGGATCTGGATTCGTCTATCAGGGCGAACCGTCCGAACATCGCGGCGGCACGCCGCGCGGTGAGCCCAGTGGCGAACTCCCGCCGCTCGCCTTCATCAATTTCCTTCAGAACCACGACCAGATTGGCAATCGCGCGCTGGGCGACCGGCTGGAAAGCCTGGCCACCCCCGAGGCGGTCGAGGCCGCGCTGGCGATCACACTGCTGGCGCCGACCGTGCCGATGCTGTTCATGGGCGAGGAATGGGGCTCGCAGGCGCCGTTCCCGTTCTTCTGCGACTTCCACGGCGACCTCGCCGAAGCTGTCCGCCAGGGTCGCCGCAAGGAATTCGCCGGTGCCTACGAAAAGTATGGCGACGATGTCCCGGACCCGCTCGATCACTCGACCTTCACGAGTGCTGTGCTGAACTGGGGCGAGCGCGACAGCGGCGCCGGTGCAAAGCGTCTGGCGCTGGTCAGGCGGTTGCTTGCCGTCCGCCGCGAGACGCTCGTGCCGCGCCTGCGCGGCGCCAAGTTCGGCGATGCAAGCGCCACTGAACAGGGCCTTCTGACCGCCGACTGGCGTCTCGGAGACGGCAGCACGCTTCGGCTTGCGGCCAATCTGTCGGGCCAGCAACTGAATGCTGAAGCGCCCCTTGGAACCAAAGTGTGGGGCGAAGATTGGGACGGGATCATTCCGCCGTGGGCGGTTTCCTGGCGCCTCGAAGAGTCCTGATGTCCCCCGCAATCCCGACTGCCACCTATCGCATTCAATTCACCGCCGATTTTGGCTTCGACGACGCGGCGGCGATCGTTCCCTATATCAAGGCACTCGGCATTTCGCATCTCTATGCGTCGCCTTTCACCAAGGCGCGCAAGGGGTCGAGCCACGGCTACGATATCGTCGACCACACCAAGCTGAATCCTGAACTCGGTGGTGAAGAAGGCTTCGCGCGGCTGTCGGCGGCGCTGAAGCAGAATGATCTCGGTCTGATCCTCGATTTCGTCCCCAACCATGTCGGCGTGCATTTCGCCGATAACCCCTGGTGGCTCGACGTGCTGGAATGGGGCCCCGCCTCACCGCATGCCGCTTCGTTCGATATCGACTGGGAGATGCTGCCGTTTCGCGGCCGCGGCGGCGTGCTGTTGCCGATCATCGGCTCGTCCTACGGCAAGGCGCTCGAGGCCGGCGAGATCGAGCTGCGCTACGATGCCGACGAAGGCAGCTTCTCGGCCTGGTACTTCGAACATCGCCTGCCGATTGCGCCACAGCGCTACGGCGAGATTTTACGCGCGATCGTGCGCGAAGCCGATGCAGCCGAGAGCGAAGCTGGTAAAGCGCTGCTTGAGCTTGCTGCGCAATATCGCGGCGTCAGCCATCCAGATCGCAGGGAAGCGCCGGCCTTCAAGGCAGCGCTAAAAGCGATCGACGGCGGGGCGGCCCTGATCGAGAGGGGGCTCGACGCCTATCGGGCCGGTGAGGGTCGCGCAGCGCAGATTCAGACGCTGCACAATCTGCTCGAGCGCCAGCACTATCGGCTCGGACACTGGCAACTCGCCACCAGCGAGATCAACTATCGCCGCTTCTTCGACGTCAATACGCTCGCCGGTCTTCGTGTCGAGGATGCCGGCACGTTCGATGCGATCCATCAGTTGGTGAAGCGCCTGGTCGCCGATGGGCAGTTGCAGGGGCTCCGGCTCGATCATATCGATGGACTGCGCGACCCGGCGCAATATTTTCAGCGCCTGCGCAAATTGACACGAGACGCCCAGGGGCCTGCGGCCGCACCACTCTACATGGTGATCGAGAAGATTCTCGGCGAAGGCGAAAAATTGCCGCGCTTCGCCGGCGTACACGGCACCACCGGCTACGAGTGGCTGAACGTGATCACCCAGGCCCTCGTCGACGGCGCAGGCTTGGAGCCCCTCGACGAGATCTGGCGACAGATCAGCAATCGCTCGCCGGACTTCGAGCCGGTGCTGATGCGCGCCAAGCGCCGCGTGCTGGAAACGCTGCTACTCAGCGAGTTCACGGTGCTGACGCGGCTGCTGGCGCGGATCGCCAACGGCCACTATTCGACCCGCGACTTCTCGGCCGACAATCTGCGACAGGTTTTCGAGCTCTACGTCCTGCACTTTCCGGTGTATCGCACCTACATCACCGGCAACGGTCCAACCGAACCCGACCGAGCCTTGATCGAGCAGACGATCGAGAAAGCACGCGCCGACTGGTACGGGGCCGATGACGGCATCTTCGACTTCCTGCGCGATGCGCTGACGATGGACCTGCTGAAGCCCGGCCATGGTGCGCACAGCAAGCCGCGCGTGCGCCGCTTCGCCCTCAAGGTTCAGCAGTTCACCGGGCCGACGATGGCGAAGTCGCTAGAGGACACGGCGTTTTATCGCTATCACCGCCTGCTCGCGCTCAACGAGGTCGGGGGCGAGCCGGCCGCGCACGCGATCCCGCCCGAGGCGTTCCACATGCTGATGACCGAGCGCGCCAGGGACTGGCCGCACGGCATGACCGCCACCATGACCCATGACGCCAAGCGCGGCGAGGACGCACGGACGCGACTGCTGGGGCTGGCGGAGATGCCCGGCGAATGGGCCGCGACCGTCTCGAAATGGAAGGTGATGAACGCGCCGCATCTGGTGATGGACGGCGGCCTGCGCGCGCCTTCGGCGACGTTCGAATACATGCTGTATCAGGCCCTGCTTGGTGCTTGGCCACTCGAACCCGATCCCGACTTCACGGCGCGGATGCAGGCGTTCGCCTTGAAGGCCGCCCGGGAGGGCAAGGAAGATACCAACTGGATCAATCCTCATCCGGCCTATGAAGACGGCGTCAAAACCTTCATTGATCGGATCCTCGATCCTGCCAAATCCGGTCCGTTCCTGGATTCCGTGCAGACCCTCTCGCGGCGGCTCTCGGTGATCGGAGCGCTGAACTCGGTCAGCCAGGTGACCCTCAAGGCGACGATGCCGGGCGTGCCGGACTTCTACCAGGGAACAGAGTTCTGGGACTTCTCGCTGGTCGATCCCGACAATCGGCGCCCTGTCGACTTCACCGCGCGCGCCAAAGCGTTGGAGGGGCTGATCGACCCGGATTGGTCGGCGCTGGCCGAGAACTGGCACGACGGCCGGCTGAAGCTCGCATGGACCCGGCAACTGCTGAAGCTGCGCGGCGAGTATCCGCAGGTGTTCACCGATGGCGACTATCGCCCGCTCAAGGTCAGCGGCCCTCATGCCGACCACGTGATCGCATTCGCCCGTACTCACGGCACGGACGCGGTGATCGTCGCGGTCGGCAAAACCTTCGCACCGCTGTCGGACAATGGACGGCAATGGCCGCGCGGCGAAGCGTGGGACGCGACGATCGAAATCGACGGTCTCGTGCTCGGTGACGACGTCGGGGATAGCTTGCCGATCCGCGACTTGTTCGGTGAGCTGCCGGTCGCGGTTCGGCTGGCGCGCGTGGCTGACACCCGTTCGGTACGCCGCAAGGCCTGAGGTCGCGGCTGCGCAGCAAAGGTGCAGCCTGCAGAGCGTGTCCGCTACCTCTTCTTTTCGAGCAGCAGGTGGCCGCGATCCTTGATGGCCCGCTGAGCGACGTCGGCGAACTTCTGCAGCAGCCACGGCAGCCGAACCTCGACCACGACGTGATCGTCCGCGACATCGACCTGGCCCGCGGCGACCTGCCCGAGCGCCCGCACCCTGAACATCATTCGGTCGCCGTCCCAGTGCTCGTGGTCCACTTTCATGATCGGCACCGACACGGCCGCACGGCTGAGCCCTGCGCGCAGGCGGCGGATCGCCTCCTCGCGGCCGAGCCTGTGTGGGATCGATACGACAAGCGGAGCTGACATCGCGGGCTTCCTTCCGTCCGGACTAACTAACCTTGGTCATGTAGGCGAGCTACGAAGAAATAACAGGGCGCAGTGCACACGCTTGGGTTCAGTCATCGGAACCTTCACCCTCGCCGCGGGTTTCTGCTGCGACAGGCGGAGCATTCGGGCGGTCCGTCGCGACAAGGAGAGCGAGATGTCTATCGGCACAATCATCCTGATCATTCTGATCATCGCACTGCTGGGCGGCTTCAGCGGCATCGGCGGCGGCCCGTTCTACGGCACCGGTTATTACGGCGGCGGCGGCCTCGGTCTGGTGATCATCATCCTGGTGATCCTGCTGCTGCTCGGCAAGATCTAAACGCCGTTCTCCAACGTCAGCCCCCGCTCGAAGCCAGCGATTTGATCGCCGGCTTCAGCGGGGTTTCGGCTTTGTCATAGTCCGCCCACGCCTTGGTCTTGCGCAGCAGAGCCGGTACGGTCTCAACCGTGTAGCGCTTCGGATCCAGCCCGGATTTCACCTGCGTCCAGGTGAGCGGCATCGACACCGTGGCGCCTTCTCGCGCCCGGGGCGACAGCGGCGCCACTGCCGTCGACATGCGGTCGTTGCGCAAGTAATCGAGGAAGATTCGTCCCTCGCGCTGCTTCTTGGACATGTTCAGCAGATAGCGATCCGGGCTGTCGTCGGCCATCTGCGCGCACACCGTCTGGGCAAACGTCTTGGCCTGCTTCCAATCGACATCGTCCTTCGGCGTCAGTGGCACCACCACGTGGAGCCCCTTGCCGCCCGTGCTCTTGCAGAACGTCGACAGCCCGAGCACTTCCAGCCTCTCCTTCATTTCTCGCGCCGCGCCAATCACCTCGTCGAATCCGACCTCCGGAGCCGGGTCGAGATCGAACACCAGCCGGCCGGGCACGTCATAGCGATCCGGCGCGCAATTCCACGGGTGCAACTCCAGGCCGCCGATCTGCGCGGCGGCGATCAATCCTTCGACGCGATCGATCTGGACATAGGGTTTGCGATCGCCCGAGACTTTCGCGAGTTCGATCAGATTCGACATGCCGGGCATCGCATGACGCTGGAAGAAATGCTCGCCATTGATGCCGTCCGGAGCCCGCACGATCGAACACGGCCGACCTTTGATGTGGCCGATCATCCAGTCGCCAACGGCTTCGTAATAACCGGCGAGATCGGCCTTGGTGATCGCTCCGCCGATTTTGCTGGCCGGCCATAGCTCCTTCTCGGGCTTGGAGATGACGACGCCCATCACCTCCGCGCGGCCTTTTGGTGCTGGGGCCCGCTTGGCGGCGGCGGGCGTCGGTTTCCGTTTCGCAGCCGCCTTCGCGGCCTTGGCCGACGTGCCTTTCGGCTTGGGCTCGGCGATTTCGACGTTGGCGGGTACTTCGGCCTCGACCTCCGAGGCCGGCTTATCGGCGCGCAGGCCCTTGAAGGCGGCCTGCCGCACCATGCCAGCACCGGTGAAGCCGGCGAATTCGATTTCGGCCACAAGCTCCGGCGTCACCCAATGCACGTCGCGGGTCTTGCGCGGCGCGTTAGTGCCGGTGAACGGATTGTTGTTGCTCTCCCGCGCCTTCAGCTCCGGCAGGATGCGCTTGACCACGTCCTGGCCATAGCCGGTCCCCACGATGCCGACATAAGCGAGCTGGCCCTGCCGATGCACGCCGACCATCAGCGAGCGAAATTTCCCCGCGGTGGTCTTCCAACCGCCGATCACCACCTCGTGGCCAGCCCGGCACTTCGCCTTGGTCCAGCTTTCGCTGCGCCCGGAGCGATACGGCGCGTCGAGCTTCTTGGAGACGATGCCTTCGAGCGACAACTTGCAGGCCGATTGCAGGATCGCATCACCGCCGGTCTCGAAATGATCGACGTAGCGGATCAGACCTTCCTTGCGTCGGCCGCGTGCCGCCTTGAGCAGCGCCGCCAGTCTCGCCTTGCGTTCGCTGAGCGGCAGGCCGCGTAGATCCTCGCCCTCCGCATAAAGTACATCGAAGGCGAAGCAGATCAGATTGCTGGTGTCGCCATCGGACAACGCCGCCTGCAGCGCGGCAAAGTCTGGATGGCCGTGGTGATCGAGCGCGACGATCTCGGTGTCGATCAGCGCGTCCGGCAGCTCGGCGGCTTCCTCGGCAATCGCCTTGAACTTCGCAGTCCAATCCAGCCCCTTGCGCGTCAAGAGCCGCGCCTCGCCATCCGCAACGCGCAGCTGCATCCGATAGCCGTCGAATTTGATCTCGTGCCCCCAGCCTTCCCCGCCCGGCGGTCGATCGACCGAGACACAGAGTTGCGGCGGCACGAAATCCGGCATCGAGGTACGCTTGGCGGCAGCGCGCTTTGCCGCCTTCCTTGCAGCCTTCTTCGCCGGCGCCGGCTTCGCTTTGGATCTGCCGGTGCCGTTCGTGGGACGCGCGTCTGCCGCCAGCCCCTTGTTCGAATCCCACACTGCGTCGGCCTTCACCCGCGCGGCCTTGCCGGTCATGAACGGCTTTGGCGCACGTCCCTTGCCCTCCGCGATCTGCTCCATCGCGCGGCCGGAGGCGACCGAGCGGTCCTCGTCCAGCACGCTTTCGCCGTTGCCGTCCTGCGCGTACTCGTCGCGATGCTTGATCAGCAGCCAGTTGGTGCGCTTGCCGCCGCTGCGGTCGTGGCGCATCCGCACCAACACCCAGCTGCCATGGAGCTTCTCGCCCTCTAGCGTGAACTTCAGATCGCCTTTCTTGAAGCCGCGCTCCGGATCGTCGCAATCCCAAAAGCCGCGGTCCCACAGCAGCACCGTGCCGCCGCCATACTGCCCTTCCGGAATCGTCCCTTCGAAATCGCCATAATCGAGCGGATGATCCTCGACCTCGATGGCGAGGCGCTTATCGTGAGGATCGAGCGACGGACCTTTGGTCACGGCCCAAGACTTGAACACCCCATCGTACTCGAGGCGGAGATCGTAGTGCAGCCGCGTGGCATCGTGCTTCTGAATCACGAAACGGCGCCGCTGCGACGGCGCGACCGCGACGTCGCCCGACGGCTCCGCCGTCTGCTCGAAGTCGCGTTTCTTGCGATACAGCGCGAGGTTCTTGTTGGCTGCCATGGTGATCTCCGGATCGACGCGACTTGCGAATGCGGAACCAAAACCCTAGCGTTCGGTTGAAGTTCCCGACCGTCTCTAGCTGGTCATCGCCCGTCCCGCATTCCCGCCTCGGAGAGCATCATGGCCCCGCGCCGCGCCTACTGGAAGGGCTCGCTCAAGCTGTCCCTCGTCACCTGCCCGGTCGCGCTCTACCCTGCCTCGACCAGCGTCGAGAAGACCCGCTTCCACATGATCAACACCGAGACCGGTAACCGGCTCAAACAACAGATGATCGATGAGGAGACCGGCGAGGTCGTCGAGAAGGACCAGAAGGGCCGCGGCTATGAAGTGCGTAAGGGCAAGTACGTCGAAATCGAGAAGGAGGAGCTCGAAGCCGTGCAGATCGAGAGCACCCACACTATCGACATCGACAGCTTCGTGCCGGCCGACGAAATAGACAAGCGCTACCTCAACCACCCTTATTACATCGTGCCGGAAGGCAAAGCTGCAATCGATGCTTTTGCGGTGATCCGCGACGCGATGAAGGACAAAGGGCGCGTCGCCCTGGCGCGGATCGTGCTGACCAATCGTGAGCACGTGTTGGCGATCGAACCGCTCGGCAAGGGCCTGCTCGCCACCACGCTGCGCTATCCTTACGAGCTGCGCGATGCCGATGAATATTTCGACGATATCAAGAGCCCGAAGATCTCCAAGGACATGGTCGAACTCGCCGGCCACATCCTCGATACCAAGGCGGCGCATTTCGATCCGTCGAAATTCAAGGACGACTATGAAACGGCTTTGAAGGCCCTGGTGAAGCGCAAGGCTGCCGGCAAATCGATCAAGCTGCCGGAGCCGGAAGAGAAGTCCGACAACGTCGTCGACCTCATGGAGGCCCTGCGCCAGAGCCTCGGCAGTAAGAAGGGCGGCAAACCAGCCGCACGACGCGCTTCATCACGCGGCGGCGGGCGCGCCGGCAAGAAGGCACACCGCTCTGCGGCGCGAGCCCGCAAGGCAAGCTGAGTGCCGCAGCTCGGCGCTGAGGTCTGACGGCTCGCCACCTGCGGCTGCCCAGCGTGGCGGTGTGGCCTTCAATCTCCACGAGTCATTCCGGGGTGCGAGCATAGCTCGCAAACCCGGAATCTTGGCGCGGATGACAAGGCGCGCCGAAGAGGTGCGCCGCCGTTCATCTCTCCAGCCGCCGAGTGGCCTCCGCAGAAAGTCCGTCCGCCGCTACGCGACGCCGCGAAATGCTATGCGTAGGGGGTGACCTCACGACTTCTTTTTCGACGCCTTCTTTCCGGACGTCTTCGTCGATTTCCGGCCGGATGATTTGCGCGCGGACGCTGTCTTTTTCGACGATTTTCCGGGCGACTTCGAGCTGCGCTTCGCCGAGCTCTTGGCAGCCTTCTTGGTCGCCGATTTGGTGGTCTTCTTGGTCGAGCTCTTGGCGGCTTTCTTTGTCGCCTTCTTACCGGACTTTTTCGCCGACTTCTTGCTCGGCACCTTCTTGCCCTCGGCGCGGGCTTCGGACAGACCGATCGCGATCGCCTGCTTGCGGCTCTTCACCGTTTTGCCGGAGCGACCGCTCTTCAGTGTGCCGGCATTTTTCTTCTTCACTGCGCGCTCCACATCAGCCGACGCGCCTTTCGAGTATTTCCGGGCCATCAGAATCTCCTTGGTCATACCGAGACCTAATTGTTCCGGATGATAATTAGTTCCCATGAGGAAAGATCAGCATCATCGATGGCGGCAAATCCGCCTGTGCAGCATAGAATTCGCATCAGCGTGTTGCAGCTTCAATGCCACGTCAATCGGCGTCGGCACCGCTTTCGCGCCCACCGGCCGCGCGCATCTTCTCGATAACGAACACGATCGACGCGGCACTGCGGGTGGTACTTTCCAGACGGTCGCCGGTCTGCTGAATCAGCACCGGAATATCCACGAGGGACATCGGATCGGTGCAACGCACTTCGAGCCGCGCACCGACGGCCAGATCGGTCAATGCCTTGCGCGTCTTCAACGCCGGCAGCGGGCATTTCAGCCCCGTGAGGTCGAGCACGATGGAGGTCATCGCCGCGACGATGGCGAAGCTCGGCGACCGCGTCAATCGTTCCGTGTTCCACCTTATTGCCGAGATGCGTCGCCGCGGGCTATGACGCGGCCGTGCCGAAACTTGCCGAAAGACCACCAATGCCCGACCCGCTCGCCACGTCCGCAGTCATTCTCGCCGGTGGTTTGGCGCGGCGTATGGGCGGCGGCGACAAGGCGCTGCGGGAGATCGCCGGACGCAGCCTGCTGGCGCGCGTCATCGTCCGGTTGGCGCCGCAATGCGAGCGGCTCGTGGTCAACGCCAATGGCGATCCGGCGCGGTTCGCAGCGTACCGTCTGCCGGTCGTGAGCGATCCGGTCGCGGATTTTCCGGGACCGCTCGCCGGCGTACTCGCCGGGCTCGACTGGCTCGACGCGCATCATCCAGAAACGCAGTGGATGCTGAGCGCGCCGGCGGATTGTCCATTTCTGCCGCTCGATTTGGTCGCCCGGCTGCATCAGGCGCGAATCGATCAGCAGGCTCAAATTGCCGTCGCCGCATCGGCCGGCCGCACGCATCCGATTGTCGCGCTGTGGCCGCTCGACATGCGCGGCGATTTGCGCCGCGCGCTGCTCGCCGACGACATCCGCAAGGTCGATCGCTTCACCGCCTGCTACGCGCGGGCGGTGGTCGATTGGCCGACCGATCCGTTCGATCCTTTCCTCAACGTCAACACGCCGGAAGACGTCGCCGAGGCCGAACGGATCGCCCGTTCCGGAAGCGATTACTAAGGCGTCAACACCGCGCGGCCGATCAGCTTGCCCTGCTGCAGATCGCGCAACGCGTCGTTGGCCTTCGGCAACGGCAGCGGCGTCACCGGAATCGGCGCGATCTTCTTGGCGCGCACGAGATCGAGCAGTTCCTGCGTTTCCGCGAGATTGCCGACATAGCTGCCCTGGATGGTGATCGCCTTCATCGGAATGAACGGCAGCGCCCACGGCGCGCCGCCGCCGAACAGGCCGACGATCACCAGCTTGCCGCCCTTGGTGAGACAATCGAATCCCAGCTGCGCGGTCTGCGCATTGCCGACCAGATCCAGCGCGCCGCGGATCGGCATGCCGGCCTTTGCCATGATCTGCTCCAGCGCATCCGGCGCCGCGCCGTCGACGGAGGCAAGCGCGCCAGCCTTCTCGGCCGCCTCGCGCTTGCTCGCATCGATATCCACCATGATGGCGCCCTTGCCGCCCATGGCCTTGAGCAGCGACAGCGCCATCAGCCCGAGACCGCCGGCACCAAAGATCACGATCGGCTCGTCCAGGCAAAATTCAAGCTTCTTCAGCGCGCTGAAGGTGGTGATGCCGGAGCAGGCATAAGGCGCCGCCGTCACCGGATCGAGGCCGTCGAGGCTGAGCAGATAGCGCGGATGCGGCATGATCAGCTCGTCGGAGTAGCCACCGTCGCAATACACGCCGAGGAAGCGCGGCTTCAGGCACATGTTCTCGTCTCCGGCCTTGCATACCGCGCACTGGCCGCAGCCAATCCACGGATAGACCAGCGCGACCTCGCCGATCTTTGCGTCCTTGGCGTCAGGCCCGGCCGCGACGATCTCGCCGACCGTTTCGTGGCCCATCGTCAGCGGCAGCGCGACGCCGCGATCAGCAAGCGACAGCTTCTTGCGGCCGTGGCCGAGTTCGTAGCCGCCTTCCCAGATATGCAAATCGCTGTGGCAGACGCCGGCAGCCTTGACGCGGACCAGAACCTGCGTGCCGGTCAATTCCGGCGTCGGCCGGTTTTCTTCGCTGAGCGGCTGGCCGAAGCCGGTGACGCGAAAACTCTTCATGGCGCATTCTCCCCGATGTTCGTTGCGGCAAAATATGGCATGCGGCTGCGAGGCCGTCGACCCGCGCGTGCGCTCAGGCTGCCGAGCGAAATTCGTCCACGGTTTGCTGCACCAGCTCAGCGACCGTGACGACGCGGCCGACCCCCGATGCTGAATGGCCCGCGCTCCAGATGTCGCGCCAGCGCTTCGGACGCTGCTCGCGCGCACCGACGTCGATGTCCTTGCCGATATCGATCGCGCCCCGCTCCGGAAGATCGTCCGGATCGAGGCCGGCCGCGACGATGGACGGCCGCAGCATATTGGTCTGTAGTCCGGTGAACGCCTTGGTGAGCAGGATGTCGTCGGCGGACGACTCGACCACCATCGCCTTGTAGCGCGGATCGGCGAGGCTCTCCTGCGTGGCGATGAACTTGGTGCCCATATAGGCGAGATCACAGCCGAGCGTCGTCGCTGCGCGCAATGCCACGCCGTCGCTAATTCCGCCAGCCAGCACGATCACGCCATCATAGAATTTGCGCACCGCGCGAACGAAGGCGAACGGGGTCAGCCAGCCGGTCTGACCGCCCGCACCGGCTGTCAGCAGCACGAGACCATCCGCGCCCGCGGCCGCCGCGCGCTCGGCATGGCGGATACTCGCGACGTCGGCCAGCACCATCGCGCCCGCGTCATGCAGCGGCTTGATCACCGGCTCGGGCGAGCCGACACTGGTGATCACGATCTCCGGCTTGTGCGCCAGCAGCACCGCCAGATCGTCGGTCAGCCGGGCATTGGAGCGGTGGACGATGAGGTTTGGGCACCACGGCGCGGCGCGCCGTCCCATCGCGTCCGCATGCGCGCGGGCGCGCTGTTCGATCGTAGTGATCCAGTCCTCGAGTTGTTCCGTGCTGCGGCAATTCACCGTCGGAAACGATCCGATCACGCCGCTCGCGCAGGCCGCCGTGACGAGATCGACGCCCGACACCAGAAACATCGGCGCCGCGATCAACGGCAATTCGAGCCGGTCGCGGAATGTGCTGAGACGATCGGCTGCAGCCAAAGTCGTTTCTCCCTCATCATCTTTGGTGTTTCGCCGACGCGTCGGCGTGCTACTCTTGTGCCGAACATTGGCACGCGCAAAAGCCGATGACAAACATTCGGGAGCAAGCCCCATGACCGACGCCCTTAACGCATTCCCCACCGCCGGCACGCAGACCCTGCGCGCGCTGTCCCGCTATCCGACGCGCACCGCGTTCAGCTGGCCGGGCGGGACGCTGAGCTACCGCGGCGCCGTCGACATGATCGGCAGCATCCAGAAGGTGTTCATGGGCCTGGGCGCGCAGCCCGGCACGCGGGTCGCGATGCTCACTGCAAACCGCGCTGAGACTTGGTGCGCCGGCGTCGCCGCGCAGCTCTGCCGTTTCGCCATCACCTGGCTGCATCCGCTCGGCTCGCGCGATGATCAGATCGATCAGATCGAGGATTCCGGCGCCGAGATCCTGGTGATCGACGCTGCCGCCTTTCTGCAACGTGGTGGCGAACTCGCGATGCAGGCGCGCGGCCTGCGCCACGTGTTTACTGTCGGCAAGGCCGATTACGGCCTCGACCTGCTGGTCGCACTCGACAAGGCCGGCAGCGCCACGCCAAAGGATTTCGCGCAGCTCGACGATGTCGCCGTGCTGAACTACACCGGCGGAACGACGGGAAAATCGAAGGGCGCGCTGCGCCGGCATCGCGAGAACGCCGGCTTCGCCAGCGCCATCCTGGCCGATTTCGAAATCCCGATGGACCCGCGCTATCTCACCGTGGCGCCGATCAGTCACGTTGCCGGCACCAAGGTGCTGCCGGCGCTGATGCGCGGCGGCACCATCCACATGATGAAGGGCTTCGATCCCGAAGCCGTGCTGCAGACCATCCAGCGGGAGAAGATCAATTTCACGTTGTTCGTGCCGACGATGATCTACGTGCTGCTCGATCATCCGGCGTTGGCGAAGACCGACCTCAGCTCACTCGACCTCGTGCTCTACGGCGCTTCGCCGATGTCGCCGACGCGGCTGGTCGAAGGCATCGAGCGGATCGGTCCGGTGTTTTCGCAGCTTTACGGCCAGACCGAGTGCTACCCGGTGTCGGTGCTGCGCAAGGCCGATCACGATCCGAAGCAGCCCGATCTGTTCTTGTCCTGCGGCTTCCCGATCGCGGCCTGCGACGCGCGCATTCTCGATGAGAACGATCAGGAAGTGCCCGACGGCGAAGCCGGCGAGATCTGCGTGCGCGCGCCGCATGTGATGAAGGAATATTGGAAGCGGCCGGAGCAGACCGCCGAGACGCTGAAGAGCGGCTGGCTGCACACCGGCGACATCGCCAAGCGCGACGACCGCGGCTACATGTACATCCTCGACCGCAAGAAGGACATGATCGTCTCCGGCGGCTTCAACATCTTCCCGCGTGAAGTGGAGGATGTGTTGTCGACCCACAGCGGCGTCGCGATGGTCGCCGTCGTCGGCGTGCCCGACGACAAATGGGGCGAAGCCGTCACCGCAGTGGTCGTCAGCAAACCCGGCGCGGAGCCGGACGAGCGTGAACTGATCGAGCTGGTCAAAACCCGCAAGGGCTCGGCGCACGCGCCCAAGCAGATCAAGTTCGTCAGCGAAATGCCGATGACCGGGGTCGGCAAGATCGACAAGAAGGTCCTGCGCGCCCAGTTCTGGCAGGGCCGCGATCGCATGGTGGGGTGACACGTGTCCCGGGCGCGATGCGGCACGCAGTGCCGCTTCGCAGACCCGGGACCCCGGTTGACCACGGGGTGAACCGGGGCCCCGGATCAGCAGTGCACCACGCCGCTGCGCGGCGCGCTGCACTGCATCCGGGGCACGCTGCGGGTGTGACGACTACGACCTGAACAGCCGGGTGTACTGCGTTTCGTGGCGCAGGCCGGCGAGGTCGGCGCGGAAGGTGGCGCTGCCGAGATCGTCGAGCGAGGCGACGAGCGCGCGTTCGCCGGTGCTGATGACCACGGGTTCGAGCGCTGCGAGCACGCGCTGGCTGTCGGTCTGACCGAGCGGTACCAGCCTGGCGCCCGCTGAGATCCAGTTCGACACCACCGCGTGCAGGAATGCATGCAGCGTGGCGGCAAGCGCCACGCCGTGGACGGCGCTGATGAGGCCGACCGCGACCGGATAAGCCAGCGCACCGTCGCAAGCCGTGACCGCGCGCTCAAGGCCCTCGCTCGCCCACGCGTTGCGGACGATCTCGATGAAGGCTCGCCCCTGCGTGGTGGTCTCGAGATGGCGCTCAGCCGACGCCACGAAGGCGACGGAGAGTTCGGCGATCTCACGCAGCCCCCGCTCGTCGTTGTTAGCGACGGCGCGATAAGCGTGGGCGAGAAACACGCCGTCGCAAAAGCCGGCGCCGTATTCGAGCATCGCGGCGAGCCAGTCTCGCAAGCTTGCGGCATCGGTGACGTCGCCCGCTTCCACCGCCCATTCCAGGCCGCTGGAATACGAGAACGCCCCGACTGGAAACGAAGGCGACAGCCAGGTCATCAGCCGATACAGCGCAGCGCCCTGCTGCGCCGACAGCGGTTCGCTCGGCGAGGCGGCCGGCTCAGTGCTCATGCTTGTGGGAATGGCCGTGGGCGTGGCCATGATCGTGACCGCAGTGCTCATCGTGCACGTGGTGATCATGACCATGGGAATGATCATGGCCAGGATGCTGATGCGCGTGACCGTGATCATCATGCCCGTGATGAGCGTGATTGTGGTGGTCATGGTGATCGTGGCCATGATGGCCGTGATCGTGATGGCTGTGCGCGCCGCTGTCGTGCGCCGGCGCATAGGCACCGCCTTCCGGATCGAATGGCGCATCGATCTCAAGGACCTTGCCACCAAGCCCCTTCACCATATCGGCGATGACGTGATCGCGGCGGATGCGGAGCGCCTTGGCCATGATCTGGGTCGGCAGATGCCGGTTGCCGAGATGCCAGGCCAGTCGCACCAGATGCAACGGATCGCGACCGCGGATCTCCAGCAGCGGCTCCGGCGCGGCAACCACTTCGATCAGCCGGCCATCGTCGAGCACCAGCGCGTCGCCGCCGCGCAGCGCAACGGCGTGTTCTAGATCGAGCAGGAACTCGAGGCCGCGCGTCCCGGTCATCGCCATCCGCCGCCGATGCCGATCGTCGAACGCCAGCACGACGCTGTCGGCCGCCGGCTCCTTGAAATGATACTGTCCGTAGACTTTGCTGGCTCGGATCATGCGGGGCTCTTCGCATTGGGATCAATCAGGCGAACCCAAAGCTCTAGAGCATTTCCCGGGCGAGGGAAATCCGGATCGCGCCGGACCGCCCTCGCCTTTATGTCCGACTAGCGGCAGAGGCTCAGAACGTCTCGACCTTGCCGTCGCTGATGATCTCGATCACGGTCGGCGACGCCTTCAACGGCGTCGACAGCTCGCGCCACACCTTCATGTGAGGCGCGCGGGCATGCGCGTTGAGATCCTCGCGGCTCTCCCAGCGCTCGACCACCACGAAGGTGTTCGGATCGTTGATCGAGATGTGGTTCTCGTAGGAGATGCAGCCCTTCTCCTTGCGGGTCTCGGCGATGCACGCCTTGGCGCCGGCGATGAAGGCCTCACGCGCCTCCGGCTTCACCTGCGTGGTGGCAACGACGTAGATCATGGGGGATTGTCCCTTCTCGTTAGCGTCCGCGAAGCCGCTTACTTCACGTCGACCTTGGCAGGCGTGATGATTTCGATCTTCGGAGGCGCCGCCAGGCACTTCGCCGCGGCGCGGCCGAACGCCTTGAAGTGCTCGGTCTTGCTGTGCGGGCCGAGCGCCTCGGCGTTCTCCCACTGCTCGACGAACACCATCTGGGTCGGATCGGTGACGCTCTCGTGCAGATCGTAGGCGACATTGCCGGGCTCTTGTCGGGTGCCGGCAATGCATTCCTTGGCGGCAGCGATCAGCTCGGCCCGCATCTCGGGCTTCACGGTGAGTGTGGCGACGACATAGATCACGAAAATTCCTCCCGGCGGGTTATCGTTGTGGCGCGAACGCCGTGCGCGACCATAGGCGGATGGAAGCGGTCATGCAAAGGGGGCTGCGCTCGTGTCCCGCGCGCGGTGCAGCGCGCAGCGGTGCGCCGCAGATGCGGGACCCCGGTTGAATGGAGCCCCTGAAGCGGGGCCCCGGATCTGCGCAGCGGCACTACGTGCCGCGGCGCGTCCGGGGCACAGCGATCGCCTCAAAACATGAAGTATCTTTGCGCCAAGGGCAGCACCTCTGCCGGCGCGCAGGTCAACAGTTCGCCGTCGGCGCGGACCTCGTAGGTTTCAGGATCGACGTCGAGCTTCGGCGTGGCGTCGTTGTGGATCATGCTCTTTTTGGAGATGCCGCCGCGGACGTTGCTGATCGGAACCAGCTTCTTGGCGATACCGAGGTCGCGGGCGAGATTGCCGGCGGCTGCGGCCTGCGAGGTGAACACCACCGACGACGCGGTCAGCGCCTTGCCGAAGGCGCCGAACATCGGCTGGTAGTGCACCGGCTGCGGTGTCGGGATCGAGGCGTTGGGATCGCCCATCGGCGCCGCGACGATGCTGCCGCCCTTGATGATGCAATCGGGCTTGACGCCGAAGAACGCCGGCGACCACAGCACCAGGTCGGCCATCTTCCCCTTCTCGACCGAGCCGATCAGCTTCGAGACGCCATGGGCGATCGCCGGGTTGATCGTGTACTTGGCGATGTAGCGCTTGACGCGGAAATTGTCGTTGCGCGACGAGTCCTGCGACAGTGCCCCGCGCTGCTTCTTCATCTTGTCGGCGGTCTGCCAGGTGCGGATGATCACCTCGCCGAGGCGGCCCATCGCCTGACTATCCGACGACATCATCGACAGCGCGCCGAGGTCGTGCAGGATGTCTTCAGCCGCGATCGTCTCCTTGCGGATGCGGCTCTCGGCGAACGCCAGATCCTCGGCAATCGACGGATCGAGATGGTGGCACACCATCAGCATGTCGAGATGCTCGTCGATCGTATTGCGGGTGAACGGCCGCGTCGGATTGGTCGACGACGGCAGCACGTTTTCGAGGCCCGCGACCTTGATGATATCCGGCGCGTGGCCGCCGCCGGCGCCTTCGGTGTGGAAAGCGTGAATGGTACGGCCCTTGAAGGCCTTCACAGTGTCTTCGACGAAACCCGACTCGTTGAGCGTGTCGGTGTGGATCATCACCTGGATGTCGTATTCGTCCGCGACGGTGAGGCAGTTGTCGATCGCCGCTGGCGTCGTGCCCCAGTCCTCGTGCAGCTTCAGCGCGCAGGCCCCGCCTTCGATCATTTCCTTCAGCGGCCCCGGCAGCGCGGCGTTGCCCTTGCCGGAGATGCCGAGATTGACCGGGAAGGCATCGAACGACTGAATCATCCGGCCAATGTGCCACGGCCCCGGCGTACAGGTCGTCGCAAACGTGCCGTGCGACGGGCCGGTTCCGCCGCCCAGCATCGTGGTGACGCCGCTCATCAGCGCGTGCTCGATCTGTTGCGGGCAGATGAAATGGATATGGCTGTCGAAGCCGCCGGCGGTGAGGATCTTGCCCTCGCCGGCGATCACGTCGGTGCCGGGGCCGATGATGATATCGACATTCGGCTGGATATCCGGATTGCCAGCCTTGCCGATCGCGGTGATGACCCCGGCGGTGATGGCGACGTCGGCTTTGACGATGCCCCAGTGATCGACGATCAGCGCGTTGGTGATCACCGTGTCGGCGGCGCCGTCAGCGTTGGTCACTTGCGACTGTCCCATGCCGTCTCGGATCACCTTGCCGCCGCCGAACTTCACCTCCTCGCCATAGGTGGTGAGATCCTTCTCGACCTCGATGATCAGATCGGTATCGGCAAGCCGAATGCGGTCGCCGGTGGTCGGGCCGAACATGTCGGCATAGACGGAACGTGCAATCCTGGTGCTCACAACACAGCCCTCGCGCGTGCGGCGGTTTCATTGAAGAGACGATCGAGCCGCTCGCTGACGCCGCGGCAGCCGGCGGCGACGTCAATGGCCCAATCGAGATAATCGACCAGCCGCTCGCGCTCCCATTCGTCCGGCGGCGAGAAGATCAGCGAACGGACATTGCTGATCTTGTCGGCGAGCTTGATCATGCGGGCGCGCGGCGTCAAATGCGGTGCGTGTTCGACCTGATGGCGCTTGCGCTGCGCGCGCGGCAGCGACATGTCGTCGGTGCATTCGACGACGAGCGACGCGACGTCTTCGTTGAAGCGATCGACCAGATCGTCGCGGCTTGTATCCGAGTCCTCGATGCTGTCGTGCAGCCATCCCGCCGCGACCAACGCGGCGTCGCCACCGTCGGTGGCGAACGCCAACATCTCGGCGACTTCGGCGAGGTGATTGAGATAGGGCTCGCGCGACGAGCCCTTGCGCCGCTGCCCGGCATGGCAGCGCGCAGCGAAATCGGCGGCTCGCGACACCAGCACGAGATCGGTCATGGCGCAGCCCGGCTTGGGATGGCCATTCTACAGCTTGCCCATGACGTCGCCGCGGAAGCCGTAGATGGTGCGACTGCCGGCGAGCGCGACGAGTTGGACCTCGCGGCTCTGACCTGGCTCGAAGCGCACGGCAGTGCCGGCCGCGATGTCGAGCCGCATGCCCCGGGCCTTGTCGCGCTCGAATTTCAGCGCCGGATTGGTTTCGAAAAAATGATAGTGCGAGCCGACCTGGATCGGCCGGTCGCCACTGTTGGCCACCGTCAGCGTCACCGTGCCGCGCCCGGCATTGAGCTCGATCTCGCCGTCTTCGATGAAGAGTTCACCGGGGATCATGATGGGTCTCCGCAGCAGTCGTCATTGCGACGAGGCGTAGCCGACGAAGCAATCCAGCTCCGTGCACTGCGCTGGATTGCTTCGGTTCGCTCGCAATGACGGAGAGAGGGCGTTCGAGATATGTCTTCATCGCCGTTACCTAATCGGCTGGTGCACGGTGACGAGCTTGGTGCCGTCGGGGAATGTGGCTTCGACCTGGATGTCGTGGATCATCTCGGCGATGCCGTCCATGCACTGGGCGCGGGTGATGACTTCGGCGCCGGCCTTCATCAGCTCGGCGACGCTGCGGCCGTCGCGGGCGCCTTCGACGATGAAGTCGGTGATTAGCGCGATCGCCTCGGGGTGGTTGAGCTTGACGCCGCGCTCCAGCCTTCGGCGCGCCACCATCGCGGCCATCGAGACCAGCAGCTTGTCCTTTTCGCGGGGGGAGAGATTCATGCAGGTACTCGGTCGATTGCGATAGTTCGTGGGTGCACGTGAACGCTACCGGGTGGACTCAGCTGAACCACAGTCGCGGCAGTGCGCGGCCGGCGGCGCGGCGCAGCACCGCCACCATGTCGGCGCGCAGCTTCGCCGCATCTTGAGCGCAGAACCGCGCCATTGCAATTCCATTCCAGGCCGTGATGCCGACCTCGGCGCCGAATGCCTCGGCGTCTTCGCGCAGCCGCTCCACCAAGGCCGCATCACCCGGCACGATCAGCGCGGTGGCAACCGCGACGCCACCTTTGGCAACCGCCGGCCGCGCCAGCAGCGCGGCGATGTCGCCGTCGAGCCGGACCGTTTCGGCGAACACCAGCTTGCCGCCGACCCGCAGCCGCCAGCGGTCGACGAAGCGGCCGGTCCGCATCGTCTCGCCCATCGCCGAACGGCCGAAGACCACGGATTCGCACAGCAGCAGCGAAGCGCCGGTAGCGAGGTTGATCTCGATCCGGCGTTCGGCGCGGGCCTGGTCGAACAGGATGGTCTCCTGCGGCAGCCACGCCAGGTGCCCGCCGGCCGCGACCTTCAGCGCGATGTCGAGCTCGGCCGCGGGCCCATGCGAGCGATAGACCTTTTCGGCGGCAGCGGTGGTCAGCGTCAGCCGCGCGCCTTCGCGGACATCGAGGGCGACGCTGAAGCGGTCGCCGCCGGCGACGCCACCTGCGGTATTGACCAACACCGCCGACAGCCCCTGTTGCTCCGGCGAGGGAAAGCGGACGCGGAGCGAGCCGGCCTCGTGCACGGCGCCGCGCCTGGTCACGCCATCGACCACGCGGACCGCGACCGCGACTTCACCCACCGCGCGATTGGCGGCGAAGGTTTGGGAAGCAAGGCTGTCCGTTGCAGTCACAAGCGCTGTCCGCTCCCTCTCCCCGCCTGCGGGGAGAGGGCTGGGGTGAGGGGGCGTATCCGCGAGTCGCAAAGGCTCGGCATCGTGGAGG
>NZ_LJIC01000098.1 GCF_001295845.1 Rhodopseudomonas sp. AAP120 | reverse complement strand
ATCCCCTGGCGGTGGTTATGGATTCCGGGCTCGCGCTGCGCGCGCCCCGGAATGACTCGTGGAGAGGCGTACTTACGCCCCCGGCAGATCCAGGATGCGCTTGGCGACGATGCCGAGCATGACTTCGCTGGTGCCGCCTTCGATCGAGTTGGCCTTGGTGCGCAGCCAGGCGCGAGCGCGGGCGCCATCGTGGCTGCGCTCGCTTTCCCATTCCAGCGCGTCGATGCCGCCGGCCGACATCAGGATCTCGTGGCGGCGCTTGTTCAGCTCCGTTCCGTAGTACTTCATCGCCGAGGAGAACGCCGGATGCAGTTGCCCGGCCTTGGCGAGATCGACCGCGCGCTCGGCCGCGCAGGCCAGCGCCGCCTCGTCGATGTCGAACGTCGCGATCTGGCCGCGCAGCACCGGATCGTCGAGCTTGCCCTGCTCATCGATGCCCAGCGAGCCCGCCGCGACCTGGCCGAGCGGCCGGCCGCCGTCGCGCCCGCCCATCCCGGAGATCATCGCGCGCTCGTGCTGCAGCAGATACTTGGCCACATCCCAGCCGCGATTGATGGTGCCGACGACATGCGACTGCGGCACGCGAACGTTGTCGAAGAAGGTCTCGCAGAACGGCGACTTGCCGGAGATCAGCAGGATCGGCTTGGTGGTGACACCGGGCGAGGTCATGTCGAACAGGATGAAGCTGATGCCGTCGTGCTTCTTGGCCGACGCATCGGTGCGCACCAGGCAGAAGATCCAGTCCGCGTAGTTGGCGTAGGAGGTCCAGATCTTCGAGCCGTTGATGATGAAGTCGTCGCCGTCCGGCACCGCGCGGGTCTGCAACGAGGCCAGATCAGAACCGGCGTTCGGCTCGGAATAGCCCTGGCACCAGCGGATTTCGCCGCGCGCGATCTTGGGCAGGTGCTCGGCCTTCTGCGCCTCGTTGCCGTATTTCAAGAGCGCCGGCCCGAGCATCCAGATGCCGAAGGAGGACAGCGGCGGCCGCGCGCCGATCGCCGCCATCTCTTCGCGCAGAATCTTGTGGCGCGCGCCGTCGAGGCCGCCGCCACCATATTGGGTGGGCCAATCCGGCACGGTCCAGCCCTTGTCGCGCATCCGCTCGAACCACACCTTCTGGGCGTCCGAGGCGAACTTGGCGTTGCGGCCGCCCCAGAAATTGTCCTCGTCGCCCTGCATCGGCTTGCGCATTTCGGCCGGGCAATTGGCCTCGAGCCAGGCGCGGGTCTCAGCGCGGAAGTGTTCGAGATCGGAGGTGTCGGTCATCGGGGCTCCCATCCACCGGGGCGGGCTTGACGCCCGCATTGCATTTGATTGGCCGGGACCTTAGCGGTCGCCGGGCGAAATTCAATATCCGTGTTGCGCAGCGCCATGCGCCGCGCGCTCTGGCGTTTGCTGCATAAACGCGGCACGTTTCGCGTGCCGAAATTCAGCACGGCGGACATCCGCGCCGCGTCCAGTAAGAGAGACCCCATGCGCCTGAAATTGCCCACGCCGGCCGAGATGAGCGACGATCAGCGCGCCATCTACGAGGAGTCGATCGCCAGCAAGCGCGGCACCCCGCCGCCACCGATGATGGCCTGGCTGGCGAACCCGGAGATGGCGCGGCACGCCACCCGGCTCGGCGCGTTCCTGCGCTACGACACGTCGCTGACCCCGGCGGAATCCGAACTCGCCATCCTGGTGACGGCGCGGCACTGGACCGCGCAGTTCGAATGGTACGCGCACAAGAAGATGGCGCTGGACGGCGGGCTCGATCCGGCCATCATCGACGCGATCCGCGACCGCCGCACGCCGACTTTCGCCGACCCGAAACAGCAGCTGATCTACGACGTCGCCCGCGCGCTGCACGAAGCTAAGGGCCTGCCGAAACCGCTGTACGACGCGGCGATGCAGACGCTCGGCGAGCGCGGCCTCGTCGAGGTGATCGGCCTGTGCGGCTACTACACGATGGTGTCGATGACGCTGAACACCTACGAATTCCCGCTGCCGGACGGCGAGAAACCTGAGCTCACCTAACCGTGTCCCGGACGCGGTGCAGCACGCAGTGCTGCTCCGCAGATCCGGGACCCCGGTTATCTTGAGCCCCAGCACACCGGGGCCCCGGATCAGCAGCGCACCACGCCGCCAAGGCGGCGCGTTGCGCAGCATCCGGGGCACGCAGAATTTATGGAGACGAAACAGATGAGTGAGACCACTCCCATCCCGGCCGGCACGCGGATCGGCCATGTCCATCTCAAGGTCGCCGATCTCGAGCGCGCGCTCGGGTTCTATTGCGGCGTGCTCGGTTTCGAGCTGATGCAGCGGATAGGCGATCAGGCCGCGTTCATTTCGGCCGGTGGTTATCACCATCACATCGGGCTGAACACCTGGGAGAGCAAAGGCGGCAGCCCGCCGCCGCCGGGCACCACGGGCCTGTTCCACACCGCAATCCTGTATCCGACCCGCGCGTCACTCGCCGACGCGCTGCACCGCGTGCTCACTGCCGGCATCGCTCTCGACGGCGCCAGTGACCACGGTGTCAGCGAAGCGCTGTATCTGCGCGACCCCGACCAGAACGGCGTCGAACTGTATCGCGACCGCCCCGAAGCGGAGTGGCCGCGAACGCCGGACGGCAAACTGGCGATGTTCACGCGGCGGCTGGACCTCGAGGACTTACTTCGCTCACGCGAAGCTTAGCACGCCGTCTCCCCGGGTCATTCCGGGGCGCGAGCGCAGCTCGCGAGCCCGGAATCCATAATCACCGCGGCCAGCGGTCGGATACGCCGCCTCTCCCCGCAGTGCGTCACCGCGAGTCCAGGGGCTATGGATTCCGGGTTCGCGCGCGAAGAGCGCGCGCCCCGGAATGACGGGGAGATTCAACCCATCCTACAACTTGTACCAAATCTCTCACGCGCCGCGGTCGGCGAGTTCGACGGCTTGCTCGGCGATTTGCTTGCGCGATTTCGACCAGCCGCTGATCGCCAGCACGATCAGGCCCACCAGCACCGGCGGGAACACCATCAGGTTGACGGTGGCCCAGCCGTAATTGGCGAGCAATTGCCCCGACGAGAACGAGCCCAGCGCCATCATGCCGAACACCAGGAAGTCGTTCAACGCCTGCACCTTGTTCTTCTCGCTGGGCTGATGCGTCTCCAGCACCAGCGCGGAGGCGCCGACGAAGGCGAAATTCCAGCCGACGCCGATGACGAACAGCGTCGCCCAGAAATGCGGGGCGGTGATGCCCATGATGCCGATCGAGGCGCCCGCCGCCTCCAGCGCCAGCCCGAGCGCGACCACACGGGGTGCGCCGAACTTCGCGATCAGCGAGCCGGTGACGAAGCTCGGCGCGTACATCGCCACGATGTGCCATTGCAGGCCGAAATTGGAATCGCTGACCGGCAGGCCGCACATCTGCATCGCCAGCGGCGCCGAGGTCATCACCAGATTCATCATCGGATAGGCGATGACGCCGCACAGCGCCGCGGCGATGAAGCGCGGTTGCCGCACGATCGTCAGCAGCGGCCGGCCGCCGGCAAGATCGGCCGGCTGCGGCTTCGGCGCATCGACGCTCCACAGCACCGCCATGGCGATCAGCGCGACGAAGGCCTGCACCACGTAGCTGAAGGCGAACAGATAAGGCGGCCAGATATCCATGGTCCACTGCACCAGCTGCGGACCGAGCACGCCGGCGAACACGCCGCCGGCCATCACCCACGACACCGCCTTGGGCCGATACGCGGCGCTGGCGCCGTCGGCGGCGGCAAACCGATAGGACTGCGCCACCGCGCCGTAGAGGCCCCCGAGGAAGGTCGCGAGGCAGAACAGCGCAAATGCGCCGTTGAGGATCGCCAGCGCACCGAGCGCGCCCGCGGCCGCGCCGCAGCCGGCACCGATCATGAACGAGGTGCGGCGGCCGTAGCGGCGGGCGATTGCGCCAGTCGGCAGCGTGCCGGCGGCGAGGCCGAGCACGTACATCGAGATCGGCACGGTGGCGAGCGCGACGCTGGGCGCCAGCTGCGCGCCGATGATCGCGCCGGTGGCGAAGATCACCGCCGCATTGGCGCCGGTCAGCGCCTGCGCGGCCGCCAGCCGCCAGACGTTGGAGCGCGCCCGCGCGTCGCCAGAGATGTCGCCCACCGCGGTCGCGTCAACCATCAGGAGTTTCGCCCTTCGTCCGGCCGGTACATCGCCGGGCCGTGGAATCGGCCGGCATCATAGGTGGCGACGCCCTGCGATCAACAGTCGCAGGCGCGGTGAACCTATGCGCCGACCTCAGCTTTCGCCGCTGCGGGCGAAGCACAGGATGAGATTGTTGGCCGGCATCTCGACGATCTCGCCGAGCCGCAAGCCGTGCTGCGCCGCGAGCTGCTCGCCGACATCGCGCACGCCCCACTCCGGATTGGCGGCGCGCAGGCTGGCATCGAACGCCGCATTGCTCGGCGCGGTGTGCGCACCGTCCTGCTTGAACGGGCCGTACAGGATCAGCTTTCCGTCCGGCCGCAGCAGCCGGGCCGCGCCGGCGAACAAGCCCTGCGCCACCGGCCACGGCGCGATGTGAATCACATTGGCGCTGAACATCGCGGCGAGCGAGGCGGGGCCGCCGCCGTCCATCATCTCGGCGGGCCACGCAGGGTCGCTCAGATCGATCCGCCGCGGCTCCCGGATATTGGCGAGGCCCGAGTCCGCGCGCCAGGCGGCGATGCTGGTCAGATGCTGCGGATGGATGTCGCTCGGCCACCAGACGATCTCGGGATGTTGACGCGCGAAGGCGACGACGTGCTGGCCGGTGCCGCTGCCGGCCTCGAGCACATCGCCGGTCACGCCGTGCAGCAGCCGCGCCAGCACGGCGCGGATCGCCTGCTCGTTGCGATGAAACGCGGCCGCATCGAGCCGGCCGCCCGGTTCGGCCGGCCGACCGGTCTTGCCGAACTCGACCACATACTCCGCCATCGTGCGCGTGCCCTGTTGAGCTGGATCAAGCCGCATTGTTACTCGCAAGCAACAGCCTGGGACAATCCCGCAGGCACGCGCGCGAACCGGGCCAGCTGTCGCCAACGGCGAATTGACTTCGCACCCTCCGATACTTCTAGTTGAACATGACGGTTCCCCTCACGGGGATGAAAAGGGAATGCGGTGCGGAGCGGTTACGCTCTCAGGCCGCAGCTGTTCCCGCAACTGTAAGCGGTTCGACTTCTGTCGGAATGCCACTGGGACCTCGGCCCTGGGAAGGCGACGGAAGATATCACCCGCGAGCCAGGAGACCTGCCGTCATTCGTGGTCACACGCGAGAGTGCCGGTCGGGATTTGCAGGCATTGGTTTCACCACGCGCGCAAGCATGGTGATCCCTCGTTCGCTGTGACGTGCCACTGAACGTCCGGCCGAGGTTTGTCCATGCCGTTTTTCCACTCCGCTGCACCGCGCGGGCGCGCGCTGCTGTGTTCCACCATCCTGGCGTCCAGCCTTGTCGCCGCCCTCGCGCCGGCGGCCGCGCAGGACATGCTGCCCGCCATCAACGTCACCGCGACGCGCACCTCGGATGCCATCGTCGGCACGTCGAGCACCGTGATCACCGCCGACGACATCGCGCATTCGCCGGCCCAGACCGTGCAGGACATCATCGCGCAGACGCCGGGCGTGCAGACCACGTCGCTGTATGGCGGCGTCAACGGCACCGGCTCGTCGGTCGACCTGCGCGGCTTCGGCGCCACGGCGACCTCGAACACGCTGTTCCTGATCAACGGCCGCCGCCTCAACGACCTCGATTTGCAGGGGGTCGACCTGTCGAGCATTCCGCTGCAGTCGATCGAGCGCATCGAGATCACCCGCGGCGGCAGCGGCGCGGTGCTGTACGGCGACAACGCGGTCGGCGGCGTCATCAACATCGTCACCAAGACCGGCGCCGGCGGCCCACCCGCAACGTTCCGCGCCGAAGGCGGCGTCGGCTCGTTCAACCAGCGGCTCGCCGCGGTGTCGGCGGCATTCAATTCCGGGCCGTGGTCGACATCCGCCTTTGCCAATGGCGTGCGGTC
This sequence comes from Rhodopseudomonas sp. AAP120, assembly GCF_001295845.1. Taxonomy (GTDB): domain Bacteria; phylum Pseudomonadota; class Alphaproteobacteria; order Rhizobiales; family Xanthobacteraceae; genus Rhodopseudomonas. The sequence continues at coordinate 27,955 of NZ_LJIC01000098.1, read as the reverse complement.
CGACGGCTACCGCGCCAACAACGCGCTGGAGCAGAACAACGCGGTCGGCGAGTTGCGCTACAGCACGCCGGATCTCAGCGCCTTCATCAACATCTCGGGCGACAACCAGCGCCTCGGCCTGCCCGGTTCGCGGATCGTCGATCCGTCGCTCGGCGTCAACCAGCTCGTCACCAACCGCAGCGGCACCAACACCCCGTTCAATTTCGCCGACAAGCAGGGCGCCAACCTCACGGCCGGTTTCACTAAATCGCTGTGGGACGGCGCCGAGCTGATCGTCGATGGCGGCATCCGCGACAAGCGGCAGCAGGCCGGCTATTTCGGCGACGTGCCGCTGTCGAGCTTCAATGCGAGCTGGTTCGACGCGCATCTGCAGACCTGGTCGATCACGCCGCGGCTCAGCATCAAGAACGCGTTCTTCGGCCTGCCGTCGAGCATCCTCACCGGCCTCGATTATTACGACGCGACCTACGACTCCGACCGCGGCCAGTATCGCGGCACGCCGCCGGTGCACGTCTACAATCTGTCGCAGAAGACGCTGGCCGGCTATTGGCAGCAGACCATCGCGGTCCTGCCGACCACCGACTTCTCCTATGGCGGCCGGGTGCAGAGCGTGAAGGTCGACGCTGCCGACCGGATGAATGCGCTGGCGCCGGGCTATTTCGGCGAGGCGCAGGCACAGCCGCTGAACAGCACCGAGACCCAGCACGCGCTGCATGTCGGCCTCGAGCATCGCTTCAACGACGTGTTCAGCGTATTCGCCCGCGCCGCGCGCGCGTTCCGCACCCCGAATGTCGACGAGCGCGTCGCTTCGGGTCCGTCCTACGATGCGTTCTTCAACGCGATCCCCGGCACCTTCGCGCTGAAGACCCAGACCTCGGTCGACGTCGAAGGCGGCTTCCGCATCAAGTCCGGTCCGTTCGAGATGCAGGCGAGCGCCTACAACATGGATCTGACCAACGAGATCCGCTACGACCCGGTGAATTTCTACAACACCAACCTCGACCCGACCCGCCGCACCGGCGCCGAGACCAGCTCGTCGGTCCGCATCAGCGACAATCTGCTGCTGCGCAGCGGCGCCGCCTACACCAACGCGACGTTCCGCGAGGGCGCGTTCGCCGGCAAAGACGTGCCGCTGGTGTCGCGCTATACGGCGAATGCCGGCGTGACCTGGAACGTCTGGCAGAAATACGTGGTGTTCGACGCCACCGCGCGGGTGTGGAGCAGCCGCTTCATGGACAGCGACAATGCCAACAGCCAGGTCAAAATCCCGGCCAACGGCACCGTCGACGTCAAGCTGAGCGGCGAGGTCGACCACTTCTTCTGGTCGCTGAGCGTGATCAACCTGTTCAACGCGCAATACTATGATTACGCGGTGGCCAGCACCTTCACGCCCGGCCGCTACGGCGCCTATCCGCTGCCCGGCCGCACCTATCTGGCGAAAGCCGGCGTCACGTTCTGACGGCAGCTCACGTTCCTTCACATCGACTATCGTGCATGACAGGCCCCGGCAGCAAAAGCTGTCCCGGGGCCTTTTTTCTTGCTACACCGCGCGCTTCCCAATTCCCGAGACAATCGACGTGGACGAATGACGAACGACGAAAATTCCCGCCCTGCTGCGCGCTCCGCAGCCTCACAGGAGACCGACGGCGGCAAAGCCGAACGCGACGCCGCCGCGAAGGCGACCCTCGACAACATGGCACGGCTGCGCGCGCTGCGTCTGGCCCGCGAAGCCGCCGAGCCGCAACGCGCCGCCCCGGCCAAGGCCAAGCGCGCCAAGGCCGGCACAGGCAAGACCACCGGCAGCCGCAGTGCCGCCGGGACGGCCGGCAAGAAGGCCGAAGCCACCGCGCGCGCGCTGTCGGACTGGCTGGCCGAGCAGCAGAAGGGCGGCCACCGCACCTGACGTCAAAGGCGCGGCCCGCTGATGCGGGCCGCGCGAGGCTGCCTTGTGCAAAGCGCGGCCAAGCAGGCCCGATCCTGCGCTACATTAAAGCTTCCGGCGCCCCACCTCGCCGCGACACGACGGACCCGGATGGCGCCTCGGCGCGATCCGGCCCCGCGATGACGGGATCCAAGACGATGATCGGCTGGGACAAGATCAAGCCCAAAAAGCCCCGCAAGAGCAAGGCAGCGGCGAAGGACGCCGCGGCCGACAAGCCGGCGCCGCCGCGGCTGCCGGACGACGATCTCTACGAGAGCGGTGACATCTGCGCGCCCGAGCGCGACCGCGACGACGAACAGCGCGACCTCTGATCCCGTCGGTGCCGACGGGTGCGACGTTGTGCGGCAGCTTGCCGGCACACTGCGCAGATGGGCGTGAAAACAAGGCCGATACTTCGCCTCGACGCGCGCTTATTCCGTCCGCATGAATTCTCCGCTGCGGCGCGCGTATTCGCGCTGCGCTGCGGCGTGCAATTTGTCTTCAAATGATTTGAACTGACACCGGCCGCGTCACAGCCGTCGGCCCGATCGGCACGCGCCATCAAGAGCGCGACGGTCGAACAGCCCGCACCGCAGAGTGCGGCTTCAACCAAAGAGAGGAAGTGCCATGACCACCCGCCTCACCCTGCTCGCGGCCGGTTTGTTCGCCGTCGCGGCGGCCCAGCCCGCCTTCGCCCAGAAGCAATACGGCCCCGGCGTCACCGACAGCGAAATCAAGATCGGCCAGACCATGCCCTATAGCGGTCCGGCCTCGGCCTACGGCGTGCAGGGCCACGTCGAAGACGCGTACTACGCCATGATCAACGCCAAGGGCGGCGTCAATGGCCGCAAGATCAAGCTGATCAGCCTCGACGACGCCTACTCGCCGCCCAAGACGGTGGAGCAGACGCGGCGCCTGGTCGAGCAGGACGAGGTGCTGGCGATCGTCGGCACCATCGGCACGCCGACCAACACGGCGATCCAGAAATATCTCAACGGCAAGAAGGTGCCGCAGCTGTTCATCTCGACCGGCGCGGCGAAATGGGACGATCCGAAGAACTTCCCGTGGACCACGCAGCTGTATCCGCCCTACCAGATGGAGGGCATGATCTTCGCGAAGTATCTGCTGAAGAACAAGCCCGACGCCAAGCTCGGCGTGTTCTCGCAGAACGACGACGCCGGCAAGGACTACGTCAAGGGCCTCAAAGACGGGCTCGGCGACAAGGCCAAGACGATGATCGTCAAGGAAGTGACCTACGAGGTCACCGACCCGACCGTCGACTCCCAGATCGTCGCGCTGAAGGCCTCCGGCGCCGATACGCTGTTCACCATGGCAACGCCGAAATTCGGCGCCCAGGCGGTCCGCAAGGTGCACGAGCTGAACTGGAAGCCGCTGAACTTCCTCGTCAGCGTGTCGAGTTCGATCAAGGGCGTGCTCGAGCCCGCCGGCCAGGAAGCCTCGACCGGCCTGCTCACCGCGCTGGCGTTCAAGACGCCGACCGATCCGCGCTTCGAGAACGACGCCGACGTCAAGGAGTTCAAGGAATTCCTCGCCAAATGGTACCCGAAAGGCGACATCGCCGACGGCTCCACCGTCACCGGCTACATCTCGGCCTATATGACCGTGAAGGTGCTGGAAGCCTGCGGCGACAATCTCACCCGCGACAATTTGCTGAAGCAGGCCACCAACATCAAGCCGACCACCGCGCCGATGCTGCTGCCCGGCATCAAGGTCTCGACCCGGCCGGACCGCTACGCTCCCTACACCCAGATGCAGATCGCCCGCTTCGACGGCAAGAGCTGGGTGCCGGAAGGCGAAGTGTTCAACACCGACGGGCCGAGCCAGTAAGGCTGCGGCACGAAACGCCGGTCGGCGCTTAGTTCAACCACCACCTCACCACGTCATGGCCGGGCTCGTCCCGGCCATGACGGAGGCCTGTTATCAAGCAGGCGTGCGCAGGCCGACGGCGGCGGGCGCGACATGGTTCAGCAGCCGCGCCCGCTCGGTGTTCGGCCACAGCAGCAGCAGGCCGAGCAGGCCGGAGGCGATCAGCACCGCGCCGTTGATCATGTAGCCGGTGAGGTAGCCGTCGTTTGGTGATGCGGCGTTCTGCACGACGCTGCCCATCACCAGCGGCGCGACGACGCCGGCCAGCGTGTACAGCGCGCCGTAGATCGCGATCGCGGCGCCGCGCTGCGACACCGGCGTGAACTCGGCGATCATCGGCGGGCACACCACATAGATCGATCCACACAACCCCGCCCCGACCACCAGCGCGGCGATCAGCGCCGCCGGGCTGTGGAGCAGCGGCATCGACAGCAGGATCAGGCCGCCGAGCACCAGCGGCGCCGCGCCGAGCACGCCACGCGCCCGGCGGGTCGAGACGCCGCGCGCCATCAGCATCTGCGACAACCAGCCGGTGAGCAGCACCACCGCGGCGCCGAACAGCCACGGCGTCACCGAGATCAGCCCGGCATCGTGCTGGCTGAAGCCGAGCCCGGTGATGATATAGGTGGTGAACCAGGTCAGCCCGAGCGACAGCGCCCAATAGGCGCCGAAGGTCGCGGCGACACAGCCGACGAAGGTGCGCGACGTCAGCAGCCGCGCATAGGGAATCCGCGGCTCGGCCGCCGCCGCGGACGGCGTCGGCACCAGCGGACCCTCCTTGCCGAGCGCCAGCCACGCCGCCGCCCACATCAGCCCGACCAGCCCGAGTGCGCCGAACGCGTAGTGCCAGGAGTGATTGACGATGATCCAGTTCAGCGCCGGCACCGCCAGGATCACGCCGAACGCCGAGCCCTGCGACAGGATCGCGGTCGGCAGCGTGCGCTTGTGGTCGGGAAACCATTTGTAGATCGCATGCGCCGCGACCGAGAATGCCGGCCCCTCGCCTGCCCCGAGAATGATGCGGCAGATCAGCAGCGTCGTGAAGCTGACCTCGCCGACCATCGGAAATTGCGCGACGGCCCAGATCAGCGCCAGCACCAGCAGCACCCATCGCGCCTCGATCCGGTTGACCACGAAGCCGACCACGATGGCGGCGATCGAGAACAGAAAGAAGAACGAGGATCCCAGCAGGCCGAACTGCTCCGGCGTCAACTTCAGATCACGCGAGATCGGCACGCCGGCGAGGCCGACCACGATCTTGTCGGCGAAGTTGACGACCATGAACAGAAACAGGAGGAACGTGATCCTCCAGGCGCCTTTCGGCGTGGCTGGACTGTCCAAGCGCGACCTCCCGAACGTTATCGTGCACCGCCTCGCGGGCGGGCTTTGATGCGATGCTGCCGCCGTTCCGTCCCCGATGCAATCGCGTATTGCCAAATCGTCGCAGCAAGCCGCGCTGCAGCGCAAACAATCCGGCAGCCCGTCATTGAGTCGCGAACGGCCGCGCACCATATCGGACGGACACGTGAAGACCGGGACATCCGAGGATTGACCAGATCGACGATGATCGGCCGGACCAGGCCCGCATGGCGGATCGCGCCGCGATGCTGAGCGTCTCCGGCCTGACCAAATCCTATCGCTCCGGGCAGGACAGCGTCGCCGTGCTGCGCGGCGTCGATCTTGTACTCGCGCCCGGCGAGAGCGTGGCACTGACCGGCGAATCCGGCAGCGGCAAGAGCACGCTGCTGCATCTGATCGCCGGGCTCGATCAACCCGATCGCGGCACGATCCGCTTCGGCGAGCAGGACATCGCGCAACTTGCCGACGCCGAGCGCGCCGCGTTTCGCCGTGACCGGCTCGGGCTGGTGTTTCAGCAATTCAACCTGATCCCGAGCCTTACCGTCGCCGACAATCTCGCCTTCCAGTCCCGCCTCGCCGGCCGCCACGATGCGGCATGGCATGCCGAACTGATCGAGCGCCTCGGCCTCGGTGCGCTGCTGAAGCGCTATCCGGAGCAACTCTCCGGCGGCCAGCAGCAGCGCGTCGCGATCGGCCGTGCGCTGGCGGTGAAGCCGGTGCTGCTGCTGGCGGACGAGCCGACCGGCAATCTCGACGAAGACACCGCTGACAGCGTTCTGGCGCTGGCGACCGACCTGGTCCGCCGCACCGGCTGCGGCTTCCTGATGGTGACGCACAGCGAACGGCTCGCCGGCATGCTGGACCGCCGCGTCCATCTGCATGCGGGGCTGATCCGGTGAGGCGCGCGCTGTGGATCCTCGCGGTGCTGCTGAGCCACTGGCGGCGGCACAAGCTGCAATTCGCTACGCTGCTGATCGGTCTGATCTCGGCGACCGCGCTGTGGAGCGGCGTGCAGGCGCTGAACGCGCAGGCGCGTAGCAGCTACGACCGCGCCGCCGCGACGCTCGGCGGAGCGCGCACCGCGACGCTGGTGGCGGCGAATGGTGATCACTTCCCGCAGCAGCTGTTCGTCGATCTGCGCCGCGCCGGCTGGCCGGTGTCGCCTGTTGTCGAAGGCCAGGTCCGGCTCGGCGGCCGCACGCTGCGGCTCACCGGCATTGAGCCGCTGTCGCTGCCGGTCGAGGCCAGCGCCGCGCCGGCGATCGGCACCGCCAATCTGCAGGGCTTCATCCTGCCGCCGGGCCAGACGCTGATCTCGCCGGACACGATGCGCGAATTGCAGCTCAGCGCAGGCGCAACGCCGACGCTCAGCAATGGCGGCAAGCTGCCGCCGCTGCGGCCGCAGCCCGAGATCGCGCCGGGCGTACTCGTGACCGATATCGGCTTCGCGCAGCCGCTGCTCGGCCTGCAGGATCAGGTCTCGCGGCTGCTGATCGGCAGCAAGACCACAGCGCGCACGTCGCTGCACGACGTCGTCGGCGATCAGCTCAAGCGAGTCGAGCCGGACACCGAGACCGATCTCGAGCGTCTCACCGACAGCTTTCATCTCAATCTCACGGCGTTCGGGCTGCTGTCGTTTCTGGTCGGGCTGTTCATCGTGAATTCGGCGATCGGGCTCGCCTTCGAGCAGCGACGGCCGACGCTGCGGACGCTGCGCGCCTGCGGCGCCTCGGCGCGGCTGCTGAATAGCGTGATGGTAATCGAACTGACGCTGATCGCCTTGGTCGCGGGGCTGGTCGGCCTGGTCTGCGGCTATTTCATCGCCGCGACGCTGCTGCCCGACGTCGCTGCCAGTTTGCGAGGTCTGTACGGCGCGCAGATTCCCGGCGAATTGTCGCTGAAGCCGCAATGGTGGCTGGCCGGCATCGCCATCAGCATCCTCGGCGCGCTCGCGGCGGCCGCCGCCAGCTTGATCAAGGCGGCGCGGATGCCGGTGTTGGCCGCCGCGCAAGCCTTCGCCTGGCAGCAGGCGCAGCAGCGCTGGCTGCTGATCCAGGGCAGCGTTGCCGTGCTGGTGTTCGTCGCGGCCGGCGGTTTCCTGATTTTTGGCGACTCACTCGTGTCGGGCTTCGCGGTGCTGGCGGCGATCCTGCTCGGCGCGGCGCTCGGCCTGCCGGCGGTGCTCGGCCTGGTGCTGGCGCTGGGGGAGCGTTCATCGCAGCGGCCGCTGGCAAAGTGGTTCTGGGCCGACAACCGGCTGCAACTCTCCGGCCTGTCGCTCGCCCTGATGGCGCTGCTGCTGGCGCTGGGCGTCAATGTCGGCGTCGGCACCATGGTGGAAAGCTTCAGCCGCACCTTCGTGCGCTGGCTCGACGGCCGGCTTGCTGCCGAGGTCTATCTCAACGCGGCGAACGATCAGCAGGCCGGCGAGATCAAGGCCTGGCTGCAGCAGCGGCCTGAAGTCACCGCGCTGCTGCCCGGCGCGCGCGCCGAGGTGAAGCTCGGCGATTGGCCAGTGGAGATCATCGGCTTTGCCGACGATCCGACCTATCGGGACAACTGGCCGCTGCTGGAGCGCACCTCCGACGTCTGGGACGCGGTCGCGCGCGGCGACGGCGCGATGATCAGCGAGCAGTTGTCGCGGCGGATGAAGCTTTCGCTCGGCGACCGCATCGAAGTGCCCACCGGCAGCGGCGCCTGGCCGCTCCGCGTCGCCGCGATTTATGCCGATTACGGCAATCCGCGCGGCCAGATCGGCGTCGATTATCGGGCGCTGATCACGCACTTCCCCGATGTGGCGCAGACGAGGTTCGGCCTGCGCGTCGATCCCGCCCGCGTGCCGGCGCTGGTCGACGATCTGCGTACCACGTTCAAGCTCGACAATCGCAGCCTCGCCGATCAGGCGACGCTGAAGACCGAGTCCAAGCGCATCTTCAACCGCACCTTCGCGGTGACCACCGCGCTCAACGCCTTCACGCTCGGCATCGCCGGCGTGGCGCTGCTCACCAGCCTGCTGACGCTCGGCAATTCGCGGCTGCCACAGGTCGCGCCGCTGTGGGCGATCGGCATCAGCCGGCGCAAGCTGGCGTTTGTCGAATTGATGAAGACGCTGTCGATGGCGGCGCTGACCGCGGCGCTGGCGCTGCCGCTCGGGCTGCTGGTGGCGTGGTGTCTGATCGCCGTCGTCAACGTCAAGGCGTTCGGCTGGCGGCTGCCGTTTGAGGTGTTTCCGCTGGAGCTGATCAAGCTGCTCGGCGTCGCGCTGCTGGCGTCGCTGATCGCGGCGGCGCTGCCGATCCTGAAGCTGCTGCGGATGCAGCCGGCACGGCTGGTGAAGGTGTTCGCGGATGAGCGCTAGACTTCTCTCTCGTCGTTGCTTCGCGGGCGGCTTGCTGACGCTCGGTCTCGGCGGCCGGCGCGCGCTGGCGCAAGGTTTCGCCGGGCTCGGCAGCGAGGCCGGCGAATTCGCGCCAGTGGTGCCGGGACGCACGTTGATGTTCCCGCAGGATCACGGCGCACATCCGGACTTCCGGATCGAGTGGTGGTACCTGACCGCGAACCTGAAGGATGCTGGCGGCAAGGCTTACGGCGTGCAGTGGACGCTGTTTCGCCAGGCGATGACGCCCGGGCCGCAACGCGAGGGATGGGCCAATCAGCAGGTGTGGATGGCGCATGCGGCGCTGACCAGCGCGGAGACGCACCGCTTCGCCGAGAAATTCGCCCGCGGCGGCTCCGGGCAGGCCGGCGTCACCGCGTCGCCGTTCAGCGCGATCATCGATGACTGGGCGCTGCGCGGCGGCGACGCGATGGATGCAGCGACCTTGTCGCCGCTCGACGTGACCGCGACGGGTGCCGACTTCGCCTACAAGCTGCGGCTCACCGCCGACCGCCCGCTGGTGCTGCAGGGTGATGCCGGCTATTCGCGCAAATCCGAGCGCGGACAGGCCTCGTACTATTACAGCCAACCTTACTTCACGGCGCAGGGCACGCTGACGCTGGACGGCAAGCCGGTCGCGGTCGACGGCATCGCCTGGATGGACCGCGAATTCTCCAGCCAGCCGCTCGCCTCCGACCAGACCGGCTGGGACTGGTTCTCGCTGCATCTGTCATCCGGCGAGAAGGTGATGCTGTTCCGGCTGCGGCAGAGGGGTGGCGGGCATTACTTCGCCGGCAACTGGATCGGCCGCGACGGCCGTTCCGAACAGCTGGCGCCGGATGCCATCGCGCTGGAGCCGCTCGCCACCACCGAGACCGCCGGCCGCAAACTGCCGACGCGCTGGCGGGTCAGCGTGCCGGGCCACGGCCTCGCGATCGAGACCACGCCGCTCAATCCGTCGAGCTGGATGGGCACCAGCTTCCCGTATTGGGAGGGGCCGATCAGCTTCGCCGGCAGCCAGAGCGGCATCGGCTATCTTGAGATGACCGGCTATTGAGTTCAAGCTGGCGGACAACCGGCGGACAGCCGGAGCCAACAAAGCAGAGAACTGGGAGGCCGGGATGTTTTACTACACCACGATCGCGACCCTGCTGGCGGTGATGTTCTATTTCTACACGACCCTGCAGGTCGCCCGCGCCCGCGGCGTCTACGGCGTCAAGGCGCCGGCCACGACCGGCCATGCCGACTTCGAGCGCGTCTTCCGCGTGCAGGCCAACACGCTGGAATGGATGCCGATCTTCCTGCCGTCGTTGTGGCTGTTCGCGTATTATCTCAGCGACGCCTTCGCGGCCGCGCTCGGCGCGCTATGGATCATCGGACGGGTGATGTACCTGATTGGATATTCGCAAGCCGCCGCCAAACGTGGCGCTGGCTTCGCCGTGCAAATGGTCGCCGCCGCCGGGCTATGGGGCGGCGCCGTTTACGGCGTCGTGCATAGGATGCTGGGGCCCTGACCCGAGGGATGCTGGGGCGTGACCCGAGCACAGCGCGCTCCCTCTCCCGCTTGCGGGAGAGGGTTGGGGTGAGGGCGCCCCAGCCGCTGACTCAGCGACTCGCGGAGCGGAGGGCCCTCACCCGCCGCGCTTCGCGCGTCGACCTCCCCCGCAAGCGGGGGAGGTTGCGCAGTGCTCGGCGTGACGGGATCAAACAAAAGCCGGCGCCCTTGCTGAGCGCCGGCTTCGATCGATCTGAACTAAGCGAAGTGCTCACTTCGTCAGCGGGCAGCCGCTGTCCTTGGCGGTGGGGAAGGCCTGGTCGCCGGGGACGACGGCGAGCTGCTTGTAGTAGTCCCATGGCTTCTTGGACTCTTCCGGCTTCTTGACCTCGAACAGATACATGTCGTGGACGAAGCGGCCGTTGGCCTGGACGTTGCCCTTGGCGAAGGCGTCATCCACGGGCAGTTCCTTCAGCTTCTTGGCCACCGCGTCGGTGTCCTTGCTGCCGGCGGCCTTCACCGCCTTGAGGTAGGACAGCGTCGCCGAATAGGTGCCGGCCTGGATCATGCTCGGCATCCGGTTGGTGCGCTTGAAGTAGCGCTCGGCGAATTCGCGGGACTTGTCGTCGCGGTCCCAATAATACGCCTCGGTCAGCACCAGGCCCTGCGCGGCCTTGAGGCCGAGGCCGTGCACTTCGGCCAGCGTCATCAACAGGCCGGCCATTTTCTGACCGCCCTGAACGATGCCGAATTCCGCCGCCTGCTTGATGGCGTTGGCGGTGTCGAGGCCGGCATTGGCGAGGCCGACGACCTTGGCCTTGGAGGCCTGGGCCTGCAGCAGGAACGACGAGAAATCGGACGAATTCAGCGGATGCCGCACCGAGCCGAGCACCTTGCCGCCATTGGCCTGGACGATCTCGCTGGTGTCCTTCTCCAGCGAATAGCCGAACGCGTAGTCGGCGGTGAGGAAGAACCAGGTGTCGCCACCGGCCTTCACGAGCGCGCCGCCGGTGCCGACCGCGAGCGCACGGGTGTCGAACGCCCAATGGAAGCCGTAGGGCTGGCAGGCATCGCCGGTGATGCGCGAGGTCGCGGCGCCGACCACGATATCGATCTTCTTCTTTTCCTTGGCGAGGTCCTGCACCGCCAGCGCCACCGACGAGGTGGTCAGTTCGGTGATCATGTCGACGCCGTCGACGTCGAACCATTTGCGCGCGATCGTCACCGCGGTGTCGGGCTTGTTCTGATGGTCCGCCGAAACGATCTCGACCTTGCCGCCGAGCACTTCGCCGCCAAAATCCTCGACCGCCATCTTGGCGGCTTCGACCGAGCCCTTGCCGCCGTAATCGGCATAGACGCCGGACTGATCGTTGAGAATGCCGATCTTGACGCCTTCCGCCGCAGCCGGCGCGATGGCGATCAGGGCGGTGGTGGCGAGCGCGGCGGAGAACAGTTTGAAGTTCATACGAGTGTGCCTCCCAGCTTTTTGGTTGGGCGGCACCCTATTCAAGAAGCCGGCGGCGGACCAGCGGATTTTTTGCCGTGCGGAACTGATCCGCCCCGCCGACTACTTCAAACTGTCAAACTTGTAGGCCGCTTGCAGGAAGGTTCCATAGCGTTCGGTGCGGACCGGCAAGGTCTGGCACGGACAGTCCGAGCCGAACGCATTGGTATAGGCGTCCTTCGTCGCCCACATCGCCCAATACCGCGCGCCGGCGCCGACGCTGAAGGCATTGTTGAACTGATACGACAAGATCGCTTCGAGCTGCACGCCCTGCCCGGTGCCGCGCTCCGGCGAGACCGTGTTGCTCACATCCCGGCGCTGCAGATGATTATCTTCGCCGAAGAACTTCACATACGGCAGGTAGGCCGCATCGCCAGTCAGCGTCAGGCCATGGCCGAGCCCGATGGTGCCGTTGACGCCGAGGCGCAGCGAATGCCAGGTATTGTTCTCGGTGATGCCGAGGGTCGAGGTCGGGAAACTCGGAATGCAGCCGGCGTTAGGATTGGCGAACTGCACGCAGCCATAGGCCGATTTGTTGTCCCGGTAATAGTTGTAGCCGACGAAGCCGCCGAACCGTGAGTCGCGGCCTCGGATCAGATCGTAGCCGGCATCGAACGTCGCGTAGGCGATGCTGCCCTTTACCGGATCCGACAGCGTATTCGAGTACGGCACGGTCTGGCGCGCGATCAGCCAGTCCTCGTCGTTCATCGCGCCCTTGGTGAGCGTGCCGCCGCCGGCGAAACCCTTAATGAACAGGTCGGACGGCGCGTTGAGGCGGCCGAACAGTTCGCCCGAAGCAGCCGTGGTGTCGTAGGTCAGCCGCGACACCAGCACGTTCTGGCGCCCCTCGGTGACGCCGGCGCCGAGGTCCTTCTGGAAGCGGCCGAAGCTGTACCACACCCGCGCGCCGATCTCGGCGTCGGCGATCACCGGCTCGTCGCGCAGGCCGCCGCGCAGCGCGTAGTCGTCGAACCGCGCATAAGCATCGCCGCCGAACTTCATGTTGAGCCCAACCTTCACGGTGTGACTGGTCTGGCTGACCGAGGTGGTGCTGCCGGGCACCGGCACATAGAAGAACGGATAGAACAGTTGCGCGAAGCTGTTCGGCGTCGCCATCGTCTTGCTGCCGAAATCCGCATAGCCGTATTCGAGCTTGACCGACCAGGCCGGCGCCAGCGCCTGCTCGATACCGGCTCCCACCGTCCAGCCGAAACGGCCGTCGTTCGAACTGGTCTGCAGGCCGAGCGGATTGGTGGCGATGTCGATGCTTTGCGCCAGCCAGGCCACGCCGGCCTTGCCGTACAGCAGCGTGCGTCCGCCGCGGCCGGTGACGAAGCCGAGCCGGCCGGTGCCGGTCGCCATTGCGTTGTGCTTGACGCGGCAATTCGCCGACAGGAAGAAGCCGTCGGGCGCGAAGCAGGTCTGAGTGCCGTCGCCGTTCAGCGCGCTGACGTCGGCCTCGACGCCGAGCAGCCAGTTCGGCGAGACCTGATAGTTGTAGCCGAGCTGCACGCCGGCGAGCACCGACGGCGTCCGCACATGGTCACCGTACAGCGACGGGCCAAACGGGCTGGTGAAAGACGACTGGCCGTAGCTGCCGCCGAGATGCGCGCCCCAATACAGCCCGGTCCAGTTCCACTGCACCGGAGGCGCGGGCGGCAGCAGCCGCGTCAGATCCGCCGCAGCGGCTGGAGACAAGGCCGCCGTCAGGGCTGCGGCGGCGACAAGGAGGCGGCTCATGAACGACACTCTGCTCGGCACAACGATGCCGAGCAGAGTGCACGCCAGGGATTAAAAAAGCGGTAACCCTGTTTCTTAGTCAGCCGCTAACCATGTGCGACCAGGCCGCGCAGCACCAGCCGGTTGAGCCGGCCGGCGAAGGCAGCGGGATCTTCCGGCAGCTCGCCGTCGAGGATCTGCGCCTGCTCCAGCAGCAGGAACGACAGGTCGGTCGCCTCGGCCTTGTCGGCCTTGGCGTTCGCCAGCGCCGTCACCAGCGGGTGGCCGAGATTGACCTCCAGGATCGGCTTGGTGGCGGCGCCCTTGTTGGCGCGGGCCAGCATCTTCTCGAGCTCGCGATCCGGCCCGAAACCGCCTGCGACCAGACACGACGCGCTCGCCGTCAGCCGCTGCGACGCCTTGACGTCGCTGACGCGCTCGCCGAGCGCGTCCTTGATCACCGCGATCACCGTGGTTTCGTCGGCCTTGGGCTCTTCCGGCTTGTCGTCGGTCTTGTCGGCATCGAGCTTCGGGATCAGGTCGAAATTGATATCGCCCTGGCTCAGCGACTTCAGCGGCTTGCCGCCGAAATCGAGCGGCGCCGAGGTCCAGAACGCATCGACCGGATCGGTCAGCAGCAGCACCTCGATGCCGCGCGCGGTGGCCGATTCCAGCTTCGGATTCGACTTCAGCCGCTCGATGGAGTCGCCGACCAGATAATAGATCTCGGTCTGGTTCTCCTTCATCGCCTCGACATATTGCGCCAGCGTGCGGTTCTCGCCGGTGGTGGTGGTGAAGCGCGCCAGCGACAGCAGCTTCTCGCGGCGCTCGTAATCCTCGTAGATGCCTTCCTTCAGCACCGGGCCGAACGAGTCCCAGATCTTGGCGAACTGCTCGGGCTGCTTGTCGGCGAGGCTTTCCAGCTCGCCGATCACCTTGCCGGTTACGGCCTTGCGGATCTGCGCCAGCTGCGGATTGTTCTGCAGCATCTCGCGCGACAGGTTCAGCGGCAGGTCCTCGCTGTCGATCACGCCGCGCAGGAAACGCAGATAAGGCGGCAGCAGGTCGGCGTCCGCGGTGATGAAGACGCGGCGAACGTACAGCTTGACGCGGCCCTTGCGCTCCGGCTCGAACAGGTCGAACGGCTTGGTCGACGGCGCGAACAGCAGCACCACGTAGGACTGCCGACCCTCGGCCCGATAGTGCAGCGTCATCGCCGGGTCGTCGAAGGCGTTCGCGACCTGCTTGTAGGCCTGCTTGTAGTCGTCCTCGGTCAGCTCGGACTTGGAGCGCTGCCACAGCGCGCTGGCCGAATTGATCTGCCGCGGCTCGCCTTCTTCCGGCACCAGCTCGATCGGAAACTGGATGTTGTCGGAGTACTCCGAGACGATGCGTTCGATCTGATAGGCCTCGAGATATTTCGACGCGTCCGGCTTCAGATGCAGCACGATCTCGGTGCCGCGCTCGACGCGCGCGGCGTCCTCCTCGGAGGCCGGCGCGATCTCGAAGCCGGCGCCGCCCGACGAGGTCCAGGTCCAGACTTCGTTCGAACCGGCGCGGCGGCTGGTGACGGTGATCTTGTCGGCCACCATGAAGGCGGCGTAGAAGCCGACGCCGAACTGACCGATCAGCCCGGCGCCGTCCTTGGCTTCGGTCAGCTTCGACAGGAACGACTTGGTGCCGGACTTGGCGATGGTGCCGAGATTGTCGATCAGCTCCTGCCGGTCCATGCCGATGCCGTTGTCGCGCACCGTCAGGGTGTCGGGAGCCTTCCTCGGAATGATCCGGATCTTCGGCTCGCCGCCCTCGGCCATCAGCTCGGGCTTGGAGATCGATTCGTAACGCAGCTTGTCGAGCGCATCGGAGGCGTTGGAAATCAGCTCGCGCAGGAAAATATCGGTCTCGGAATAGACCGAATGCACCATGAGATTCAAAAGCTCGGCCACTTCGGCCTGGAACGGCTTCGTCTCGGCGGCGGTATCAGTCGTCGTCATGCGGGAATACTCGATCCTGAACAAGGGTGAACGGGAAAACCCGGATATAGCGCGCGACGCGGTGATGGCAAGGCGGGGGCGGCGACACCCAGAACGAGTGAGGTGGCGGAGATCGCCCCACAGCAACCCGTCATCACCCGCGAATGCGGGTGACCCAGTATCCCAGAGCGCCCGCGGCAAGCGCACTGCCGACCAGACAGCGCTCTGGAATACTGGGTCGCCCGGACAAGCCGGGCGATGACCGTGGAGCAGGAGGCAAGCCCCGCGAACCAAACCAACTACGCCGCCGTCACCGTGCAGCAGCTCGCCTTCAGCCCGCCCAGCTCGGAGCGGGACAGGTGCAGCGTCCAGCCATAGGCGTCGAGGACGTCCTGGACGATGGCGAGGCCGAGGCCGGCACCTTCGCCGCGCTGGTCGAGACGGATGCCGCGTCCGAGCACAGCCACACAGGCCTCGGTCTCCAGGCCTTCGCCATCGTCCTCGATGGCAAAGCAGAACCCGTTGGCGTCGCAACTGGTGCCGATCCGGACCCGGCTGCGGGCGTGGCGGGTGGCGTTGTCGAGCAGATTGCCGAGCACCTCCGCCAGATCGGTACGATCGAGCCTCACCGCCGTGTAATCGGGGATTTCCAATTGGTACTCGATCCGGGCGCCGGCCGGGGTGCGCGACTGGATCGTCACCAGCGAGCGCAGCAGCGGCGCCAGCGCGACCGGAGCCACAGCGCCGCGGCGGACCTCGCCGCGCAGCCGGGCCCGAGCCAGTTCGCGGTCGACATGCCGGCTCATCGCGGTGCCGACCGCCTCGATGTCACGCGCCAGCCTGTCCTCCCCGCGTCCGCGCAGCCGCGCCGCATCGGCGGCGAGTGCGGCGAGCGGCGTCTTCAGGCCATGGGCGAGATCGGCCGCGCGGTCCCGCGACCGGGCAATCTCGCGCGCCTGCGCCTCGAGCAGCGCGTTGACCTCCTCGACCAGCGGCCGGACCTCGTCCGGCACCGCCTGCGGCAGGCGATCGCTGCGCCCGGCGCGGATGTCGGCGACGCCCTGGCGCAGCGCCCGCAGCGGGCGCAGGCCGAGCATCACCTGCACCGAGGTGGCGATTGCCAGCACCACGCCGAGAATGCCGAGCGCGACGACGAGATCGCGCGCGAATGCCTTGCCGGCGGCGTCGACCCGCGCGAGATCGACCGCCACCATGGCGCGGACCGGCACCGGCTTGCCGGCGATGGTCAGGATTACCCGGCGTTCAACGATCGACAGCCGCGCCCCCGCCGGCCCGGCGATGTCGTGGTGATGCACCTCGCCCGGCCCCGGCTGATCGATCGGCACCGTCAACCGGTCGTCCCACAGCGAGCGCGAGCGTAGCAGCTGGTCGTGGTCGTCACCGACCTGCCAGTACAGCCCGGACAGCGGCTCGGAGAACCGCGGATCGGTTGGCGGCCGGGCCAGCAGCAGATGGCCGTCGGCATCGACCTCCAGCCCCGCCAGCAATTGTTTGAGCGAGACTTCGAGATCGTCCGCAATGGTGCGGGTGACGTGGCGCTCGAACAGGATGGTGAGTCCCATGCCGGCGACGCTGAGCGCGATCAGGATCGCCGCGGCGCCGCCGGCGATCAGCCGCAGCCGCAGCGAATGCCGCGTCACGTGCCGTCTCCCGGCACGATGTAGCCGAAGCCGCGCCGCGTCTCGATCAAATCGGCGCCGAGCTTCTTGCGGACGCGGCCGACCAGCACCTCGATGGCGTTGGAATCGTGGGCGTCGTCCTGGCCGTAGATGTTCTCGCTGAGTTCGAACTGTGACACCACGCGGCCGCGATGCAGCATCAGATAGGACGCCAGCCGATATTCCAGCGGCGACAGCGCCACCGGCTCGCCGCGGATGCTGACCTGCATCTGCCGTTCGTCGAGCGTGACGGCGCCGACTGTGGTGACCGAGGAGGCGTGGCCGACCGAGCGGCGCACGATCGAGCGCAGTCGGGCCAGCAGTTCCTCCATCTGGAACGGCTTGGGCAGATAGTCGTCGGCGCCGGCGTCGATGCCGTCGACCCGCTCGGCCCAGCTACCCCGCGCAGTCAGGATCAGCACCGGGGTGCGCCGTCCATTGTCGCGCCAGCGCTTCAGGATGGTGAGGCCGTCGAGCCGGGGCAGCCCCAGATCGAGGATGATCGCGGTGTAGTCCTCGGTGTCGCCGCGAAACCACGCGTCCTCGCCGTCGGAGACGCAGTCGGCGATATAGCCGGCCTCGGCCAAGCCTCGCGCCAGATCGGCGGCGATCCGGCGGTCGTCCTCCACCACCAGCACCCGCATCACTTTTCCCTGGTCTTGCGGATCTCGCCGCTCTGCGGATCGACATGCACTTCGTACATCCGCCCGGCCTTGTCGACGACGATGAATTCGTACAGCCACTGACCGTGGTGACGCTCGATCTCGACGCCGGTGATCTCGCCCGGCAGCTTGTTGCGCACCATCGACAGCAGTTCGGCAAGCGGCCGGATTTCGCCACGCTGCACGGCGAGCCGTGCCTCGTCGTGATCGTGGCGCTCGTGGTCGTGGTCGTGGTCGTGAGCGGAGACCGGAGACACTGACACCGGCGCGGCCAGTAGCGCCAGGATCAGGCCGGCCGTCAGCGGGCGTTTGCGCAGGTTCGACACGAACGGTCTCCGGGATCAATCCGAGTGCCGCTGCTATGATGGATCGCGGCTGACCGTTCGCTGACGCGGATCAATCGCAGGCCTGGCTATCCCCGGCGCTGGAACAGCGGCCGCAGCACACCGGCGACCAGGCCGGCGGCGACCAGCAGGCCGACGATCGGGATCCACAGCAGGAACGCACCGAGCAGGATCACCAGCACCACGGCGATCACCGCCCCGATCCCCAGCGCCAGCATGAACATCTGCAGCGGACTGATCCGGCCGACGAAAATCTGCTCGGTGGTGGTCTGGTCGATGAACACCCGCGTGCCGCGCGGGTCGTGGGACTCGCCGGGCGGAATGATCTCCGGTTCGAAGCGCGGCCGCTCGGGCTGCCTGGGCTGGTCGGTCATCGTCAACATCCTTCGCCGGGAACGAGCCGGCGCATCGGGCCGAGCATAACCACAACGGCGCCGCAGGCGAGCAGTTTCCCGCGTGACCTTCAGCCGCGCGGGCCGGCGGACGGCAAGGATGGGTATCCAATTGCGGCTTTGGCGCGGCGGTCTGCTTGGCGGGTCTTGGCCCGATATGACGTCCGCTCCCCGTCATTGCGAGCCAACGGGTCGGCGCGGAGCGCCGCCCGATGACAGGCTCCGCGAAGCAATCCAGCCAGGTGCACGGCGCTGGATTGCTTCGTCGCTGCGCTCCTCGCAATGACGGCGGGGATAGCCCTCGCTAAGACGCGAGTTGCTCCCGCGCCACCCGCTCGGGGAAGGCTGCCGCCAGCGACGCGCGATCCGGTTTCAGCACGCCGCGCTCGGTAATCAGGCCGGTGACGAGCCGCGAGGGCGTGACGTCGAAGCCGTAATTGGCGACTTGCGAGCCCGGCGGCACGATCCGCACGGTTTCGATCCGGCCGTCGGCGGTGCGGCCGGTCATGTCGGTGACCTCGGCCGCCTCGCGCTGCTCGATCGGGATTTCCTTCACGCCGTCGTGGATGGTGAAGTCGATCGTCGGCGACGGCAGCGCCACGTAGAACGGCACTTTGTTGTCGGCCGCCGCCAGCGCCTTCAGATAGGTGCCGATCTTGTTGCAGACGTCGCCGTCAGCGGTGACCCGGTCGGTGCCGACGATGCAAAGATCGACCATGCCGTGCTGCATCAGATGGCCGCCGGTGTTGTCCGGGATCACCGTGTGGTCGACGCCGTGATGGCCGAGCTCCCAGGCGGTGAGCGAGGCGCCCTGATTGCGTGGCCGGGTCTCGTCCGCATAGACGTGGATCGGGATGCCCTTGTCGAACGCCTGATAGATCGGCGCCGTCGCGGTGCCCCAGTCGACGGTGGCGAGCCAGCCGGCATTGCAATGCGTCAGCACGTTGACGCGCTCGCCGGGCTTCTTGGTCGCGGCGATTGCCTCGATCAGCTTCAGGCCATTGGCGCCGATCGCCTGATTGATGGCGACGTCCTCGTCGGCGATCTCGGCGGCGCGCTGGTACGCAGCCGCGACGCGCTCGGCCGGCTTCATTGGACGCAGCGCGCGGCGCATCTCGTCGAGCGCCCATTTCAGATTGATGGCAGTCGGGCGGGTGGCGATCAGCTTGGCGTAGGCCTGATCGAGCGCCGCGTCGGAAGCGTCCTCGCGCATCGCCAGCGCGATGCCGTAGGCGGCCGTCGCGCCGATCAGCGGCGCGCCGCGCACCAGCATCGAGCGGATCGCATCCGCGGCGCGGTCGCAACTGGTGAGTTTGGCGATCACATATTCATGCGGCAACCGCCGCTGATCGATCGCCGCCACCGTCCAGCCATCCGGCTCGAGCCAGATGGAACGGGTGTGAATGCCGTCGACTTTCATGAGTCTTCGCCGGACAATCGTGAAATCACTGCCACAGCGCTAACCTCGACTGACGCGATTGACGTGCCAGTAAAGCAGCAAGGACGCAATCAGCACCATTCCAGGCACGGTTAAGAGATAGACCACGTTGTTCATTGGATCTTCCTCACAATGCCTCGTCCAAGAAAATGTAGGAAGAAAGCAAGGACGACGCAACCTGCACCAACAACCAAGAAGGAGTTCTTGGAAATGAAGGGGTTTTCCGACAAGAGTGAAAGCCCGGGAGCGAGTACACCAGCAGCGACGACTGCGACGCCAAGACTGCTCAGGAAGCTGGCCGAAAGCTTTCTTAACTCATTGTCCGCTGACTGACTGAGCTTAGTCATGGCGTACCACTGCCTCGTCAAACCTTCAAAATCCGCCCCGCCACCGCATCGAGCTTCTTCAGCAGTTCCGGATCGCGCGCTTCCGGCTGGGTGATCAGCGCCGTGTCGAGAGCGCGGTCTGAGCCGATCGGGCAGGGTTCGTGCTCTCGCGGGAAGTCCCTCGCCAGCCGCGCCACCAGGTTCTTGGCCTTTTCGGCGTTCGAACTCAGCACGCGGATGATGTCCTGCACCGTCACCGCGTCGTGGTCGGGGTGCCAGCAGTCGAAATCCGTCACCATCGCGACGCTCGCGTAGCAGATCTCGGCTTCGCGGGCGAGCTTGGCCTCCGGCATGTTGGTCATGCCGATCACCGAATAGCCGAGCTGCTTGTAGGTGACGCTTTCGGCGTAGCTGGAGAATTGCGGGCCTTCCATGCAGAGATAGGTGCCGCCGCGCGCCCAGGCGATGCCCTCCGCGTCGGCCGCCGCGGCCAGATGGATGCGCAGCCGCGGCGACACCGGATGCGCCATCGAGACGTGGGCGACGCAGCCTTTGCCGAAGAACGAGCTCTCGCGCTTGTAGGTGCGATCGACGAACTGATCGACCAGCACGAAGGTGCCGGGCGGCAACTCTTCCTTGAACGAGCCGCAGGCCGACAGCGAGATCAGGTCGGTGACGCCGGCGCGCTTCAGCACGTCGATATTGGCGCGGTAATTGATGTCGGACGGCGACAGCCGGTGGCCCTTGTCGTGGCGCGGCATGAACACGATCGGCAACCCGGCAATCGTGCCGCGCCGCACCGCCGAGGACGGCTCGCCCCACGGGCTTGCGATCTGCTCGTCGCGGACGTCTTCCAGGCCGGGCAGATCATAGATGCCGGATCCGCCGATAATGCCGAGTACCGCCTTGGTCATGCTCTGTCTCCCGCTGCACTGCACGCATGTCCCATGCGGCCCCGACGCCGACAACCCCTTTGGCGGCCGTCTTCGCCGAACGTCGCATCTTACCGGCTCTGCATGTCAGGCGCTGCCGGACGCGCGACGATTTTTCTTGTTCCCGATCCCCCTGTCGCTGCTAGGATCAGCGCCAAGGCCTCGCAAAAGCGGCCACCGTGGGAGTGACAGAACGTGCAGCAGGGACGCGTCGTTTTCGGCGCCATGGAGGAAGTCGTCTACGGACAGCCGGCCGCGCAGGCCGTCGCCGCGCAGCTCGACCGGATCGGCGCCGAGCGCGCGCTGTTGATGGTCTCCGGCACCCTCAACCGGACCACCGATGAAATCGCCAAAATCCGCGACGCGCTCGGCGGACGCTGCGCCGCGGTGTTCGACGCGATGCCGGCGCATTCGCCGCGCAGCGCCATCATCGCCGCCACCGAGATGGCGCGGGCCGCGGATGCCGACCTGATCGTCACCATCGGCGGCGGCTCGATCACCGACGGCGCCAAGGCGGTGCAGATCTGCCTTGCCAACGACATTCGCAGCGTTGAGGATATGGACCGCGTCGCCAACCGGCCATCGCCATTGGCGCCGACCGTGCGGCAGATCAGCGTGCCGACCACCATCTCCGGCGGCGAATTCAGCGCGATGGCCGGCGTCACCAACGAGGCGACGCGGGTCAAGGAGAAGTTCGCGCACCCGCTGGTGATGCCGCGCGCGGCTATTCTCGATCCCGCCATCACGGTGCACACGCCGGAATGGCTGTTTCTGTCGACCGGCATTCGCGCGGTCGATCACTGCGTCGAGGCGATCTGCTCGGGCGAAGCGCATCCCTATGGCGACGCGCAGGCGCTGCGCGGGCTGGCGATGCTGGCCGCCGGGCTGCCGCGGGTAAAGGCCGATCCGGCCGATCTCAACGCCCGGCTCGATTGCCAGATCGGCACCTGGCTGTCGATGGGCGCGCTGTCGTCGGGCGTGCCGATGGGCGCCAGCCACGGCATCGGCTACGTGCTCGGCGCCGCCTTCGACGTGCCGCACGGCCACACCTCCTGCGTCATGCTGCCGGCGGTCATGCGCTGGAACAAGACCGTCAACCGTGACCGCCAGGCGCTGGTCGCCGCCGCGATGGGCCATCCGGGCAAGGACGCCGGCGACGTGCTCGACGCGCTGATCCGCGTGCTCGGCATGCCGCGGTCGCTGCGCGAGGTCGGCGTCTGTCCCGAACACTTCGACAAGATCGCCGCGCAGGCGATGGGCACCCCCTGGGTGCCGCGCAACCCGCGCAAGATCGAGGAGCCGGCGCAGGTGAGGGAGATTCTGGAACTGGCGGCGTAAGCACCCGCACCCACACCGGCTCCGTCATTGCGAGGAGCGAAGCGACGAAGCAATCCAGCGCCGTGCACTGAGCCTCTGGATTGCTTCGCTTCGCTCGCAATGACCGAGGAAGAGACCTGAACCAACCAAAAACCAGAAGTCAGGCAGCATCAGCACGAGGGAGCACGATGTATACCGGCCAATTCGCCACAACCCACCCCGATCATCCCGCCTTCATCATGGCCTCGACCGGCGAGACCGTGAGCTACGCGGAGCTCGACGCGCGCAGCAACCGGCTGGCGCATTTGCTCTACAACCACGGCCTGCGGCGGCTCGATCATTATTCGATCTTCATGGAGAACAACAACCGCTACCTCGAGGCGTGCGGCGCCGGCGAGCGCAGCGGCCATTACTACACCTGCGTCAATTCCTACCTGACGCCGGCCGAGCTCGCCTACATCCTGACTAACAGCGAATCCCGCGCGCTGATCACCTCGAAGGCCAAGCTCGCCGTCGCCCGCGAGGCGCTGAAGGAGTGCCCGAAGGTGACGCTGTGCATCGTGGTCGACGGCGAGACCGAGAGCGACCGCATCGTCGGGCTCGCCGACGTCACGCGCGGGCTGCCGGATACGCCGATTGCCGAGGAACATCTCGGCACGGCGATGCTGTATTCGTCCGGCACGACTGGCCGGCCCAAGGGCATCGTGCGGCCGCTGCCGGAGCAGCCGCCGTCGCAGCCGCTACCGCTGTTCCACTTCCTCAACACGCTGTGGAAGTATCGCAACGGCATGATCTATCTGTCGCCGGCGCCGCTGTATCACTCGGCGCCGCAGGCCGCGGTCGGCCTCACTATCCGCGACGGCGGCACCGTGATCATCATGGAGCATTTCGATCCGGAGCAGTATCTGGCGCTGATCGAGAAATACAAAGTCACGCACAGCCAGCTGGTGCCGACGATGTTCTCGCGGATGCTGAAACTGCCGGAAGAGACGCGCAAGAAATACGACCTGTCGTCGCTCGAGGTCGCGATCCACGCCGCCGCGCCGTGTCCGCCGCAGGTCAAGGAACAGATGATCAAATGGTGGGGGCCGATCATCCACGAATATTACGGCGCCACCGAGGGCCTCGGCTTCACCGCCTGCAACAGCGAGGAATGGCTGGCGCATCGCGGCACGGTCGGCAAGGTGATGTTCGGCGACCTGCACATCCTCGACGACCGGATGCAGCCCTGCCCGAAGGGCACGCCGGGCCAGATCTGGTTCAAGACCGCGACGCCGTTCGAATATTTCAACGACCCGGCCAAGACCGCGGAGACCCGCTCCGAAGACGGCAGCATGAGCACGGTCGGCGACGTCGGCTATGTCGACGACGACGGCTATCTGCACCTCACCGACCGCGCCACCTTCATGATCATCTCGGGCGGCGTGAACATCTACCCGCAGGAATGCGAGAACCTGCTCATCACCCATCCCAAGGTCGCCGACGCGGCGGTGTTCGGCGTGCCGAACGAGGATCTGGGCGAGGAGGTCAAGGCGGTGATCCAGCCGATGCCCGGCGTCGACCCGGGTTCCGATCTGGCGCAGGAACTGATCGCATTCTGCAACCAGTCGCTGAGCCGCCAGAAGGTACCGCGCTCGATCGACTTCCTCGAAGAACTGCCACGGCTCCCCACCGGCAAACTCTACAAGCGCCTGTTGCGGGATCAATATTGGGGCAAGAGCGGCTCAAGGATCGTCTGAGGCGGCGCCGCGCAGCACGGCCTGCTCCCTCTCCCGCTTGCGGGAGAGGGCTGGGGTGAGGGCGACGCGAGCAATGCCTCTCCGTCGTCCATAAAGGCTCTTCCATCGGCTGCGCAGCCATCTGGGTAAGCGTGTCCTCTCCGCGAGTCGCTGACTCACTGCTTCGGGCGCCCTCACCCCAACCCTCTCCCGCAGGCGGGAGAGGGGGCGCGCTGCGGTTGGGGCACGCGCGCTGCCTCATGGGCAGAATCGGCGGGAATGGGGTATAGGGGCCTCATGGCTCCTTTGCTCTGTCCATTCGCATGACCCGCTCCGCGCCCTTGGAAACCGACGACGATCTCGACGTCCGGATGCTGTCGACGTTGCAGCATGTGTTCGGGCTGCCCGGGTTCCGCGGGCAGCAGGAGGCGATCGTGCGGCATGTCGCCGACGGCGGCGATGCGCTGGTGCTGATGCCGACCGGGGGCGGCAAGTCGCTGTGCTATCAATTGCCGGCGCTGCTGCGCGACGGTTGCGGCGTGGTGGTGTCGCCGCTGATCGCGCTGATGCGCGACCAGGTCGCGGG
This sequence comes from Rhodopseudomonas sp. AAP120, assembly GCF_001295845.1. Taxonomy (GTDB): domain Bacteria; phylum Pseudomonadota; class Alphaproteobacteria; order Rhizobiales; family Xanthobacteraceae; genus Rhodopseudomonas. The sequence continues at coordinate 3,327 of NZ_LJIC01000098.1, read as the reverse complement.
GCTGCTGGAGAGCGGCGTGCGCGCCGCGGCGCTGAATTCGACGCTGTCCTATGACGAGGCGAATGCGATCGAGCAGCAATTGCTCAAGGGCGAGCTCGACCTCCTCTACGTCGCGCCCGAGCGGCTGCTGACGCCGCGCTGCCTGGCGCTGCTGGCGCGGGCGAAGATTGCGCTGTTCGCGATCGACGAGGCGCATTGCGTATCGCAATGGGGCCACGACTTCCGGCCCGAATATGTCGGCCTGTCGGCGATCGCCGAGAAATTCCCCACCGTGCCGCGGATCGCGCTGACCGCGACCGCCGACGCGCTGACCCGCCGCGAGATCGCCGAGCGGCTGTCGCTCACCGACGCGCCCTGCTTCGTCTCCAGCTTCGACCGGCCGAACATCCGCTACAGCATCGTCGACAAGCAGAACGCCCCGGCGCAGCTCAAGGCGTTCATCGACGACCGCCATCGCGGCCATTCCGGCGTGGTGTATTGCCTGTCGCGCGCCAAGGTCGAGGACACCGCCGAGACGCTGCGCAAATCCGGGCTCAATGCGCTGCCCTATCACGCCGGCCTGCCGCCGGACGTGCGTGCGCGCAATCAGGACCGCTTCCTCAACGAGGACGGCGTGGTGATCGTCGCCACCATCGCGTTCGGCATGGGTATCGACAAGCCGGACGTGCGCTTCGTCGCGCATCTCGATCTGCCCAAGAGCATTGAGGCTTACTATCAGGAGACCGGACGCGCCGGGCGCGACGGCAAGCCGTCGGAGGCCTGGATGGCCTACGGCCTCAGCGACATCGTTCAGCAGCGCCGGATGATCGACGAGAGTTCGGGCTCCGATGCGTTCAAGCGGGTGTCGATGGGCAAGCTCGACGCGCTGGTCGGCCTGTGCGAATCCACCTCCTGCCGCCGCACCCGGCTGCTCGGCTATTTCGGCGAGACCGCGCAGCACGACAATTGCGGCAATTGCGATAACTGCCTGACGCCGCCGAAAGTGATCGACGGCACGGTGGCGGCGCAGAAGCTGCTGTCCTGCGCCTATCGCACCGGGCAGCGCTTCGGTGCGCAGCATCTGATCGACGTGCTGCTCGGCCGGCTCACCGACCGCGTCTCTCAGTTCGGCCACGACAAGCTGTCGGTGTTCGGCATCGGCAGCGAGTTCAACGAGAAGCAGTGGCGCGCCGTGATCCGGCAGCTGGTGTCGCTCGGCCATCTGGCGCCGGACAGCGAAGCGTTCGGCGCGCTGAAATTCACCGAGAGTTCGCGCGCGGTGCTGAAGGGCGATGCCCAGGTGATGCTGCGCGAACTGGCCGCCGGCCGTCCGCCGCGCGCCAAATCGCGCCGCGGCGATCTGGTCGGCGCCGCGCCGCGCGAGACGAGCGGCGATCCGGAGCTGTTCGCGTCGCTGAAGGCATGGCGCTCCGAGGTGGCGAAGAGCCGCGGCGTGCCGGCCTATGTGGTGCTGCACGACGCCACCATGGACGGCATCGCGGCGGCGCGGCCGCGCACGCTCGACGAGCTGCGCGGCATCCCGGGCATCGGCGACAAAAAGCTGGAGATCTACGGCTCCGCGCTGCTCGCCGTGATCGACGGCACTCGGCGGTAAATTGCTACTCGGGCGTTTGGTCCGAAATCTGCACCACCGCCGGCAAAGCGCTGCAGGAGGGTGCGGCTATGCCGCTTTACGGGTTTCGTTGTGGGAATTGCGACAAGGACAGCGAACTGCTGATCGGTTTTTCCGACAAACCGCGCTGTCCGCATTGTAGCAGCCGCAAGATGGAGCGGCTGGTGTCACGCCCGGCGCCGCCCGGCAGGAGCAAGGGCCTGGTCCAAGCCGCCCGCGCGCAGGCTGCACGCGAGGGGCATCTTTCAAACTACAGCCGCAAGGAGCGCGGCGGCTGAGCCGCCGGCGCTCCCATTTCAGTTAGTAATCCGCGCCGTCATAGGCCGGCGCATAGCCATAGGCGTCGTGGGGGCTGCCGTACGCGCCGTAGCCGCCGGCCCAGGCGCCGTAGCGCGGGTTGGCGATGCAGTTGCCGCCGGTGCCCTGCGCCGAGAACCGGCAGGCCTCGAAGCTGACGAAATTGCAGTTGCCCGGATAGCCCTGCAGCGCGCCCTGCTTGCAATAGGGATACTCGACCTGCGCGGCGGCGGGCTGCGCCGTCACCACTTGTGCCGCACCGAATGCGCCCAACGCCACCGCTGCCAAAGCCAAGGTCTTCATCTTGCCGTCTCCTATCATCGTTGATCAGCCGACCCCCGTCGACGGCGAGCCAACCGTGCGGCGCCGCGAACGTTCCGGGTTTCGGCTCACGATGCGTTGTCGCAGGGTACGACACCGGATGGCCGCTCGGGGCGGCTCAAGCCGAGTGCGTCAGCGCTACGGCACGATCTGCCGCTCGGCTCCGTACCAGGCAAGCGAACGCGACAGATCGACAAAACTGCGTTCGTCCTCGATCAACTGGCGGAGCGCTGCAGCGCCCTCTGCTGTTGTCCTCGCCGCGGCGTGATCTTCAAGGCTGTCCCACCAGAGCTCCGCAAGTCCGTCGAAATCGACAGCGATCATGCCACGGCTGGCGCGGAGCGACTCCTGAGCCGCCGGCTCGGCCAGCGGCGAAGTTTGCACATAGCGCCGGATCCGCAACACGGCCTGATGCGATCGGACCAACGGGCCATGACGGTCCCGCCAATGTTGATCGAACTGTTCGCGGGAGAGGCCCGGCAGGCGCCGGCTACACATGGTGAGTTTGAGCATGACAACCTCGTTTCTTGCCGCTTCATTGCAGGCGAGCCGGACGCTAAGCTGTGACAGTGCTGTCAGGGTCAAGGAGGTCGGCACGATGCAGATCGGAGAATTGTCCCGCCGCTGCGGCGTGAGCGCGCGAATGCTGCGCTACTACGAACGTCAAGGCCTGCTACGGCCAGACCGGACGCCAGCCGGATACCGGCAGTATCATCGTGCAGACGTCGTGGCGGTCAGGCGCATTGTCCGGCTCAATCGCGCCGGGCTGACGCTCACGATGATCAAGCGCCTGCTGCCCTGTGCGCATCCCACCGGGGCGGGCTTCAGCCCCTGCCCGGAATTCACCGACGGTGTGCGCCGGCAGCTCGCCGAAATCGACCAGCGCATCGCCGCGCTCACGGACAGTCGGAGACTGCTGCGGAGCTATCTGGCGGAGGCCGAGACCGTTCCTCGCGCTGCTACTCGACCTTGAGCCCGGCGAACTTCACCACCTTGCTCCACTTCGCGGTCTCGTCCGCGATCATGGCATCGAACGCGGCGGGCGGGCCGATCAGCGGCGCGCCGCCGAGTTCGACCAGCCGCGCTTTCACGGCGGG
>NZ_LJIC01000097.1 GCF_001295845.1 Rhodopseudomonas sp. AAP120 | reverse complement strand
GTCTCCGCAAGTCAGAGCGGCTCGGCCGCGTGGAGAGGCCCCCTCACCCGCCGCGCAAATGCGCGTCGACCTCTCCCCGCACGCGGGGAGAGGTTCAGCTGTCCGCGCTGTAAGTCTTATCTGCATAACGACTGCCCAACTACTCCTCGCGGGGCGCCGCGTCGCGCTTGCCGTGGTAGCGGCGGGCGGGGCCGCGGGACGGGTCGCGGGGCTCGCCGGCGCTGGTGCGCTCGACCTTGATCCTGCGGCCCTTGCGATCCTCGACCGCGCCGCGCTTGGTGACCGCCTTCTTCTTCGGCGCCGGCGCTGCCGCTTCGCCGGCCGCGACCACGCGGGCCGGCCGCTTCGGCTTGATCTCGCTCGGCGACGGGCCGACGAAATCACAGCCGGCCAGTTCGATGATCTTCTCCCCGAGCTGTTCGCGCAGCACCCGCGTCTTCACCTCCTCGACCTCGCCCTCGCCGAGTTCGAGCAGCTGGAACGGGCCATAGGAGACGCGGATCAGCCGGTTCACCTCGAGCCCGAGATGCGCCAGCACGTTGCGGACTTCGCGGTTCTTGCCTTCGCGGATCGCGAATACCAGCCAGACATTGGCGCCCTGGTCGCGCTCCAGCCGGGCGTCGATCTCGCCGTATTTGACGCCGTCGACTTCGATGCCGTTCTTGAGCTCGTCGAGCTGCGCCTGCGTCACCTCGCCATGGGCGCGGACGCGGTAGCGCCGCAGCCAGCCGGTCTCGGGCAGTTCGAGCGCGCGCGCGAGGCCGCCGTCATTGGTGAGCAGCAGCAGGCCCTCGGTGTTGAAATCGAGCCGGCCGATCGAGATCAGCCGCGGCAGATCCTCGGGCAGATGATCGAACACCGTCGGCCGGCCTTCCGGATCGGCGTGCGTGGTCATCAGGCCGCGCGGCTTGTGATACAGGAACAGCCGGGTGCGCTCGCGCTCCGGCAACGGCTTGCCGTCGATGGTGATGACGTCGGACGGCAGCACGTCGAGCGCCGGACTGTCGATCACCTTGCCGTTGACGGTGACGCGGCCGTCGGTGATCCACGCCTCGGCGTCGCGCCGCGAGCACATCCCGGCGCGGGCCACCACCTTGGCGATGCGATCGCCGGGTTTGTTGGACGCCTTGGCGTCGCGGCGGTCGGGCTTGCCGCGACCGGCCTTCTTGTCGAACTTGCCGTGCTCGCCGGCCGGCCGCTCACGATAGGCACCGCGGCCGCCGAACGCCGGGCGCTTGGCAAACACCTTGCTGTCGTCTTCATTGTCGCGGCGCGGCCGGTCGAAGCCCCGGCCTTCGGAGCGCGGACGATCGAACGAGCGCGCTTCGCTGCGCGGATGCTCGTGCCAGTCGCCGCCGCGCTCGCGCCGCTCAAACTTGGGCCGCTCGTCGCGCCCGAACCGCGGCCGCTCGCCGCCGCGGTCTTCGCGGGGGCGCTCGGAGCGCGGGCGATCGGATCGCGGCTTGTCGAAGCCGCGACCGCGCTCGCTGCGTTCACCGCGCGCCGCCGGAGCGCTGTCGCGCTTCTGCCAGGGCTTGTCGTTGCCGCGATCGGCGCCGCGCTCCGGACGATCGCCAAAACTCTTGCGCGGCCCGCGATCCGGCGCGCCGCGGCCGAATTTCTTGTCGCCATCGCGCGGCGTGAAGGGACGCTTGTCGCCGTCTTCGCGGCGCTGATACGGCCGCTTGTCGCCGCCCTCGCGCGGCTTGCGATCGCCGAACGGTTTGTCGCCGAATTTCTTCTCGCCGAAACGGCCGGCGGGGCGGGCGTCGTCGCGGTCGCGGCGCGGCGCGCGGTCGTCGCGCTTGAACGGGCGATCGCCGCCGCGATCATCGCGCGGCGGCCGTGGCGTGTAGGCCCGCTTCTCGCCGCCCTCGCGGGAGCCGAAGCTGCGCTTGTCGCCGAACTCCTTGCGCGGGCCGCGCTCGGGGCGGTCGCCCCCGCGGGCCGGACGCTCATCACGATTGAAGCGCGGACGCGGCGCATCGCCGTCATCTCGGCGCGGCCGCTCGGCGAAGTCGCGGCGCGGCGCGCGATCGTCGCGCTTGAACGGGCGGTCGCCGCCACGATCGTCGCGCGGCGGACGCGGCGTGTAGGCGCGCTTCTCGCCGCCCTCGCGCGGGCCGAACGAGCGCTTGGCCTCGCCGTCGAACGATTTCTTCGCATACGGCCGATCGCCGCCGCCCGCGGCCCGCTTGGCGAATTTCTTCTCCGGACCGCGCGCGGCGCCCGAACGGCCCTTGCCACCGGCTCCCTTCGCGCCGAAGCCGCCCTTGCCGCCGCCGCTCCTGCCGCCGCCCGCAGCCTTGCCGCCGCCGGGCCGATCGCGGCGGCCGCGCGCTGAGTTGTTTTTGTCGGTGTCGCGGGGCATGAGTGGTCTTTCTTCAGGGATCCGTCGGGATCGGCAATGGGGCTCAGGCAGGAAACGGGCTCGCGCCAGGGTCGCTCGCGCTCTCATCGAAGGCGCTGGGGTCCCGCAAAACCGGTATCCACTGTTGCTGAATGGGCTCTCCTAGCAGAGTTTTTCCGGCGAGACGAGCCATGACCACGCACTCTTTCATGGATTTGGCGCTGCAGGCGGCGCAGACCGCCGCGGATGCCGGCGAAGTCCCGGTCGGCTGCGTCATCGTCCGCGCCGGCACGGTGATCGCCAGCGCCGCCAACCGCACCCTGACCGACCGCGACCCGACCGCCCACGCCGAGCTGCTGGCGATCCGCGCTGCTGCGGCGACGCTCGGCAGCGAGCGGCTGACCGACTGCGACCTCTACGTCACGCTGGAGCCGTGCACGATGTGCGCCGGCGCGATCTCCTTCGCGCGCATCCGGCGCCTGTATTTCGGCGCGTTCGATCCGAAAGGCGGCGCGGTCGAAAGCGGCGTCCGCTTCTTTGGCCAACCGACCTGCCACCACGCTCCCGAGATCTACTCCGGCGTCGGCGAGCGCGAAGCCGCCGCGCTGCTGCGGGAGTTTTTTCGGGCAAGGCGGTGACGGCTTGTGCCCGGACGCTGCGCAGCGCGCCGCATGGCGCCCGAGACTCGGTTTGATTCATTGCCGGGCTTGACCCGGCAATCCATCCTCTTCGCAAATACGATGCATGGCGCGCTGGCGCGCGCGATGGATGCGCGGGTCGGGCCCGCGCATGACGGGAGTGTAGGTGGCGAGCGCGCTGCCTCGTCACGACGTCCGATTCGATTGTCAAACAGCCAATTATCAGACAGCCACATTATCAGACAGCCATGGCTCTGCGTTCTCGCGGCTCCGCGGAGCCCGAGTTGTGCACCCGTCGCTTCACAGCGAGGGGTGGGGGCGCGCCGGTCGGCGCAAAGGTGGTGAGTTTTCGCGATGGCTTTGCGGACCATCGCGCAACGCCTTGCGGCGCGCCCACCGCGGCG
>NZ_LJIC01000096.1 GCF_001295845.1 Rhodopseudomonas sp. AAP120 | reverse complement strand
AACCCCGCCGCGGCTCCGGCTCCCGCGCCTGCCTTCGTGGCGGCTCCGCGCGACTTCGCGCCGGGCCGGCCGTTGGCTGAGCCCGCCCCGGCGCCGGCGCCCGAACCGCGCGCGATCTTCGACATTCTCGATCCGCAGCCGAACCGCACCAGCGCGCCCGAGCCGCAGATCACCACCCGCTGGACCGCGCCCGACACGCTGCCGCCGGATCATCCGCTCGAGCCCGGCACACGGCCGCCCGGCCGGGTCGCCTCGCCGTCGGAACGGATCGCCGCCTCGGAAAGCGCGCTCAGCGAATTCGCCGGGCCCGCCAAGGCCGAGCCGGCCAGCAGCTCCAGCTTCATCGCCGCCGCGCGCCGCGCCGCCCAGGCGGCCGCCTCCGCGACCGCGCAGTCCGGCGACAAGGCCAAAGCCAAAGCGGACAAGGCCAAGCCGGAGAGCGGCAGCGCCGGCGCGGCCGCCGGCAAGCCCGGCACCACCCTCGGCTCCAAGATCCGCTCGCTGCTGGTCGGCGCCAGCGTCGTGGTGATCGTGCTCGGCACCTTCAAGATCACCATGAACCTGCTCGACGGCGATCATCCGGTTCCGGCGGCGAGCCTGCACGAGTCCGCCCCGCAGGACAGCGCGGCTCCCGAGGACGACGAGGAGACGCCGCCCGCCGCGGCGCCGGCCGCGCCGACCCCGGCGGCGCCGTCGATGACCTCGCCGACCCCGATCAACCGGCAGTCACTGTTCGCGCCGCAGACCCCGGCCGCGCCGGAGCCCGCCCCGATGCCCCCGGCGGCCGCCGCACCGGCCGACGTCACCGGCTCGATCCAGACCCAGCAGCCCGGCACGCCGCCGGGCCCGGTTGCCACCATCACGATCCCGGCCGGCGAAACCCTGCCCGACGCCATCGGCGGCCCGGCGCTGCGCAAGGCGGCGCTGAAGGGCGACGCCGCGGCGGCCTACGAAGTCGCCACCCGGTTCTCCGAGGGCAAGGGCGTCGCCGCCAATGCCGAGGAAGCCGCCAAGTGGTATGGCCGCGCCGCGCAGGCCGGCGTCGTGCCGGCGATGTTCCGGATGGGGACCCTCAACGAAAAGGGTCTCGGCGTCCCGAAGGATCTCGACGTCGCCCGGCGCTACTACGTCAAGGCGGCGGACCGCGGCAACGCCAAGGCGATGCACAATCTCGCGGTGCTGGAAGCCGATGGCGGCGGCCGCGGCGCCAACTACAAGAGCGCGGCGGAGTGGTTCCGCAAGGCCGCCGTCCGCGGCGTCGCCGACAGCCAGTTCAATCTCGGCATCCTGTACGCCCGCGGCATCGGCGTCGAACAGAACCTCGCCGAGTCGTTCAAATGGTTCAGCCTCGCCGCCGCCCAGGGCGACGCCGACGCCGGCCACAAGCGCGACGATGTCGCCAAGCGGCTCGATCCGCAGTCGCTGTCGGCCGCCAGGCTGGCGATCCAGACCTTCACGGTCGAGCCGCAGCCGGACGACGCCGTCAAGGTCGCGGTGCCGCCCGGCGGCTGGGACGCGCAGCCCTCGGCCGCCGCCAAATCCGCCGCGGCCGGCAAGCGGGCGGCGCGCTAAGCGAACCGTTCACCACCGCACGACGTCACGGCGGCGCGGGCCGAAAAAGCCCCGCCGTCGCGGATTCTTTAATCCCCGGTCAGGCTGATATCGGTTATGGAGGGCGGCCGGGCCGCGCAGGTCCGCGCGCCCTCAGCCCCAGCGACGAACTGCGAAGCGACCGCGCGTGCAGCTTTATCTCCCGATCGCAGACCTTCCGGTCAACGTCCTGCTCATCCTGGCGATGGGCGCTGCGGTCGGGTTCGTGTCCGGCATGTTCGGGGTCGGCGGCGGCTTCCTGATGACGCCGCTGCTGATCTTCATCGGCATCGCCCCGGCGGTCGCGGTCGCCTCGGTCACCAGCCACATGGCGGCCTCGTCGTTCTCCGGGGCGCTGTCGTATTGGCGGCGGCGCGCGATCGATCCGATGCTGGCGTTCGTGTTGTTATGCGGCGGGATCGCCGGCACCGCGCTCGGCGTCTGGTTCTTCGTGCTGATGCGCTCGGTCGGCCAGCTCGACCTGATGATCGCGCTGTCCTACGTGGTGCTGCTCACCGCGGTCGGCGGGCTGATGGTGTACGAGGGCCTGCGCGCCATCCTGCGCAGCCGCCGCGGCCAGGTGCCGCTCGCCGGCCGCACCGGCAACCGCAACTGGATCCACGCGCTGCCGCTGAAGATCCGGTTCAAGCGCTCCAAGATGTATCTGTCGGTCATCCCGGTGGTGATGATCGGGCTGTTGATCGGCTTCATCGGCGCCGTGATGGGCGTCGGCGGCGGCTTCATCCTGGTGCCGATGCTGATTTATCTGCTGCGGGTGCCGACCAGCATGGTGGTCGGCACCTCGATGGTGCTGACGCTGGTGACGATGCTGATCGCCACCGTGCTGCACGCCGCCACCAATCATTTGGTCGACGCCGTGCTGGCGCTGATCCTGATGATCGGCGGCGTCACCGGCGCGCAGTTCGGCGCCCGCGCCGGTCAGCGTATCCGCGGCGAGCAGCTGCGGCTGCTGCTCGGCCTCATCGTGCTGGCGGTCGGCATCCGCTTCGCGATCGAGCTCGGCATCCGGCCGGACGAATTGTTCACCCTGCGCGAAACCGGGCCGAGCTGATGGCGGGCCGCGCGCGACAGCTTTGGGTGATCGCCGCGCTGGCGCTGCTCGCGGTCGCCGCACCGGCGCGCGCCGAGAAGCTGATCGTGTCGGTGTCCAATGCCCGCGTGACGGTGACGCCGAACTATGCGGGCGGCGAGCTGGTGCTGTTCGGCTCGGTCGAGCGCGACAGCCCGGCGCCGGTCGAGCAGATGGGCTACGACCTCGTCGTCACGGTGATCGGCCCGCGCGCCGATATGGTGACGCGCCGCAAGGAGCGTCGCTTCGGGATCTGGATCAACACGGATTCCCGGCAGTTCCTGATGGTGCCGAGCTATCTGGCGGTGTTCTCCAATCGGCCGCTCGAGGCGATCGCGCCGTCCGACGTGCGCCGGCGCCAGCAGCTCGGCATCCGGCATACGCTGCTGACGCAGCGGATCGGCACCGACTACGCAGACGTCGTCGCCGACGATCAGTTTCGCACCGCCTTCGTAAGGCTACGCGAGGAGCGCAAGCTCTATGAGGAAGATCCGGCCGCGGTGAAATTCCTCACCCCGACGCTGTTCCGCACCGGCATCCCGCTGCCCGCCGAAGTGCCGATCGGCAGCTACGAGGTGCAGATCAAGCTGTTCGGCCAGGGCGAATTGCTGACCCAGACCGAAACCTCGTTCGAGATCGCCAAGGTCGGCTTCGAACAATTCGTCGCCACCGCCGCCAAGCAGCACGGCATCCTCTACGGCCTGTTCACCGCGCTGATGGCGCTGGCGACCGGATGGATGGCGTCGATCGTGTTCAGGCGGGACTAATTCCCGCCACCCCGGGTCCCGGACGCGCTGCGGCATAGCGTGCCGCTGCGCAGATCCGGGACCCCGATTTCTTCAGGAGCATAACCGGGGTCCCGCATCTGCGGCGCACCGCTTCGCGCTGCACCGCGCGCGGGACACGCATCATTCCCAAGCACGTCACTCCGGGGCGCGCGCAACGCGCGCGAACTCGGAATGACGGCGTGTGCGGCCAGCTAAAGCAAATACCCCACCGCCATCGCCACGACACTCAGCGCCATCGCGGCGGTGGAGAGCCAACCGAGCCAGTACAGCCAGCCACGGACCACGAACTGCTTCATGATCGAGCGCCGTCCCACCATCAGCATCAGCAGCACCATCACCGGCACGGCGAGCACGCCGTTGATCACCGCGCTCCAATACAGCGCCGAGATCGGATTGATCGGTGCGAAGTTGAGGCCGATGCCGAGCACGCCGGCCAGCGCCAGCACGCCGTAGAACGCGCGCGCCTCCTTGGGCTTGCGGGCGAGCCCGACCGGCCAGCGCCGGCCCTCGCCGACCGCATAGGCGGCCGAGCCGGCCAGCACCGGAATTGCCAAGAGGCCGGTGCCGACGATGCCGAGCGCAAAAATCCATTCGGCGAGCGGTCCGGCGATCGGCCGCAGCGCCTCGGCGGCCTGCGCCGAGGTCTGGATGTCGGTCTTGCCGGCCGCGTGCAGCGTCGCCGCCGCCGTGGTGATGATCGCCAGCGCGATCAGGTTCGAGAACGCCATGCCGATCACGGTGTCGGCGCGGATGCGCTGGAATTCGCTGCGGGCATCACGCGGCGACTTCACCAGCGGCTTCTTGTCCGGATCGATGCGCTCTTCCTCGGCCTCCTGCGAGGCCTGCCAGAAGAACAGATAGGGCGAGATCGTGGTCCCGAAGATGGCGACGATCGTGGTCAGATAATCGACGCTCCAGCTGATCCGCGGCAGCAGCAAGCCGGTCAGCGCCTGCGGCCAGTCGACCTTGGCGAAGGCGAGCGCCGCCACATAGGCGAACAGGCACAGCGTCAGCCATTTCAGCACCGCGACGTAGCGGCGATAGTCGAAGAAGATCTGCGCGATCACCGAGATCGCGCCATAGCCGACGACGTAGAGCAGCGGGTGACCACCGATCAGCAGCTTGGTCGCGTCGCCCATCGCGGCGAGGTCGGCCGCGATGTTGATGGTGTTGGCGGTGAACAGCAGCAGCACGATGACGCCGAGCAGCTTGCCCGAATAATGACGGCAGACATTGCCGGCGATGCCGTGACCGGTGACGCGGCCGACCCGGCCGGAAATTTCCTGGATCGCGGTCATCAGCGGGAAGGTCAGCAGCATCGTCCAGCCGATGCCGTAGCCGAGCTGCGCCCCTGCCTGGCTGTAGGTGCCGATGCCGGACGGATCGTCGTCGGAAGCGCCGGTGATCAGGCCGGGGCCGAGGGTCTTGAGGAAGTTCTTGAAGCGGAAGGTCTCGAGGCGTTGGACCTTCGGCGCGGACGGATCCGGATCGATGAAGTCCGCGTGCGCAGGCTTGCTGTTCGGCTCGGTCGTCACACGCATCCCCGGCCAGTTGCCATGTGCGACAACTTAGCCCAGGCGAGTTGGTTCCGGCAATGGAACGAGGCGAGCAGGGCGACCCGACTACTCTTCCACGGCGCTCCCCCCAAGCACCGTGCTCTTCCGAGAAGCAAGTCGCTCGGCGGGCGCGCGTTGCTCAGCAGCAGCGCGACGCGGCGATAGCGTGGAGGCGGTGGTCGCCGAGGACATGGGCGATGAAGGCGGCGGAGCCGAACAGGCGCGCGAACGCGGCGTCACGGATGTTGAGGCCGCCGGTGTAGGCGCCGAATGCCGGCATTACGACGCGCTCGCCATCCCCCGCAAAGCAGCGCCGCTCGACGCTGCGGCCACGGCGGCTGACGCGGGCCTTCGGATGCAGATGGCCGGCGATCTCGCCGCGCGCGCCGGTCGGCTCGTGGCGGAACGCGATCGCCCCGACCGTCACTTCTGCCGCGACGCTGCCGCCGAGATCGGTCGGCAGATCCGGATCGTGGTTGCCGGCGATCCAGATCCAGTCGCGCCGCGCCTGCAGCGCGGTCAGGATATCGCGATTGGCGACGCTGAGCCGGCCGTGCGCGTCGCGGTCGTGGAAGCTGTCGCCGAGCGCGATCACGCAGCGCGGATCGAACCGCGCGATCACCGCACCTAATCGGCCGAGCGTCGCCACCGTGTCGTAAGGCGGCAGCAGCACGCCGCGCATCGCGTAGCTCGAGCCTTTTTCCAGGTGCAGATCGGACACGACCAGCAGCCGCTCCGCTTCCCAGTACAGCGCCCCCGACAGATCGGCGACGAACGTCGCGCCGGCGATGGCGACGCTCTGCTCCCCTCCCCCTTGCGGGGAGGGAGCCTGCCCCGGACTTGATCCGGGGTCGGGGGTGGCGGCGGAACGATGAGTCACTTGAACGTCGTGCCCGTGGCACCCCCCACCCCGACCCTCCCCCGCAAGGGGGGAGGGAGAAGAGAACATCTCGTCGGTTCGCTCGGCAACTATCAAATCTCATCCGTAGGATGGGTTGAGCGCAGCGAAACCCATCAGTTCAGTGCAGCGAGTTCAGTGCCCGCGCACGATGGGTTTCGCTTGCGCTCAACCCATCCTACGCCTTGATGGATCTTCCATCGCCTCGCGCACCAGTTCGTCGGCGGCTTCGGCGAGCAGTTCGTCGGAGGCTTCGCCGTACACGGCTTCGCGGCCGATTTCCAGCATCACCGGCACCGCGAGCGGTGAAACCCGGTCGAGTTCCTTGTGGACGATGTGCCCCTTGATTCGTGTCAGCATATCACTGAGACGGCGCAAATCGAGCAGCCCTGTGGCGGCGTCGGCGCGGGCGGCGCGGAGCAGCACGTGGTCGGGCTGGTGCTTGTTGAGCACGTCGTAGACGAGGTCGGTCGAGAACAGCACCTGGCGGCGCGACTTCTCCTCGCCGGCGAAGCGCCGCGCGATCAGTCCGGAGATGATCGCCGCGTAGCGGAAGGTGCGCTTCATCAGCGCCGATTCGGCGAGCCAGGCTTCGAGATCGTCGCCCAGCATGTCGGGATCGAACAACGCGTCGAGATCGAGCCGGCCTTGCCGGATCATGTGCGACGTATCGCCGAGCCCCCACACCGCCAGTGCGTATTCGTTGGCGACGAAGCCGAGCGGCCGGGCGCGGGCGCGTTCCAGCCGTCGCGTCAGCAGCATGCCGAGCGTCTGATGCGCCAGCCGGCCCTCGAACGGATAGCAGACGAGATAGTACTTGGCGGCGCGCGGAAAGGTCTCCACGACAAGTTCGCTGCGGCCGGGCACTTTCGACGCCTTGGTCTGCAGCGCCAGCCAGTCGCGCACCTGATCGGGCAGCCCCTTCCAGGTCCTTTTGTCGGCGAGCAACCCGCGGACGCGCTCGGCGAGGTAGGTCGACAGCGGGAACTTGCCGCCCATGTAGGACGGCACCCGCGCGTCCTTGTCGTGCGCGCGCGAGACGTAGACCTGATCCTCCACCAGCGCCTCGTAGCGCACGACTTCGCCGCCGAACACGAAGGTGTCGCCGGCGGTCAGCCCCTCGATGAAGTACTCCTCGATCTGGCCGAGCATCCGGCCGCCGCGCGCGATCGCGCCGGTATGGCCGCCGCCTTTGGATCTGGCGGAGCGCACCAGCTTCACCTTCAGCATCGCCTCTTCGACGATGGTGCCGACGTTGAGCCGATAGGCCTGCCGCACCTTCGGATTGGCGACGCGCCACTTGCCCTGTTTGTCCTGCCTGATGCGGGCGAAACGCTCGTAGCTCTTCAGCGCGTAGCCGCCGGTGGCGACGAAATCGAGCGTGTCGTCGAAATCGGCGTGACTGAGGTCGGCGTAAGGCGCGGCGCTCCGTACTTCGCGAAACAGATCATCCGCGAAAAATGGCTCGCCGCAGGCGCAGCCGAGGATGTGCTGCGCCAGCACGTCGAGCGCGCCCTTGCGCTGCGGCGGCGTATCCTGCGCGTTCTCGGCGACGGCGTCGATCGCGGCGGCGCATTCCAGCACTTCGAAGCGATTGGCCGGCACCAGCACGGCGCGTGAGGCCTCATCCAGACGGTGATTGGCGCGGCCGATCCGCTGCATCAGCCGCGACGAGCCTTTCGGCGCGCCGACATTGACGACGAGATCGATGTCGCCCCAGTCGATGCCGAGATCGAGCGACGAAGTACACACCACGCCGCGCAAGCGCCCGGCCGACATCGCGTCCTCGACTTTACGGCGCTGCGCGACGTCGAGCGAGCCGTGATGCAGCGCGATCGCCAGATTGTCGTCGTTCATCCGCCAGAGTTCCTGGAACAGCATCTCGGCCTGGCTGCGGGTGTTGACGAACACCAGCGTGGTGGTGTTGCGCTTGATCAGATCGTAGATCTCGGCCAGCGCATGCCGTGCCGAGTGGCCGGCCCATGGCAGCCGCTCCTTGGTATCCAGCATCTCGACGATCGGCTGCGCCGCGCCGCTGGCGACGACGATGTCGGCTTGAGCTCGCTCGCAGGCCATTTCTCCCTCTCCCACGAGGGGAGAGGGGACAAACGGCTGCGGCACCAGGAAGCGCGCGAGTTCGTCCGGGTCGGCGACGGTCGCCGACAGGCCGGTGGCGCGGAGCTGCGGCGCGATCCGCCACAGCCGGGCGAGGCCAAGCGACAGCAGGTCGCCGCGCTTCGACGTCACCAGTGCGTGCAGTTCGTCGAGCACGATGCGGCGCAGCGAGCCGAACAGGAACGGCGCGTCGTCGGAGGCGAGCAGTAGCGCGAGTTGCTCCGGCGTGGTCAGCAGGATGTCCGGCGGATATTTGCGCTGCCGCGTCCGCCGCGACACCGGCGTGTCGCCGGTGCGGGTCTCGACCCGGATCGGCAGCTTCATCTGGGCGATCGGCGCTTCGAGATTGCGGGCGATGTCGACCGCCAGCGCCTTGAGCGGCGAGATATACAGCGTGTGCAGGCCGCCTGGTCGCGGCACCATTCCTTCTCCCCGCGCGCGGGGAGAAGGTGGCGCGGCAAGCGCAGCTTGCCGTGCCGGATG
>NZ_LJIC01000095.1 GCF_001295845.1 Rhodopseudomonas sp. AAP120 | reverse complement strand
TGCGCGGCCTGCCGATTCAAATCGTGCACGGCCGCCACGACTGGATGTTCCCGGTCGAACTCGCACGCCAGGCCCATCACGCCCTGGTCGCCGCCGGCGCCGACGTCACCTACCGCGAGATCGACGACCTCAGCCACACTTATCCGCGCGAGATCAACGCGTCTCTGCTGGCGTGGATGGCGAAGAGGGAGCATTAGAGGGCGCTCGGCACAGTTGCACGTCCAAGCGCTCGATGCGCGAGCACTACGTTCGCCCCCGCCCCTGCGGTCATCGCCCGGCTTGTCCGGGCGACCCAGTATCCCAGAGAGCTCGTGTTGCTAACTGACGCTCTGGAATACTGGGCCCTCCGCTTTCGCGGAGGGTGACGGCTGCAAAGCGAGGGCGGCGCGTTGCCACAAAGCACGCCGACACCGGCCGAGTGCCGCGAGGCGCCAGCCAGTTACTTCACCAGCAACGTCACCAGGACCGGCACCAATAGCGCGGTGATCAGCGCGTTGAGGCTCATGGCGATGCCGGCGAAGACGCCGGCGATGGCGTCGACCTGGAAGGCGCGGGCGGTGCCGATGCCGTGCGAGGCGAGGCCGACCGCGAAGCCGCGGGCACGGAAATCACGGATGCCGATCGCGTTCATCAGCGGCGTCACCACGATCGCCCCCATGATGCCGGTGATGATCACCGCGACCGCGGTCAGCGACGGATCGGCGTGCAGCGATTCGCTGATGCCCATCGCGACGCCGGCGGTCACCGATTTCGGCGCCAGCGACAGCACGACGACGTCCGGCAGGCCGGCGAGTTGCGCCAGCACCACCACCGAGACGATCGCGGCGACACAGCCCACCAGCAGCGCCGCCGCCATCGGCAGAATCGCCGTCACCACCTGGTGGCGGTTCTCATAGAGCGGCACCGCCAGCGCCACGGTCGCCGGGCCGAGCAGGAAATGCACGAATTGCGCGCCGCCGAAATAGGTCGTGTAGGAGGTGCCGGTCACCCACAGAAACGCCCCGATGATCCAGGTCGCGTGCAGCACCGGATTGACCAGCGGGTTACGGCCGGAGGCCTGCGACACCGCATCGGTCGCCGCATAGACCAGCAGCGTCACGGTCAGCCACAGCAGCGGGGTCTGCGACAGATACACCCACAGCGAGAACGGATTGCTGCTCATCGCGAGCCCCACATCGACAGCAGCCGCGCGGTGATCAGAAAGGTCAGGACGGTCGCCAGCAGCGTGATCAGCACCGAGCCGGCCAGCACCAGCGCGATGGCGATGCCGTGGCTGGCGATCATGTCGAGCTGCTGGACGACGCCGACGCCGGCCGGCACGAACAGCAGCGACAGATGCGCCAGCATGCCCTTGGCGGCGTTCTCGATGCCGTCATTGCGCAACGGGCCGATCGCCAGCCAGCCGGCGCGATCCCGCGCCAGCAGCAGGAGCAGCAGAAACACCAGCCCGACGACCGGACCGGGCAGCGGCAACGAAAGCGCGCGCACCACCACCTCGGCGGCGAGCTGGCACAGCAGAATCAGGCCGATACTAGCGATCATCCAACACCCCGAATGCGCGTGAGGCATACGGATGAGCCGCTTCGGCCGGAGCTGTCAAATCATCGCCGCACCGGCGGCGGCGCGGCGCGCGACCGGGACCTCAGCCCTTCAACCGCTTGTTGCACTCGCTCCAATAGCCGCCGCCCTTCTGGATCCACTTCAGGCCGCCGGTGGTGTTGGCGGCCTTGTTGGCCTTCCATTGTTCGGCGCAGGTGTGCAGCCGGGCACGCGCCGCCGGCTCCTTGGCGAATTTCGCGTCGACCGCGGTCGGGAACGTGGCGGGCCCGGCCGGCGTCGCGGGCTCTGCGGCGGCGGCCTTCGGCTTCGCCGCCGGCTTGCTGTCTGCTGCCTTCGGCTCGGTGGGCTTGGCGTCCGTGGCTTTGGAGTCCGTGGCCTTGGGTTCGGACGCGGCCTTGCCGTCGGAGGTGGCGGCCGCATCGGCGCATTGCGCCTTGCGGAAATCGTTCCAGCCCTGCCCGTTCAGCGTGCCCGCGGTCTTGGCCGCCTGATACTTGGCGCTGCACTCCTGCGCGGTGAGCGCGTAGCCGGGCGCAGTGGAGCCCAGCATGATAAGGGCCCCGGCCATGCCGGCCGCGATCGTTGCGTATCCTTGAACTGTCATCGTCCCGTCTCCTGCGGTCGTGAAGCCGCCGCATCCTAGCGCTCGATTGTGCACTGACAATTGCGAACTGATTAGCTCGCGATGATTACCGCTTGCGCCATCGGCATGGCCGCGCGCGTGGTTCGCATTTGCCGGCGGTATTTGGATTTGCGATAAGGTCGCGTGTCGAAAAATCCTGCTCTCGCCGCCCCTGGCTGGCGGTCCAAAACCATCAACGTGCTCGAAACCATCGCGATCGGCACGGCCGGTGGCGGACTGTTTTATTGGACGCAGCTTCCGGGCGGCCTGATCACCGGCGCGATGGTGGCGGTCGCAGCCGCGGGCCTTGCCGGCCGCAAGATGGGCCTGCCGCCGCCGTTGTCCCACATCGTGCTGATGGCGCTCGGCGTCTCGCTCGGCTCGATGGTGTCGCCGGCGATGATCCACAATCTGTCGTCGTATCCGGTGACGATCGGGCTGCTGGCGGTGGCGACGTTCTGCGCCACCTTCGGCAGCAGCATCTATCTGCAACGCATCCACGGCTGGGACCGCACCTCGGCGCTGCTGGCGGGCAGTCCCGGCGCGCTGTCGCAGATCATCATGCTGGCGACCGAGCGCAAGGCCAATGTGCCGGGCATCGCGGTAGTGCAAATCATGCGGGTGATCATCCTGACCAGCGCGGTGCCGCTATTGCTGGCGGCGACCGGCATGATGGCGCACGGTCCGCTGCCGTCGCGCGGCCCGGAGGCGACGCCGCTGGTGCTGGTCGAACTCTGCGTGGTGGCGATCGGCGCCTCGCTGCTGCTGCGGCTGATCAACTTCCCGGCGAGCTGGATGTTCGGCGCGATGCTCGGCTCTTCGGTGCTGCACGGGTCGGGCCTCGTCGAGGGCACGCTGCCGCAATGGGCCTATCTGCCGGCGCTGGTCGGGATCGGCACGCTGATCGGCTCGCGGTTCGGCGCCATCAAGCTGCGCACCATCCTCAGCTATCTGGGCGCCGCGCTCGGCTCGTTCGCGGTCGCGATCGCGATTTCGGCGGTGTTCGTGGTCGGCATCATCCTGACCACGCCGGTGCGGCTGGCCGATCTGGTGGTGGCGTTCTCGCCGGGCGCAATGGACGCGATGATGGCGCTGGCGCTGACGCTGCACATCGATCCGGTGTTCGTCGGCGCGCATCATCTGTCGCGCTTCATCTACGTGTCGATCGTCACCCCGGGCATCGTGCACTGGTTCGGCCGGAGCCCGGACGATCTCGACGATTAGGCGGCGCCGGCCTCAGCGCCGGATCCGGACGATGCCCCAGCCGGCGAGCGCCGCCAGTGCCAGCGACACCAGCACATTGTAGCCGGCGAGCGACAGACCGAGGAAACGCCACTGCACCTCGTCGCAACGCACCACCTTCACCTTGTCGAGCTGGTCGAGCAGACTCCCGGCCTTGCTCAGATCCAGCACCGGCCCGCTGCAGTCGCTCGGCCCCGGCCAGAACTTCCACTCGACCCCGGCATGATAGGTCCCGAGGCCGGCATTGCCGAGCGCCAGCAGCGCCAGCACGGCGAGGCCGGCGAGCAGCAGCGACACCGGCGCCTCCCGCCAGGCGGCGACCGCCACCAGCGCTGCCAGCGGGATCGCCGCGTAATAGGCGTAGCGCTGCTCGAGGCAAAGCGGACAGGGCTGCAGGTCGAGCGCGAGCTGGAAATACCAGGCGCCGCCGAGCGCGGCCGCCGCGATCACCGCATAGGTCAGCGCGACATTCTGGGCGATGCGGGTACCCCGGACCAGCCGGGCGCCGATTTCATAATGGTCGACAGAGGGAGCCGTCACGGTGATCTCCAGGGCCGGCGGCGTGGTATCGCGGGGGCGGCCGGCTGTCGAGATCGCTGCCGATCAAACCGCGGTGTAGGCACCGCCGCGCCGGGCGCGTCGCCGGGTTGACCCCGACTCCCCGGCCGCTATAGTCCCGGCCGCTTCGCAGCCGGCTTGCCCGGCGGCGCGGGCCCCTGTGGCGGAACTGGTAGACGCGCTCGACTCAAAATCGAGTTCCGCAAGGAGTGCTGGTTCGATCCCGGCCAGGGGCACCATTCGGCAGGTTCGGTCCGCTGACCGCGTGGGTCTCGGAAGCCGACCCGGTTTCGGTCCCAGGCCGCTCAGAATCCGCCGGCCAGTCTGCGGCAGGTCTTTTCCAAGCGATCCTTGAACTCGTTCATCTGATCGTTGAGCTGGTCGAGCTCTTCGTCGCTCAGATCGGCGAACACCACATCGTTGACGGAGCATTCGTCCACGGTCATCGCGGCGATCTGCTTGGTGGCCTTGTCGGACAGCGACAGCTTCACCACCCGCGCGTCGGTTGGATCCGGCTGCCGCCGCACCAAGCCCCTCTTCTCCAATAATTTCGTCTGCGTCGTGATGAAAGACGGGTCGACGTGCAGCGCGCGCGCGACGTGCCGGACCGAAACGCCGTCGGCCTCGTCGAGGCCCTTGATGGTCATCATGATCGAGACCTGCGGTCCCGTGATGCCGAGGTCTTTAGCAAAGAACGTACGGATTTCGTCGAGGTAGATGTGGACGCTGGCAATCGTCGCGGTGAAGCGCCGGGCGGTTTCCGGCTGCACGGACGACCGCGGAGGCACAGGACTGAGCTTGGTCTTCTCCCGCATCCCGATTTCCAACGCCTCCCGACGTGCGAATGAGTGGTAATGTATTCTACACGGTTGAGTGAATTAGGTAATGGGCAAAACTGCGGCACCCGGCGCCTTGCAGTGCGGCAATTGCCGCCGGCCGGCATTTCCCTAACCTGGATCAATCTCCGCGCTAATTGTCAGGCCTGCGCACCCCGCGGTGCCGCGGCGCAGCATGATCGGCCGCGGGATCAGCAGCATTCGAGCACTTATTCCTGGAGGTGTGCGGACAGCCGCTACCTGATGGCCCGCTCGCGCGTGTTGCGTAAATACCACGGCAACTACAAATCAGGTATGTGATTTCATAAACGAAGTTGATCAGATGATAAAATCAATCATGATCTTTCCGTGACGGATGGGGCAAAAATCGAATCGTTCCGTCGCGAGCCGCGCCATAAGGCCGGCGACATCGAAGTACCAGGGCCGCGATCAGGCATCGACCTGCAGGCCTTTCCACTTTGTTGACCTGGAGGGTCGTATGAGAACAATCAAGTTTCTGGCCCTGAGTTCGGCCGCGGCTGTGATCGCCGTCGGCAGTGCTCAGGCGGCCGATCTCCCGTTGAAGGCCAAGGCGGTCGAATACGTGAAGGTCTGCTCGATCTACGGCGCCGGCTTCTACTACATCCCCGGCACCGACACCTGTATCAAGCTCGGCGGCTATACCCGCGCCGACGCCACTCTGTACGGTTCGAGCGCCTACAACGCGCCGGCCTGGGCCAGCAATGCCGGCCAGAAGAATCGCCTGGCCAACAACTTCATCTTCCGCTCGCGCCAGGATCTCAATATCGATACCCGCACGGCCACCGAATACGGCGTGGTCCGCACCTACTTCGATGCGACCTTCAACTGGACCTCGGGCGACGGCGTCGCCGGCGGTACGCTCGGCGTGTACTATGCCTTCGTCCAGTTCGCCGGCTTCACCTTCGGTAAGGCGGTGTCGCAGTTCGATACGCCGTGGACCGGCTATCCGGGCAACAACAGCTCGTTCCTGATCGGCGGCTACGACGACGTCACCGGCATCAACCAGATCGCCTACACGGCGGAGTTCGGCAACGGCGTGTCGGCCTCGGTCTCGTTGGAAGATCCGTCCCAGTATCTGCAGTCCGGCCTGTACAACACCAGCACCCCGGGCTTCGGTGCGTCCGCCGCGGCGACCGCGACGGCTCAGGCGAACTGGCCCGCGGGCGTCTACGGCACCAACTCCTATGCGGGCGTCGAAGTGCCCGACATCATCGGCAAGATCCGCGTCGACCAGGCCTGGGGCCTGTTCCAGGTTTCGGCCGCGGCGCATCAGCTGCGCGCCAGCTACTACACGCCGTCGCTCGAGACCTCCGGTCATCCGAGCGACACCTGGGGCTATGCCGTGCAGGCCGCGATCTCGCTCAAGAACCTGCCGACCGGCCCCGGCGACAGCATCAACTTCACGGCGACCTACTCGAACGGCGCCAGCCGTTACGTGCTCGGCGGCGTGAGCCCGAACTCGTTCGCCATCTATGGCAGCAGCGGCCTGGCCGGTGCGTATCAGAGCGTGGCGTTCGCCTCTTCGTCGGACGGCGTGTTCGCCGGCCTGAACAACGTGGTCGGCACTGGCATCGAGAAGACCACGGCGTGGGGCGTGCGCGGCGCGTTCAACCACAACTGGAACCCCTACTGGTCCAGCTCTCTGTTCGGCTCCTACACCGCGTTCGACTATAACGGCACCGCGACCGCTCTGATCTGCGGCGGTGGTGCGGCCACTGCCGGTGCGGTCGTCTACACCGCCGGCTCGACCTGCAACCCGGACTTCCGCATCGCTCAGATCGGTACCGTCACCCGCTGGACCCCGGTCAAGAACCTGACCCTGTCGGGCGAAGTGATGTACACCTACCTCGATCAGGCGAGCTCGGGCTCGGTCGTCCTGGCGGCGCCCGGCGCGACCAAGCCGGCCGGTCAGACCTACGAGTTGAAGGACCAGGGCGTCTGGAGCGGCAACCTCCGCGTTCAGCGCACCTTCTGATCCTCGGCTTCGGGACAGACGTCAAACCCCGGCGGGCAACCGCCGGGGTTTTTGCATGTTGGCGGTATGAAGATCGGGTGACGTCATTCGAGCTATCACGCTCGGAGGTCACAGCCGGGATGAAGGCGCGGGGAACGGCATGCGATGTGCGGACGGTCACGCAGACCGGCGTCGCGGAAGCCGCTTCGCGCCAAGACATGTTGCCGGGCGATCTTGCCAACAGGTGTCAGGTCCGAACGTCTCGTGAACAATACGTGAGTAAATCACCTATTGAACTCAACGGAAATAGTCATATACTTCAACTGCTCGGCAAGCTCTCGCCGCGCCTAAGCGAAGGAGATCGCTACGACTTCTTTCCTTATGTAATACCTCCAAGAAACCTCCGGCAATGCCCTGCCGGAGGTTTTCGAGTTTAGGAGGCATGCGCCCGCTTCAAGCGGCGTCGAGAGACTTCCTGGCTCTCCTCCGCGCTGAGTGAGGATCTGCATTGCGTCCAAAGCATGTTGGTTCGCCGGCCACTTTGCGCGATGCGAAGCGCCGTTGTGCGGCGCAGCGCGCGCCGAAGGCGCACGATAAATCAATGACCTAGCGGTGCTCCCGAGCCGCTTTGCCGCGCCGGCGCAGCGTAGCCGGCCCCGCCGCATCGCAGCATCGCGACACCTTCGCCCATGGTTGCATGGTTCTTTTCGGCGAAGCGATTAGACGAATCGCATCAATCACTTCAGCGCGCGGGGACCGCCCGCGATCAGAAAGAGCCGTGATGGTCCTCTCCAGCTCTCGCGTCCTTGCTCCCCACCTCCGTGCGAAGATCATGACGGCGGCCGACGCAGCAGCCCAGATTCCTTCTGGCGCGCATGTCGGCATGAGCGGCTTCACCGGAGCCGGCTACCCCAAGCTGCTGCCGCTGGCGCTGGCCGAGCGCATCAACGCCCATCACGCCCGCGGTCAGAAGTTCAAGGTCTCGGTGTGGACCGGCGCCTCGACGGCGCCCGAACTCGATGGAGCGCTCGCCAAGGTCGACGGCATCGAGATGCGGCTGCCATATCAGTCCGACCCGACCTGCCGCAAACGCATCAACGCCGGCCGGATGGAGTACATCGACATCCACCTCTCGCATGTCGCCCAGCATGTCTGGTTCGGCTTTCTCGGCAAACTCGACATCGCGATCGTCGAGGTCGCCGGTATCCGCGAGGACGGCAGCCTGATTCCGTCGTCGTCGATCGGCAACAACAAGACCTGGCTCGATCTCGCCGACAAGGTGATCCTCGAAGTGAATGCCTGGCAGGACATTCGCCTCGAAGGCATGCACGACGTGTATTACGGCACGCAGCTGCCGCCGCATCGCAAGCCGATCCCGATCCTCGCATCCGGCGATCGGATCGGTGAGCCCTATCTGCGCTGCGATCCATCCAAAATCGTGGCGATCGTCGAGACCAATCTGCCGGACCGCAACTCGGCGTTTTCGGCGCCCGACGAGAGTTCGCAGGCGATCGCCGGGCACATCCTCGAATTCCTCGGCCACGAGGTGAAGAAAGGCCGGCTGCCGCCGAACCTGCTGCCGCTGCAGTCCGGCGTCGGCAACGTCGCCAATGCGGTCATGGCCGGGCTCGAGGACGGACCGTTCGAGAACCTCACCGCCTACACCGAAGTGCTGCAGGACGGCATGCTGCAGCTGTTGCGCAAGGGCAAGCTGACCCACGCGTCGGCCACCGCGTTGTCGCTGTCACCGGAGGGTTACGACGAATTCCTGCGCAATCTCGATTTCTACCGCGAACGCATCGTGCTGCGGCCGCAGGAAATTTCCAACCACCCCGAGGTGATCCGCCGGCTCGGCGTGATCGCCATGAACGGGCTGATCGAGGCCGACATCTACGGCAACGTCAATTCGACCCACATCATAGGCACCAGCATCATGAACGGGATCGGCGGCTCCGGCGATTTCGCACGCAACAGCTATCTGTCGTTCTTCATGACGCCCTCGGCCGCCAAGGGCGGCAAGATCTCCTGCATCGTACCGATGGCGTCGCATGTCGACCACACCGAGCACGACGTTCAGGTGATCGTCACCGAACAGGGCCTGGCCGATCTGCGTGGACTTTCACCCAAGGCGCGGGCGAAGGTGATCATCGAGAACTGCGCGCATCCGACCTTCAAGCCGGCGCTGAAGGAATACTTCAAGCGCGCGCTGGAGTATTCACCCGGCCTGCACACCCCGCACATTCTCGACGAGGCGCTGACCTTCCTGCCCAACTGGATGGCCAACAAGGCCGCGCGCGAAGCCTGGCGCGAAGACGCGGTGGTGCAGGCGGATGTGTGGCGGTGAGACGCGCAAGCGTTTCGCCGACGTCATCCTGAGAGCCGCCTTCGCGGATCGAACCTCGTTCGAGCCGCGCCTTGCCGGCGCCGCTTGCCATCCCGTCTGCGTCCGACGGTAGCGCCCGAGCGGCCGCGCGGCTCGTCCGAATCGGTGTCGGACTTGAGTTGCATCCGATCGGACCGACGGCCCATCCACCTCGACGTGTGATGCCCGCACGCGGCGGCTTCGGCGCTGCTGAAGCCGGCTTCGCCGAGCCGGCGCTGCGTCGACACTTGCTGCGCCTGTCGCCGCGCCGACACCGGCCGGATCAAGCCGCGAGCGGCTGAACCGATCCTCGCAGCTACCCCCGGCTAGGCAATTTCTGCCGACTAATCAATTCATTAGCTCCTCAGAATCCGCGCCTGGATTCGATCGTCGCTGCGTTTGATCAGCAAGCGGCCCCACCGGCTCCGCTCCACGACCATCCGTTCTCACCACGCCCTCGCCGCGCACCGTGCGGCGAAGCCTGGAGGCTTGCGACATGACCAGCGTTGCCGCGACCACCGCGTCGGCCGCCACCACCACGACCAGCACGACGAGTGCGTCGTCTGCGACGTCTCTCAGCTCCAGCGATTTCCTCAATCTGCTGGTCAGTGAGTTGCAGAATCAGGACCCGCTCAACGCCACCAGCACCACCGATTTCATCAATCAGGTGACGTCCTACGCCAATTTCACCGAGCAGCAGCAGATCAATTCCAGCATGAGCTCGCTGGCCAGCTCGTTCTCGAGCCTGGTGACGCTGAACTCGGTCAACTACATCGGCCACACCGTCGAGGCCAAGACCGACACCGCGACGCTGTCGGGCGGCTCCGCGACGTTCGGCTACACGCTGTCGTCCGCCGCGTCGGACGTGGCGATCAGCATCAAGGACTCGTCCGGCAACACCGTGTGGAGCGGCACCGGGAGCGGCAATGCCGGCTCCAACAGTTTCACCTGGGACGGCAAGAACGCCAGCGGCACGCAGCTCTCCGACGGCGGTCAGTACAGCATCGCGGTGACCGCGACCGATTCCGCCGGCAACTCGGTCTACCAGTATTCGACCGTGACCGGCACCGTCACCGGCATCGATGCTTCGACCAGCACGCTGTCGCTGCTGGTCAACGGCGTTGCGGTCAGCGCCAGCAACGTCATCGGCGTCTCGTCGTGATCGCGGCCGGAGCAGTGTCATGAGCCTCAGCGGCGCACTCTCCTCGGCGATCTCGGCGCTCAACGCGCAGAGCCAGTCGCTGTCGATGATCTCCGACAACATCGCCAATTCGGACACCACCGGCTACAAGACGACGTCGGCGATGTTCGAGAATCTGGTGACGGCGTCGAGCAATTCGTCATCCTACGCGTCGGGCGGCGTCACCGTCTCGGGCCGCGCCAATATCAGCCAGCAGGGCCTGCTGGCGGCGACCAGCAACGCCACCGACGTCGCCATCCAGGGTAGCGGCTTCTTCGTCACTTCCGATTCGGCGTCGGGCGGCACCACCTACTACACGCGCAACGGCGCGTTCTCGATCGACAATTCCGGCTATCTCGTCAACAACGGCTACTACCTGGAAGGCTGGCGCACCGACGCCGACGGCGCTGTGGTCGGCGACGCGTCGTCGTCGAGCCTCGCCCCGATCAACACCCAGGTCGCCTCGACCAGCGGCAGCGCCACCACCAAGACCACCTTCGCGGCCAATCTGCCGGCCGACGCCGCCACCGGGGCGACCTATTCGAGCTCGATGACTGTGTACGACTCGCTCGGCACCGCGAACTCGGTCGCCGTGACCTGGACCAAGACCGCCGCCAATGCGTGGACCGCGAGCTTCGGCAATCCGACGCTGTCGTCCGACAGCAGCAAGACCACCGGCACCACCTCCGGCTCGGTGGCGATCACCTTCAACAGCGACGGCTCGCTCGCCTCGACCAGCCCGAGCCCGGCGAGCATCTCGCTGAGCGGCTGGACCGACGGCGCGTCGGACTCCACCGTCTCGCTCGACCTCGGCACCGTCGGTGGCACCAACGGCCTCACCCAATACGCCTCCGGCCTGACCACGCCGGCCATCAACGTCACCAGCATCTCGTCGGACGGCCTCGCCTACGGCAAGCTGTCGAGCGTCAAGGTCGGCAGCAACGGCGTCGTCAACGCTACTTACTCCAACGGCCAGACCATCGCGATCTACAAGATCGCGGTCGCGACCTTCAAGGATCCGAGCGGCCTCTCCGGCAACAGCTACGGCATGTATTCGGCAACGGCGGACTCCGGCAGCGCGTCGGTGCAGACCTCGGGTGCGAACGGCGCCGGCACCATCTACGGCTCCGAACTGGAATCCAGCACGACCGACACGTCGAGTCAGTTCAGCAGCATGATCTCGGCACAGCAGGCCTATTCGGCGGCCTCGCAGGTGATCACCACGGTGAACAAGATGTTCGACACCCTGATCTCGGCGATGCGATGACGCGCCGACCGGACCAGGACGAGCAGCTGCACACGCTGCTACCCAGCCTCGCGCGCCTGAAGCTGCGGGCGGCGCGGGCCGGCGGCGGCGCCGAGGCCGAACTGGTTGCGCTGATCGACGAGATCGAACGGATCCGACGCGAGTTGGCGCGCGGGCGCGAGCGGGTCGCCGTAGAGCTGGCGCGGGCGACCGAACGAACAACGGCGATCAGCGCCTACGCGCGCGGCGCCAACGCGGCCGGGCGATCCGGCCGGCACTGAACTCTGATGAAGACGGGAACGGCGACGATGAAACAGGCAGGCCATGGCAATCCCGCCCGGACGGGCATCAGCGACGAGCGCGCGCTGGCGATGATCCAGCTGATCGACGAACTGATCCTGGTGATCGACGACGAGAACGCCGAGCTCGCCACGGGGCTTCCGGCCTCGCGGCTCAAGCAGGTCGACGAGAAGGCGCGGCTCGCCGGGCTGTTCGAACGCTGGGTCGCCGACTGCACCGGCGGATCGAACGCCATCCACGTCCAGAACCTGCAACTCCGCGACCGCCTGGTCGACCGGATCCTGCAGTTGCGCGGGGCGATGGACGAGAATTTGGTGCGGCTGCGCGCGGCCATCGAGGCCAGCCATCGCCGGATCGACGCGGTGATGCAGGCGATCCGCGAGCAGCTCGCCAGCGCCTCGCCCTACGGTGCCGGCGGGGCGCGCGCCGTCCGTCCCACGTCGGTCGGGACCAGCATTCGCGCCTGACAGCACCGCAAGAGGAAGCCGCCGCCATGTCGCTCAACATCGCCCGAAGCATCGCCTTCAGCGGATTGTCGGCGACCCAGGTGCAAATCTCGGTGGCGTCGGCGAACATCGCCAATGCCGACACCACGGGCTACACCAAGAAGACCGCCAACCAGGCCAGCAGCGTCACGGCCGGCGTCGGCACCGGCGTCACCGTCACCGGCATCACCAGCACGGTGGACCGCCTGCTGCTCAAGTCGCTGATCGCCTCGAATTCCGACCTCGGCTCGGCCGATACGCTCAACAGCTATCTCGGCTCGCTGCAGCAGCTCTACGGCTCGACCAGCAGCTCCGGCAGCACCTCGACCGGCACCTCGCTGGCCAATACGCTCGCGTCGCTGGAATCGGCGCTGTCGTCGCTGGCGACGACGCCGTCCAGCAGCTCGCTGCAGTCGAACGCGGTGAGCGCGCTCGACGCGGTGGCGTCGCAACTTCGCGACACCTCTAGCGGCATCCAGAAGCTGCGCGGCAATGCCGATCAGGACATCGCCTCGGCGGTCGGCAGCGTCAACGACGATCTGACCCGGATCGCCGATATCAACACGGCGATCCGCCAGGCCACGGCCGCCGGCCAGTCCACCGCCGATCTCGAGGACGAGCGCAACACCGCGCTGCAGGACGTCTCCTCGCAGATGGACATCTCCTACTACACGGCGGCGAACGGCGATCTGCAGATCTCGACGACGTCCGGTCAGGCGCTGGTCGACAGCTCCGCGCACACGCTGAGCTACACGCCGGCCTCGAGCGTCGGCGCTACGACCTCCTACAACAGCGGCGGCTTCAGTGGCATCGTGGTCAACGGCGTCGACATCACCTCGCAGATCAGCTCCGGCAAGATCGGCGCGCTGGTGACGCTGCGCGACAGCACCCTGCCGGCGGTACAATCGCAGCTCGACACGCTGGCGACACAGCTCGCCGCCAGCCTCAACGCCGTCTCCAACGCGCAGACCTCGCTCCCGCCACCCTCCAGCCTGACCGGCTCGGCGTCCGTTGCCAGCACCGACGCGTTGTCGGCGACCGGCACGGTGCGGCTCGCGGTCACCGATTCCAGCGGCAAGCTGGTGTCGTCGGCCGATCTCGATCTGTCGTCCTATTCGACGGTCGGCGACCTCGTCGGCGCCATCAACGGCATCTCCGGACTATCGGCCTCGCTCAACGTCGACGGTCACCTGGTGATCAAGGCAACCGGTAGCGGCACCGGCGTCGCCGTCAACCAGATGACCAGCGCGATCGGCAGCAGCGGCGCAGGGTTCTCCAGCTATTTCGGCCTCAACGATCTCGTCACCGCGACCGGCGCCTCGGATTTCGCGGTACGCAGCGATATCGTGTCGGGGGCGCGTTCTTTGCCGCTGGCGACGCTGGATTCGTCCGCGACACTCAGCACCGGGTCCACCGTGGTGACCTCCAACGCAGCGACTGTGGTGGATTCGCTCTACCAGAAGCTGACCGGCGCGACGAATTTCGCCGCCGTCGGCGGCCTGTCCGCCACCACCGGCTCGTTCGCTGATTACGCCGCCGCGATCGTGTCGAACGTCGCCAGCCGGGCCTCGCAGGCGTCGAGCACCTACACCGCCAAGGAGGCGGCGCAATCCACTTATGCCAACTCGCTGTCGTCGCAGTCCGGCGTCAATCTCGACGAGGAGACTGCCAACATGAGCGAGTTGCAGAACAAGTACTCAGCGGCCTCGGAGCTGATCCAGATCATCAACACGATGTTCTCGGCGCTGCTCACCGCCGTTCAGTCGGCGGGCTGAGCGGAGCGGCGCCATGACCATGCGGGTCGCGACCTTCGCGCTGTCCGGCAAGATGATCGCCGACGCACTGCGGATCCAGGCCAAAACCGCCGATCTGCAACTCCAGGAATCCTCCGGCGTGAAGTCGGAGACGCTGGCCGGCTACGGCGCGGACGCGCAGCACGTCGTCAACCTGCAGGTCGGCCTGACCCGGGCGCAATCCTATATCGACGCCGCGACGCTAGCCGGCGGCAAGGTGCAGGCGATGTATTCGGCCGTGGGGTCGATGACCGACGTGATGACGCAGCTTCGCTCGCAACTCGGCGCCGCCTCGACCGGCAGCGCCACCGAGACCACCTCGGTGATCAGCTCGGCGCAGGACATGCTGAAGTCGATGGCCTCGCTGCTCAACACGCAATATGACGGTCAATACCTGTTCGCGGGTAGCAAGACCGACACCGCGCCGGTCGATCTGTCGAGCTATGCGTCCGGCTCCGGCTCGACCACCGTCGCAGACACCAGTTACTATGCGGGCGACGACCAGGTCGCCGCGGTCCGCGTCAGCACCGACCGCACGGTGTCATACGGCGTGACGGCGAACGATTCGGCATTCGAGCAGGCGATGCGCGCCCTGCGATTCGTCGCGAACAGCGGGTCGCTGTCATCGAGCGACATCTCCAACGCGCTCGACCTCGCCGGAACCGCACTCGATTCGATCGCCGCCGTGCAGGAGAAGCTGTCGAACAACGCCTCGGCGATCCAGGACGCCAGCACCCGGCAGAGCGACTACAAGAGCTTCACCGAGACGCTGGCGAGCGATCTGACGTCGGTCGACGTTGCCGCCGTGACGGCGCAGCTCTCGACCTACCAGTCGCAGCTCACGGCGTCCTATTCGGCGATCGGGAAAATCCTGAGCCTCAACCTGAGTAACTATCTGAAATAGCCGGCCGAGGCGGATGACGCCCGGCGCGGGACCTCGATGCTACGGGTCCAGCTCGGTGTCCCAGTACAAGTAGTCGAGCCAGCTTTCGTGCAGATAGTTCGGCGGGAACAGCCGGCCGTTGCGGTGCAGCTGATGCACCGTTGGGGCGAAGGCGGTCTGGCGCGGAAACATCTTGGCCTGGGCCGGTGTCAGATTGCCCTTGCGCAGATTGCACGGCGAGCACGCCGCCACGACGTTTTCCCAGGTGGTCTGGCCGCCCTTGGAGCGCGGGATGATGTGATCGAAGGTCAGATCGTCCGGTGCGCCGCAATATTGGCAGGAGAACTTGTCACGCAGGAACACGTTGAACCGGGTGAAGGCCGGGTGAGTCGACGGCTTCACGAAGGATTTCAGCGAAACGACGCTCGGCAGCCGGATGTCCAGATTGGGACTATGAACCGCCCGGTCGTAATGCTCGACGATGTTGACGCGATCGAGGAACACCGCCTTGATCGCGTCCTGCCACGACCAAAGCGATAGCGGATAATAGCTGAGCGGCCGGAAGTCCGCGTTCAACACCAACACCGGCCAACCGCCTTGCGAGACATGCGCGTTCAAGAAACGCTCCTGACTCCCGTCCGATCGACGCTGCGAAGCAGCATGTAAGGGATACTACAGCCAGCGTGACGCCGTTGTGAAGGGCGACGGACGAATTGGCAGCCATTCGGCTGCGGGATTTCCGTCCCCCATCGGGAGTTGCCGGGAGAATGGTCGTTCCGGAACACGCTGGCGCGGAGGCGATTGTTCCATATTTACCGGCCGCGTTGACGACCGCGTGATCCGCATATCAGATGAGTAGCAAACAGCTCTCCCTTCGACCCTGATTCAGCCAGGAGACGTCCATGTCCACTGCAGCAACCGCTTCCATCAAACCCGCCGCGCCCGCGCATCAGCCCGGCCGCGGCCGGGTCTACGACTCGATCGCCGAGGCCTATGGCGATACGCCGCTGGTGCGGCTGAACCGGCTGCCGGGGCTGAACGGCGTCAAGGCGACCATCCTGGCCAAGCTGGAATATTTCAACCCGGCCTCCAGCGTGAAGGACCGTATCGGAGCCGCGATGATCGCCGCGATGGAGCGCGAAGGCATCATCAAGCCCGACACCATCCTGATCGAGCCGACCTCCGGCAACACCGGCATCGCGCTGGCCTTCGTGGCCGCCGCCAAGGGCTACCGGCTGAAGCTGGTGATGCCGGAATCGATGTCGATCGAGCGCCGCAAGATGCTGGCCTTCCTCGGCGCCGAGCTGGTGCTGACCGAGGCCGCCAAAGGCATGAAGGGCGCCATCGCCAAGGCCGAGGAGCTGATCGCCTCGACGCCGAACGCGGTGATGCCGCAGCAGTTCAAGAACCTCGCCAACCCCGAGGTGCATCGCCGCACCACCGCGGAAGAGATCTGGAACGACACCGACGGCCACATCGACATCTTCGTCGCCGGCGTCGGCACCGGCGGCACCGTCACGGGCGTCGGTCAGGTGCTGAAGCCGCGCAAGCCGTCGATCAAGATCGTCGCGGTCGAGCCGGAGGAAAGCCCGGTGCTGTCGGGCGGTGCGCCCGGCCCGCACAAGATCCAGGGCATCGGCGCCGGCTTCGTGCCGGACATTCTCGATCGTTCGGTGATCGACGAGGTGGTGAAGATCGCCGGCCCGACCGCGATCGAGACCTCGCGGGCGCTCGCCCGCCACGAAGGCATCCCGGGCGGCATCTCGTCCGGCGCCGCGATCGCGGCCGCGATCGAACTCGGCAAGCGCCCGGAGAACGCCGGCAAGACCATCGTGGCGATCGTGCCGTCGTTCTCGGAACGCTATCTGTCGACCGCGCTGTTCGAGGGCGTGTAGGGCGGACTCGCCCCAGCGACGCGTCGAAGGTGGGCCAGGCGCTGGTCCCACAAAAGCCAGTCATCGCCCGGCTTGACCGGGCGACCCAGTATGGCAGAGCGCCCGCGTTGTGAGCACGGGGCGTGACAACGAGCTCACTGGGATACTGGATCCCCGCATTCGCGGGGATGACAGCTGAGGATGGGGGGGCGCTTCCATATGAGCCACAGCCCAAGCCCGATGATAGCCGCCCCAAGCACGTCAGTCCGGGGCGCCGCGGAGCGGCGAACCCGGAATCTCAGTTGGTGTGCGCGACTGAGCCGGAGATTCCGGGTTCGCTCCGCTTCGCGGAGCGCCCCGGAGTGACTCGGGGAGAGGCGGATATCCGTAACTGCAGCTCCGTAAGCTTCAGTGCTCCGCCACCAGCTCGCGATACAGTTTCGCGTAGTGCTGCGCCGGGTTCTTCCACGACACATCCGTGGTCATGCCGTTGATCTGCAGATTGCGCCAGGTGGTGTGGTCGGCGTAGAGCGCGCGGGTCTTGGTCAGGGCCTTGGCCAGCATCTCCGCCGTCACCGGCGAGAACTGCACGCCGGTCGCCACCCCGGTGGCGATCGCCATCTGGTTGGCGTCCACCACCGTATCGGCGAGGCCCCCGACCCGCGCCACCACCGGCACCGCGCCGTAGCGCAGTGCGCACAGCTGAGTCAGGCCGCAAGGCTCGAACCGCGACGGCACCAGCAGCACATCGGCGCCGGCCTGGACCTGATGCGCGAGCGCCTCGTCATAGCCGATCACCGCGCCGACCTGACCTGGATGCGCCAACGACGCCGCGCGAAACCCGTCCTCGAGCGGCGCGTCGCCCGAGCCGAGCAGCGCCAGCTGGGTGCCCTCCGCCAAGAGGCCCGGCAGCACCTCCAGCAGCATGTCCAGGCCCTTCTGCCACGACAGCCGGCTGACCACGCCGAGCAGCAGCGCCCCCGGATCGGTCTTCAGCCCGAACCGCGTCTGCAGCGCCTGCTTGTTGCGGGCGCGCGCGCCGATCGTTTCCAGATCATAGGTGACGGGGATCAGCTCGTCGGTGGCCGGGTCCCACACCTTGGTGTCGACGCCGTTGAGAATGCCGCTCAGCCGGTCGGCGCGCAGCCGCAGCAGTCCTTCGAGGCCCATGCCGGCCTCGGTGTTCTGGATTTCCTGCGCGTAGGTCGGCGACACCGTGGTGATGCGGTCGGCGAGTTGCAGGCCCGCCTTGAGATAGCCGATGCCACCCCAATATTCGACGCCGTCGAGGCTGAAGGCACGCGCCGGCAGCCCGAGCCGCTCCAGCAGCTCGCGTTCGAACCGGCCCTGATAGGCGAGGTTGTGAATGGTGAAGACGGTCTTCGGCCCCGGCCGACCCGAATATCGCACATAGGCCGGCACCAGCCCGGCCTGCCAATCATGCGCGTGCAGCACGTCAGGCGCGAAACCCGGCAGCAGCC
This sequence comes from Rhodopseudomonas sp. AAP120, assembly GCF_001295845.1. GTDB lineage: Bacteria > Pseudomonadota > Alphaproteobacteria > Rhizobiales > Xanthobacteraceae > Rhodopseudomonas. Next base: position 14,681 of record NZ_LJIC01000095.1, on the reverse strand, counting down.
CTTGGCCGATCTGGGCGCCGACCTGCGCCAACGCGGCGAAGCGGAAGGCGTTGTCGGGCCAGTCCTTGGCGTCCGGTCCGACATAGGGATTGCCAGGGCGGACATAGAGATGCGGCGCGTCGAGCACCAACAGCTCGAGCTCCTCGCAGCGCGCCGCGAGCAGCCGCGCGCTGCCGCCGAACAGATCGGCGAAGCTGTACACCACCTGCGGCGGCTCGATGCCGCCGAGCACGGCCGGATAGCCCGGCACCAGCGTGCGCATCGCGATGCCGTGCGGCTTCAGCGCGGTCGGCAGCGCGCCGGTGACGTCGGCGAGACCGCCGGTCTTGATCAGCGGGAAAATTTCCGACGCGATCGACAGCGCCGTCAGGGAGGTCATTGCTCGAGCTTCTCGATCATGGCGCGGGTGATCAGACAGATGCCGTTGTCGGTGCGCCTGAACCGTTTGGCATCGAGCTCCGGATCTTCACCGACCACGAGACCGGGCGGCAGCTTGACCTCGGCGTCGACCACCACGTTCTTCAGCCGGCACGACCGGGCGATGTCCGCATAGGGCAGGATCACCGCGCCTTCGACATGCGAATAGGAATGCACGCGCACGCCGGTGAACAGCAGCGTGTGGCGCAACGAAGCGCCGGAGATGATGCAGCCGCCCGACACCAGCGACGACACCGCCTCGCCGCGGCGGCCATCCTTGTCGTGGACGAATTTGGCCGGCGGTGTGATCTCCCCATAGGTCCAGATCGGCCATTCGCGATCGTACAGATCGAGCTGCGGCACGATGTCGGTGAGGTCGATGTTCGCCGCCCAATAGGCGTCGACGGTGCCGACGTCACGCCAATAGCTGGTCGCCTCGGAGTTCGAGCGCCGGCACGATTTGTCGAACAGATGCGCGACGGCTTTGCCGTGCTTGACGATGTAGGGGATGATGTCCTTGCCGAAATCGTGCGACGAATTCGGATCGGCCGCATCGCGGCGCAATTCGTCGAGCAGGAATTTGGTGTCGAACACGTAGATGCCCATGCTGGCGAGCGACTTGTCGGGCTTGCCGGGCATCGCGGGCGGATCGGACGGCTTCTCCAGGAACGACTTGATGACGTCGTTGGCGTCGACATGCATCACGCCGAAGGCGCGCGCCTCGCTGCGGTCGACCTCCAGGCAGCCGACCGTCACGTCGGCGCCCTGCTCGACGTGCTGCTGCAGCATCTTCTCGTAGTCCATCTTGTAGACGTGGTCGCCGGCCAAGAGCACGATGAACTTCGGATCGTAGCTCTCGATGATATCGATGTTCTGGTACACCGCATCCGCAGTGCCCCGGTACCACATGTCGTCGGAGACGCGCTGGCTCGCCGGCAGGATGTCGAAGCTCTCATTGCGCTCCGGCCGGAAGAAGTTCCAGCCGCGCTGCAGATGCCGGATCAGGCTGTGGGCCTTGTACTGCGTCGCGACCGCGATGCGACGGATGCCGGAATTGAGTGCGTTCGACAACGCGAAATCGATGATGCGGGACTTGCCGCCGAAATACACCGCCGGCTTGGCGCGCCAGTCGGTCAATTCCATCAACCGGCTTCCGCGCCCCCCTGCCAGCACATAGGCCATGGCGTGGCGGGCGAACGGAGCGGTGACACCTTGACTCATGAAGCCTCTCAATATGCCGTCCACGGCGGACGTTGCGGTTCAGGCGATCTGCCGCATCCGGCTTCGGCCGAGGGCCTGCGCCAGGCAGGCCTCAGTCTGGCGGACGCGGTGAAGCGTTGCAATGCCGCGGCGCGCGCGGCGGCGCGGCGAAATGACATTTCGGTCGACGGCTCGAAGGGCTTCGAGACGTCCGGGATGGCATGATTCGACGACCACCGATTTGCGCCGAATCATCCCAGAGCGACGATCGACGCAAGTGAACTTCCGATGACGCACGCGGGCCACGTGCTTCAGGCGCGAATCCGCACCGGCACCGATTTGTTGGCGGGGGTTTTCGATTCCTTGTCGTGGTGGGTCAGCGGGATCAGCGGATTGAGCTCGGGGTAGTAGCCGGCGAGGCAGCCGTCCGGCAGCCGGAACGGCGTCACCTTGAGAGGCCCGACCTCGCGATGCAGGCCGTCGGCCGCGTCGCTCTCCAGCCAGACCATCTGGCCGTCGGTGAGTCCGGCGCGCGCGATTTCGTCCGGATTGATCAGCAGCACGTCGCGGCGGCCTTCGATGCCGCGCAGCCGGTCGCTCATGCCGTAGATCGTGGTGTTGAACTGGTCGTTGGAGCGCAGCGTGACCAGCCGGTAGCGGCCCGGCGCATCCTGAAAGCCGATCGAGCTCAGCATCTGCGGCGTGGTGAACTCGGCTTTGCCGCTCTCGGTCTTCCAGATCCGCTCGCGCGCCGCGTTGCCTTTGTAGAAGCCGCCCCGCGTGAACATCCGGCCGTTGAAGTCGTGGAACATGTCCGGATAGCTCTCGGCGATCAGATCGCGCACCAATCCATAGTCGCCGACCCATTCGTCCCAACGCACTTTCGGATTCGACGGCAGCGTCGCCTTGGCGATGCCGGCGACGATCGCCAGCTCGGACTTCAGGTTGGCGCTGGCCGGACGGCGCAGCCCGATCGAGCCCTGGATGCAGCTGAAGGTGTCTTCCATCGTCACCGCCTGCGGGCCACTGGCCTGCACGTCCTGTTCGGTGCGGCCGAGGCACGGCAGCAGATAGGCGACCTGGCCGTTGACCAGATGGCTGCGGTTGAGCTTGGTGGCGATCTGGACGGTGAGCTGCATCCGCGTCCAGGCCTTCTCCAACACCTCCTGGTCCGGGATCGCACGGACGAAATTGCCGCCGAGCCCGATGAACGCCTTGACCTTGCCTTCGAGCAGGCCGTGGCAGGCCTCGACCGTGTTCATCCCCTTGTCGCGCGGCGGGGTGAAGCCGAACTGCTCGGCCATCTTGTCGAGCGGCACCAGCTCGGGCTTTTCCGAAATGCCGACGGTGCGCTGGCCTTGCACATTGGAATGGCCGCGCACCGGGGAGATGCCGGTGCCGTCGCGGCCGATATTGCCCTTAAGCAGCAACAAATTGACCAGCATCGCGACGTTCTCGAAGCCGTGCACATGCTGGGTCAGGCCCATGCCGTAGATGCCGATGACCCGGTCGGCTTCGACATACACCTGCGCGGCAGCTTCGATCGCGGCGCGGCTGAGCCCCGACTCGGCTTCGATCTGTTGCCACGGCGTCGCCCGCACCTTGGCCTCGAATTCGTCGAGCCCGTGCGTGTGCGCCGCGATGAACGCGACGTCGAGCACGCGCTTGCCTTGGAGCTTCGCTTCGTCGTCCTTGGCGAAGACGTGCTTGCACATGCCGAGCAGCACCGCGATGTCGCCGCCCGCCTTGACCTGATGATACTGGCTCGAGATCGGCGTCTCACGCCCGGTCAACATCTCGGTCGGGCTCTGCGGATTGACGAAGCTCTCCAGGCCTTTCTCGCGCAACGGATTGAACGTCACGATCGGCACGCCGCGCTTGGCAGCTTCCTGCAGCGGATGCAGGAAGCGCGGGCTGTTCGAGCCGGTGTTCTGGCCGAAGAAGAACATCGCGTCGCACTTCGCCAGATCGTCGAACACCACCGTGCCGACACCGACCCCGATCGTCTTCTTCAGCGCCACCGAGGTGGTCTCGTGGCACATGTTGGAGCTGTCCGGCAGATTGTTGTTGCCGTACAGCCGGGCGAACAGCCCGTAGAGATAGGACGTCTCCAGGCTGGCGCGGCCAGACGCGTAGAAAATCACCGATTTCGGATCGAGCGCGCGCAGATGCTCGCCGATGGCCTGGAACGCCTCGTCCCAGCCGCAGGGTACGTAGCGATCGGTCGCCGGATCGTAGCGCAGCGGGTCGGTGAGACGCCCCTGCATTTCGAGGTCGTGGTCGCTCCAGCCGCGCAATTCGGTGACGGTATGGTCGGCGAAAAACTCCGGCGTGCAGCGTGCGGTGGTCAGCTCCCACAGCGTCGCCTTGGCGCCGTTCTCGCAGAATTCGAAGGTGTGGTAGTCGGCCGGCTTGGCCCACGAGCATGACACGCACATGAAGCCTTTCGGCTTGTTCTGGCGCATCAGCGTCTCGATCACCGTCGGCGTATTCCATTCCTTGCCGAAGATGCGCGCGATTCCCTCCAGCGAGCCCCAGCCGCCGGCCGGGCCGTCATACTCGACGGTACGGTCGCCGGATTCGGGAAGGTCCGCTTCGTGAAGTCGGGTGTCGTCCTGGGCCATGTTCCGCTCCTCGCCGGCGTGCACGCGCAGCGGGCGGACAACAGGCCGTTCCGGCAACAGTTCCGAAATGAACGACGACGCTCCCGATTGTGAGCGCCGACAGCGCCCGAAAGCGCAACGCCTTACAGGCGCTCGATCACCACCTCGCGGCACAGCCGCTCGACATCGGCCGGCCGGCACAATTCGGTGCCGTGCATGGTCAGCGAAGCCGAGCCCGAGGCGAGCGCGCGGCGGAAGCCGTCCTCGATCGACCAGCCTTGCGCCAGACTGTAGGCAATCGCGCCGAGAAAGCTGTCGCCGGCCCCCACCGTCGAGACCTGAGCCACCGGCAGCGCCGGTGAGCGCAGCGCCTCGTCCTTGGTCACCAGCAGCGCGCCGAGATGGCCGAGCGACAGCGCCACGATCTCGACCTTGCCGGCCTCGATCTGCTGCCGCGCGGCGGCGACGTAGTCGGCGTCGTTGGCCAGCGGCCGGCCGGCGAGCTCCTGCATCTCGCGCAAATTCGGCTTGATCAGCGTGACGCCGTGCGCCAGCGCCGCCACCAGCGGCGCGCCGGAGGTGTCGAGAAAGAATTTCGCGCCGATCCGCTTCGCCACCGCGGCGGCCTGGGCGTAGAAATCAGTCGGCACGCCGGGCGGCAGGCTGCCACTGCCGACCACGATTTTCGGCGCCGGGTCGGTGCCGCCGAGAATCTCCAGCAGCCCGCGCCATTCGCTTTCTGCCAGCGGCAGCCCCGGCAGCACGAAGCGGAATTGCTGGCCGGTCGCGGCCTCGGTGACGGAAAAATCCTCGCGGGTCTCGGCCTCGGACTCGACCACGCGGCTCGGGATCTGTTCGCGGTCGAGCAGCGAGCGCAGCAGCCGGCCGGTGAAGCCGCCGGCCGGATAGATCGCCTCGACGTCGCCGCCGAACCGCTTCACCACCCGCGCCACATTGATGCCGCCGCCGCCCGGATCGCGCTGCTGCGCCGCGCAGCGCAGCTTGCGGCTGGGCACCAGGCGTTCGATCGAGGTCGACAGGTCGATCGCCGGGTTGGGGGTGAGGGTCACGATATCGACCATCGCGGACGGTCTCCGAATCTGGCGTGCTGAGGGAAAGTCCAGAGCCGGGACGTCTGGACGAGCGAAGGACGGGACGGCGGGCGGCATAGGCGCGCCCGCCGCGGGCACCAGATCAAGTCTGGCGCGCCGCCCCTGTTCTGCCGTTGACGCGCGTCAACCGGCCAGACGCCGCGATGTCGCAGCGGACCGGGACCTTGTCGGGCTGACCGCGTCGTCCACCCGAGGCGCGCGCGCAGCGAGCCTCGGATGCAACGACACCCGCCTCAATGCGACATCAGCACCGGCACGGTCATCGACGCCAGCATCTCGCGGGTAACGCCGCCGAGCACGAATTCGCGCAGCCGCGAATGGCCGTAGCCGCCCATCACCAGCAGGTCGGCGGCGGTGTCGGCGACGTGCGACAGGATGGTGCCGGAGACGCTGACATCCGGCGCGGTGATCACCTTGATGTCCAGCTTGATGCCGTGGCGTGCGAGGTGATTGGCCATCTCGATGCCGCGCAGTTCGCTGTCGTCGCGCACCTTGTGGTCGCGCACGATCAGCAATTCGACCGCGGCGGCGCGGCGCAGGAACGGCCGCGCGTCGTTGATGGCGCGCGTCGCGGCGCGGCTGCCGTCCCAACCACACACCACGCGGTCGAGCTTGACGGCGTCCTTCTGGATGTAGGGCACGATCAGCACCGGCCGGCCGGAATCGAACAACACCTGCTCGATCAACACCTCGTTGTCGCCGTTCTCCGGATCGGACTGCATGATCACCGACAGGTCGAACCGCCGTGCCATCTTGGGGAAGCGGCCGGAGGTGCCGTACGGCGTCTCCAGCAGATGATGCTCGGCCGACACGCCCTCGCGCTTGCAGGCGGCCTCGAAGCGCTCGACGGCAGCGCGCGCCGCCGCCTCGTTGGCGGCCAGCATCTTGGTCAGCACGTCGGACGGAAAGTCCGGCATCGTGAAGCTCGGCAGCGAATCATACGCGAAGCAGACGCCGGAGACATGCGCGTCGAACGTCCGGGCGATCGCCAGCGCGACGTCGACGACCCGATCCCGCGACGCGCTCTGTTCGAGATTGACGATGAGATCCTTGATCATGGTACGTCCCCTTGGCGATGATCGATGGGCGGCGCAGCCGCCGGCGTGTGAACGAAAACCCGCAGGCGCGGTGCGCCGTGGCTGTATAGCATTCGCGGCGCGGCCCCGGCCGCCGCGCGATGTCGCGCCGCTGCAGCGCTCATGTGCGCCCCGTGCGGGGCAAGGCCGCATCGCGATCCGCCGCGTCCCAGCCCTCGGCGCCGATCAGCGGCACGAAGCGGACGTCGGTGAGCGTCTCGACGAAGTAATCGCTGTCGGACCTGCGGGTGACGCGCAGCAGTTTCTGGCCGAGCTGATCGGCGCCGACCGGCATCACCAGCCGTCCGCCGATCGCCAGCTGCGCCTTCAGCGAGTCCGGCACCCGCGGGCCGCCGGCCGCGACCACGATCGCGGCGAACGGCGCGCGCTCCGGACAGCCGCGGCTGCCGTCACCGTGCCGCACCTCGACGTTGCGGATACCGAGCGCCGCAAGGGCGGTGCGGGCGCGATCGGCCAGCGGCTCCAGCCGCTCGATGCTGATCACGTCGCCGGCGATGGCGGCCAGCACGGCGGCCGCATAGCCGGAGCCGGTGCCGACCTCGAGCACGCGCTCTCCGCCTTCGAGCTGCAGCGCCGCGATCATGACGGCGACGATGTAGGGCTGGGAGATGGTCTGGTCGCCGCCGATCGGCAAAGGCGAGTCGTCATAGGCATGCGCACGCGTGAGATTCGGCACGAAAGCCTCGCGCGGCACCTTGGCGATCGCCGCCAGCACGAGCGGATCGGACACGCCGCGGGCGCGGATCTGCTGCTCGACCATGCGGGCGCGCTGCGCCGCGAAATCGCTCGCCGGTGCACGGCCCGATGAATGCCGAGACTCCGGAGATGCCATCGCACCCTCCCTGATCGCCGGCCGCTGCCATCGTCTCTTCCCGTCCGAGCCGCCATGATCCTAGAACCGGGCAGCGCTGTGGATTTGATCCGCATCAAGGACGGCACCGCGCCAGCCTCCCGGCGACGCGACGCTGCCGCATTCGGAAGCGAGCCTGCGCGGTGACGGAGCGCCGCTGGCCGGCCTTGGTCCGCCAACGCGCCGACGGCTGCAGGGTTCTGCGCCGCGCTTCGTTCGACGCAGGAAGGGAGCGACATGCCGTACGGTTCGACCGACGATCTGCCACCGCCGCTACAGGTGCGGCTGCCGCTGCACGCGCAGCAGATCTACGTGGCGGCGTTCAATAATGCTTTCACCGAATATCAGGATCGCGGTCCCGACGAACAGGAGAGCACCGCCCATCGTGTCGCCTGGGCGGCGGTGAAGAAGCAGTATCGCAAGCAGGGTGAAAACTGGGTGGCGCGCGAGCGGAAGTGAGTGCGCGGCTTTGATCGCCTGCCGTCCCGCGATAGACTGGCCCGATCGATCTCCGCGACCGGAGGACGCGCCATGGAGGCGATGGTCCTGACAGCGCCGAATACACCGTTACGTTGGCAGCAGCGCGCTACGCCGCGGCCGGGTGACGGCGAGGTGCTGGTGAGCGTCGCGGCCTGCGGCGTCTGCCGCACCGACCTGCACGTCGTGGATGGCGAACTGCCGGACATCCGCTATCCGATCATTCCCGGCCACGAGATCGTGGGCCGTATCGCCGAGATCGGCGCCGGCGTCACCGCTCACCGCATCGGCGACCGCGTCGGCATTCCATGGCTCGGTCACACCTGCGGGGTCTGCCGCTACTGCACCGGCGGGATGGAGAACCTGTGCGACGCGCCGCGGTTCACCGGCTACACCCGCGACGGCGGCTTCGCCACCCACGCCATCGCCGATGCGAACTACGCGTTCCCGCTCGGCGACGTCGGCGACGATGTGGCGATCGCACCGCTGCTGTGCGCCGGGCTGATCGGCTGGCGCTCGCTGGTGATCGCCGGGCCGGCGGAGCGGCTTGGTATCTACGGCTTCGGCGCCGCCGGGCACATCGTGGCGCAGGTCGCGCGCTGGCAGGGCCGGCAGGTCTACGCCTTCACCCGCGGCGGCGACCGCGCCGCGCAGGATTTCGCCCGCAGCCTCGGCGCGGTGTGGGCCGGCGCCTCGGAGGAGATGCCACCGCAGCCGCTCGACGCCGCCATCATCTACGCGCCGGTCGGCGGCCTGGTGCCGGCCGCGCTGAAGGCGGTGCGCAAAGGCGGCCGCGTGGTCTGCGCCGGCATCCATATGAGCGACATCCCGAGCTTCCCGTACGGCCTGCTGTGGGAGGAGCGGCAGCTGGTATCGGTGGCCAACCTCACCCGGCAGGACGGCGCCGATTTCCTGAAAGTGGCGCAGCAGGCCGGCATCCGCACCGAGACCCACGCGTTTCCGCTGCGCGATGCCAACGCGGTGCTGACCAAGCTGCGCGCCGGCGAACTGCTCGGCGCCGCGGTGCTGGTGCCGTAACTCCGCCTCACCTCGTCCTTGAGCAAAGCCATCCGGTTTCGAACCCGATGGCTCGTCGGCTTCGCCGTCTCGCAATGGCGCGGAACACAACTACATCTGTCCGCAAGGAGATCCGATCATGTCCGATCATCTGGTGGTGTGTACGCATTGCGGCGGCGTCAACCGGCTGCCGGAGCAGCGCCCGGCCCTCGACGGCAAATGCGGCAAGTGCGGCAACAAGCTGTTCGAGGGCCACCCGGCCGACGTCGGCGGCGAGCTGTTCGACAGGCAGCTGGCGCGGAGCAGCGTGCCGGTGCTGGTGGACGTCTGGGCGCCGTGGTGCGGGCCGTGCCGGGCGATGGCGCCGGCCTATGAGCAGGCGGCGCGCGAACTGGAGCCGAACGTGCGGCTGATCAAGCTGAACTCCGACAACGAGCAGCAGATCGCCGCCCGGCTCGGCATCCAGGGCATCCCGACCATGATCCTGTTCGACAACGGCCGCGAGCGGGCCCGGACGTCCGGCGCAATGCCGGCGCAGCAGATCGTGCGCTGGGTGCGGCAGCATCTGCCGGCGTGATCGGCTGTGCGGCGGAGCTCTGCCCCGCGGCGATGGAGCCGTCGGCGGTCGGCAAGATGCGCTGGCCGGAGGCCCGACGAGCGTTGCTTTCGATCCGAGTGGGGAGCTTCCCGCGCCGCATTGAGAGTTCGCCCGCAGATCGTCGGTTGATCGAATTCCCCGGTACCGACCAAGGGTCGAGGCTCCAAGACGGTTCCCTGTCGCGGTTCACTCAAATTATACCACGATGGCGAACGCGCTGATCTCATTGGGATTTGCCGCTCTGACCGGCAACCGCTCCATGGTACGGCTGTATCATGGTGCGGGTTCGTCTTGGTCGGGGGAAGATGGCCGTCGGTGGAGCGTCATTGCGGCAGCCGTACCCGCGAGAAGCGCGGGGGTGGCATCAGGAGTGGTCGCTGCGCCGCGCCATGGGGATGGGGCGCATCGCGTATTGGGAGTCGTTCAGCGCCGCTGCGACCGATTTCTGGATGTCGCCCGAATTCGCGTCGCTCTACGCCCGTCAGACACCCGGGTTCGCTCCGAGCGCCGCCATGCGCCAGCCCGATCCGGCCGAGAGCCGCACCGTTCTGTTCGCTCATTACGTGGCGTGCTGGACCGAGGGCCGGCCGTTTGCGGTCGAGACCAGATTTTTCAACTCCGATGGCAGCCTGCTCGATTGCATCGTGCAGGGCGAGCCGGAGTTCGACCCGAACGGCCAGGTGCAACGCGTGTTCGGTGTCGTCAGGGACGTGACTCCGCAGGCGTCTGCGCTCCGGCGCCTGGCCGAGAGCGAGCAGCGCTTCGCCGACTTCGTCAGCACCGCCTCCGACTGGTGCTGGGAGAGCGGCCCCGACCATCGGCTGCTGCCCTATCCGAAATCCGTCGATGGAAACGCCGCCCTGCAAACCGTCGCGTCGGGCGGCAAGGCGCGCTGGGAACTGTCGTTTGCGCCGGAAGACCAAGGCGCCATGGCGCTGCACCGCGGCGACATGGAAGCACGCCGCCCGTTCCGCGACTTCGTCTACACGTCGATCGGAGAGGACGGCTCGCGGATCTGTATCAGGACGAGCGGCAAGCCGATTTTCGCCGATGACGGGACGTTCCTCGGCTATCGCGGCACGGCGAGCGATATCACCCAGCTCGAAGCCGCCCGCGCTTTGCTCGACGAGCGCACCCGCGCGCTGGAAGAAGCGCATCGGCTCGGCCGGATCGGCACCTGGACTCATCGGCTGGATAGCGGCCGAACGGTCTGGTCGCCCGAACTCTATCAGCTGCTTGGCCTCGAGCCGGATGCGTTCGAGCCGACCTATGAGGGCACCAAGGCTTATTTTCTGGGCGACGACGCCGACCGTCTGCTGAGGATCCAGGCTCGCGTCCTGCGCAGCGGCAACACGGAATCCACCGACATCCGCATCCGGCACAGCGACGGCGCGCCGCGCGACCTGGCCATCATCTGCAAGGCCGAGATCGTCAGCGGCAAGCTCGTCGGCCTGATCGGCACCGCGCAGGACGTCACCGATCGCAAGGAAGCCGAACGCCGGCTCGAACTCCTGGCCTACACGGATCCGCTGACCGGACTCGCCAATCGCGCGCTGTTCAAACGCAGGCTCGCCGGTCTGTTCGAGACTCCGGCTGCGGACGACGGACACACGGCGCTGCTGCTGATCGACCTCGATCGCTTCAAGGAGGTCAACGATACGCTCGGCCATTCCACCGGCGACAGCCTGCTGGTTCACGTCGCGGGCGTGCTGAGACATGAGCTGGGTCCGCAGGCCTTCATCGCCCGGATCGGCGGCGATGAATTTGCGGTGCTGACGGACAGCCCCAGCGCCTCTGCCGAAGCGCCGGTCGCGCTGGCCGATCGGTTGATCGCTAAGTTGTCGGTGCCGGTCGAGCTCGCGGAGGGCGAGGCCTGCATCGGCGCCACCATCGGCATTGCCATCCTGCCGGAGCATGGCGCGACCGCCGAGAAAGCCTCGCGCAACGCCGACCTCGCGCTCTATATGGCCAAGGAGGCCGGGCGCGGACGGGCGCAGCTGTTCGAGCCGGTTTACGCCGAAGCGGTCGATCAAAAGCTCGACCTCGGCAGGCGGCTGCGCCACGCCGTCGAGAGCGGCGGCCTGCAGACGCATTATCAGCCGCAGATCGATCTGAAGACCGGCCGCGTCATCGGCTTCGAGGCGCTGCTGCGCTGGAGCCATCCGCAGCGCGGCCCAATCGCGCCCTCGGAGTTCATCCCGATTGCGGAGAGCACCGGCCTGATCGTCGATCTCGGCCATTGGGTGCTGCGCGATGCCTGCCGCCAGATGCGGAGTTGGCTCGATGCCGGCCTGCCGCCGCGCACGATTTCGGTGAACGTCTCGCCGGCGCAGATCTGGAACGGCGATTTCGAGAAGGTCGTCTCGACGGTGCTGGCCGAGACCGGCCTGCCGCCGGAGCTGCTCTGCCTGGAGCTGACCGAAAGCCTGTTCGTCGATCACACCAAGCAGAAGGTCAGCACGACGCTGGCGGCGCTGTCGAAGCTCGGCATCCGGCTGGCGCTCGACGATTTCGGCTCCGGCTATTCGTCGCTCGGCTATCTGACGCGGCTGCCGTTCAACTGCCTGAAGATCGACCGCTCCTTCGTCAGCGGCATCGCCACCGTGCCCGAGAAGCGCAAACTCCTCGGCGGCATCATCGCGCTGGCGCACGGCCTCGGCATGAGCGTGGTGGCCGAAGGCGCCGAGCTCGCCGAAGAGGTCGAACTGCTTGGCGCGTTCGATTGCGATTGTGTGCAGGGGTATGTGTTCGCGAGGCCGGTTGGGGCGGATAGGGCGGTGGAGGCGGCTGCGGAGATCGAAACGGGTAGACGATGAGAGGCGAAGGACCCATTAATTCTTGACGTACGCTCGTGATCAAGGCGTTGGGCCCTCTCTTATTCGCTCGGTCGAGCCACTAATTGGTGGAGATCTGCTCGATTCATACTTCTAGTATCAGATTTTGATAATCTCCGAAGCAAGATGCGATACGCAACTCCAATTTCGGAAACTACTCGATCAATATTCGATTGGCCCGACTCTCTTTGGGCACGACTTACGATAGCACTAATTGAGGCCTGAAAGTACTCAGCCATATTCAGAATTAGCGGATCGAGATAAGGAGGCTTTCGGCCGAGATGAACAAGTTGATTCCGTGCTCGATATATACGATGAACCTGCCAACTAACGCGCTTTTCGTGAGCGTCGATTGCATTTGCAGCAGCATTGACAGTCCCATAATCACGATTCAGCTTGAATAGCCGCTGAAGAGCGAGAGGATTATCTGCGCACAATCTACAAAGCTCCTTCTGCAGTGGCTCATTCTCCTGCAAACAGATCAAGGCTGCAAAATTCGTATGCGGATCTTCTTCTCTGAAAGAAGGCTCCTGTCGAAGGATCGTGACAAACGAACGACGATACGCCACGAGGAGCTCATCATAGATAGCAACAAATTGTCTCCGAACATGGCGAAGGCAAATGCAAGGGACTATTTGATGCACATAGCTGATAACTCGAGGCATTCCTGGATGCGGATCACTCAACAACACTTCAATAGCTGACCAAAGGGATATTAGTTGATTCTCTGTATTAGCTGAGCCCCTGGCCAATGCGGCAGTGTTTACGGAGCTTAGGAGGCGTTCTGTAGAGGGCCTGTCAAAATTCTCCATCAAGCGTTTAAAGAATTTTGTGTGCGAGCGCAGCCGGCGACCCGCTGTAAGTCGAGGCGGCCTGTCAAACGACAACTCCGGGACGGAATACGCTTTACCGGAGCCATCCGCTTTCCGCGAAACATACATCCAGGGATTCCAGCGACAATCCATGCCCTCTCGGCCCAAATAAGTCAGCGCACGAACATAAGTGAGCTGGCTTTGAACTAAGTCGACCGATCCGTAAGGGTCATTCGCCTTCTCGACTGAAACAACAACGGAATTCAATTCAGACACAAAATAGGGCTGCAGCGACTCTCTAGCGTGATCGCCGAGCTCTTCCCAATCCATTACTTGCCAGCCCAGCGACTTTAGTAAACGCGCGAGCTCCGAATTTACAGGAGAGAATACGTTAAATTCGACATCCTTAGTATCTAACTTTCTGAAGAACGTCTCGACGCTATTTCTATCAGCATCGCTCATATCCGGATCAAAGAATAACTCCTGTACAATCTCTCTGATCCAGTTTTTTGAGAAGCCGGAATTAACTAAGTGAGAACAGTAAAAGCCGCACGCTCGCCTTAAATCCAACTTTCGGTTTGGCTCATCGAAGATCGCTAGGAGATATCTTTCAATACGTAGCTTGTAATCCCTCTTCAGCAGACGCGCGATTACCCTAATGTTTGCAGCTAGATCCGCGAGAATAGCCTCCTGCTTGATTCCCTCCGAAAGAACTGAGATTTCATTAGGAGCAACACTCTTTGCAATCGGGTCCTTTTCAAAAGACCAAAGCACCTCCTCAAGTACTGGCTTCAGAGATGCTCGAGGAACTCGGTTAAGTTGGACATCGCGCATTAGGGCCAGCGCTTCACTCAACCTAGATACGGTATCAAGAGAATACACGCGGAAGCTCTCAAAGGGAGGCTCGGCGAGCATTTCATGAAGTGTCTGGGCGAACAGGAGAACTAAGCGTCCCTCTGTTTTGCTGGACCAAGCGTTCCGAGGAGGTTTCATGAATTTTTCTCCAAAGGCCCCAATCATTGAAACCGCACTCGAAATTGAAGGGCGATCCCGCAGCATGAGTTGCGACGAGACCTCACAACGCATCATGATTGATGAGAGCAGGCAAGAATATCGAGGCCCAGCGCGCTATACCTACTAAACCGCCGCTGAGAAGACTCCGAGTCGGCATTTCGTGGCACGCTTAAAAGTCTAGCTAAGAACTGTGCCAGCGCGATTGGTCAATCCAATTGCATCGCAATATTGCTTGGTGCGGGTAAAAGCTTGGCTCTGGCGCTCCCTAGGGGAATCGAACCCCTGTTTCAGCCTTGAGAGGGCCGCGTCCTAACCGCTAGACGAAGGGAGCGTGAGGCGCAGACCAATAGCCGCGAAACGGCGCGGCTGCAAGATCGCGGGCGGGCTTTTCCGAATCCGTCATGCCCGGGCTCGACCCGGACATCCATCCTTCAGATAATGGCCGTGCCTGTGGCCGTGGATGGCCGGGTCAAGCTCGGCCATGACGACTTTGGTGGAGCGGCGCAGCGGTCAACAGCGGGTGCTCGTCCTTCGAGACGCCCCGGCTTCGCCGGGCTCTTCAGAACCTAGCCGAAAATTCGATCCGAAATACGGCCTTGAATGTTCGTCATTGCGAGGAGCGAAGCGACGAAGCAATCCAGAAGCCCCGT
>NZ_LJIC01000094.1 GCF_001295845.1 Rhodopseudomonas sp. AAP120 | reverse complement strand
CCCCCCCCATCCACGTCTTTCTCCCGGCCGATGGTTGAAGGCGTGGATGCCCGGGACGAGCCCGGGCATGACGTGGGGAGGCGACTTTGACAGGCGGGACGCGCGCCGGACTCACAGCTTAGTCGGCACCGGCTCGAACTTGGCCGAGATGATATCGTCGGCCGGCACCACGTCGCGCGGGCTGCCGACGCGGGCGAGATCGAGCGAGAGTTGCACGGCGTCGCGGATCTTCGGCCCGGCCATGCTGCCGTCGGTCTCGAGCTTCATGATCGTGGTGTCGTATTCCAGCGCGGCGATCTCCGGCGGAACTTCATATAGCTCCGCGATCAGCTTGACGGTGATGTCGCGATTAGCGCGCATGAAGTCCACCGCGCCGTACAGCGCGTTCAGCGCCTTCTGGACCAGCTTGCCCCTGGTGTCGGCGAAGCGGTCGAGCACGATCCAGCCCTGGGTCAGGTTCGGCGGCACCGCCTTGGCGTAGTCCAGCACGGCCCGCGCCTCGCCCGATTTGGTGAGCTGCAGGCTGAGCGGCGAATACACCACCGCGGCGTCGACCTTGCCGCCGAGCAGGTTGGAGACGAGACCGTTGCCGCCGACGGGTGTGCGCGCGAACTCGATCTTGGCGTCCTGCCCGGTCCACTGCGCCAGCAGGTCGGAGCTCGAACCGGCTGCGGTGATGCCGATCCTGCGGCCGTTCAGGGCCTTGAGGTCGAGGTCCGACTTGGCCGGGACCATCAGTTGCCAGCCGTAATTGCCCATCGACGCTTTGGCGACGATCCGCGACAGCACGCCCTTGCGTCGCCCGTTTGAAACCAGCGACGGCGGATCGAGGGTCATGTCGACCGCGCCGGCTGCCATCGCTTCGAAGCTTTCGGCGCCGCTGCGATACACAGTGAGTTCGGCGCGCAGGCCTTCCTTGTCGAACAGCCGTTGCCGCACGGCGGTCTCGGCGATCGTCGTCGGCCAATAGCTTTTCGTCGGGAGGCCGATGCGGATCGTGTCGGCCGCCTGGGCGGGGCCGGTCACCAGAGCGACGGCGGCGAGCGATGCCAGCGCCAGTCGGCGAAACATGTTCATCTCGAGTCCTCCCGTATTGGTCTTGTTGGTTTTGTTTTTATTGCCGAATCCAAGCTGTTCGATCAGTTCAGGCCGCACACCTCCGTGCGGCGTGGGGCCGCCGGGACGTTTCGAACACATCAGTGAGGGGCATTGTTCGCGCGTGCAGCAAAGCTGCGTCCGGGCGATGCGGGCGGTCGTGGCTGCCGTTCGATTCGCTCAGCACGATCGGTGTCATGCCACAAAATGTGACTGGCGCGCCGGAGGCCGTCAACGACAATCGATAGCGGACGGTAACTAGTTGCTGTTCGGGAACTCGTCGGGTGCTGATTTTGTGCGGTGCGGTGTTATCTGGCAGTGCGAGATAACAGTGGTGTTAGCTGTGTTGCCGAGCACAATGCGGGTGGGCCGGTGGAGTGGCGTGGCGACGGGGCAGAGGTCGTAGCAGCCGTTTACGCGATGATCGGTCGCAATCACTTGCTCGGTGCCGGTGGTGCCGTTGATCGCGAACGAGCTATTCGTCGATAACGTAGTTCGTCGGATCGTTTTGGACTCATCGAGGTCGGGTCGGTTGACGATGTCGGGGGTAATTCGTGCGCTGCTCATCGCGCCGGTGCGCGCGGCGAGCCGCACGATGTGATCCACCTGATCGAAAACGCGGCGCGCCTGCTCCCCTCCCCCTTGCGGGGAGGGGTCGGGGGGTGGGGGGGCCGAGCCCAGTGCCTGCGTCGCCCTCA
Organism: Rhodopseudomonas sp. AAP120; assembly: GCF_001295845.1. Taxonomy (GTDB): domain Bacteria; phylum Pseudomonadota; class Alphaproteobacteria; order Rhizobiales; family Xanthobacteraceae; genus Rhodopseudomonas. Next base: position 3,646 of record NZ_LJIC01000094.1, on the reverse strand, counting down.
CCCCAGCCTTCTCCCGCAAGCGGGCGAGGGAGCGTCTCGTTCAAAAAGAAGAGGCTGCGCGAACCGCGCAGCCTCCATGATGAAGTCGGTCCGTTGTTACTTACTGCAGGCCGATCGTAGTCAGGTCCTGGAACCAATGCTGCGCCTGCACGAAGCTTTTCACTTTCGGCGACAGCGCGTGCGGGTTGGTGTCGTGGACGACCCAGACCAGCACGGCGTCGTCGACGATCTGGGCGTGAGCCTGCGCCAGCAGGTCGTCCTGCTTCTTGTCGTCGAATGTGGTCTTGGCCTCGTCGATCAGCGCGTCGACCTTCGGGTTCTTGTAGCCGCCCCAGTTGACGCCGACCGGCGCAACCTGGCCGGAGTGGAAGAACCGCACGATCGCGTAGAGCGGATCGGAGGTGACGTAAGCGATGTTGTTGGCGGTGATGCCCGCCATGCTCTCGTCGGCCGCGCCCTTGCGCCAAGCGGTGTACAGCACTTCGAGTTCGACCACCTTGAACTCGACGTCGATGCCGATCTCCTTGAAGCTCTGCTGCAGGAATTCGTTCATTGGCAGCGACAGCATCTGGCCGGTGCCGCCGGTGGCGATGATGAAGGTGGTCTTCAGCGGCTTCTCGGGCGAGTAGCCGGCCTCCTTCACCAGCCGCTTGGCTTCGGCGAGATCGTACTTGATCTTGAAGGTCGGCTTGCCGAACCACGGGCTCGACGGATCGACCTGACCGACCGCCGGCTTGGCGAGGCCGTTCATCAGGCCGACCACCGCGTCGCGATCGATCGCGAGGTTGAGCGCCTTGCGCAGCCGGATGTCGGTCCAGGGCGAGCCCGGCAGCATGCTGAGGTGATAGTTCCAGACGTGCGGCGTGACGTTGTCGACGATCTTCATGCCGGCCGATTTGAGCTGCGGCACCGCATCAGGCGCCGGGGTTTCGACCAGATCGACCTGGCCGGCGAGCAGCGCATTGGTGCGGGTCAGCGCTTCGGGCATCGGCACCAGGATCAGCTTGTCGGTCTTCGGCAGCCGCGACTTGTCCCAATAGTCGTTGTTCTTGGTCAGCTCCGCGAGTTCGCGCGGCACCAGCTTAGTCAAACGGAACGGCCCGGTGCCGGACGGCTGCGACGCGAACTTGTCCCAGTCCTTGCCGACTTTGTCGTACTGCGCCGGGCTCGACACCAGGAACCAGAGCATCTGATACGGGAAGAATGAATCGACCGCCTTGGTGGTGATCTCCACCGTATAATCATCAATCTTGGCGTAACTCTTCACCGAGGGCAGCCGGGTCTTGACCTGCGCGCTCTGGCGCTTGTCGAACTGCGGTGCCTTTTCATTGAGCACCTTGTCTAGATTCCAGACCACCGCGTCGGCGTTGAAGTCGCTGCCGTCGTGAAACCTGACGCCCTTGCGCAGGGTAAAGCGCCACTTGGTCTTGTCCGACTCGTCGACCTTCCACTCCGTCGCGAGGCCCGGCACCAGTTTGCCGGGGCGATCGGCCACGTTCATTTCCCAGGCGACCAGCGGATCGTAGATGGTGTAGCCGGTGAACTGATAACCGCCGGCGCCGCGGTCCGGCTGGCCGGTTGTCAGCGGAATATCGGCCATCGAGATGCCGTAACGCACCACGGATTCGGCCCGCGCGGAGCCGATTGCCCCGACGGCGGCGACCATCGCGGCCAGCATCAACGCACTTCCAAGTCGCTTCATTGCAACTGATCTCCTCATGACGATGGGGCGAGAGCCTGCAATGCGAGTGCCAATTCAACCCGCCTGAGGCAGGAGGGCGCATTTATTTGTGTGCCAACAATCCTGCCGCTTTGCGTGGCACACGCATTGCATAATGCAGCGCACAAATTAGTCACACGGGAAGTTTCCAGCATGCGTCATCTTCGCGTTCTCCGCCGCACCACCGCGCTGCTCGCTTTGGCCACCGTCAGCGCCATGGCGCTGCCTCATCTCGCCGCCGCCGAGACCGTGCTGCGGATCGGCATGACGGCGGCGGACATTCCGCGCACGCTCGGCCAGCCCGATCAGGGCTTCGAAGGCAACCGCTTCACCGGCCTGACGATGTATGACGGGCTGACGATGTGGGACCTGTCGTCCGCCACCAAAGCCAGCGTGGTGATCCCGGGCCTCGCCACCGAGTGGAAGGTCGAGGACGCCGACAAGACCAAATGGGTGTTCAAGCTGCGCCCCGGTGTGACCTTCCACGACGGCACGCCGTTCAACGCCGACGCGGTGGTGTGGAACGTCGACAAGGTGCTGAACAAGGAGGCGCCGCAGTTCGACGCCAGCCAGGTCGGCGTCACCGCGTCGCGCATGCCGACGCTGGTATCGGCCAAGAAGATCGACGACATGACGGTCGAGTTGACCACCAAGGAGCCCGACAGCTTCCTGCCGATCAACCTCACCAATCTGTTCATGGTCAGCCCGTCGAAATGGCAGGTGCTGTACGAGCGCGCCGAAGGCGCCGACGCCAAGGCGAAGTCGCAGGCCGCCTGGGCCGCCTTCGCCAAGGACGCGGCCGGCACCGGCCCGTGGAAGATGGCGAAGTTCACGCCGCGCGAGCGGCTCGAACTGGTCAAGAACGACAACTACTGGGACAAGGCGCGGGTGCCGAAGACCGACCGCATGGTGCTGCTGCCGATGCCGGAAGCCAATGCGCGCACCGCAGCACTGCTGGCCGGTCAGGTCGATTGGGTCGAAGCGCCGGCGCCCGATGCCGTCAAGGAGATCGAAGGTCGCGGCTTCAAGATCGAGAAGAACGAGCAGCCGCACGTCTGGCCGTGGCAGTTCTCGCGCATCGAAGGCTCGCCCTGGAATGACATCCGCGTCCGCAAGGCCGCCAATCTGTGCATCGATCGCGAAGGCCTGCGGGACGGCCTGCTCGCCGGACTGATGGTGCCCGCGACCGGCACGTTCGAGCCCGGTCACCCGTGGCGCGGCAACCCGTCGTTCCAGATCAAGTACGATCTGCCGGCGGCGCAGAAGCTGATGAAGGAAGCCGGCTTCGGCCCGAACAAGAAGCTCAGCGTCAAGATCCAGACCTCGGCGTCCGGCTCCGGCCAGATGCTGCCGCTGCCGATGAACGAGTATCTGCAGCAGGCGCTGGCGGAGTGTTACTTCGACGTCAAGCTCGACGTCATCGAGTGGAATACGCTGTTCACCAACTGGCGCCGCGGCGTCAAGGATCCGAGCGCCAACGGCTCCGACGCCGTCAACATCACCTACGCGGCGATGGACCCGTTCTTCGCGCTGGTGCGCTTCCTGCAGTCGTCGATGGCGCCGCCGGTGTCGAACAACTGGGGCTTCATCAACAACCCGAAGTTCGACGAGCTGGTGAAGAAGGCCCGCACCTCGTTCGATGAAAAGGAGCGCGACAAGGCGCTGGCCGAGCTGAATGCCGCCTCGATCGACGACGCCGCGTTCCTCTACGTCGCCCACGACGTCGGCCCGCGCGCGCTCAGCCCGAAGATCAAGGGTTTTGTGCAACCGAAGAGCTGGTTCGTCGACTTCTCGCCGGTGACGATCACGCCGTAAGTCGTGCGGCTCTTCCCCTCTCCCCTCGTGGGAGAGGGTGGATGCGCGCCGTCAGGCGCGCAGACGGGTGAGGGGGCGACGCGGAGACGTGTCGTGCCGCCTCACCCCCCC
>NZ_LJIC01000093.1 GCF_001295845.1 Rhodopseudomonas sp. AAP120 | reverse complement strand
GCCACGTCCCCGGAAGAACGGGCCGATGCCGTGAGCACGCCGCGGTGGGCGCGCCGGAACGGCGTCGCGCGATGGTCCGCAAAGCCATCGCGACACTCACCACCTTAGCGCCGACCGGCGCGCCCCCACCCCTCGCTGTGAAGCGACGGGTGCAAAGCTCGGGCTCGATGGAGCCGCGAGAACGATCAGGCGTGGCTCGCTCAACGACGAGGCTGTCGCTGTCCCCGCATGGTCAATGCGCGGTAAATCGAAATCACTCGCTTCGTGTCGGATCTGCAGGAAAAGCGCACCTATACGCGTTCGCTTACCACTCGCGGCGCAGTTGCAGGCAGCCGCGACTGCCCGACACTTAACAGTTTCTCAGCATCGGCCACGCATAGTCGCGCCAAACAGAGCCCTGAACGAGTTCCAAAAAATGGCAGAAGCTATTACCACGCCGGCGTTCGGTAAGATCATCTCCGTGCGCGGCTCGATGGCCCGCGCGGGCATCCTGCCCGAAAGCCGGCTGTCGCCCGCGGCGATGCGCGCCACCGTCGGCCGCTTCATCAGCATCCGCACCGCGACCTCGACCATCATCGCGATGATCACCGAAGTGTCGTGCGAGGACGTCGTCGGCGACGCCTACATCGCCAGCGCCTCCGTCGACCTGCTCGGAGAGATCCTGCCGGGCCCGGTGCGCGCGAAGTTCCAGCGCGGCGTTACCACCTACCCGACGATCGGCGATGCGGTCGAACCGATCAGCAGCGAGGAACTGCGCATCGTCTACGCGCCGAACGGCTCCGACCAGATCAATGTCGGCACGCTGCAGCAGGACCCGTCGGTGATCGCCTATGTCGATATCGAGGAGATGCTGTCGAAGCACTTCGCGGTGCTCGGCTCGACCGGCGTCGGCAAATCGACCGGCGTATCGCTGCTGCTCAACGAGATCCTGAAGTCGCGGCCTTCGCTGCGCATCTTTCTGCTGGACGTGCACAACGAATACGGCCGCTGCTTCGGCGACAAGGCGCTGGTGCTCAATCCGCGCAATCTGAAGCTGCCATTCTGGCTGTTCAATTTCGACGAGATCGTCGACGTGCTGTTCGCCGGCCGGCCAGGCGTGCCGGAAGAACTCGACGTGCTCGCCGAAGTGATCCCGATCGCCAAAGGCCTCTACGTGCAATACACCAGTTCCGACCGGCTCGGGCTGAAACGCACGGATCCGAAAACGGCGGGCTACACGGCCGATACGCCGGTGCCGTATCGCCTGGTCGATCTAATCTCGCTGATCGACGAGCGCATGGGCAAGCTCGAGAACCGCTCGTCGCGCATCATCTATCACAAGCTGATCTCGCGCATCGAGACCGTGCGCAACGACCCGCGCTACGCCTTCATGTTCGACAACGCCAATGTCGGCGGCGACACCATGGCGGAGGTGATCAGCCATCTGTTCCGCCTGCCTGCGGGCGGCAAGCCGATGACCATCATGCAGCTTGCCGGCTTCCCGGCCGAGGTCGTCGACTCGGTGGTGTCGGTGCTGTGCCGGATGGCGTTCGATTTCGGGCTGTGGAGCGACGGCGTGTCGCCGCTGCTGTTCGTCTGCGAAGAGGCGCACCGCTACGCCGCCGCCGACCGCGCGATCGGCTTCGGCCCGACCCGCAAGGCGGTGTCGCGCATCGCCAAAGAGGGCCGCAAATACGGCGTGTATCTCGGGCTGGTGACGCAGCGGCCCGCCGAACTCGACGCCACGATCCTGTCGCAGTGCAACACGCTGTTCGCGATGCGGCTCGCCAACGATCGCGATCAGTCGCTGCTGCGCTCGGCCGTATCCGACGCCGCCGCCAATCTGCTGTCGTTCGTGCCCTCGCTCGGCACCCGCGAAGTGCTGGCGTTCGGCGAAGGCGTCGCGCTGCCGACGCGGCTGCGCTTCAAGGAAGTGCCGCCGCAACAATTGCCGCGCTCCGAAGCCGCGATCTCGACCGTGCCGTCGACCGCGGCCGGTCACGACATGCACTTCGTCAGCGCGGTGCTGGAACGCTGGCGCGGCGCGACCTCGCACCGCGACGTGCCGAACGATCCCGGCTTCACCGAGCGCCCGCTGGCCCGGACGATCGACGCGCCGATGCTGCAGCCGTCGCTCGGCCTCGATCCCGACCGCTTCTCGCTGCTGAAGAAGCCGCTGCGCTAGCCTTTAGAAGTCGAAGCTCGCCGACACCAGATAGGTCCGCGGCGCGCCCGGGCTGAGAATGCCGCGGCCCGTCGTGGCCCAGTAGTTGAGGCCGGTGACGTTCTGGACATTGGCCCGGATGGTGACCGGGGTGCGGTCGATCTTGGTTGCGTAGCGCAGCCCGAGATCGAGCGTCGTCCAGGCCGGAATGCTCTGCGTATTGGCCTGGTCGTAGAACTGCGACGCGGTGTGGATCACCCGCCCGGTCAAGGTCACGCCGCGCGCGAAAGCCGGCAGGTCGTACTCGCCGTAGAGGTTGAGCTGCATCGCCGGGACGCCGACCGCAGTATTGCCGGTGTGCGCAGGGTTTGAGGCCTGAGTCAGCACGCCTTCGATCCAGCTCACACCGCCAACGACGCGCAGCCCTTCGAGCGGCTGGCCGAACACGTTGAGTTCGACGCCGCGGTTGCGCTGCTCGCCGTTGAGCGCGAACACCCGCGTGGTCGGATCGAGAAAGCCGCTCGGCTGCTTGATCTCGAATCCGGCGAGCGTGACGCCGACCGGTCCGAAGTCGTATTTCGCGCCGGCTTCGATCTGCTTGGCGACGGTGGCGGGGAAGCTCTGATTGAGATTGACGGCGTTGATCGGAGGCGCCGTCGAGGTCAGGCCTTCGATGTAGTTGGCATAGAGCGACAGCCGTTCGATCGGCTTGATGACTAATCCGACGCCCGGAGAGAACGCGTCGTTACGCGCATCCGACGTGACCTGCCCGGTGGTCGGGCTCAGCGTCCTCGCGTCGATGCCCTGCCAGCGGCCGCCGATCGTCAGTTCGACGCGGTCGTTCAGAATCGACATCGTATCGGCGATCGCGACGCTGCGGTTGAAGCGCTGGGCCGTCACCGGCGATGTGCGCGGCAGCCCGGCATCGCTGCGCGCCGCGACATAGACCGGATTGTAGAGGTTCGACGTGATGGTCGAGCCGACCGGGATGTTGGTCAGGCCGGTATCCTGCCAAAGACCGGATGCGGCGACGCCGATCCGGTGCTTGATGGCCCCGGTCTCGAACTGGCCGCGCAGCCCGACTTCGCCGGTGTCGCTATAAGTCTGGAACGGCGTCAGTTGAATCGTGCTGCGGAAGTCGCCGCGCGCATTGATGATCGATGGCAGACCGCCGAAGTAGACCTGATGAAACTCGCTGTGGCCGTAGGCGGCATAGACCGTCAGCTGATCGGTGAGATCGTACTCGGCGCGGACCGCGGCCGATTTGTTGTCGCTGTTGCGATATTCCCAAGGCTGCTGCTGATTGATCCGCAGATCGGGCGCGCTCGGAATCGGAAAGCCCGGCAGCACCGAACGATTGCGCAGCGGCGAGTCGAAATCGCCCTTCTGATAGCCGAGGTCGAGACCGAGCCGCAGCCGCTCGCCGCGATAATCGAGCGCCAGCGCCGTGACGCCATATTCCTGCTTCTGGTTGTCGATCGGCGTGTTGCCGGCTTGATAAGCGCCGTTGAAGCGCACGCCCCATTCGCCGTTTTGCCCGTAGCGCCTGCCGACATCGACGGCGTTATAGCTCTGCCCGCTGGAGATGAACCCGGTCGTGAACCGCGTCAGCGGAACGTCGGCGGCACGCTTTGGAATCAGGTTGATGGTGCCGCCGATCGTGCCGAACGGCGGCATGCCGCTCAGCATCGTGCTCGGGCCATGTTGGACTTCGACGCGCTCGATCGGCTCGAGCGCCGGATTGAACGAGTCGGCGACGCCATAGAGCCCGTTGAAGGCAATGTCCTGGGCGAACACCGGGAAGCCGCGAATGAAGAATCCCTGGATGCCGCTGTAGGCCGGCACATTGGTGCGCACCGACGGATCGTTGCCGAGCACATCCATCAGCGTTCGCGCCTGCTGGTCGCGAATGGTCTTCTCGGTGAAGCTGGTCAGGCTGAAAGGCGTCGACATCACGTCGCGATTGCCGAGCAGACCGACGCCTGCGCCGCGTGCGACCTGCTCACCCGGGAAAGCCGCCGGCAAGCTCGCCTGCAGCGTCCCAGCCGAAACAGGACGTGCCTGCACGACCGCATTATTCGGATTGGGGGCCTGCCGTGTTCGCGCGGTGCGTGAGACTTGCGAGGGCTTGCGGCGCGGCGCCACGGTGGCTTTGCGCTGGCTCCGTGTTTCGACCACGATGGCCGGAAGCGCTCGTCCGTCGGATGAAGGCGAAGCAACTGGTGCTGCGCCGGAGTCAGCGGGCTGCTGAGCGAAGGAGGCAGTGCCGACGAGAAGAACCGAGGCGCACACCATCGACGCGGCGCCCGCCGCACGGAAATTCAGCTCTCTCAACGCTTCCCCCAGACGATATCGTGTAGCGCCACCTCGCCGTTGCGAAGGCCCATTGGTTGGCCCGCATAGCCAACGACGTAGGCGCGATCCAGTAGAAGGGTTCCAACACTGTTGAGGCGTACCGTCGCAGGCTCACGGAGGAGTCCGAGCACGAACGCCGCCGAGCAGGCGAGCGACACACGCGATTGACTGCGCCCCGGCAGCCACTAAGGTTTCGCGGCGCTATTCTTCAGCTGAGTGGAAAGTCCAATGACCTCGCCTGCCGTCTCCCGCTTTCCTGTCCCGCCTCTCGCAGAGATGCCCGACGACATCCGCAGCCGGATCGAGGGCGTGCAGGAGAAGTCGGGCTTCGTGCCCAACGTGTTTCTCGCGTTGGCGGCGCGGCCGGACGAGTTCCGGGCGTTCTTCGCGTATCACGACGCGCTGATGGAGAAGGACAGCGGGCTCAGCAAGGCCGAGCGCGAGATGATCGTGGTCGCGACCTCGGCCGCCAATCAATGCCAGTATTGCGTGGTCGCGCACGGCGCCATCCTGCGCATCCGCGCCAAGAACCCGCTGATCGCCGACCAGATCGCCACCAATTATCGCAAGGCCGACATCACGCCGCGACAGCGTGCGATGCTCGACTTCGCCATGAAGGTCAGCCGCGAAGCCGAGACCGTCGGCGATTCCGACTTCGACGCACTGAAGGCGCACGGCTTCACCGACGACGACATCTGGGACATCACCGCCGTCGCGGCGTTCTTCGCGCTGTCGAACCGGATGGCCAACGTCACCGCGATGCGTCCGAACGACGAGTTCTATCTGATGGGCCGGCTGCCGAAAGCCTGAGAAGCCCGGCCGACGGGAGATCTGACGTGCTGCCCTTCTGGGACATCCTGTTGCGGCTCGGCGTCGCCACTCTGGCCGGCGGACTGATCGGGCTCAATCGTGACCTCAAGGGCAAGCCGATCGGCATGCGGACGCTGGCGCTGGTCGGGCTCGCTTGCGCGCTTCTGGTCGCGGTCGCCGAGCAATCGCTGGGGCAGGACCGCATCGGCGATCCGACATCGCGCGTGATCCAGGGCATCCTCACCGGCATCGGCTTTCTCGGCGCCGGCGTGATCGTGCACACCGGCAGCCGCAATCATGTCCACGGCCTGACGACAGCGGCCTGTGTCTGGCTCTCGGCCTGCATCGGCATCGCCTGTGGCTCGGGCCACTGGCTGATCGTCGGCGTCGCTTTTGCGATCGCCTTCGTGGTGCTGATCGGCGGTCACGCCGTCGAGAGCCGGCTGCATCGCCTGCTCGGCGGCAAGCAGGACGAGAAGGCGACGATCGCGCCGGAAGACTGAAGCCGAATCGCGATCGTTCGCGCGGCCTCAATCGTCCGCGGCCGGACCGCACCAACCGGGCAAATAGATCGCGTCCTTGCTCTTGGCCAGCGCCAACGACCGCTCGATCGCCTTTTCGAAATCCGCTTCGACGGCTTTACGCGACAGCCGGCGGCGCAGGAAATCCGCCCACAGGAATTCGCTGAACGGCGTGGTGTCCTTGGCGTAGCCGCCGATCCGGCGCAACTCGCCGGCGAGCGAGCGGAACGGATCGTCCTTCAACCCGGACACCGTCTTCGGCAGATCCTTGTAATGATGCCGCTCGCCCTTGGCGTCGTAGGGATAGACCCAGCGCCGGCTGTCGAGCACCACCCAGAACGCGTCGCGATCGACCATGCTGAGATCCGCGATCACCGTGATCGCGACGTCCTTGATGCCCTCCTCGTGCAGCGCACGGGCGAGGTGATGATGGTCGATCACGTAGTGACGTTTGCCCGGACCAAGCACAACCGGGATCATGTGCTCGGCGAGGCGCTCGCCTTCCTTCTTCTTGCTCGACGCGTGCGCGCGCCAGCGCCGTCGCTTCTCCTCGACTTCACGCAGCCCGACAGTCATCTGCGTCGGACGCAGCGACAGGATCGGGATCGGATGCAGCACGGGTTCGCGCGGATTAGCCATTGGTGGGACTCCTGGTCGGCTGGCGGCGGCCGATTATGGCACGCCGGAACCGCTGCGCAACGCAGCATGGAGCGCACGGGCCACACGACAAGGCGAACTCACTCCGTCAACTTGCGGAGTTTGCGCCGCGCCCCACATCAACTAGGATAAGTACCAAATTTTCCGATCTGCCGCCGCGAGGGCCGGCCGCCATGAAAAACCATCGCCTCAGCGTTCCCGACGACGACGAACACCGCGTCCTGCAGTTCCGGCCGCGCACCTCGCCCAAGACCGCGTTCAAGGACAGCGCCGTCGGCCCGATCCAGGGATCGTCCGCGACGAGGCCGCAGCAGCTACCGCCGCTCGACAACGATCTGTCGCGCTACGAGCGGACCAGCGACGCCTCGACGGACGACTTCCGCCACCGGATGATGACCAACCTTGCCGCGCTGGCGTTCACCGTGGCGCTGACGGTGATCGGATTCTGGCTCGCCACCAGCATCGCCGACATGCGCAGGACCCAGGATTGCGTGTTGATGGGTCGGCGCGATTGCGCGAACATCCCGACGCCGCAGGGCTGATTCCCCGCGATGGGCGAAGACAGGCCCCCGCCGCCCCCATAGGCTGTGGCCCACGTGCCATTGAACTCAGGGCAGCGCTCCGATATACGGGCATCAACCTGTCGTCACGACTGAGGCCGCGCCCCCGGCGCGCCTGCTATTCTCGACACAATTTCAAAGGCTTAATGATGACCTCCACATTCGATCGGGTGGCTACCATCATCGCGGAAACCTGCGATATTCCGCGCGACACGATCACCCCGGAAAGCCATGCGATCGATGACCTCGGAATCGACAGCCTGGATTTCCTCGACATCGCCTTCGCGATCGACAAGGCATTCGGTATCAAACTGCCGCTCGAAAAGTGGACCCAGGAGGTCAACGACGGCAAGGCGACCACCGAGCAGTACTTCGTGCTGAAGAACCTCGCCGCGCGCATCGACGAACTGGTCGCCGCCAAGGGCGCGTAGTGGCGGTCGGAAGCCGTCACGCCATGAACCTCGAATATTTCCACCTGATCGACCGGATCGCCGACCTTCGCCTCGAGCAGCGCGAGATTACTGTCGAAGCGCGGGTGCCTGAGACCAGCACGATCTTCGAAGGCCACTTCCCCGGCTATCCGTTGATGCCGGGCGTGCTGCTGATCGAAGCAATGGCGCAGACGTCGGGCTGGCTGCAGATCGCGCTGATGCAATTTCAGCGCATGCCGTTCCTGGCAGCCGTGAAGGAAGCCAAGATGCGCAGCTTCGTCACGCCGGGCGAAACCCTGTCGATCGACGCGACGGTGATTCACGAGGGCTCGGGCTACACCATGACCGAAGCGAAGATCAAAGCCGGCGGCAAGCTCGCCTGCAATGCGACACTCACTTTTCGCCATGTGCCCTTCCCGCATCCGGATCTGCGCGGACATATGGAGACGATGGCCAGGCAGATCGGATTCCCGGAGCAGATGATCCATGGCTGAGACATCGCACAAGCAACCGGCGGAAGCCTGGATCACCGGCATCGGCCTCGCGTCTTCGCTGGCCGAAGGGCTCGACGCGCATTGGGACGCGCTGGCGCAGCGCCGCGTCAATGTCGACACCACCGGCTTCGCGCCTTATGTCGTGCACCCGCTCGCGCCGCTGAGCTTCGACAAGCAGATCCCCAAGAAGGGCGATCAGCGCCAGATGGAAGCCTGGCAGCGGATCGGCACTTATGCGGCCGGTCTCGCGCTCGACTCGGCCGGCATCAAGGGCAACACCGAAATCCTGTCGCGCACCGACATGATCGTCGCGGCGGGCGGCGGCGAGCGCGACCTGGCGGTCGACTCCGCGGTGCTGAATTCCGAGGACTATGGCAACGCCGCCCCGGGCGCGCTCAACGAGCGGCTGATGAACGACCTGCGGCCGACGCTGTTTCTGGCGCAGCTCTCCAATTTGCTCGCCGGCAACATCGCGATCGTCCACGGTGTCACCGGCTCGTCGCGCACCTTCATGGGCGAAGAGGAAGCCGGCGTCGACGCGGCGCGGATCGCGCTAGCGCGGATCGCCGCCGGGCAGAGCGACATCGCGCTGATCGGCGCGGCGCAGAACGGCGAGCGCAAAGACCTGCTGATGCTCTACGAGTTCGGCGATTTCAATCTGAAGGACAACTACGCACCGGTGTTTTCGCGTGGTCCCAAAGGTGGTTTCGCGCTCGGCTCCGGCAGCGCGTTCCTGGTAATCGAATCGAGGGCGCATGCCGAGGCGCGCGGTGCCAAGCCGTATGCCCGGCTGACCAATGTGGTCGCCGACATGTCGCGTCGCCGCGGCGAAGGCGACGTCACAGCCTCGATGCAGCGGCTGTGGGGGCAGCTCGGCGACGTCCGCGACGATGCACCGATCATCACCGGCGCGACCGGCGCGGAGCCGGCGACGGCAGATGAAGTCGCCTTCCTGCGCGCGCAGAGCGGCCATCCGGTGCGCGCGACCGGCACCTCGTTCGGTCACATCATGGAGGCGCAGTTTCCGCTCGGCATCGCGCTGGCAGCGCTGTCGCTGTCGCGCGGCGCGCTGTTTCCGGCCAACGATCCGAGCGGGCTGGAGATTGAAACCAGCAAGGCGCCGGACCAGATTGTGGTGATCGGAGCCGGTCACTGGCGCGGCGAAGGCATGGCCCTGGTCGAGGCCGTCCGGTGAGTTCGATCGACCGACCGAGGGGGACGCGATGACCGTCACGCACGACAAATTCGGCAGGCCGATCGTGGTCGTCACCGGCATGGGCGTCGTGACGTCGCTCGGCGCGGGCAAGACCGACAACTGGGCCAAGCTCACGGCGGGCGAATCCGGCATCCGCACCATCACCCGGTTTCCGATCGACGGCCTCAAGACGACGATGGCCGGCACCGTGGACTTCGTCCCTGTCGAGCCGTTCTCCTCCACCGTGCTCGGCGAGAAGCTCGCCGATCTCGCCACCGAGGAAGCGATCACGCAGGCCGGCATCGGCCGCAAGGGCGACTTCCCCGGCCCGCTGTTTCTCGCCGTCGCGCCGGTCGAACTCGAATGGCTGCCACGGCAGGAGCTGGCGCGCGCCACCGGCGCCAACACCGCGATCGACTACGACGCCCTGCTTCGGGTCTCCGGCGGCGGCCGCTTCACTCAGTATCATCGCCGCTTCCTGTTCGGCTCGGTCGCCGATCACCTCGCCGAGACCTTCGGCACCAAGGGCTCGCCGATCTCGCTGTCGACCGCCTGCGCCTCGGGCGCCAGCGCGATCCAGCTCGGCGTCGAGGCGATCCGCCGCGGCGAGTCCGATGCGGCGCTGTGCGTCGCGACCGATGGTTCGGTGAACGCGGAGGCGCTGATCCGCTTCTCGCTGCTGTCGGCGCTGTCGACCCAGAACGACGCGCCGGCGACCGCCTCCAAGCCGTTCGCCAAGAACCGCGACGGCTTCGTGATGGCGGAAGGCGCCGGCGCGCTGGTGCTGGAGAGCCTGGAAGCCGCGACCGCACGCGGTGCCACCATCCTCGGCGTCATCGCCGGCTGCGGCGAGCTCGCCGACAACTTCCACCGCACCCGCTCGAGCCCGGACGGCAAGCCGATCATCGGCTGTATCAACAAGACGCTGGCCGACGCCGGCATCGGCGTCGAGCGGATCGACTACATCAATGCCCACGGCACCGGCACGCCCGAGAACGACAAGATGGAGTATCTCGGCATTTCTAGCGTGTTCGGCGAGCGTGCGTCGGCCATCCCGGTATCGTCGAACAAGTCGATGGTCGGCCACACGCTGTCGGCTGCCGGCGCTGTCGAGGCGGTCTTTTCGCTGCTGACGCTGGAGCATAAGCGGATTCCGCCGACTATCAATTACGACGTGCCGGACCCGGCGATCCCGCTCGACGTGGTGCCGAACAAGGCGCGCGACGCCCGCGTCACCGCGGTGATGTCCAATTCGTTCGGCTTCGGCGGCCAGAACGTTTCCCTGATCCTGACGCGCGAGCCGGTGTAGTTCGCGCCAGCTCCATTCGGAACACTCAAGATGCGCGCGCTCACCCTCGTTGCCGACCGCGACCTCGTGGTCGCGGATCTGCCGCCTCCCCCGCCGCCCGCTGCCGGCGAGGTGCAAATCCGCATCGCCGCCGTCGCGCTCAACCACATCGACGTGTGGGGCTATCGCGGCATGGCGTTCGTCAAGCGCAAGCTGCCGATCGCAGTCGGCGCCGAAGCGTCCGGGACGATCGAAGCCGTCGGCGACGGCGTCACGCGCTTCAAGCCGGGCCAAAAGGTCGTGATGTACGGCGCGCTGACCTGCGGGCATTGCAAGGCCTGCCAGGAGGGCCGCGACAATCTGTGCGAAAACGTCGGTGGCCTGATCGGCTTTCACGTCGACGGCTTCGCGCGCGAACTGATGAACATCGCCGAGCGGCTGGTGATCCCGGTGCCGGACGGCGTCGAGCTGCGCGATGCCGCGTGTGCGCCGATCGCGTTCTCGACCGTGCAGCACATGCTGTTCGACAACGCCAAGCTGCAGCCTGGCGAGACTGTGCTGGTGCATGCCGGCGGCTCCGGCATCGGCACCGTCGCGATCATGATGGCGAAGGCGATCGGCTGCACGGTGATCACCACCGTCGGCGACGACAGCAAGATCGAGGGCGTCAAGAAGCTCGGCGCGGACTACGTCATCAACTATCGCAAGGATCGTTTCGAGCACGAGACCCGCAAGATCACCAAGAAGAAGGGTGTCGACGTCGTGTTCGAACACGTCGGCGCCGACACCTTCAACGGCTCGCTGCTCAGCCTCAAGCGCGGCGGCCGGCTGGTGACCTGCGGCTCGACCTCGGGTCCGACCACCACGATCAACCTGATGCAGCTGTTCCAGCAGCAGTACAAGATCTTCGGCTCGTTCGGCGCGACGATGAAAAACATCGCCGAAAGCCTCGACAAGATGGCGGCCGGCATGCGGCCGGTGATCGACACCGAAGTGCCGCTCGACGACGTCGCCGCCGCGCTGAAGCGGATGGAAAGCCGCCAGGTGTTCGGCAAGATCATCGTCCGCTTCTGATGAAGCTCGCCCTCTATCGCGCCAGGCTGCGTGCGCAACGCGCGGCCAAGAGCCTCGCCGGCAAGATCGTCGGGCCGGTCGCGATCGGCGCGCTGCATCTGGCCCGCAAGTTCGATCCGGACAAGAGCGCCCGGCTGTTCGGCACGGTGGCCCGCAAGTTCGGCCCGCGCTTGCCGGAGCAGCGGATCGGCCGTGACAACCTCACCGCGGCATTTCCGGAGAAGTCGCCTGAAGAGATCGACGCGATCCTCGCGGGCGTCTGGGACAATCTCGGCCGTTCCGCCGCGGAGTTCGCGCACCTCGACTCGGTGTGGGACTACGACGTCGAGCATCCCGAGCGCAGCCGCATCGAAGTCACGGCGCGATCGCTCGAGCTGTTCGAGAAGCTGCGGGACGACGGCAAGCCGGCGCTGATCTTCGCCAGCCACCTTGGCAACTGGGAGCTCCCTGCCGTCGCCGCCGTCGCCCACGGGCTCGACACCGCGGTGCTGTATCGCCGCCCGAACATCGAAGCCGCCGACCGTATCGTCGAGGAGATCCGCTCGGTGAAGATGGGTCAGCTCGTCGCTGCCGGGTCGAGCGCGCCGTTCAAGCTGGCGCAGGCGCTGCAGGACGGCAAGCACGTCGGCATGCTGATCGATCAGCACTTCACCAAGGGTGTCGACGTCACCTTCTTCGGCCGCACCGCCAAGGCCAACCCGCTGCTGGCAAAGCTGCTGCGGCAGATCGAGTGCCCGCTGCACGGCGCCCGCGTCATCCGCCTGCCGGGCGGACGTTTCCGTGCGGAACTGACCGACGAGATTCCGCCGATCCGCGATGCCGACGGCCGGATCGACATCCAGGGCACGATGCAGGCGGTCACCTCTGTGGTCGAGGGCTGGATCCGCGAGACGCCGGAGCAATGGCTCTGGTTGCACCGACGCTGGCGATAACGACGCGCTTAGTCGACGCTTAGTAACCGTCGATCCTTCCCGCGCCTTGCATAGCACCGCCCGTCACATGCGCCAGATCCAGCGCATGTGGAACTTTGTAGGTCGCATCACCGCCTCACTTATGGTGCGATATGAGACAATCGCGTCACTAATAGAGCACATACTGCGGCCATTGCCTGCGCGCGGGCCGCATCGCCGGGAGGCTCGGCTTGACCGCCACCTGGATTGATTTCAGAGTGGTGATGTAGCGCTTCGCGGAGTGGCGGCTAAGGATCGAGGCCCAGATGGAACTTCCAAGGCGTGCCCGTGGTGACGAACTACTGGTTCCCGGCAAGATGTCGGCTCTGCGGGCGCGGCTCCGTGGCCTCTCCGCTCGGCATGATCTGACGACCGTCATCGTCAACGCTTTCGATCATAGGACAAGGGTCCTCCCGTTCGTGCTCGCGGATACGCGGCTCGCACCCGGCGGCGTGCGCGCGATCGGCTCGGCGCTGGCCGACGTCGGGTTCCATAAGACACGGATCGTCCTGCAGCAGTGGAACCGCAATTTTAGCCCGCTGCAGATGCGGCTCGACGGCCGGATCCCGGACCTGTTCCTTGTTTCCAGCATGCATCTGCATTCGGCCGAATGCGACCGGCTGATCCGGGAGGCCTGCCAGATCGAGCCGGACAAGCGCCCGCTGATCATGGTCGGCGGCCCGCGCATTCGCTACGAGCCCTGGCACGTATTCGGCGGCGATCGCCATGCGACCTGGTCCGCTGACGTCGCGGTGACCGGTGAGGAATACGTCTTCCTCGATCTGCTCAACGTGCTGCTGTCGATGCGCGCCGATGGCGAGTCGATGCGGTCGGTGTTTCACCGCGCCCGCGAGAGCGGTGCGCTGGATGAAGTGCCGGGTATCGTCTACGCCAACCGCTCATCGCCGAACGGCCCGATCGACGAACTGGTCGATACCGGAGTCCAGCGTCTGCTCGGCGACATGGACGAACTTCCGAGTCCGGTCCACGGCTACATGATGCTGGAGGCACCCAGCAACGCGCAGACGCTGGCGAGCCAACCGCTGGCGGCCAATCGCGTCAAGCGGCACAGCCCAATCGCCGGCATCGTCATGACCGCCGGCTGCAAATTCCGCTGCTCCTATTGCCCGATCCCCGCCTACAACCAGTCGCAGTTTCGCGCCAAGAGCGGCGAGCGCATCGCCGAGGAAATCGAGCAGATCGCCAACACCTTCGGGATCTATCACTTCTTCGGTGCCGACGATAATTTCTTCAACACCACCAAGCGCACGCTCGACATCGCCGGGACGCTCGCCAAGAAGGCACGGGACGGCCGGCCGTTCTGCAAGGTGCGGATCGGCACCGAAGTCACCGTACACGACACCGTGGGCATGCGCGATCACCTGCCGCTGATCCGCGAAGCCGGTTTCGCGGCCGTGTGGCTCGGCGTCGAGGACATGACGGCGACGCTGGTGAAGAAGGCACAGGACAAGGACAAGACCGAGCTCGCCTTCCGGCTGCTGCGCGAGAACAATATCCTGCCGATGCCGATGATGATGCACCACGACAGCCAGCCGCTGGTGACGTGGAAGTCTAACTACGGCCTGCTCAACCAGATCCGTCTGCTGCGCAAGGCCGGCTCGATCACCACCCAGGTGATGATGCTGACGCCGGCGCCGGGCTCGAAATGGTACGAGAACGTGTTCGAATCCGGCACCGCCTTCAGCAAAGCCGGCGACGTCACCGTCGAGCCGCACATCATGGACGGCAACTACGTGGTCGCCTCGAAGCACCCGCGGCCGTGGCTGAAGCAGATCAATCTGCTCATCGCCTACACCTACTTCTTCAACCCGATCCGCTTCCTGTCCGCGCTGGTGTTCTCGAAATCCGCGAACGTATTCTCCAGCGCCGAGACCAGGCCGTCGGAAGAGGTCAAGAACTACTCGACGCTCAAGAAGCTGCGCCGCCGCTTCCAGCTCAAGCTGCGCGCGCATCTGATCGACGCCGGCGCGCAGATCTACGGCATGATCGGCTTGGCCCACACCTATCGGCGCACGGCGGGATGGGCCTGGCGCTTGTTCCGAAACGACATCGAGCGGCACGCGCGCGCGCCCGTCAGCCCGATCCCGATGCGCGGCGTCGGCGACAAGCCGTCCGATCATGCGCTGCCCGGGACGGTCAACCTGCGGGATCTCGAAAAGGTCGCTCTCCACGGGACTCCAGTGCCGGAGCTGGCGAAGACGGCCTGATCGCGGCTTGCGCTGAGGTCGTCACGGCCGGGCCTGTCCCGGCCATGACTCGGAACGTGCGGCGCTCTCATGGTCGAACCAGCCGTTAGCTAAAACGCGTACTCCATGCCGACGGTTACGCCTTGCAGCAGCGTAGTCGAGCGGCAGTTGACGCCGGTCGCGGTGACGCTGCTCGGCGTCGTCGCAGTGTCCTGAATTTGCGCCGGCGCCAGCGCCAGCCCGCCGAGCCACAATGCTTCGTATCCAAGCTTGAACGCGACGCGTTCGTTGAGCCGATACCTTGCCGCGATGCCGCCTTGTCCGACAAAAGCGACCGCGTCGGTGGCCGCCTGCGCCGGGTAAATCTGCTTCTGCATGCTGACTAGCGCGGTATGGGTCGCATGGTTTTCGAACAGGCCAACCTTCGCTATCGCTTCGAGCGAGAAGCGGTCGAGCTCCCAGACAGTCGCCCGCGCCCCAACCTGCACGCCGTACAAATTGTTGGTGGTCGAACTCGTCCAGAACGGCGGATTGAGGACGACTGGACTGCCGGGTAACGGGACGGCGTCTGCCAGCCGGCTCGGAACGTTGAACTTCCACAGCGGCTGGCCGAGA
Organism: Rhodopseudomonas sp. AAP120; assembly: GCF_001295845.1. Classification (GTDB taxonomy): domain Bacteria; phylum Pseudomonadota; class Alphaproteobacteria; order Rhizobiales; family Xanthobacteraceae; genus Rhodopseudomonas. The sequence continues at coordinate 56,689 of NZ_LJIC01000093.1, read as the reverse complement.
TCCGGCGGATCGAGCGTCCCTTGCAGTCGATCACTGAATTGCAGCCAGCGAACGCCTGCCAGGAGCGTCACGCGCGGCGACACGTCGAACCGCGCGTTGGCCTCGAGACTGTGCAGCCGGCTCTCGTCCTGCCACCCCATCGATTGATAGGCATAGTCCTGGGTCTGCCAGAATGTGCCGGGAGCCTTCATCACCAGCCATTGCGCCGGCGCCTCTGGGCCGATGCCCTTGGACGCCTTCAGCCCGAGCACATTGAAGTAGGACAGCTCGACGCCATAGCCCGATGGATCCCGATAGCTGACGCCGAGCCTCGGGCCGCCAGCCAGGCGCTGGCTGAGTTGATGGCTGTTGAGGGCCTCGACGCCCGGGACGTTGGTGGTGTTCGGACCGGCAGGAGTCCACCACGGCACGTCGCCGGGCACCAGCGACACCAGCGACTGATTGCCCGTCCCCGAGCGGCCGAACGCCAGCGCTTCAACCGACACGAGCCAGCGAGCCTCTTGGCGCAACTCTCCGGCAGATGCCGCGCCTGTAGCACCGACGCATGCCACCAGGACGCACAGCCACCAGGCGCCACGAGAATGGCCACCACGAGAGCTGCTGCAGGTCTGGGCCGCTGATCGCATGCCGCGATCCTGCCCTCCCCGCGGGCGATTCGGGCACTCGTGCGCTTACGCAGTTCGGATGACGCCGGGCAGGTCAGCGCCCCGTCTTCACCCGCGTCCAGAGCCGGTTGATCACCCGCTGCGTGACCGGATCGCGTGCGGTGATGACGAACAGGCGCGCCTGCATCGCCTCGTCGGGGTAGATCGTCTTGTCGTTGAGAACCCGCGGATTGATGAATTCCTGGCTGGCCTTGTTGCCGTTGGCATAGGACAGGAAGTCGGAATTGCGCGCCGCGATGTCCGGGCGATACAGGAAGTTGATCAGTTCGTGGGCCTCGGCGACGTTCCTGGCGTCCGCCGGGATCGCCAGATTGTCGAAGAACATCTGCGCGCCCTCTTTAGGGATCGCGTAGCCGATCTCGACGCCGTTGTTCGACTCCGCGGCGCGCGACTGCGCCTGCTTGATGTCGCCGGACCAGCCGACCACCAGGCAGATCTCGCCGGTGGCCAGAGCGCTCAGATACTCGGACGAATGGAATTTGCGGACCGAGGAGCGCACCTGCGCAACGGCGTCGGCTGCCTTTTCCAGGTCGGCCTGCTTGGTCGAGTTCGGATCGAGCCCGAGATAGGTCAGCGCTGCCGGCAGGATGTCGTCCGCCGAGTCCAGCATCTGGACGCCGCAATCCTTGAACTTGGCGAGGTTCTCCGGCTTGAACACCAGGCTCCAGCTGTCGAGCGCAACACCCTCGCCGAGAATCTTCTTCACCGCCGCGACGTTGTAGCCGATGCCGGTGGTGCCCCACATGTAGTTGGCGGCGTATTGATTGCCGGGATCGTACAGCGCCAGCTTCTTGGTCACGACATCCCAGGCGTTCTTCATGTTCGGCAGCTTCGCCGGGTCCAGCTTCTGGAACACCTTCGCGCCGATCTGGCGCTGCAGGAAATACGCCGTCGGAACCACCACGTCGTAGCCCGATTTGCCAGCCAGAAGCTTGGTCTCCAGCGTCTCGTTGCCGTCGAAGGTGTCGTACACCACCTTGATGCCGGTCTCGCGGGTGAACTCCTCGAGCACGCCCGGCGCGACGTAGTTCGACCAGTTGTAGAAATTGACGGTGCGCTCCTGAGCCGGCGCAGGCGCGGCAGTCCCCGCAATGAGCGCGGCGGCCGCGCTCAGCATCAGCAGCGGCCCGGAGAAAGAGTTACGCATTATCGAAGCCCTACCGCCCGTGCACCGCGTCCGACAGACGCTCCAGGGCGGTATCCAGCGTCTGATCCTTCTTGGCGAAACAGAACCGCACCACCGATGTGACCGGCTCCTCCTCGTAGAACGCCGACACCGGGATCGCCGCGACTTTATAGTCGCTGACGATCCGCTTGCAGAACGCCTCGTCTGTCTCGTTCAGGCCGAGCGGCGCGAGGTCGACGGTGAGGAAATAGGTGCCCTGCGATCGAATGACCGGGAACCCGATGCGCGCCAGTCCGTCCGCCAGCCGATCGCGGCTGCGCGCCAGGTCTTTGCGCATCTGCAGGAAGTAATCGTCGCTCTTGCCGAGGCCGTAAGCCACTGCGACCTGCAGGTTCGGCGCCGTGGTGAAGGCGAGGAACTGATGCACCTTGGCGGCCACCCGCAGCAGCGGCGGCGCGGCGCAGACGAAGCCGACCTTCCAGCCCGTCAGGGAGAAGATCTTCCCGGCCGAACCGATCTTGATGGTGCGGTCGCGCATCCCTTCGATCGCAATCAGCGGGATATGGCTGAGGCCGTCGAAGGTGACGTGCTCCCAGACCTCGTCGCAGATCGCCACCGCGTCGAACTCCTGGCAGAACCGCGCCAAGAGTTCGAGGTCTTCGCGCGGATACACCACCGCGGCGGGGTTGAGCGGATTGTTGAAGACGATCGCCTTGGTCTTCGGCGTGAAGACCGCGCGCAGCGCCTCCTCGGTGATCCGCCAATGCGGCGGCTCGAGCCGCACCAGCTTGGGAATGCCGCCGGCCTGCCGGATGATCGGCAGGTAGGAATCGTAGACCGGCTGAAACACGATCACTTCGTCGCCGGGCGACACCACCGACAGGATCGCGCTGGCGAGCGCCTCGGTGGCGCCGGACGTCACCATCACCTCGGTCATCGGATCCAGCGCGACGCCGTGCCAATGCGCGTAGTGCGTGGAGATCGCCTGCCGCAGCTCGGGGATCCCCATCATCGACGGATACTGATTGTAGCCATTCAGCACCGCGTCGGCGGCGGCGCGGCGGATGTCGCCCGGCCCGGGATCGTCGGGGAATCCCTGCCCGAGATTGATGGCGTTGTTGTCGCGCGCGAGCTGCGACATCGCCTCGAACACGGTGACGGGCAGCTCAGAGAAAACCCTGTTCATCGCGCCGTCAGCGGCCCGGCGTGGTGGGCAAGCCTGCCGCCTTCCAGCCCAAGATGCCGCCGGCGAGATGTTTGTTGTAGGCGAGCCCCGAGGCTTGCGCGGCCTGCGAGGCGGTCACCGAGCGCTTGCCGGACCGGCAGGCGAACACGATTTCCTTGCCGGCCGGATCGGGGATCAGCTTCGGGTCGAAGGTCGAGAGCGGAACCACCACGGCGTCGGGATAGGCTTCGGCCGCCACCTCGTTCGGCTCGCGCACATCCACCAGCAGGTAGCGTCCTTCCGCGATGCCCTTGGAGACCTCCTGCGGCGTCAAATCCTCAACCTGGCCACTCACTCTGTTCTCTCCCGCGATCGCACTGTCCGGACCCAATAGCGCAACAACGCGAACCAAGCCCGGCCATTGCGTCGCCAAGGTTGCGCCAAGTGCGAGGAAAATCAAGCGTCGGGAAAGAGTTGCGGTCATCTTTGCTGCATAGCGCCTGCCCGCCGGAAATGCACCGCCCCTTTGGTCGCAGGCATGCTCCGGGCGGAGCCTTCAGATCGTGACCTGCGTCCCCACCTCGACCACGCGTCCGGTCGGGATATGAAAATAGTCGGTGGCGTCATTGGCCGAGCGGCTGAGCGCGATGAACAGCTTGTTCTGCCAGCGCGGCATCCCGGATTGCGCGGCGGGCTTCAGCGCACGCCGGGAGACGAAGAAGGAGGTCGTCATGATGTCGAATGCCCAGCCGAGCTTGCGGGCGAGCACCAGCGCTTTGGGCACGTTGGGCGACTCCATGAAGCCGAACCGCAGCCGCACCTTGCTGAACTTCTCGCTGACCTTCTCCAGATGCACGCGCTCGGACGGCCGCACCCGCGGGGTGTGGGCGGTCTCGATCGTCAGGATTACGTTGTGCTCGTGCAGCACCGTGTTGTGCTTGAGATTGTGCAGCAGCGCCGTCGGCACATAGTCCGGGTCGGACGTCAGGAAAACGGCGGTGCCTTTGACGACATGCGGCGGATGCCGCTCGAGACTATCGATCAGATCGTGGAACGGCACTTCGGAACGCCGGGTCTTGATCATCAGCATCGCGACGCCCTTGCGCCACGTCCAGATCACCACCGCCATCGACAGGCCGAACAGCAGCGGCACCCAGGCGCCGTCCAGCAGCTTCAGCAGATTGGCGCTGAAGAACATCGCATCCACTGCCACGAACGGCAGGATCAGCAACGCCGCGGCTGCCGGCCGCCAGCCCCACAGCTTCCAGACCACCACAAAGCCCATGATGCCGTCGGCCACCATGGTGGTCGACACCGCGATGCCGTAGGCCGAAGCGAGCCGGCTTGAGCTCTGAAATACCAGGACCAGGACCAGCACGCCGATCAGCAGCAGCGCGTTGACCCGCGGCAGATAGACCTGCCCTGCATGGTTTTCGGAGGTGTAGCGCACTTCGAAGCGCGGCAGCAGACCGAGCTGGACCGCTTGGCTGATCAGCGAGTATGCGCCGGTGATCACCGCTTGGCTGGCGATCACCGTCGCCAAGGTCGCCATTCCGACCAGCGGCAGGACGAAGCTGTCCGGCACCATCCGGTAGAACGGGTTTTCCAAAGCCGCCGGATTGGACAGCACCAGCGCGCCCTGGCCGAAATAATTGAGCAGCAGAGCCGGCAGCACGAAGCCGAGCCATCCGACCTGGATCGGCCGTCGGCCGAAATGCCCGAGATCCGCATACAGCGCCTCGCCGCCGGTCACGGCGAGGAAAACGGCGCCGAGCGTCACCAAGCCGATGGTGCCGTGGGTGAGCAGGAACTGCCCCGCGTACCAGGGATTGATCGCCGCCAGCACGGTTGGGTCGTCGTTGATGTGAGCCAGCCCCATCGCGGCAAGGATGCCGAACCAGACGAACATGACCGGACCGAATGCCCGCGCCACCTTGGCGGTGCCGCTGCTCTGCACACCGAACAGCACGACCAGGATCAGCAGCGTGAGCGGAACGACATAATGTTCGAGCGCCGGTGCGGCGATCTTCAGGCCCTCCACCGCGGACAGCACCGAGATCGCCGGCGTGATCATCGAGTCGCCGATGAACATCGAGGCGCCGATCACGCCGAGGGTGAGCAGCAGCACACTGCGCCGGCGCAGCGCGCGCTGGCCGAGAGCCATCAGCGACAGCGTGCCGCCCTCGCCATTGTTGTCGGCGCGCAGCAACAGCAGGACGTATTTCGCGGTGACGACGATCAGCAGCGCCCACAAGATCAGGGAGAGAACGCCGAGCACCATGACGCGGGTGGCGGGCTCGCTGCCGGCCGCGCCGGCGACCGCCTCACGGAAAGCGTAAAGCGGCGACGTACCGATGTCGCCGAACACCACGCCCATGCCACCCAAAGTCAGCGTCCAGAATCCGGCCGCCGCGGGAGCTTCTGGCGTCTGCTTCGATGCCTCAGTGAGGGCCATGGTCGCCGTAGAACGCTCGACCCCCGGAATTGATCCAAGCCGGGACTGTCTCGCAACTCGGCTTGAGTGTGCGGTCGGCGGGCGGCCGCCGTCAAGGCGGTGGACGCGACGACAGATTCCGGATTACGGCTTCAGCCCGGGCGGCAACGTCGGGCTTTCGCGCATCAGCGTGATGGTGACACGCCGGTTGGCGGCGATCGACGGATCTTCAGGAAACAGCGGCTGGGTGTCGGCCCTGCCGGTGACCGCGAAGAAGTGCGACATCGGCACCCCTTCCCGTTCGAGGATCTGCCGTACCGCGTTGGCGCGGTCTGACGAGAGATCGAAGCCATTGTAGTCGCTTCGTTGCGGCATCAGGCCGGCGGAGGTGTGGCCGGAGATCGTAATCCGCAGCGGCGTCGCCCGCAGCGGCCCCGCGAGCCGCTGCAGCAACCGCCGTGTACGTTCGAACGGGGCTTTCGAGCCATCCGCGAACATCGCCCGGCCGTCCTGATCCATGATCTCCAGATTGAGGCCCTGCTTGGTTTCCTCGAACATCACGTTCTTGGACAGTTCGGTGATTTCCGGCATGTCCTGCAAGGCCTGCCGCAAAGACGCCGACGCCAGCGCGAATTCGCGTTCTTCCTTGGTGTGAACGCCTTCGTCCTTGCTGACTTCACCAGGCGCCGGCTTGCTGGTCGAGAGCTCCGGATTGACGTGCTCGGTGTTCTTGACCTTGCCGCGCGTCGGCAAGCCGTCGTTCTCGATGATGCCGGAGTAGCGCGCGTCGGACTGGACGCCGAACGCTTCGCGCATCGAGCCGGCGACGACCTTTAGCTTGTCCTTGTCCTGAGTGGAGAACGCCGTCAGCATCACGAAGAACGCGAGCAGCAGCGCCATCAGGTCGGCGAAGGTCACGAACCAGCCGTGACCGCCGTGTGCCTCCTCCCGTTTTTTCTTGGCCATGGCTCGCGTTCCGGGCTGCGGTCGCCCCGACTAAGCGGGAACGCCCTCGTCCTCGGTGTGGCGATGCTTCTCCGGCAGATACGCGAGCAGCATTTCCCGGACCAGAGTCGGGCTCTTGGAGTCGCGGATCATCAGGATGCCGTCGATGATCAGCGTGCGGTTGGTGTCCTCGTCCACCAGCTTGGTGTGCAGCTTGTCGGCGATCGGCAGACAGATCAGGTTGGCCACCACCGCGCCATACAGCGTCGCCAGCAGCGCCACCGCCATGAACGGACCGAGCTTGGACGGGTCCTGCATGTTGGAGAACATCTGCACCATGCCGAGCAGCGTGCCGATCATGCCGAAGGCCGGCGCGCAGTCACCGATCGCGCGATAGATCTTCGAGCCTTCGTTCAGGTGCAGCAGGAAGTTGTCGCGATCGCGCTCGAGATTGTCGCGGATGAATTCGATGTCGTAGCCGTCGGCCACGTAGCGCACGCCCTTGGCCAGAAAGGGGTCGTCGGCCTCGACCTTCTCCAGCCCGACCGGACCGGACTTGCGCGCGATCTCGGCGATCCGGGCCAGCTCATCGACCAGATCGCGCGCCGAGAGGTTGCTGAGCGTGAAGGCGAATTTGGCGCCGAGCGGCAGGCCGTGCAGCATCGCGGAAAGCGGAAAACGGATCAGGGTCGCAGCGAAGGATCCGCCGAAAATCACGATCACCGCATGGATGTCGTAAAACATCCCGAAGTTGCCGCCCATCAGGATGAGCGAAGACACGACCGCGGCGCCCGCGACCAGGCCGAGTAGTGTGGCGATATCCATCTTGTACTCCGACACGCGCACATGCGCGCCAGTCCGGGCTGGCGGCGGCGCAGCACGTTCTGCGCTGCACGGAGTCACCGTAAGCAGCCGCCATTAAAGACGCGTAAAGGTTAAACGGGCAGCTGCCGACCGCAGGGGCGCCGGCGCGAGGCGTAGCAACCGGCGGATGGCGTCAACTCAACGCTAACCATCAGGGGACGCCAGTCGGCCATGACGACTAGCCCTATGTGCCCGAAGGATCAGATCAGTTCAGGCGGGTCGGCCGCTCGTCCTGCGCGGACGGCTCGGGCACCACCCGGGTCGGCTTCTTGGCCGTGGTCGAGGCGGCTGGCTGCGGCTCCTGGGCGGCGGCATTGCGCTTATGATCGCGATAGGAGCGCCAGCCGAGCGGCAGGCTGAGCAGGTACAACACCGAGCCGGCCGACAGCATGTGCCACGGGTAGCCGATCAGCAGAGCGATGAACAACACCACCGATACGAACACCGGCAGCACCATTTCGGGCGCCACCCGCAGTCGCACCGCCTTGCCGGAGAACACCGGCAGACGCGACACCATCAGGAACGCGATCAGCAGGGTGTACAGCGCGATCAGCACCGCTGGCGGGGTCGGGGCGCCGAGAAAGCCCATATACACCGGCAGCAGCACGGTGATGGCCCCGGCCGGCGCCGGCACGCCGGTGAAGAAATTCGCCGCGAAGGCAGGCTTGTTGGGGTCGTCCATGGTGGCGTTGAAGCGCGCCAGACGCAGGCCGCCGCTGATCGCGAAGATCATCGCGGCGATCCAGCCGACATTGCTCAGGAAATGCAGCTGCCAGAAATACAGGATCAGGCCGGGCGCGACGCCGAAATTGACGAAATCGGCCAGACTGTCGAGTTCGGCGCCGAATTTCGACTGGCCCTTGATCATCCGGGCGACGCGGCCGTCGATGCCGTCGAGCACGGCGGCGAACACGATGGCGGCGACCGCGAGTTCCATCCGGCCTTCCACCGCGAGCCGGATCGCGGTCAGACCGGCACAGATCGCCAGCAGGGTGATGACGTTGGGCACCAGCAGCCGCACCGGGATCGGGCCGAAGCGGCGCCGCGGCGTCTCGGGTGGGGTCTGATCGTAGTGCATCTGCATCGCCTCGCTTGCGCAGCCCGCAGGCTGCGCCGCCATCATGGCAGGCTTTGGGCCGTCGCTCCAGGCAGCGTCAATCGGCCCGGAAGGTGCGGCCGCCGTCGCCGAGGCTGATATCCGCCAGCACGGTCTCGCCGGCGATCGCGGTCTGCCCCTCGGACACTAGCGGCTTGGTGCCTTCCGGCAGGTAAACGTCGAGCCGCGAGCCGAACCGGATCAGGCCGAAGCGCTCGCCGACCGCCAACGGCTGCCCTTCGCGAACGAACGACACGATCCGGCGCGCGACCAGCCCGGCGATCTGGACCACGCCGATCTGGCCGGTCGGCGTCGAGATCACCAGCGAATTGCGCTCGTTGTCCTCGCTGGCCTTGTCGAGCTCGGCATTGATGAACTTGCCAGGCGAATAGATGATGCGCTCGACCCGGCCGGCGACCGGGCTACGGTTCACGTGGCAATTGAAGACACTCATAAAGATCGACACCCGCGGCAGCGGCTTGTCGCCGAGGCCGAGCGCGGGCGGCGGGATGATCTGCACCACCATCGACACGCGGCCGTCGGCGGGCGCCACAACCAACCCGTCACGGACCGGCGTGACCCGCACCGGATCGCGGAAGAACAGCGCGCACCAGATCGTCAGCACCACGCCGATCCAGCCGAGTGGTGCCCAGATCAAGAACAGGACGAGCGTCGCCAGCGCGAAGGCGGCGATGAACGGATAGCCTTCCCGATGGACCGGCGGGATCTGGGCGCGGACGGAATTGACGATGGACATGGAAGGTCCCCTAGCTTCGAAGACGACGGGCCGAATGCAGCGACACGATTACTCCGCCGCGGCCGAACTTGCCAGATCGTCGTCGAGCGCGGATGGCCGCGGCTGCGACTCGTCGTCGCCGATCATCGCCAGCCGCTCGCGCGCTTCCTCGGCCTCGCGCTGCCTATTCCACATGCTGGCGTAGAGCCCGCCGTGCTCGAGCAGCTGCGCGTGGCTGCCGCGCTCGGCGATCCGCCCCTGATCGATCACGATGATCTCGTCGGCCCCGACGATGGTCGAAAGCCGGTGCGCGATCACCAGCGAGGTACGATTCTTCGAAACGCGCTCGAGCGCCCCTTGGATTTCGTGCTCGGTATGGCTGTCGAGCGCCGACGTCGCTTCATCGAGCACCAGAATCGGCGGCGACTTGAGAACGGTTCGCGCAATCGCGACGCGCTGCTTCTCGCCGCCCGACAGCTTCAGCCCGCGCTCGCCGACTTCGGTTTCGTAGCCTTTCGGCGACGCCTTGATGAAGGCGTCGATCTGCGCGGTCTTGGCCGCCTCCTCCACCTCGGCGTCGGTCGCGTCCCAGCGGCCGTAGCGGATGTTGTAGCGGATGGTGTCGTTGAACAGCACGGTGTCCTGCGGCACCATGCCGATCGCCGACCGCAGCGACGTCTGCGTCACGTCGCGGATGTCCTGGCCGTCGATCCGGATCGCGCCGGACGACACGTCGTACAGCCGGAACAGTAGCCGGGAGATCGTCGACTTGCCGGCACCGGACGGGCCGACGATCGCCACCGTCTGGCCGGCCGGCACCTCGAAGCTGAGCCCCTTGAGGATCGGGCGCGACGGATCATAGGCGAAGCGGACGTCGTCGAACTGCACAGTGCCGTTGGTGACCAGCAGCGGCGTCGCGCCCGGCTTGTCCTTGACCTCCGGATTGCGCGACAGCACCGCGAACATCTTCTCGATGTCGATGATCGCCTGCTTGATCTCGCGATACACCATGCCCATGAAGTTCAGCGGCTGGTAGAGCTGAATCATCATCGCATTGATCATCACGAAATCGCCGACCGTGTTGGTGCCGTTGCGCACGCCGACGGCGCACATCAGCATGGTCGCGGTCAGGCCGAAGGTGAAGATCACCGCCTGCCCGGCGTTGAGCACCGCCAGCGACGTGTAGGTCGAGACGCTGGCGTCTTCGTAGCGCTGCATCGACTTGTCGTAGCGCTTGGCCTCGCGCTCCTCGGCGCCGAAATACTTCACGGTCTCGTAGTTGAGCAGCGAGTCGATCGCCTTCTGATTGGCGTCGCTGTCGGAATCGTTCATGCGGCGGCGGATGCCGATCCGCCACTCGGTCGCCTTGTAGGTGTAGAGCATGTAGAACACGACCGTGACCACCACGGCCGCGACGTAGCGCCAATCGAACTGCCACAGCAGCACCGCCATCACCAGCGACAGCTCGATGATGGTCGGCACCAGTTGCAGGATCACCATGCGAACGATGACTTCGATGCCGAGCCGGCCACGCTCCAGCACGCGCGTCAGCCCGCCGGTCTTGCGCTCCAGGTGAAAGCGCAGCGACAATTCGTGCATGTGGACGAAGGTGCGATAGGCTAGCTTGCGGACGGCATGCATCGCGACCTGGGCGAACATGCCGTCGCGCCACTGCGTCAGCACCGCCATCAGCACCCGGGTCAGGCCGTAACTCAGCGTCAGGGCCAGCGGCGAGGCTACCAGCCACAGCGTCCAGTTCGAACCTTCGACCGGTGCGGTGTCGGCGCCGGTCAACGCATCCGTCGCCCATTTGAACGTGAACGGCACGATCAGCGTCGCCGCCTTGGCGACGAGCAGCAGCAGCACTGACCAGACCACCCGCATCTTCAGATCGGCCCGGTCACCCGGCCAGATATACGGCCAGAGATGGACCAGGGTCGCGCCGAGGGTCGCCTTCTGGGCGACGGCGTCCTCCGGAGTTGCGACCGAAGGACCGCTCCGTGAGTGGGAATGTGGGTGAGCCATCAAGAGTGCCTGAAAAGGTCCGGGGCCACGAAAGCGGCGGCGGACAGGAAATGCGTCGGATGCGCTGTCATATAGTGTTTCGCCGCCCGCGTGCACCCTGACGGCGCATTTCATCGTGTCATAACAGGCTGTTGCGCTGCGCAATCCGGTCTTGTCTTGACGCTGTGATCTCGCGGTGCCACATCGCCCACCATGAGCGAGATCAAGACAGTCTGCGTCTATTGCGGCTCCGGGCCCGGCACCAACCCGCTTTTCATGGAAGCCGCACAGGCTTTCGGCAAGGAACTGGCAGAGGCCGGCATCCGGCTGGTCTATGGCGGCGGCGCGGTCGGCCTGATGGGAGCCGTCGCCAATGCGGTGCTCGATCATGGCGGCGCGGTCACCGGCATCATCCCCGGATTCTTACGCACCAAGGAAATCGCGCTCGCCCGCGTCCAGGACCTGATCGTCACCGAAGACATGCATGAGCGCAAGCGGCTGATGTTCGAGCACTCGGACGCCTTCGTGGCGCTGCCGGGCGGCATCGGCACGCTGGAAGAGCTGGTCGAGCAGATGACCTGGCAGCAGCTCGGCCGTCACCAGAAGCCGATCCTGATCGCCAATATCGACGGCTTCTGGGATCCACTGATGGCCTTGATCGACCACATGCGGGCCGCCGCCTTCATCCGGCCCAAGCTGGCCGTCGAAGTGCTGAAGGTCGACCGCGTTGCCGACATCCTGCCGAAGCTGCGTGCTGCCGCCGCGCCCGAGCAGGCCAAGGAAATGGCTCCCGAGGTCGCGCGCAAACTTTAAGCGTCAGATCAGCGCCTCGATCAGACGCGGGCCGCGCTGGTTCATCGCCGAGGCGTACTGCACCGCGAACTCCTCCGCCGTCGTGGCGCGGCTGGCTTCGACGCCGAGGCCTTCGGCGATCTTCGTCCAGTTCATTTCCGGATTGTGCAGATCCAGCATCGCCAGCGCGTTCGAGCCGGCACCGGAGGCGCCGACGCGCTGCAGCTCGACATTGAGAATTGCGTAAGAGCGGTTGGCGTAGATCACCACGGCGACGTCGAGCTTTTCGCGCGCCATCGTCCACAGCGCCTGCATCGTATAGGCGGCGCCACCGTCGCCATGTGGACAGATCACCTTGCGGTCCGGCGCGGCGAGCGCGGCGCCGATCGCCAGCGGAAGCCCCTGCCCGATCGAGCCGCCGGTCAGCGGCAGATGCGTATGCGGCCGGGCGCGCGGCAGCATCATTTGCAACGGCAGACCGGACGTATTCGCCTCCTCGGCATAGATCGCGTGATCGGGCGTGAGATGCGCAATCGCTTGCGCGACGCCGAGCGAGTTGAGTTTGCCCTTGGGCAATTCAGGCAGCGCCAGCGCCGTGCGTGCGGCCGGCTCGGCGGGCGCGTTGAGCGCATCGGCGAGGTCCTTCAGCGCCTGCGCGCCGTCCTGATGCGGCTGCGCCAGGTAATCGAACTGACAGCCGTCCGGCGCGCCCCAACTCGGCTTGCCCGGATAGGCGAAGAACGACACCGGCGGCTTGGCGCCGACCAAAATCAGTTGCTCGATATCCTTCAGGAACGCGGTGATCTGCTCGGCGAAATACGGAATCCGCTCCAGCGGCACGCGGCCGGCGCCGAGTTCGGTTTGCGGCGCGAAGGTGTCGCACAGCAGCCGGGCCTTGCACTTCGCCTGGATGCGGCCAGCGGCTTCCAGCCCCTCGGCCAGCAGCGCGCCACCGCGCAGCAGCAGCGCCGACTTCTTGCCGTTCGACAACAGCCGCGCGATGTCGTCCACCGTGTCGGCGTCCACCCGCGCCGCTTTGATATCGGGGAGCGGCAGCGCGGGCCGCGCCGCAGGATTCCAGGCGACGTCCGCCGGCATGATCAGCGTTGCGATGCCGCCCGGTGCGCTGCGCGCCGCCCGCACCGCCAGTGCCACGTCGCTCGCGACCGCTCCCGCGCTCTTCGATTCGTGAATCCAGTCCGACACCGGACTCGCGAAGCCGACGATGTCCGACGTCAGCGGGGCGTCGTATTGCAGATGATGGGTCGCATGATCGCCGACGATATTGACGATCGGCGTCGCCGCACGCTTGGCATTGTGCAGATTGGCGAGACCATTGGCGAGGCCGGGGCCGAGATGCAGCAGCGTCACCGCCGGCTTCCCGGCGATCCGGCCATAGCCATCCGCCGCGCCGGTCACCACGCCTTCGAACAGGCAAAGCACCGGCCGCAAACCAGTCACCGAGTCGAGCGCCGCAACAAAATGCATCTCGGAGGTGCCGGGATTGGCGAAGCAAACCTCGACGCCGCAATTCACCAGCGTCTGCACGACCGACTGCGCACCATTCAGGGTGTTGCTCACTGGCCCGTCTCCTATCCCGCATTCTCATTGATTGTTGTACGCATGGTGGCAGGCCCCATGCGCAATGACAACCGGGACGGCCGTCATTGCGAGGAGCCGAAGGCGACGAAGCAATCCAGCTTGGTGCTCGGAGCTGGATTGCTTCGCCTTCGGCTCGCAATGACGGGGATAGGGCCGTGGCGGAATTAGAGCGGCGCGTTGCTCTTGATAAGCTTGTAGACCACCGAGTCCATCAGCGCTTCGAACGACGCATCGATGATGTTCGGTGACACGCCGATCGTGGTCCAGCGCTCGCCGAGTTCGTCCTCGCTCTCGATCAGCACCCGAGTCACGGCCTCGGTACCGCCATTGAGGATACGGACACGATAATCGACCAGCTTCAGGCCCTCGATGTACTTCTGGTACTTGCCGAGGTCCTTGCGCAGCGCGACGTCGAGCGCGTTGACCGGACCGTTGCCTTCCGCGGCCGAAATCAGCGTCTCGCCGTCTACGACGACTTTAACCACCGCCATCGCCACCGTAACCCGCTTGCCGTGCGAATTGTAGCGCTGCTCGACATTCACGTCGAACTGCTCGACATGGAAGAACTCCGGCACCTTGCCGAGCACGCCACGCGCCAGCAGATCGAACGACGCGTTGGCCGACTCATACGCGTAACCGGCGGCTTCCCGCTCCTTCATCTTCTCGATCAGCCGGCCGAGCTTCGGATCGTCGCGATCGACCTGGATGGTGGTGCGCGCCAGCTCCGCCAGCACATTAGACTTGCCGGCCTGATCCGACACCAGCACCTTGCGGTGGTTGCCGACGGTCTCGGGCGCGACGTGCTCGTAAGTGTGCGGATCCTTCATCACCGCCGACGCATGGATGCCGGTCTTGGTGACGAAGGCGCTGCCGCCGACATAGGGCGCGTGCGTATCGGGCGCGCGGTCGAGAATGTTGTCGAGCGCGCGCGATACCTGCACCAGCGTGGCGAGCTTCTCGTCGGAGACGCCGATCTCGAACTTGTCGGCGAACTCCTTCTTCAGCTTCAGCGTCGGGATCATCGACACCAGATTGGCGTTGCCGCAGCGCTCGCCGAGCCCGTTCAGCGTGCCCTGGATCTGCCGCGCGCCGGCCCGCACTGCGGCGAACGAGTTCGCCACCGCCTGCTCGGTGTCGTTATGGGCGTGGATGCCGACATGCGTGCCGGGGATGCGCTTCACCACCTCGCCGACGATCGCTTCGATCTCGTCCGGCATGGTGCCGCCATTGGTGTCGCACAGCACGACCCAGCGTGCGCCGGATTGGTAAGCGGCCTCGGCGCATTGCAGCGCGAACGCCGGGTTCTCCTTGTAGCCGTCGAAGAAATGCTCGCAATCGACCAGCACCTCGCGGCCCTTGTCCTTCGCCAGCGCGACGCTGTCGCGGATCGAGGCGATATTCTCCTCGTTGGTGGTCTCGAGCGCGACGCGAACCTGATACTCGCTCGACTTCGCCACGTAGCAGATCGCGCCGGCCTTGGCTTCGAGCAGCAGCGCGACGCCCGGGTCGTTCGACGCCGATCGGCCCGGCCGGCGCGTCATGCCGAACGCCGCGAAGGTGGCGCGGCTGAGCTTCTGGTCCTCGGCGAAGAACTCGGTGTCGAGCGGATTGGCGCCGGGATAACCGCCCTCGACGTAATCGATGCCGAGGTCGTCGAGCAGGCCGGCGATCAGCTTCTTGTCGTGCAGCGTGAAGTCGACGCCGTTGGTCTGCGCGCCGTCGCGCAGCGTGGTGTCATAGAGATACAGACGTTCGCGACTCATTAATCCGCTCCCGGCGCCGCGGAGTCCGCCAGCGTCTTTTTCATCGAAGTATTGGCGAGCCATTCGCCATTGATGGTGACCGTGTTGCGCTGCGTCGCGACGTAACCGCGGCGCGTGAAGAATTCGGCAGCGTTGTCGCTGGCATCGACCGTCAGCGCCTGTGCGCCGCGCGCGCCGGCAAGCTTCTCCAGAGCGTCGATCAACGACGTCGCGACACCCCTCCGGGTGAAGTCCGGATGCACGTAGAGCATGTCGATGTGATCCGCGCCCTTCAGCGACGCGAAGCCGACCGGCGCGCCGCCCAGCGTCGCGATCAGCGTCAGCTGCGACGCGAGCCGCGCCGCGAACTTCGCATCGTCATCCGCCACCGAGGCCCACGCTTCACGCTGCGCCTCGCCGTAATCGTCCTCGGTGAGCTGCTCGATCGCCGCGATGAAGATCGCCGCCGCGATCTGGCCATCCTCGGGCAGATACGGCCGCAGGCCGGGCTTTTCCGTCGGGCTCATGACTCACCAGAATCCATAAAGCTTCAGCACCAGCGCCGTCGCGCCGCCGAGCAGCGCGATCTTCAAGGCGATGTAGTACAGCCAGTGCTTGGGAAACGGCGTGTCCGGCCGTCCAGTCGGTTTCGGGTCGGTCATCGGGCAAGCTCCCGCTGCGTCGTGAGTTTGAATCGTTGGGCACCGCCCCGAGCACCCGCAGCGCTAGCCGCGCTACGCTCCTTCTCGTTCGTCATTCCGGGATGCGCCCGCAGGGCGCAGGCCCGGAATCCATACCCCCTGACTTTGCTAGCGGAGTACGTGCGCCTGCCGAGACGCCAGGGGCTATGGATTCCGGGCTCGCGCTGCGCGCGCCCCGGAATGACGGGGTGAGGCAGTGCCTCGCCCCTCGAATTCTCAAGATGCGTGGACCTGTGCGGCGCAATTCCTCGCAGCCCCACACCCGACATTCCGGGATGCGCTGCGCCGGCAGCGCAGGCCCGGAATCCCGAAGTTGCGGCGGCGAGATTCCGGGCTCGCACGCTGCGCGTGCGCCCCGGAACGACTCCGCGGAGGTGGCTGCTCATCGCGCGATCTCCCAGGTCGTCACCGGCTTGCCGTCGGCGTCCTTGCCGTCCTTCAGCACCACACCCATCGCAGCGAGTTCGTCACGAATGCGGTCGGATTCTTTCCAGTCCTTGTTGGCGCGGGCGGCGGCGCGGGCCTCGATCAACCTATCGAATTTGGCGCGCAGGGCATCATCTACAGTAGTTTCATAGACAAACTCTTGCAGCGTCCGGTCCCAACTCATTCGCCTCAGTTCAAAGAAGTCAGCCGCGGCAGCCAACTTCTTCGCGGCCGCACTATCCCCGGCCCTTGCAGCTCTGGCCCATTGATGCATCTCGGCCACAACACGAGAGAAATTCAGATCATCGGCGAGACCATCAATCACCTCCTCAGGCGGCGGATAATCTCCCGGTATACCGGACAAGAAGTGGGGTGATATCGCAGCGTGCCATGAGCTGATGTTTTCAAACGACTCTTCGAGCGCTTGCGCAGTCCAATCGATCGGCGATCGATAGTGCGTCTTAAGCATCGTTAACCGAACAACTTCGCCCGGCCATTTGCGCCCCCCGAACTTCTCAGTCGCCAGTAACTCCCTGATCGTCACGAAATTCCCGAGGCTCTTCGACATCTTCTCGCCTTCGACCTGCAGGAAGCCGTTGTGCATCCAGGTCTGGGCCATGCGCGAGGTGTGGAAGGCGCAGCAGGTTTGGGCGACTTCGTTTTCGTGGTGCGGGAAGACGAGGTCGATGCCGCCGCCGTGGATGTCGAAGGTCTCGCCGAGATGTTTCCACGACATCGCCGAGCATTCGATATGCCAGCCCGGCCGTCCTTCGGTGGTGATACCTGCCGGCGACGGCCAGGACGGCTCGCCGGGCTTTGACGGCTTCCACAGTACGAAGTCGGTGGCATCGCGCTTGTAGGGCGCGACGTCGACGCGGGCACCGGCGATCATCTCGTCGAGCGTGCGATTGGCCAGCGCGCCGTAGCGCGGCAGCACGCCGTTTGCGGCGTTCATCGCCGCCGGCGAGAACAGCACGTGGTCCTGTTCGGCATAGGCGAAACCGCCCGCCACCAGCTTCTCGATGATCTGCCGCATCTCGGCGATGTGCTCGGTCGCGCGCGGCTCGACGGTCGGCCGCAGGCAGCCGAGCGCGTCGACATCGTCGTGAAACTGCTGCTCGGTCTTCTCGGTGACCTTGCGGATCGCCTCGTTCAGCGGCAGGCCGGGATAGTCACGCGCGGCGCGGTCGTTGATCTTGTCGTCGACGTCGGTGATGTTGCGGACGTATTTGACGTGGCTCTCGCCGTAGAGGTGCCGCAGCAGCCGGAACAGCACGTCGAACACGATCACCGGCCGGGCGTTGCCGATATGGGCGAAGTCGTAGACCGTCGGGCCGCAGACATACATCCGCACGTTGTGCGGATCGAGCGGCGCAAACTCGCGCTTCTGCTTGGTCAGCGTATCGTAAAGGCGCAAAGCCATGGATTCCCGTCCCCTGCGGCCGGGCGTCCAGTGATCTCATGAGAGAAAAGACGGCCTCAGCCAGCGTTGAGCTAGCTCGTAATCTCGCGGCAAATGCCACAAATCGAGAAAAGACCGTTCATTGCCGCACCATGGCCAGACGGCCGGGGCGCGTCAAGCCCGGCGAATGCCTGAGGGCGCGATGCCGGCCGATTTCGGCCATGATCGGCGCCTACCGACCGGGTGCCTTGGTTCCCCGCCATGGTTAACGATTCTTTACCACTTCCCGATTATAGATCGGGGGCTAGGCGCCCTCGCTCACCGGTGTCCCATGAAATTTCTTGCTGCTCTTCTGGCCTGCGCGGTGCTGCTGCCAGCGTCGGCCGCCATCGCCGACAGCCGCGTGTTCATCGTCGCCAATCAGCCGGACGGCTACGGCATCGACCGCTGCCTGGCCAAAAGCGAGAGCTGCGGCGCCCATGCGGCGCTGGCCTATTGCCAGGCACGGGATTTTGCCCAGGCGGTCGCCTATCGCCGGGTCGATCCCGACGAGATCACCGGCGCGGTGCCGAAGACCGTCGGCATGTCGTGCGCGCGGGGCGGCTGCGAAGAGTATGTGGCGATCACCTGCCAACGCTGAACTGCGCGCAAATGCGTGGGGTTTCGCCACAGAGAGGCCCCGGAAACGACGTGACGATGCCGCGAGAAGCCGGTAGAAGACCCGCAACCGTCGCGGCTTGAACGGATTGCCGGACGGCATCGATCGCGCGGATTTGCTGAGACGATTCGGCCGATCGCCGAGATCACCATCCGCCGGAATCCTTGAATGCCCGACCTCTTCGAGACCGCGAGTTTGTTGCGCCGCCGGTGGCTGACCGGCGCTGTTCTGATGGCGGCGGCGGCGCTGCCCTCCGCCGCGCTGGCGCAGCAAGGCTATCCGCCGCAGCAGGGCTATCAGCAGTCGCCCGGCGGCCAGCAGGGTGCGGTCAACCCGGTCTGCCCGCGGCTTGAAGCACAGCTCGCCGCGATCGACCGCGGCGGCGGCGATCCGGCCCGCGCCGACCAGATCCGGCGCTACGAAGATTCCGTCAACCGCCAGCAGGCCGAACTCGACCGCGTCACCATGCAGGCCAAGCGGATGGGCTGCGACAGCTCGGGCTTCTTCTCGCTGTTCAACGGCCAGTCGGCGCAGTGCGGGCCGGTCAACAACCAGATCCAGCAGATGCGCGGCAATCTCGATCAGATGACCTCGAGCCTCGAGCGGCTGCGCTCCGGCGGCCCGGGCGGGTCGGATCGCGACAACCAGCGCCGCTCGGTGCTGACCGCGCTGGCGCAGAACAATTGCGGCCCGCAATACGCCGCCGCCGCGCAGCAGGGCGGCGGAGGCTTCCTCAACAATCTGTTCGGCGGCAACGCCTCGCCGGCGCCGGGCGCCCCGGGTGCCCCGCTGCCCGATTTCAACACCGACACCGGCACCTTCCGCACCGTGTGCGTGCGCACCTGCGACGGCTATTACTTCCCGATCTCCTTCGCCACCACGCCGGCGCGCTTCGCCGACGACGAGAAGACCTGCAAGAGCCTGTGCCCGGCGTCCGATGCGGCGCTGTACGCCTATCGCAATCCCGGCCAGGACATGAACCAGGCGGTGTCGATCAACGGCCAGCCCTACACGTCGCTGCCCGCCGCCTTCCGCTATCGCCAGAGCTTCGATCCGGCGTGCTCGTGCAAGGCCGCCAATCAGAGCTGGGCCGACGCGCTGAAGGGCGTCGACGATACGTCGGCGCGCGAACACGGCGACATCATCGTCACCGAGGAGAGCGCCAAGCGCATGGCGCTGCCACCGGCGCAGCGCGCCAACGCCCGCAAGGGCGCGGCTCCGGCAGCGGCCAACGGCGCCGCGCAGCCGGATCCGGGCGCACCCGCGACCGACCCGAACAAGATCCGCACGGTCGGGCCGACCTTCCTGCCGAAGGCGCAGTAAGCCCGAGCCCTCGACACCACACCGCCCGCATAGCCCGTCCGGGCTATGGCTCCGCATCGCGCCCTGCTCCAGCCTGCAGCCTCTTTTGCGAGGTCGGAGGAGTTGCAGCATGCGGGTGATCGTTGTCGGCGGCGGCATTGCCGGATTGGGCGCGGCCGATCGGCTGCGCGACGACGGCCACGAGGTCGTGCTGCTCGAACAGGACAGCGAACCGGGCGGCCGCTGCCGCTCCGTACTGTGGCACGGGGTCTGGGCCGTTACCGGCGCGTTCGCGTTTCTCGGCGCCGAAACCAACCTCGCCGACCTCGCCCGCAAGCTCGGCATCGACCAGCCCGACGGCCTCGCCGACCTCACGGCCGCGCACCGCTGGAACGTGCTGGTCAAGCGCCAGCAGAACGTCGGCTTCGGCGCCTTCGATCTGATCAGTGCTGCCAAGCACCCGTTCATTCCCTTTGCAGAGAAGGCACGGCTGCTCGCGACGCTGCCCAAGCTGGGCCAGATCGCCATCACCGGCGATCCGCGCGATATCACCAGCGCGGCCGCGTTCGACGACGTCAACGCCTGCGAATACTTCCGCCGCTTCTCGCCAACCTTCGTCGATTACTTCCTCGAGCCCTGCGTCGCGATGTTCTGCGGCTATGGCGAGGACGATTTCTCGCTGGCCTGGACGGCCTGGAGCACGGCCGGACGGCTGTCGTGGTCGGGCGATCAGATCTGGAGCTTCAAGGAGCGCGGCGCCGGCCGGCTCACCTGGGAGCTCGGCCGCAGCCTCGCAGCCGATCAGCGCGTCGATCTTCGGCTCGGCGCCAGCGTCGCCGAAGTGCGCCCGCATGCCGACGGCGTCGAGGTCGACGTCGTGCACGACGGCCGCAGCGAGACCGTTCGGGGCGACGCGGTGGTGATGGCGGTCCCGGGCAACAAGGTGTCGGCGCTGATGCCCGGCCTCGACGCCGAGCGGCGCAGCTTCTTCGACGGAGTCGACTACGCCGGCCATCACATCGTGTACTACCTGCTCGACCGTCCGAAGGACGACCTGCTCGACACCTATGTGCTGCCCGCGGCCGACGGCTTCCGCCGGACCGGCAATCTGCGCTTCACCGACATGGGCAACGGCACCACCTTCGCGCATTCGCAATGGAAGGATTGGGGCTGCCGACAGCACGCCGGCGCCAGCACCGCGGAGCTGCTCACCATCGCCTGGAGCGACGTCGGCGATGCCCTGCCCCAGCTCGCCGAGACAAGGGTGATCGACAGCTTTGTCTCGCGCCAGCCGGATGCGATCTGCAAGCGGCCGAAGGGCTACATCCGCGGCCTGCGCCGCTTCCTCGATCTCGGACCGATGCCGCGCGTCGCGTTCTGTGGGGACTATCTGACCAACAGCACGGTCGGCCAGGCGCATTGGTCGGGACTGAAGGCCGCGGAAGACCTCATCGCCCGCGGCGATTAGCTGCCGCCTTTCGCGCGGCTGCGCGATCCGAGCAGCGCGCTCAGCTCGGTGCGATTGCGCGTGCCGGTCTTGTCCAGCACCGCGCGAATCTGGTTCTTGATCGTCCACGGACTGATGTCGAGCATCCGGGCAATCGCCTTGTTGGAATGGCCTGCCGCAGCGAGCCGGGCGACTTCGCTCTCGCGCTTGGTGAGTGCGTGCAGCGGATCGTCGCCGGTCGACGGCTCCACCGCCGCGCAGCGCGTCGTGACGCCGCCAAACGCCATTTCCAGCAGCGGCCGCAGCGACAGCGCCAGAACGCGGTCGCGCTCGTCGAAATCGCCGCGACCAGCGTCGCGCACCAGGCTCAGCGCACCGACGATCCGGCGGCGATCGCGTAGCGCCAATGTCAGCACGAAGGCCGCGCCGCAATCGGTCAGCAGCGGCTCGTCGGGCAGCGCCGCCCGGCGCAATTCGGACAACCGCGCCACGCCGTGTTCCTCCGCGTGGGCAGCGCCGTCAAGCCAGCTCCGGATCGGATCGCGGGCGCGGACTTCGGCGCAATAATGCGCCTCGCACCAGGACGGCCAGTTGATGAAGTGCATCCGGCCGGGGCCGCCGCTATGCCGATCGGAGAACACCGCACGGCTCGCACCGAACACAGGCCGCAGCGACCGTAGCGCAGCCTCGGCGAAGGCCGCGGGCGTGGCAGGGTGGGACAGATCGGGAGCCAGTGCTGAAGGATCGTGGATCGGCATTCGCGGCTCGCTGTTAGTTGCCCGTTCGGTGCCGTGAGGAGACGGCCCGCCGTTTCGCGGCGCGACCATCAAACCGAGTTGCGGCGAGCTGCGCAAGACTGCGGCCGGAGATCGACCGCCGCGCAGCGGCCCCCGCGAGGGCGATCTGGATGGTCGGCGAGCCGACTGCGGAGCCGAGAACGAGTCGCAAATGCCGCGATTGGGGTCTGAAAAACCTTGCGGCAAACCTGTGGCACCGCATCGCGACGGCAGAATCCGTTGCGGCGAAACCGTGTCCTTCGCCACATTCCGGATCAGAGGTACTTCCATCGATCCACCACCGAAGCGCCGACCTTCGGCCGCATTCGGCGCCGGCTGTCCGGACCAGTTCTGCGATGCATTCGCAGTCCAGGATGCCCCCATGGCCAGCAGCGATCGAGCCCGCTCGTGATGCGCACGTTCGTCATGGCCGTCCGCATCTGGACAGCAGCGCAACTCATCCACTCCCTCGTCCTCAAGCGCCTCGTACGATCCCAAGGTTGGGTGGCGTCGCGGAATCGAACACACTCGCTCGACGAACGCCCCCCTTGATCATCGAGGTCGGGAGATGTGCATTGCTTGTGACTGGGCCAACTTCCGCAACCTGCTGAAGATCGATAGTACGCTGCAGCTGACGGAGCCGACGCGGCGCGGCCTGTTGCAGGCCGGAGCGGCGTTCGCGGCGGTCGGCGTGACCGACGCGATGCCGGCGCGCGCCGTCGCGGCTGATAGCAAAGCCGATCTCGTCTTCCGCAACGGCCCGGTCTACACCGTGAGCCGCGGCCCTGAATGGGCGCGCGCCGTGGCGGTCCGGGCCGACTCCATCGTCTATGTCGGCGACGATGCCGGCGTGACACGCTTCATCGGGCCGAACACGCGCGTCGTCGATCTTGCCGGCAGGCTGCTGTTGCCCGGCTTCGTCGAGGGCCATATCCATCCGATCTCCGGCGCAGCGATCACCAGCGGCGTCGACCTGCAATACGACACGCGGGACGAAACGCTCGCGGCGCTCGCAGCGTATCGCGCAAAGCTCGGCGACGCCGACGTGATCCGCGGCTTCGGCTGGCGCTACAATGCATTTCCGGCCAGCGGCCCACGCAAGCAGGATCTCGACGCGCTGTGGCCGGACACGCCGGTGATCCTGAGTGCGATCGACGGCCATTGCGCCTGGGTGAATTCCAAGGCTCTGGCGCTGGCCGGGATCACTACCACGACCGCAGATCCCCTGCCCGGTTTCAGTTACTTCCAGCGCGACCCGGCATCGGGCGAGCCAACCGGCTATGCGGTCGAAGTGCCGGCGATGATCGTCATCCTCAACGCCGCCGCGCCGTTCACCGGCACGTACCTGGCGCAGTCGCTCGGCGACTGGCTGCCCAAAGCCTCCGCGGCCGGCATCACCACCGTATTCGACGCGGGCATGCAGGTGCTGCCGGAAGCGGCGGGCTTTCAGCTCTATCAAGACTTCGAGCAGCGCGGGCTGCTGCCGTTCCGCGTCGTCGGATCGACCTATCACAACGATCCGGCGATCGATCCGATTCCGCTCATCAAGGAACTCCGCGGCCGCTTCCATTCCGAATTGGTCCAGGCGTCGGTGCTCAAGCTCAACATCGATGGCGGCGAGGCGCAGCGTACCTCGGCGATGCTGGCGCCCTACGACGACGATCCGTCGCGCAGCGGCGACACGCTGCTGCCGCCGGACCTGTTCAAGGACATCGTGCTGCGCGCCGACCGCGACGGCCTCGACATTCACGTGCATTGCTGCGGCGACCGCGGCGCGCGGCTGTGCCTCGACGCCTTCGAAGCGGCCATCAAGGCCAATCCGCCGCGCCAGCGTCGGCACACGGTCTGCCATCTGGTCGTCGTCGCGCCGGAAGATCTGCCGCGCTTCGCCGCGCTCGGCGTCACGGCGGAGTTCTCGGCGCAATGGGCGGTGCCGGATGCCTATTGGCGCCAGGTGCTGAGGACGCGGCTCGGCGCCCGCGCCGACGCGATCTATCGGATCGGCTCGATCCTGCGCCACGGCGCCAACGTCTCGCTCGGCACCGACTGGCCCGCCGCCGGCTATTACAGCACATACAAACCGCTGGAGGCGATCGAGATCGCCATTACGCGGCGCGAGCTGAACAAGCCGGAGCAGCCGCTACTCCTGCCGGCCGACGAGCGCATCAGCCTCGCTGAGGCGCTGCGCGCCGCCACCATGGGGGCCGCGTATCAGCTCGGCCTGGACGCCAAAATCGGCTCGATCGAAGTCGGCAAGAAAGCCGATCTCGTCGTGCTCGAGCGCAATCTGTTCGAGGTCGCGCCGCACGAGATCCACACCGTCCCGGTGCTGCTGACGCTGATGGACGGCAAGGTCCGGCACGACAAGTTGTCGGGATAAGCAAAAGGTCGCGCAGCGCCGCCTTGCTGCCGAGCCAAGTCGCATGACCGCAAAGTGTGAGCTCTAGGAACCCGTGCGTGCGGTGCCGGTTGCCGCCGCTGAAGCCAGGCAATCCGGGAGAGCATCATGAAGGCCGTCGTGTATCATGGACAAGGCGACATCCGGCTCGACGACGTTCCCGAGCCGACGATCCAGGAACCGACCGACGCCATCGTGCGGCTGACCGCGTCGGCGATCTGCGGCACCGACCTGCACTTCGTCCGTGGGTCGTTCTCGGGCATGGAGCCGGGCACGATTCTCGGCCACGAGGGCGTCGGCATCGTCGAACAAGTCGGCGACATGGTCCGCAATTTTCGTCCCGGCGATCGGGTCGTGATCGGCTCGACCATCGGCTGCGGCAGTTGCTCGTATTGCCGGGCCGGTTACTTCGCGCAATGCGACAACGCCAATCCCAACGGCAAGCGCGCCGGCACGGCGTTCTTCGGCGGCCCCGGCCCGACCGGACCGTGGAACGGACTGCAGGCCGAGAAAGCGCGGATCCCGTTCGCGCACGTCACCATGGTGAAGATCCCCGACAACGTCACCGACGATCAGGCGATCACCATCTCCGATATTTTTCCGACCGGGTGGTTCGGCGCGGATATCGCCGATATTCACGAAGGCTCGACCGTCGCCGTGTTCGGCTGCGGACCGGTCGGCCAGTTCGTCATCGCCAGCGCGCGGCTGATGGGGGCGGGCCGCATCATCGCGGTCGATCACCTGCCCGACCGGCTGGACAGGGCGCAGCGGCAAGGCGCCGAGATCGTCGACTTCGACAAGGAAGATCCGGTGAAGACCATCGTGGCGATGACCGGCGGCATCGGCGTCGATCGCGCCATCGATGCGGTTGGTGTCGACGCCGAGCACGCCCATCACGGCCCAGCCGCCTCGACCGGCACGCGCGCCGGCGAAGCGATCAAGTCGGTCGCCAGCGCCGTCACACCGGACGCGGTGAAATCGCGCAAGCACAGCTACAAGCCGGGCGATGCGCCGGAGCAGGCGCTCGACTGGGCCGTGCAGGCGCTGGCCAAGGCCGGCACGCTGTCGATCATCGGCGTCTATCCGCCGACCAAGCGGACCTTCCCGATCGGCGAGGCGATGAACAAGAATCTCACCATCAAGATGGGCAACTGTAATCACCGCA
Organism: Rhodopseudomonas sp. AAP120; assembly: GCF_001295845.1. Taxonomy (GTDB): domain Bacteria; phylum Pseudomonadota; class Alphaproteobacteria; order Rhizobiales; family Xanthobacteraceae; genus Rhodopseudomonas. The sequence continues at coordinate 31,243 of NZ_LJIC01000093.1, read as the reverse complement.
AGTACATCCCGCATCTGCTCGACCTCGTCGCCTCCGGCGCGATCGACCCGCAGCAACTCCTGACCAAGCACGAGCCGCTCGGTTCGGTGATCGAGGCCTATGAGGCGTTCGACTCGCGCAAGCCCGGCTGGCTGAAGGTGGAACTCAAGCCGGTGGCGTGACGTCGAAGCTGCGGCTTCCATGTGAAATCAGGCTGGAGCAATCGGTGTGCGATGGACTGCCGCCGTCATCCTGCGAGCCTGACCGGACATGAATGCAGCAAAGTCAGCAACCCTTTCGTCATTGCGAGCGAAGCGAAGCAATCCAGAGGCGGCGCCTTGGTCGTTTCCTGGATTGCTTCGTCGCTTCGCTCCTCGCAATGACGACGTTCAAGACCTCATTCACGGATCGAATTTCGTCCAGACTTTGAGGTGCCCGCCGGGACGCGCTGTGCGCGGCTTGGCTGGCCTCGACGGGTGGCCACAAGCGCTCGGCCGCACCGTTCGAGGCGCGCTGCGCGCGCACCTCGGGCTGACGGCTCTGCAAGCCAGGCAGGCGCGCGCTTCGCTTATCGACAAAGCGCGCGAGAAGACCCCGTGTCACACCGGGCTGGCCAGCGGCTTGCCCTTTTCGACGATGTAGTTGACCATCAGCCGGGTCTTGGCCGTCGCGGGCTTGCCGCCGGCATGCGGGGTGTTGAGCGGCACCTGGAAGGCGTCGCCGGCTTTCGCGATCGTGGTCGGCCGTCCCTCGATCGGCAGTTCGAGTTCGCCTTCCATCACATAGGTCGACTCGATGCCCGGGTGGGTATGGCGCCCCACCACTGCGCCGGGATCGAGCGTCACGTCCATGATAATCGTCTCGTAGCCCGCGGCCGGACCGTCGACCCGGCTGAGCACCTTGCGCGTGACGCCGTTCGCCGTCGTCGCCGCAGCGCCCTGCGCAAACGCCTCGCTCGCCCCGAACCCCGCAACGCTGCAGATCGCACAGCCCGCAACCGCCACAAATCCTCGTCGTGTCAGCATGAATTCCTCCCAATGTCGAAAGCCCGTCTGCGCGGGCGTGGGGGAAGGATGGCAGAGCCGACGATCATTGGGAAGGAAGTTCTGGGAAGATGTTAGCAGCCTCGGCTTTCGAGCCTCCTAACATCACTCTATCGATAATGCATTCCTGATATTAATCACGTACGGATCGAGAATTGGGCGGAGATCAGTTGAGGGGTAAGCGACGGCGCCCGAGCACGCTGCCGGATGCCCACTAATGAAAGGGGCCAACAAGTTCAAAGTTGCGGTACGCCCGCTAGGGCCATTAGCGAATCTTGCATTTTATTGACGTTGCAGTCACTGGTTTAAACAAGACGGCCAAGTTGCTCGCCGACCATCGAGAGCAGTGACGCCTGCGCCTCGGCGTAGGCCTCGTCGCCGGGATGGCGTGGCCTCGTCGGCGGCGGATTAAATGTCACATCCGGCAGCGGCAGCGGGTTGCGGCCGTTGAGGTATAATTCGATCAGGGCTTCGTGGAGCCCGTGTAGGAACGCGAACATTCGCTTCATCTCGTCGATGTTAGTGCGCGCCAGCAGCGCGTCGAGTTCGTCCTTGGCGCCCTTATTGTGCGCGAGGTGGTCGCGTACCTCACCGTAGACCGACTCATAGATCTTACGCCACTCGCGGACCTGCTTGCGCAGCTCGCGCACGTCATCGATAGCGGTGTCGTGCTTTTCCTCTACGTATTCGGCGGCCTCTGCGGGGGCGATGAATTCCTCTTTGCGCTTGCGCAGGGCCTTGCGGTCGAGCTTTGGCAGGTTCTGCTCGACGGCCTTCAGCAGCACGCCGACGTTGTGAGCGGATTTCGTATCGAAGATGCGCCCGAGCCATATGAACGTCGACACGAACAGCGCGTGGTTGGTCGTCAACCAAAACATCGAATTCCTGTTAACGGCCGCCCGGACGTCTGGCCGCTTGGAGAGCAGGTCGCGGATCCCAAGGTAGGCGAAGAAGGTCTGCTGCGCGGCCTCCTCCTCCTTCCGGAAGATCTCGATCTCCTTCTGGATGTCGGGAGGCGACGGCGGGACGTACAAATTCTTTTCGGGCATCTTCGCAGCACACCATGGAGGCCCAGCGACGCGACCATACTTGCCAGTCGGCGTCCCACTCAATAATCATTTATATGCGGCAGCGGCTGGCCCCACCCTGAGCTGGTCGGTTTTACGCCGGACAAACCGAGCGTGCTGCGCCCGTAACGGGTCGACAGTCCGCGCCCCCGACTTCGCCCTACCCCTCAAACGCCTCGCTTGACGCTCGCCCGCTCCTCACCACCAGCGTCTCGTCCGGCTTCGCCAACGCCTCCGCCTTGTCCCGAAACCGGTTGGTGATCGGATAGCGCCGATCTCGGCCGAAGTTCTTGCGCGTCACCTTCACGCCGGGCGCGGCCTGGCGGCGCTTGTATTCGGCGATGTTCAACAACCGGTCGATCCGCACCACCGTGTCCTTGTCAAAACCTTCGGCGACGATCGAGGCTAGCGGCTCCTCGCGTTCGACTAAGCGTTCGAGGATGGCGTCGAGCATGTCGTAGGGCGGCAGCGAATCCTGGTCGGTCTGGTCTTCGCGCAGTTCGGCGCTCGGCGGGCGGACGATGATGCTTTCGGGGATCACTTCGCCGTCCGGGCCGAGTGCGCCGTCGGGTTTCCAGCGGTTGCGCAGGGTGCACATCCGGAACACCTGAGTCTTGTAGATGTCCTTGATCGGGTTGAAGCCGCCGTTCATGTCGCCGTACAGCGTGGCGTAGCCGACGCTCATTTCCGACTTGTTGCCGGTGGTCACCACCATGGCGCCGGTCTTGTTGGAGATCGCCATCAACAGCGTGCCGCGGGTGCGCGCCTGCAGGTTTTCTTCGGTGATGTCGCGCTCCAGGCCCGCGAACGGCTTGGCCAGGATCGCCTCGAAGCCTTCGACCGCCTGGGCGATCGGCAGCACTTCGTAGCGGATGCCGAGCAGCGTCGTCAGGCGCGCCGCGTCGTCGAGCGAGATCTGCGCGGTGTAGCGGAACGGCAGCATTACGCCGCGGACCTTGTCGGCGCCGAGCGCATCGACGGCGATCGCCGCGCACAGCGCCGAGTCGATGCCGCCGGAGATGCCGAGCAGCACGCCGGGGAAGCCGTTCTTGCGGACGTAGTCGCGCAGGCCGAGCACGCAGGCGGCGTAGTCGGCCTCGTCGCCTTCCAAGAGCGGCGCGACCGGACCGTCGCAGCGCCAGCCGGCGGTGCCCTTCTCGAAGGACAGCGTGGTGATGGTCTCGGCGAAGGCCGGCAGCTGCGCGCCGAGCGTGCGGTCGGCGTTGAGCACGAACGACGCGCCGTCGAACACCAGTTCGTCCTGGCCGCTGACCTGATTGAGATACACCAGCGGCAGGTCGCTCTCGGTGACGCGGGCCACCGACACCGACATCCGCAGATCCTGCTTGCCGCGCGCATAGGGCGAGCCGTTCGGCACGATCAGCAGCTCGGCGCCGGTCTCGGCCAGGCACTCGACGACGTTCTCGTAGTCCTCGGACTCCTCCAGCCAGGTGTCCTCGCAGATCGGCACGCCGACCCGGACGCCGCGGATCGTCATCGGGCCCGCGACCGGGCCGCGACAGAACACGCGCTTCTCGTCGAACACGCCGTAGTTCGGCAGATTGACCTTGTAGCGGATCGCCGCGATCTTGCCGCCGTCGAGCAGCGCGCAGGCGTTGTACAGCTTGCCGTTATCCACCCAGGGCGAGCCGATCAGCATCGCCGGGCCGCCATCGGCGGTCTCGCGCGCCAGCTCCTCGACGGCGGAGCGACAGGCCGCCTGGAACGCCGGCTTCAGCACCAGATCCTCCGGCGGATAGCCGGCGATGAACAATTCGGGGAACACGATCAGCGCGGCACCGTCCGCTGCTGCCTGCTTGCGCGCGGCGCGAGCCTTGTCGGCATTGCCGGCGACGTCGCCGACGGTCGGATTGAGCTGGGCGAGCGTGAGGGTGAAGCGGGCTGTGTCGGTCATGCCCAAAGATGTAACGGCCCCCCGCCCGCTCCGCAATCGGCGGGGCTAGACAAACCCCATGCGCTCACCGAGCGCGAACAGCCAGACGAGGCCGGCGATCGCCAGCGCGACGCCGACCGCGGCCGAGCCCATGTCCTTGACCCGGCCGATCTGCGGGTCGTGTTCGGTGGTGAGGCGGTCGGCGAGCTTTTCGATCGCGGTGTTGAGCAGCTCGACCACGATCACCAGCGCCACCACCGCGACGAGTTCGACCCGGCGCACCGGCGTGGTGCCGATCAGCCAGGCGAGCGGGACGGCGAGGACCAGCGCGACCAGCTCCTCGCGGATCGCCTGCTCGGAGCGGATCGCGAATTTCAGCCCGCGCCACGAATTGATCGTCGCTCGCCAGAACCTCAGCAACTGACCCGCAGCCCCTGTTGCTCGTCATGCCCGCGCTTGTCGCGGGGCATCCACGTCTTGGAATGTTCATCAAATGAAAGCGTGGATTTCCTGCTAGCCCGGCGATCCACGAGTTGAAGCAATGCCGCCCTCGCCATCTTGCACTGAGTCCTCATCCTGAGGAGCCCGGCAAAGCCGGGCGTCTCGAAGGATGGGGCCACGCAGCACCAGTGGCCCATGGTTCGAGACGGCGCTTCGCGCCTCCTCACCATGAGGTTCTGCGTGCGGCGGGCATCCCGATGGTGAGCGCAGCTTCCACCGGAAGCTGAGCCTTTACAGCCCCGCCGCCACCGGCAGCGGGCTGACCTTGCCGGCGCGGCCCTGCTTCAGGAGATCCGCGATCAGGAACGCCATGTCGATCGACTGCTCGGCGTTGAGCCGCGGATCGCAGGCGGTGTGATAGCGGTTGTTGAGATCTTCGTCGGTGATGGCGCGGGCGCCGCCGAGGCACTCGGTGACGTTCTGGCCGGTCATCTCCAGATGCACGCCGCCGGCATGCGTCCCCTCCGCGGCGTGAACCGCGAAGAACGAGCGCACCTCGGAGAGGATGCGGTCGAACGGCCGGGTCTTGTAGCCGGAGTTCGACGTGATGGTGTTGCCGTGCATCGGATCGCACGACCACACCACGTTGCGGCCCTCGCGCTGCACGGCGCGGACCATCGCCGGCAGATGATCGCCGATCTTCTCGTGGCCGAAACGGCCGATCAGGGTCAGCCGCCCGGCTTCGTTCTCGGGATTGAGCACGTCGATCAGCTTCAGCAGTTCGTCGGTCTTCAGCGACGGGCCGCATTTCAGGCCGATCGGATTCTTGATGCCGCGGAAGTACTCGACATGGGCGTGGTCGAGCTGACGGGTGCGATCGCCGATCCACAGCATGTGGCCGCTGGTCGCGTACCAGTCGCCCGTGGTCGAGTCGACGCGGGTCATCGCCTGCTCGTAGCCGAGCAGCAGCGCCTCGTGGGAGGTGTAGAAGTCGGTGGTGCCGAGCGAGGAATCGACCGCGAAAGTCAGCCCGCAGGCGCGCATGAAATCCAGCGCGCCGGAGACGCGGTCGGCCAAATCCGCATAGGCCTTCGACTGCGGACTATCGCTGACCGACTGCAGCATCCAGCGATGCACGTTCTCGACGCTGGCATAGCCGCCCTTGGCGAAGGCGCGCAGCAGATTGAGCGTCGCGGCCGACTGGCGATAGGCTTCGAGCTGGCGGCGCGGATCGGGCACGCGCGCGTCTTCGGTGAAGGCGATGTCGTTGATGATGTCGCCGCGATAGCTCGGCAGCTCGACGCCGTCGCGCTTCTCGACCGGGGCCGAGCGCGGCTTGGCGAACTGCCCGGCGATACGCCCGACCTTCACCACCGGCGAGGCGCCGGCGTAAGTCAGCACGATCGCCATCTGCAGGAAGACGCGGAACAGGTCGCGGATGTTGTTGGCGCCGTGTTCGGCGAAGCTCTCGGCGCAGTCGCCGCCCTGCAGCAGGAACGCCTCGCCGGCCGCGACGCTGGCGAGCTGCTTCTTCAGGTTGCGCGCCTCGCCGGCGAACACCAGCGGCGGAAACGTCGCGAGCTGCGCCTCGACATCCGCGAGCGCCTTCGCGTCGGGATAGCCCGGCATCTGCTGCACGGGTTTGCTGCGCCAACTCTCGGGTGTCCATCGCTCGGACATAGGACCAACTCCTGAAGAAAAGCCACGACTTAACAATGGTTCGCGGCGGCCGCGTTATACACAGCCTCCCCGCCAATCGCTAGACGGAAATCCGCCCAAGACTACAACCTGTTGCGTGGGCAACGGAAATCAATTCCGGGCAATCACGGACGCCGCGGCAAGCCGGCCCGCCGGCAGGCTACTCCGCGGCTTCGAGGCCGTAGCGGGCCGTGGGCGTCCGCATCGTCACCAGCTCTTCGGCGGCCGTGGGATGCAGCGCCATGGTGGCGTCGAAGTCGGCCTTGGTGGCTTTCATCTTCACCGCGATCGCCAGCACCTGCACCAGTTCGCCCGCCTCCGGTCCGACGATGTGGCAGCCGACCACGCGGTCGGTGGCGCCGTCGACCACGAGCTTCATCAGCGTACGGACCTGGCTGCCCGAAACGGTCGCCTTCAGCGGGCGGAAGTCGGTCTTGTAGATGTCGACGCGCGGATACAGCGACCGCGCCTGCGATTCCGTCAGGCCGACGGTGCCGACCTCCGGCTGCGAGAACACCGCGGTCGGGATGTTGGTGTAGTCGACCTGCACCGGCCGCTTGCCGAACACGGTGTCGGCGAAGGCGTGACCCTCGCGGATCGCCACCGGGGTCAGATTGATGCGATGCGTGACGTCGCCGATCGCATAGATGTGCGGGACGTTGGTCTGGCAGAATTCATTGACGGCGATGCCGCCATTGTCCGGGTTGATCGCGACGCCGGCCTTCTCGAGCCCGAGATTGGCGACGTTCGGGTGGCGGCCGATCGCGAACAGCACCTGGTCGGACGCGACGCTGGAGCCGCTCGACAGATGCGAGATGTATTCCTCGCCCGGCTTCTCGACGCGGGCGACGGTGCAGCCGGTCAGAATGGTGATGCCGGCCCGCTCCATCTCGGTGCGGACATGCGCGCGGACGTCCTCGTCGAAGCCGCGCAACACGTTGTCGCCGCGATACACCACGGTGACGTCGCTGCCGAGGCCGGCGAAGATGCAGGCGAATTCCAGCGCGATGTAGCCGCCGCCCTGGATCAGGATGCGCTTCGGCAACTGCTTCAGGTGGAAGACTTCGTTGGACGAGATGACGTGCTCGATGCCCGGGATCATCGTGCCGTGGTTGGGCGCGCCGCCGGTCGCGATCAGCACATGCTGCGCCCGGATCGTCTCGCCCGTCGACAGCCGTAGCGTGTGCGGATCCTCGAACACGGCGCGCGCCTTGACGGTCTTGGCGCCCGACTTCTCGACATTGCTGGCGTAGATGTTTTCGAGCCGCGCGAGCTCGGTGTCGATGTTGCGGGTCAGCACCCGCCAGTCGAACCGCGCCTCCGGGATGGTCCAGCCGAAGCCCGCGGCGTCGCGGATTTCATCGTGAACGTGCGAGGCGTGGACCATCAGCTTCTTCGGCACGCAGCCGCGGATCACGCAGGTGCCGCCGAAGCGATATTCCTCGGCGATCATCACGCGGGCGCCATGGCCGGCGGCGATCCGGGCGGCGCGCACGCCGCCGGAGCCGCCACCAATGACGAACAGATCAGTATCAAAGTCGGTCATGACGTGTTCGCCCTGGGGCTAAGGCCCGAAACTTAGTTCTCCGTCATTGCGAGGAGCGAAGCGACGAAGCAATCCAGCTCAGTGCACGACGCTTCTGGATTGCTTCGCTTCGCTCGCAATGACGGAATACGAGGCGGAATGCTCCGCCGCGCCGTCGATCAGATCGCCTTGCCGCGCTTGCGCATTTCGGCGCGGAACTGACCGTTGACTTCCTCGGCGAAGGTCTGCGCCCACTGGTTCATGTACTGCATGCTCGACGCGATCGCCTTCGGCTCTTCGTTCAGCAGCTTCTGGCCGAGCGGCGTCTTGTAGAACGTCACCAGGTCCTTCAGCTCCTGCTCGGTGAAGTCCTGCGCGTAGATCTTGGCCATGCCGTCGCCGATCTCCTTCTCGCGGCCGGCCATGTTCTTGGCGACCACCTCGGCGACCTCCTTGAGATCCTTCTGATAGTTCAGATTGGTCTGCATCAGGGTGTCCATGGTGCGCTGGACGATGTTCGGCACCGCGTTGGCATAGATGGTGTTGGCGCGCTTCAGCTCCAGAATCTCCTTGGCGGCAGCGATCGCGGCGGGGGTCGGCGGCTTCGCCTGCGCCATCGCCTGCCCCGCGGACAACGCGATGCCCAGCGTCAGGCCGGCGGCCAGCAGTGCTTTCGAGAGGTACTTCATTGCATGTCTCCAGGATGGTGGGCGCTACGCCCGTTCGACAGTTCGAATTCCTTCGGCGCCCGCGAGCACCACGGTGCTGGCGATCCCGATAAACAACCCATGCTCGACTACGCCCGGAATCGCCGAGAGGTACTGGGCCAAGCGAGGAGCATCCGAGATCTGCCCAAGATGGGCATCGACGATCCAGTGGCCACCATCGGTGACAAAAGCATGGCCGTCCTTGCCGGCGCGGAGCTTTAATTCGCCCGCGGCGCCGACCTCGGCGCAGGCTTTCTCGATCGCCCGGCGGGTCGCCGCGAGGCCGAACGGGATCACCTCCACCGGGAGCGGAAAGCGGCCGAGCCGGTCGACCCATTTCGATTCGTCGGCGATCACGATCATGCGATCCGATGCGGCCGCGACGATCTTTTCGCGGAGCAGCGCGCCGCCGCCGCCCTTGATCAGGTCGAGCCGGGTATCGACCTCGTCGGCGCCGTCCACCGTCAGGTCGAGATGGTCGATCTCGTCGAGCGTGCTCAGCCGGATACCACAGCGCTCGGCGTCGGCGCGGGTCGCCTCCGACGTCGGCACGCCGACGACATCGAGCCCGCCGCGAACCTTTTCGCCCAGCAGCTCGACGAAATGCTTGGCGGTCGAGCCGGTGCCGAGGCCGAGCTTCATGCCGCCGCGCACTTCCTCCAGGGCCCGTGCCGCCGCCAGCCGCTTCAGATTTTCCTTGTCCATCCGGATATCCCCGCTCCGCCAGCGTCCCCCGCGGCGCGGCATATCTAACGGCGTTTGCGGGAGAACAACAGGGCGGATTGCGGCCCGCCACTGCTTATGGGGCGGTTGCAGAAATCCGCGGGGAACGGTAGCGCTGATGCCATGAGCACAGTTCGCACCGTTGTTTTCGACCTGGACGGCACGCTGATCGACACCGCGCCGGACCTGATCAACGCCCTCAACTACATCCTGGTCCGCGAAGGCATGCCGGCCGTGCCGCTGGCCAAGGCGCGCAACATGATCGGCCAGGGCGCCCGGCGCCTGCTGGAGCGCGGCCTGGAGCTCGACGGCCGCGTCATCAGCCCGGACGACGTCAACCGGCTGGCGGTGGACTTCATCGACTATTACGCGGCCAATATCGCGGTCGAATCCCGGCCGTTCGAAGGGCTGGAGGCGACGCTCGACCACCTGGCGGGCCAGGGCTACCAATTCGCGGTCTGCACCAACAAGCTGGAATGGCTGTCGAAGCTGCTGCTCGACCAGCTCGGCCTCAGCTCGCGCTTCGCGGCGATCTGCGGCGCGGATACGTTCGGCGCCGCCAAGCCGGATCCGACGATCCTGCGCGAGACGGTCGCCAAGGCCGGCGGCACCCTCGCCTCGACCGTGATGGTCGGCGACGCCGGCCCCGACGTCGGCGTCGCCCGCCGGGCCGGCGTCCCGGTGATCGGGGTCGAGTTCGGCTACACCGAGGTTCCGATCGCCGAACTCAATCCGGACATCGTGGTCGGCCATATGCGGGATCTGCCGCAGGCCGTCACCCGATTACTGCCCGGCTAAGCCGGCCTGCGAGGGGTTTTTGCACGCCTGCGCGGCAAGCGGCGTTAACCAATACTTAAGATTGCGGCGCCGGCAGTTGCATGCGCACGCCGAGCCTTTTATGGTCGCGCCGGGGGCTGTGGCTGTTAGCCGCACCAAGGGTGGGTATCCATGCGTCGTTTCGTCGTTATCGCTGCGGCTGGCTTAAGCCTCGCCGGTTGTTCTTCTTTGTCGTTCGACGCGTTCAAGTCGGCACCGCCGACCGCAACCGTCCAGCTCGAAACGACGCCGCCCGGCGCCGAGGCGCTCGCCTCCAGCGGTCAAAGCTGCAAGACGCCCTGCTCGATCACCGTTCCCGGCAACGATTTCAGCGTGACCTTCAGCCTCGACAAGTTCCAGCCGGCGACGGTGCCGGTGACGGTCGTGGTCAATCCGGGCGACTTCACCACCTCCGCGACCGTGACCGCGACGCCGAACCCGGTGGTCGCTGAACTGCAGCCGCTGAAGCCGGTGCGCAAGCCGAGGGCCAAGCGACCGCGCGCGCCGAAACCGGCTGCCGCCGCCGCGCCGGCTGCCGAAGGCTCGCCGTTCCCCGCACCGGGCGCCGCGCCCGCGCGCTGACGCGGGTTGCGAGACGGGACGCGTGCGCGGCACACGATGCGATTGTGTGCCGCCCTGATCATGCCTACATATAAAGTCGAACGCCTGCCGCCGAGGAGGCGTGTCTGACAGGGCCGCGAATGATCAGTGATGTAATGACCCCGCGCGCTGGCGGATCGGCGATGACCGATCCGTTCGGTCGAACGATCAGCTACCTGCGGGTGTCGATCACCGATCGTTGCGACTTCCGCTGCGTGTACTGCATGTCGGAAGACATGACGTTCCTGCCGCGCGCGGATCTGCTCACGCTCGAAGAACTCGACCGGCTGTGCTCGGCGTTCATCGCCCGCGGCGTGCGCAAGCTGCGACTGACCGGCGGCGAGCCGCTGGTCCGCCGCAACATGATGTCGCTGGTGCGCTCGCTGTCGCGGCATCTCGACTCCGGCGCGCTCGACGAACTCACCTTGACCACCAACGGCTCGCAGCTCGCCCGCTTCGCCGCCGAACTGCGCGACTGCGGCGTGCGCCGCGTCAATGTCTCGCTGGACACCCTCGACCCGGAGAAGTTTCGCGCCATCACCCGCTGGGGTGATCTCGGCCGCGTGCTCGAGGGTATCGAGGCGGCCCGCGCCGCCGGCCTCGCCGTCAAGATCAATGCCGTGGCGCTGAAGGGCGAGAACGAGGACGAGATCCCGTCGCTGATGCGCTGGGCCCACGGCCTCGGCATGGGCCTGACGCTGATCGAGGTGATGCCGCTCGGCGAAGTCGGCGAAGGCCGCATCGATCAGTACGTGCCGCTGTCGCTGATCCGCGCCCGCCTCGCCACCAACTACACGCTGACCGATCTGCCGGACTCGACCGGCGGCCCGGCGCGCTATGTGCGGGTGGAGGAAACCGGCGGCAAGCTCGGCTTCATCACCCCCCTCACCCACAATTTCTGTGAATCCTGCAACCGGGTGCGCATCACCTGCACCGGCACGATCCACACCTGCCTGGGCCAGGAGGACGCGTCCGACCTGCGGCATCCGCTGCGCGCCTCGCCGGACGACGACCTGCTCAATGCGGCCATCGACCGCGCCATCGGCGGCAAGCCGAAGGGCCACGACTTCATCATCGACCGCAAGCACAACCGGCCGAGTGTGAGCCGGCACATGAGCGTCACCGGCGGTTGATATCGGCCGGCATCGGCCTTCTCTACCACAACCTTTTGATACGTCATCGGAATGCCAAATTCCGATTGACGGCATCCGTGCGCGCTGAAATGGTGCCTCCGCTTCACGCCTTGGCTGCAAGTGCGGGTTCGTACACTGCACGATCAGGGCAGATACGGGAGGAGTTGACCGTTGCGGGCTTTGCTGGGACTGAGCCGGAAAATCGACGCGTTCAACACACTGGTCGGGCGCTGGCTGTCATGGTTGATCGTGGTGGCCGTGGTGATCTCGTCCGCCAACGCCATCATCCGCAAGCTGTTCGACGTGTCGTCGAACTCCTTCCTCGAACTGCAGTGGGTGCTGTTCAGCATCGTGTTCCTGCTGTGCTCGCCCTGGACGCTGCTGAGCAACGAACACATCCGCATCGACATCATCAACCACACCCTGCCGCTGAAGCTACGCGGCTGGATCGACATGATCGGCCACGTGTTCTTCCTGATGCCGTTCGCCATCATCCTGCTGTGGTGGTCGATCCCGTTCTTCCTCGTCTCCTATCGTCAGAATGAGCAGTCGTTCAGCGCCGGCGGCCTGCCGCAGTGGCCCGCGAAATCGCTGATCATGATCGCCTGCGTGCTGCTGATCATCCAGGGCATTTCCGAGATCATCAAGCGCGCCGCGATGCTGGCCGGGACCATCCCCGACAGCAACGCCAAGCAAAGCAATCAGCACGCCGCCGAACTCGAAGCCGAGCGGCTGGTGATGCACATCAGCGGCGACAAGCCGTAAATCGAACTGTGGTCGTTGTCTTAGGGGGCTGGGTCGAATGACCGCAATGTTCATCCACTACATGGCGCCGATCATGTTCGGCTCCCTGGTGATCTTTCTGCTGCTGGGCTATCCGGTCGCGTTTTCTCTCGCCGCCAACGGCCTGCTGTTCGCCTTCATCGGCATCGAACTCGGCCTGTTCCGCCCCGACTTCATGCAGGCGCTGCCCGATCGCGTCTACGGCGTGATGAACAACGACACCCTGCTGGCGATTCCGTTCTTCACCTTCATGGGGCTGGTGCTGGAGAGATCCGGCATGGCCGAGGATCTGCTCGAAACGATAGGTCAATTATTCGGCTCGATCCGCGGCGGCATCGCCTATGCGGTGGTGTTCGTCGGCGCCCTGCTCGCCGCCACCACCGGCGTGGTCGCCGCCTCGGTGATCTCGATGGGCCTGATCTCGCTGCCGATCATGCTGCGCTACGGCTACGACCGCCGCGTCGCGACCGGCATCATCGCGGCGTCCGGCACGCTGGCGCAGATCATCCCGCCGTCGCTGGTGCTGATCGTGATGGCCGACCAGCTCGGCCGCTCGGTCGGCGACATGTACGAAGGCGCGTTCATTCCCGGCATCGTGCTGTCGCTGCTGTATGCGGGCTACATCTTCCTGGTGACGGTGTTCGCGCCGCAGGCCGCGCCCGGCCTGCCGCTGGAAGCCCAGACGCTGCGCGAGCCGGAGACCGCCCGCCATCCGCTGATCATGCCGCTGGCGGCGATCTCGGCGGCCGGCGCGGCCTATCTGTTCGCGGTGCACCTCGACCTGTTCGACTGGAGCTTGCCGGCCTTCGCCAAGATCGGCCTGTCCAAGATCGTAATGCAGGGCTTCTGGTTCGTGATCCTGCTCGCCGTGCTGTTCCGGCCGTTCATCGGCGTGATCCGCACCTTGACGATGTCGCTGTACATCGTGGTCGTGCTGTCCACCGCGGTCGGCATCCTGGCGATGAGCTTCACCGACGTCAAAGGCGGCGCCGACTACGTCGTGCTGACCATGTCGGTGACGGTGGGCCTGTCGTTCGTGATCGCGGTGCTCAACAAGGTGACGCGGCTCAATCTGCTCTCCAAGCTCGCCGAGCAGGTCGTGTTCGTGATGGTGCCGCCGCTCGGCCTGATCTTCTTGGTGCTCGGCACCATCTTCATCGGCGTCGCGACCCCGACCGAAGGCGGCGCGATGGGCGCGGCCGGCGCGGTGATCCTGGCGTTGATGAAGGGCCGGCTTACCTTCGACCTCACCCGGCAGGCCACCGAGGCGACCGCCAAGCTGTCGGCCTTCGTGGTGATGATCCTGGTCGGCGCCCGCGTGTTCTCGCTGACCTTCTACGGCGTCGACGGCCATCGCTGGGTCGAGGAACTGCTGGTGTCGCTGCCCGGCGGCCAGATCGGCTTCCTGATCTTCGTCAACGCCTTCGTGTTCGTGCTGGCGTTCTTCCTCGACTTCTTCGAACTCGCTTTCATCGTCATCCCGCTGCTCGGCCCGCCGGCCGAGAAGCTCGGCATCGACCTGATCTGGTTCGGCGTCATCCTCGGCGTCAACATGCAGACCTCGTTCATGCATCCGCCGTTCGGCTTCGCGCTGTTCTATCTGCGCTCGGTAGCGCCGAAGGAATCCTATATCGACCGGGTCAGCGGCAAACGAATGGAGCCGGTCACGACCGGGCAGATCTACTGGGGCTCGGTGCCGTTCGTGCTGATCCAGCTGATCATGGTCGGCCTGGTGATCACCTTCCCGGCCATGGTGATGCACTACAAGGGCGCCGCCAGCACGGTCGATCCTTCGAAGGTGCAGATCGACCTGCCCCAAATGGACGCGCCGCCGCTCGACTTCGGCCCGCCGAAGTTCTGATCGAGGCGCAACGTCCTCCCCGTCATAGCGAGGAGCACCCGGATCGGCGCTCCGCGCCGTCCGAGTACAGGCTCCGCGACGAAGCAATCCAGCTAGGTGCACGGCGCTGGATTGCTTCGCTTCGCTCGCAATAACGCGTTGAGAGGCCGTGAGTATCAACTCGTCATGCCCGGCCTTGTGCCGGGCATCGACGCCTTGCTGACCGAAATGCCGAAAAGGCGTGGATGGCCGGGACAAGCCCGGCCATGACGGAAATAATCGCAGCTTGAATAAAAAAGCCCGGCCTCCTTGCGGAGGCCGGGCTGATTGTTTGGCGACGCTCGAGCTGATCAGCCGCGGGTGCGCGAGCGGATCATGAAGCTGTCGTAGGTGTATTCGGCGACCTGCCACCACAGATACTGATCCGAGCGGTAGGCCTGCATCGCGTCGATCGCCTTCTTGAAGTCCGGGTTCTTCGCCGAGATCTCGCCCCACAGCTCGTTGGTGGCCTTGAGGCAGGCGTCGAGGATTTCGTTGGAGAACGGACGCAGCTGCGTGCCGCTCGCCACCAGCCGCTTCAGCGCGGTCGGGTTCTGCATGTCGTAACGCGCGGCCATCCAGGTGTTGGTCGCTTCCGCCGCGTTGGCGAGGATCGACTGATAGTTCTTCGGCAGCGCGTTGAACTTCTCGAGATTGGCGAAGGCGTGCACGGTCGGACCGCCTTCCCAGAAGCCCGGATAGTAGTAGTACTTCGCGACCTTCTGGAAGCCGAGCTTCTCGTCGTCATACGGGCCGACCCACTCGGCAGCGTCGATGGTGCCCTTTTCCAGCGCCGGATAGATGTCGCCGCCGGCGATCTGCTGCGGCACGACGCCGACCTTCTGCAGCACCTGGCCGGCAATGCCGCCGATGCGCATCTTCAGGCCGCTCATGTCGGCGACGGTCTTGATCTCCTTGCGGAACCAGCCGCCCATCTGGGTGCCGGTGTTGCCGCAGGGGAAGCCGGTGACGCCGTGCTTCTTGTAGAACTCGTTGGCGAGCTCGTTGCCGCCGCCCTGATACAGCCAGGAGTTCTGCTGACGGGCGTTGAGGCCGAACGGCACCGAGGCGAACACCGCGAAAGTCGGGTCCTTGCCGACATAGTAGTACGACACGGTGTGGCACATCTCGACGGTGCCGTTCGAGGTGGCGTCGAGCGCCTGCAGACCCGGGACGACTTCGCCGGCGGCGAACACCTGGATCTGAAACTTGTTGTCGGTCATCTCGGCGACCTGCTTGGAGAGATACTCCGCGCCGCCGTAGATGGTGTCGAGCGACTTCGGGAAGCTCGAGGTCAACCGCCACTTCACTTCGGGCGACGACTGCGCGATCGCCGGTGAAGCCACCGCCGCGACTGCGGCGCCGGTTGCTGATACTTTCAGAAAGTCACGACGCTTCATAAGGCATCTCCTTGGTTGCCGGCGTTTCCCGGATTCCCGGCTCGCGTTGTCGGATAAGAATATATCCGTGCAAAGCCGATTGGTGGTGCGTCTCTATCATGATTGGTCAGCGGCGGAAACGTTGCCGGCGGCCGGATCATCGAGATTCAACCAAAGTCGAATCCGGCCAGCACGTCACGCCGGCCGCACCGCGGCGGGGCTGCGTCAGATTGCAGCGGCCGCTTTCAGCCTGTCCCGGACCTTGCCGGCGATGGTCCGATAGATCGCCGCGTGCGGGCCATTCGGCTCGCTCTCGACCACCGGCTTGCCGGCGTCGGAGCTGGCGCGAATCTCCATGTGCAGCGGGACCTCGCCGAGAAACGGCACGCCGAGCCGCTCGGCCTCGTGCAGCGCGCCGCCGTGGCCGAAGATGTCCGACCGCGTGCCGCAGTGCGGACACATGAAGTAGCTCATGTTCTCGATGATGCCGAGCACCGGCACGTCGACCTTGGTGAACATCGCGAGGCCCCGCCGCGCATCGATCAGCGCGAGGTCCTGTGGCGTCGAAACGATCACCGCCCCTTTCAGCGGCACGTTTTGCGCCAGCGTCAGCTGGGCGTCGCCGGTGCCGGGCGGCATGTCGACCACCAGCACATCGAGCTGGCCCCAATCGACGTCGCGCAGCATCTGGGTGATCGCCGACATCACCATCGGGCCGCGCCAGATCATCGGCGCCTCCTCGTCGACCAGGAAGCCGATCGACATCACCGACAGGCCGAAGCGCTTGATCGGAATCATGCGGCGGCTGTCGTCGAGCTCGGGCTTCTGCTGGATGCCGGTGAGGCGCGGCACCGACGGGCCGTAGATATCAGCGTCCAGCAGTCCGACGCGCAGGCCCTGGTCGCGCAGCCCGAGCGCGAGATTGAGCGCCGTGGTCGATTTGCCGACGCCGCCTTTGCCGGACGCCACGGCGATCACCGCGCGGACGCCCGGAATCTCGGCCTGCTTGGACATCGGCGACTGCGCACCGCCAGTCGGCGCCGGACGATGCGCCGAAGCCGGCGCGACGCCTGCCCGCTGCGGCTGCGCTGCACCCGGCTTGCGTTCCGCCGTCAGCGCGACCAGCACGCTGCGAACGCCGGGAACCGCGCGCACGGCCGCTTCGGCAGCGGCTCGCACGCTCTCCCAGGCGCGCGCTTCGGCGGCATCGACGTTGATCGAGAAGTACACCTTGCCGTCGGTCACGGCGATTTCGGACAGCACATCCGCTTGCGTCAGCGGCACGCCGCGCGGGGTCGCCACCTTGGTCAGGCTGTCGCGAATCTGTTGCTGGGTGACGCTCAATGCAAATCTCCTTGGCCGGTCGGCCCTGTACGAACACATGACATCGCAGGGTTCAAGGGCGGAATCGGACGGCCCAGACCTGCCCCTGTGAGCGCATCGTTCGGCGGCATCGATCGGGCTGCTGCACTGCGAGACGGGCGCCCGCCCTCGCCGCATCGATATCCTCCGGCAGCCCCTTGCCCGCCGGACCTCGCGGCCTATGCTGCAGCCCCTGCCGCCGGCCCGCATTGGGCCGCGCCCGCTCCCTCAATTCATCCATCCGGCGTCTCGTTCAAGCCGCGCAATGAAGGGTACAGACATGGCCAAAGTCGCTTTCCTCGGTCTCGGCGTGATGGGTTTTCCGATGGCCGGACATCTCGCCAAGAAAGGCGGCCACGAGGTCACCGTCTATAACCGCACCCCGGCCAAGGCGAAGGCCTGGGCCGATCAGTTCGGCGGCAAGACCGCGGCGACGCCGGCAGCGGCAGCGGAAGGTCAGGACTTCGTGATGGCCTGCGTCGGCAACGACAACGATCTGCGCTCGGTCACGCTCGGCCCGGATGGCGCCTTCGCGGCGATGAAATCGGGAGCGCTGTTCGTCGATCACACCACCGCCTCCGCCGAGGTCGCGCGCGAACTCGACGCCGCCGCCACCAAGGCCGGCTTCGGCTTCATCGATGCGCCGGTGTCGGGCGGCCAGGCCGGCGCCGAGAACGGCGTGCTGACGGTGATGTGCGGCGGCGGCGCCGAGGACTACGCCAAGGCCGAGCCGGTGATCGCGTCCTACGCACGGATGTGCAAACTGCTCGGGCCCGCAGGCTCGGGCCAGCTCACCAAGATGGTCAACCAGATCTGCATCGCCGGTCTGGTGCAGGGCCTGTCGGAAGGCATCCACTTCGCCAAGAAGGCCGGCCTCGACGTCAATCAGGTGATCGACACCATCTCCAAGGGCGCGGCGCAGTCCTGGCAGATGGAGAACCGGCACAAGACCATGAACGACGGCAAATACGAATTCGGCTTCGCCGTCGAATGGATGCGCAAGGACCTGTCGATCTGCCTCGCGGAGTCCCGTCGCAACGGCGCCAGCCTGCCGGTCACCGCGCTGGTCGATGCGTTCTACGCCGAAGTCGAGAAACTAGGCGGCCGTCGCTGGGATACGTCGAGCCTGCTGGCGCGGCTGGAACGCTGAGGCGCGGCGCCCACACATCGCCACGATCGCGGTGTTCAGACTTTGGTAACCGCGATCGTTAGCGCCTCGTTAACCGGAATATCTTTCCCTCTAAGGCTACTCTTAAGGATTTCTCGCCAGATATAGGCTGATGTAACTGCGCGCGTTTTTTGCGCTGGAATCGTGTTGGTGATGAGTGAGTCCGCCGAAAAGCCTGAAGTTTTCCAGCTTCCGGCTGAGGACCCGGTGGTCGCTCCGGCTCGCAACCGGCGCGCGGCCGCTCAGCGCGTACGCGAGGCGCGCGACCGGCTGACCTCGACCAGCGGCACCCGCCCCGCCTTCGATCACGAACTGATCCGGCAATACGCGCAGACCCGGCTGTCGGCCTCCTTCGTCATCATGCTGCTGGTGATCGTCACCGGCGCGCTGTTCGGCTTCTGGATCGATCCGATCACTGCGGCGGTCTGGACGGTCGCGATGCTGTGCATCCACGCGGTGGTGATCAGCGGCTGCAAGCGCTTCATGCACGAGCCGGTGTCGCCGCAGACGACGCGGTCGTGGCATCGCCGCTTCGTGATCCTCGACCTGTTCTACGGGCTCGGCTGGACCTCGATCCTGGTGCATCCGCTCGGGCTGACGACCGTCTCCAACACGCTGCTGATGTTCCTGATGCTGCTGGTCGTCGCCGTCTCCAGCATGTTGGCGGCGAGCCTGCCGATCGCGGCGCTCGCGGCGACCGTGCCGGTGACCTGCGCGATCGCCCTGAACTTTGCGCTCGGCGGAACGCTCGACGGCTACGTGCTGGCGGCGCTGACGGTGGCGGCCGAAGCCTGCTTCGCGCTGCTGTCGCATCGCCTGCATTCGACCACGCTGGCGACGCTGGAGGCGCGCGCCGAAAAGGACGCGCTGATCGGCGAACTCGAACAGTCCAAGGCAATCTCCGACGAGGCGCGCCATCGCGCCGAGGCCGCCAACGTGGCGAAGTCGCGTTTCCTCGCGCAGATGAGCCACGAGCTGCGCACGCCGCTCAACGCCATCCTCGGCTTCTCCGAGGTGATGAAGAGCGAGATCTTCGGCGGCCACGCGGTGCCGGTGTACAAGGATTACTCCGGCGACATCCACAATTCCGGCGTCCACCTGCTCAACCTGATCAACGAGATCCTCGATCTGTCGCGGATCGAAGCGGGCCGCTACGAACTCAACGAGGAAGCGATCTCGCTGGTGCACGTGGTGAGCGACTGCCACCATCTGCTCAAGCTGCGCGCCAGCAGCCGCGGCATCACCATCCACGAAGTGTTCGAACAGGACATGCCGCGGCTGTGGGGCGACGAGCGCGCGGTGCGCCAGGTGGTGCTGAACCTGCTGTCGAACTCGATCAAGTTCACCCCGCAGGGCGGCGAGATCTGGCTCAAGGTCGGCTGGACTGCGTCGGGCGGGCAGTATCTCAGCGTCAAGGACACGGGATCGGGCATTCCCGAAGAGGAAATTCCGATCGTGCTGGCCTCGTTCGGCCAGGGCTCCAACTCGATCAAGTCGGCCGAACAGGGCGCCGGCCTCGGCCTGCCGATCGCCAAGAGCCTGGTCGACATGCACGGCGGCACCTTCACGCTGAAGTCGAAGCTGCGCATCGGCACCGAAGTGATCGTCACCTTCCCGCCGGAGCGCGTGATGTCGGCGCTGGCGCCGATGGCCGACGAAGCGCCGCTGCAGCCCATCCTCGTCGAGACCGACGAACGCAAGCGCGCCCGCAGCAAGCCGATCATGAATGCCGGCACCGGATTATAGCGATGGGGCCTTGCGGAAACCGTCCAATGTCCGTCACCATCGGGTATGAGCATCGAAACGCCTTGCATCGCGGTCTGCCTGATCGATCCGCAAACCAGTCTGTGCTTCGGCTGCGGCCGCACCATGCCGGAAATCGCCCGCTGGCACCGACTCGACCGCGACGAGCGGCTCGCCATCATGGCGGTGCTGCCGCAGCGGATGTCCGAAGCCGGGCTCGAGCCGCCGAAACCGCGCGCGGCCCGCGCACGCTGACAGGTGCCCCGTGAGCCGGCTGCTGCTCGTCCTGGTCGTGCTGCTGGGCACTGCGGGCGCGGTGGTGGCCTATGGTGACCCGAAGCGGATCTCCGATGCCGGCGACGCGGTCTCCACGATGCTGCGCAAGCGCGTTGCGGCGGCGACGGCCGCAGCGGCCCACGACCGTGTGGTGCAAATCCCGCGCGGCACCGGCGGTGAGTTCGCGGTGCGCGCCAAGGTGAACGGCGTCAGCGCGCCGATGGTGATCGACACCGGCGCGACCTCGGTGGTGCTCACCTACGAGACCGCCAAGGCGGCCGGGCTGCCGCTGGAGATCCTCGATTTCAACGTCGACCTCGACACCGTCGGCGGCCGCACCCGCGCGGCGCGGCTGTCGCTTGACAGCATCGCGATCGGCAAGCTGGTGGAGCGCTCGGTGCCGGCGCTGGTGGTGCCGCGGGGCCAGATGAAGACCAACCTGCTCGGCATGAGCTTCCTCGACCGGCTGGAGAGCTGGGAGGTGCGCGCCGATCAGCTCCGGCTGCACGGCTATCCGTGACGACGGTCAGGCGGCCTCGGCCGGCGCCCTCTCGGTGACCGCGACCATCGCTTTCAGCAGCACGCCGGCATCGGCATCCGGCCGGACGCCGAACTCCGACAGATAGCGCCGGAACGCCCGCGCGCCGGGCACGCCCTGATACGAGCCGATCAGGTGCCGGGTGATCGCGTGCAGCCGCAGGCCCTGCGCGAGCTGGCGCTCGATGTACGGGATCAGGGCCTCGAGCGCGTCCTTCATGGTTGCATAAGGCTGGGCTTCGCCGAACAGCTCCGGATCGACCTCGAGCAGCCGCCACGGCTCCTGATAGGCGGCGCGGCCGAGCATCACGCCGTCGACATGAGCGAGATGCTGCTTCGCCTCGGCGATGCTCTTGATGCCGCCATTGATGATGATCGGCACGTTCGGCATCGCCTGCTTCAGCCGATAGACACGATCATAGTCGAGCGGCGGGATATCGCGGTTCTCTTTCGGCGACAGGCCGTTCAGCCACGCCTTGCGGGCGTGCACGATCAGCGCATCGGCGCCGGCGGCGACCACCGCGCGGGCGAGCGCGTCGAGCGCCACCTCGGGGTCCTGATCGTCGATGCCGATCCGGCACTTCACCGTCACCGGCACTTTCACCGCGGCCTTCATCGCCGCCACGCCCTCGGCGACGAGCTGCGGCTCGGCCATCAGGCAGGCGCCGAACCGGCCTTCCTTCACGCGATCCGACGGGCAACCGACATTGATGTTGATCTCGTCATAGCCGAAATCCTCGCCGATCCTGGCGCTGGTCGCGAGGTCGCGCGGATCGGAGCCGCCGAGCTGCAGCGCGACCGCGTGCTCCGACGGATCGAAGCCGAGCAGCCGCTGGCGGTCGCCGTGGATCACCGCGCCGGTCGTCACCATCTCGGTGTAGAGCCGCGCCCGCTTCGTCAGCAGCCGATGGAACACGCGGCAATGCGTGTCGCTCCATTCCATCATCGGGGCGGTGCAGAATCTAAATGCCTGGCTGATCACACGTTTTCCGGTCGGTTCGATTTCGTCGCGTCTCGCCCGGCTGTCTTACGCCATCTTGTGGCGTTTTTGTATCTCGGCAGCGGATCAGCGCGGCAGGCCGGCTTCGCTCACGCCGGATGCGCCACCGACTCGGCCGCGCCCTCCCCGGCCTCGGCCGAATGCGTCTTGGCCATCAGAACATAGGCCGCGGGCACGACGTAGAGCGTGAACAGGGTTCCGATCGCCAGCCCGGTGCCGATCACCAGCCCGAGGTTGTAGCGCGCGGACGCGCCGGCGCCCGAGGCGATGATCAGCGGCACCACGCCGAGCACCATGGCGGCCGTGGTCATCAGGATCGGCCGAAGCCGCAGCGTCGCGGCCGCGATGATCGCGTCGCGCTTCGACTTGCCGGCGATCTGCTCCTCGTTGGCCACCTCCAGCATCAGGATGCCGTGCTTGCTGATCAGGCCCATCAACGTGGTGAGGCCGACCTGAGTGTAGATGTTGATGCTGGCGCCGCCGATTCCGAGACTGATGAAGATCAGCGCGCCGGCGA
Organism: Rhodopseudomonas sp. AAP120; assembly: GCF_001295845.1. GTDB lineage: Bacteria > Pseudomonadota > Alphaproteobacteria > Rhizobiales > Xanthobacteraceae > Rhodopseudomonas. Next base: position 8,973 of record NZ_LJIC01000093.1, on the reverse strand, counting down.
GCGACATCGGCACCGACAGCAGGATCACGATCGGATCGCGGAAACTGTTGAACAGCGCCGCCAGCGACAGGAAGATCACGATCAGCGCGAACGCGAAGGTGGTGACGAAACCGCCGCTCTCCTGGACGAATTGCCGCGACGCGCCGCCGAAATCGATCGTGTAACCGGCCGGCAGCGTCCGCTTGGCGAGATCCCGCAGCGCGGTGATCGCATCGCCGGTGGTCACTCCCGGCGCGACGACGCCCGAAACCGTCGCCGCATTGACCTGCTGGAAGTGATTGAGCGATTCCGGAACGGTCTTCTTCTGGATGCGCGCCACCGTGGACAGCGGCACCATCGTGTTGTCGGAAGCGCGGATGTAATAGTCGAGCACCTGATCGGTGTTCAGCCGCGCCTCCTGCTTGACCTGCGGAATCACCTTGTAGGAGCGGCCATCGAGGCTGAAGTAGTTCACATAGCCGCCGCCGAGCAGGCTCGACAGCGCGGCGCCGACATCGCTCATCTTGAGGCCGAGCAGCGAGGTCTTCTCGCGGTCGATGATCACCGAGGCCCGAGGCTGGTCGATCTTCAGATCGTTGTTGAGAAAGATGAACAGGCCGGTGTTCAGCGCGTCCTGCATGAACTTGTCGGCGACGCCGTTGAGCTTGTCGAAACCGTCGGAGGTGCCGATCACCACCCGCATCGGCAGACCGGTCGAACCCGGCAGCGGCGACTGCTGGAACGCCACGATCTTCTGGCCGGCGATCTCGTTCAGCTCCTGCTGGATCATCGGCTGCAGCGTCTTCGTTGTCGCGCGGCGCTGATCCCAGGGCTTGAGCACCCAGCCGGCGATGCTGGTGCTCTGCGCCTCGACCTGGAACACCGCCTCGGTCTCGGGATGCTTCTTGAACGTCTCGTAGGCCTGCTGGGTGTAGAGCAGCTTCTGCTGCAGCGTCGCATCCGGCGCCGATACGCTCTGCGCCAGGATGATGCCCTGGTCCTCCTCGGGCGCGAGCTCGCTCTGCGAGGACGTGTAGAGCCAGTACACGCTGCTCAGCACCAGAACGGCGAACACCGCGATCACCGGCAGGAAATTGAGCGCGCCGGCGAGCGAGCGCGAATACGCGGCGGTCAACCGCCCCATCACCCGGTCGACCGCGAGCACCATGCGGGATTCCAGATCGCCGCCGGCGTGATCCACCGGCTTCAGCATGTTGGCCGACATCATCGGCGTCAGCGTCAGCGCGACGATCGCCGAAATCGTCACCGCGCCGACCAGCGTGAAGGCGAACTCGGTGAACAGCGCGCCCGTCAGCCCGCCCTGGAAGCCGATCGGCACATAGACCGCGATCAGCACCACGGTCATCGCGATGATCGGATTGGCGAGCTGCCGCGCGGCGGCGAATGCCGCCTGCCGTGCAGTCATGCCCTCTTCCATGTGATGATTGACGCTCTCCACAACGATGATGGCGTCGTCGACGACGAGCCCGATCGCGAGCACCAGCGCCAGCAGCGTCAGCAGGTTGATGCTGAAGCCGAACACCAGCATCATCAGAAAGGTACCGATCAGCGACAGCGGAATCGCGATCACCGGAATCAGCACCGAGCGCCACGAGCCGAGGAACGCGAATACGACCAGCGTCACGATCACCAGCGCTTCAACCAGCGTGTGGATCACCTCGTCGATCGAGCTGTTGACGAATTCGGAGCTGTCGTAGATCACCCCCATCGTCAGCCCGTTGGGCAATTGCTGCTCGATGCCGGGCAGCGCCGCGCGCACGCCCTTGATGACGTCGAGCAGATTGGCGGCCGGCGCAATCTGGATGCCGATATAGACCGACTGCCTGCCGTTGAACATCGTGGCGGATTCGTAGTCGTCGGCGCCGAGCGTGACGTTGGCGACGTCCTGCAGGCGAACGATCGCGCCGTTGGCCTGCTTGACGATCAGCTTCTTGAACTCGTCGACGCTGTGCAGGCTGGTGGAGGCGGTCAGATTGACCTGCACCATCTGGCCTTTGGTGTTGCCGAGACTGGCGATGTAGTCGTTGTTGGTGAGCGCGGTGGCGACTTCGCTGGCCGTCACCCCATAGGCCGCGAGCCGGATCGGATCGAGCCACGCCCGCATCGCGAACGTCTTGCTGCCGAGCAGTTCGGCCGTCTGCACGCCCTCCACCGCCTGCAGCTTCGGCTGCACCACGCGCAGCAGATAGTCGGTGATCTGGTTGCTGTCGATCACGTCGCTGCGGAAGCCGATATACATCGAGTCGATCGTCTGCCCGACCTTCACGGTCAGGACCGGCTGCTGGGTGCCGGACGGCAGCTGATTGAGTACCGAGTTGACCTTGGTGTTGATCTCGGTGAGGGCCTTGCCGGTGTCGTAGTTGAGCCGCAGGTTGATCGAGATGGTGCTGGTGCCGGTGGTGCTGGTGGACGTCATGTAATCGATGCCGTTGGCCTGCGCGACGGCATTTTCCAGCGGCTGTGTGATGAAGCCGGCGACGACGTCCGGATCGGCGCCGGGATAGGACGTGGTGACCGTGACGATGGCGTTCTGCGTGCGCGGGTACTGCAGGATCGGCATCCCGCTCATCGCGCGCAACCCGAGCACGAGGATCATCAGGCTGACGACGATGGCCAGCACCGGCCGGCGGATGAAGATGTCGGTGAAGGACGACATGGCGGCTCCGCTCAGCGATCGACGATGGTGGGATGGGCGTCGTCGGTCGGGACGACGGCGTTGTTGATCTTCACCTGAGAGCCGTTGTGCAGCTTCATCTGCCCGGCGATCACCACCTGATCGCCCGCCTGCACGCCCGAGGTCACTGCGATCTGATCGCCGCGGGTTTCGCCGGTTTTGACGAACACCTGCTTCACGGCCAGGCCGGTGCTCGAGCCATCCTTCTTCTCGACCAGGAAGACCACGTCGCCGTAGGGATTTTCGGTGATGGCGGTCTGCGGCAGCGTCACCAATCCGCTCGGATCACCGATCATGATCTCCACAGTGGCGAACATGCCCGGCACCAGCCGGTGGTCGGCGTTGGCGAACTCGGCGCGCACCTGCACGTTGCGCGACGTACTATCGACCTTGGGGTTGATCGCGGTGATCTTGCCGTCGAACGCGCTGTCCGGATAGGTGTCGACGCGCGCCTTCACCCCTTGCCCGGACCTGACATTCGCAAGCGCCTGCTGTGGCAGATAGAAATCGACAAACACCGGATCGAGCGACTGCAGCGTAACCACCGTCGTGCCGGCGCCGAGATACTGGCCGAGATCCACCGAGCGGATGCCGAGCCGCCCCGAGAACGGCGCCGTCAGGATCTTCTTGTCGACCACCGCCTGCTGCTGCGCGACTTGCGCGACGGCTTTCTTCAGGTTGGCGGCGTCGCTGTCGATCGTGGCCTGGCTGACGGCGTGGATCTTGATCTGCTCCTGATCGCGCTTGAGGACGATGTTGTTGAGATCTGCGGTCGCCTTCAGCGCGTCGAGGTTGGCGATATCGTCGTCGGCCCGCAGCCGCATCAGAATTTGGCCTTCGCGAACGTCGTCGCCCGACGTGAAGTTCAGCTCCGTCACCGTACCGGAGACCTCCAGCGCCAGATCGGCACCCTTCTCGGCGCGGACGCTGCCGACCGCCTTGATGGTGGTCTGCCACCGCGTCACCGCGGCCTGCGTCGTGGCGACGGTCTGGGGCGGGTCGCGCAGCGAGGCCAGCGCCTGCTTGATCATGCTCGCCTTGAAGGTCTGAAAGCCGTACAAGGCGCCGAATACGAGACCGACGACGGCCAGCATGATGATCATGCGTTTCTTCATGCGTATCTCTCCTGTCCGCCGGCGAGCGGGCGCCGAGCGCCCGCGCCTCGTCACGAACGATCCAGTCAGTGGTCCTGAAACAAGCCGGCCTGGGTGCGGGGAAAGGCCTGCGCGGTCTGGTCCATGCGATTCCACCACCCGCCGCCGAGCGCCTGATACAGAGCCGCCGTATCGCTGAAGCGCGCCGCCTGGGCCTTCACCCGGGCGATCACTGCCTGCTGGTAGTTCTGCTGCGCAGTGAGGACGGACGGATAGGTTACGGCGCCGGACAGATACTGCGAACGGGCGATCGTCAGACTATCCTGCGCGGAGCGCTCATAAGCGAGCTGCGCCTTCAGGGTTTTCGCGTCGGCCTGGATCGCGCGCAGCGAGTCGGCGACGTTCTGGAACGCGGTGATCACCGTGCTCTTGTAGCTGGCGAACGCCTGCTCGCGCAGCGCGATCGCCGCCTCCTTGTCGTGGAACAGCGTGCCGCCGTCGAACACGGTCTGCGCAACACTGCCGGCCGCGCTCCAGGCGGCCGAACTCGGCGAGAACAGTTTGTCCGGGGTGAGGCTCGAACCACCATAGCTGCCGGTGAGCTTCACCTGCGGCAGCATGTTGGCGATATCGACGCCGACGGTGGCGGTGGCCTTGTGCAAGCTCGCCTCGGCGGACGCGATGTCGGGACGCTGGCGCACCAGCGCGGATGGCACGCTCACCGGCAGATTGCGCGGCAGCGCCAGGCTGGCGAGGTTGACGTGCTCGCCACGATCCTGGCTCGGCAGCCGGCCGAGATAGGCCATCAGCTGATTGCGCTGTTGCGCGAGCTGCTTTTCCAAAGGCGGCAGGGTCGACTGCGTCTGCGCCAGCGTCGACTGCTGCGACAGCACGTCCGAGCGCGCCACCGCGCCGAGATCGAACTGGCGCTGGACCAGGGTGAGCTGCTCCTGCTCGGACTTGATGATGTCGTTGGTGGCGTCGATCTGGGCGCGGAGCGAGGCGTCGTTGATCGCCGCCGTCACGACGTTGGCGGTGAGGCTGAGATAGCTCGCTTCGAGCTGGAAGCGCTGATAGTCCGCCTGCGCCTGCAGGGCCTCGACCTGGCGACGCGTGCCGCCCCAGACGTCCAGGGTGTAGCTGACGCTGACATTGGCGTTGTAGAGATTGAACAGGCTGCCCGAGCCGGTCTGACCGAGGCTCGCGGGGGACACCAGCTCCCGGGTGGCGCTGCTGCTGGCCGAGACCTGCGGAAACAGCGCCCCTTGTTCGGCCAGCACGTTCTCACGAGCTGCGCGCAGCGCCGCCTGCGCCCCCGCAATGTCGGGATGGTTCTGGATCGCCTCGGCGACGAAGTCGTTGATCTGGCGATTTCGGAAGATCGACCACCAGTCACCGGGCAGATCGCGGCCCATGCGGAAGGCCTGCGCATCGCCGGCATGCGTCTCCGCCGAACTGGTTGGCGGCAGGCTGGTTTCCCTGACATACCCGGAGACGGCGGGGGCATCCAGCGGGACGAAGTCCGGCCCCACCATGCAGCCGGCGAGCAGCAGCAAGGAGGCCTGGCTCGCGGCCCTCCCCGCCCAACACCTGATCGCGCTACCCTTGTGCTTCTTTAGAATCATGGCGGCCGAAACAATTAGAAACTAAACCGTACAGTTCAGTTTATCGTTAGGCTGCGCTTCTAGGAGAGTCAATATGAACCGAACCGTTCAGTTCAATTCCGTTTTACCGCGCCGATGAGCGTGGTTGTGTCCTATGGCGAGGGCCGAATTCGCCAGCTGCGGCCGAAGGCCCAGCAGATCCTGGATGCCGCGCGGGTGATCTTTCTCGAAGCCGGATTCGATACCGCCTCGATGGATGCGATCGCCCGCCAGGCGGGCGTCTCCAAGGCGACGCTCTACGCGCATTTCGAGAACAAGGAGGACTTGTTCGAAGCCCTGATCCGGTTCGAATGCCAGACGATCGGCGCCACCTTCTATCGACCGGACCCGGGCGCAGAAGCCTGGGCGGACGAGTTGGAGAAGCTGGCGGCCAATCTGCGGAAGCTGTTCAGCGGGAACGACGTGCCGGCCGTGTACAGGATCATCGTGCCGGTCGCGGCCCGCTTTCCGCGCCTTGCGCAGATCTTCTTCGAGGAAGGTCCGGGAGCCGCGATCCGCGACACTGCGGCCTACCTGCAGAGCCTTTGCGAGACCGGCCGATTGCAGATCCCGGATCCGGAGATCGCCGCCGAGCAGTTCATTTTCCTGGTCACCGGCGACCTCGAGTTACGCGGCGCTCTTTCGCTGCCGCGTAGGTCGGCGGAGAGCAGCGAGGAAATGGCTCGCAGCAGCATCGCCATGTTCATCCGGTACTATTCGGCGCCCGGCTCTTCGACGCCTTGAAGGCCGCCCCGCCGCGTCTCGATGCACATGCATTCCGTTCGCGTACACGCGATCAGCCGCCTCCGCGTGGATTGAGCATAGCAGGCGCGATTTGTTGACAGCGCGATCCGCCCGCGACGATAGTTCGCTCGTCGCAGCGCGAGCCTGCGCCTCGCCGCTGCCAAGCTCCTCGCGGCTCTCCACATCGTGCCTTCGCGAGCGGCAAGAACAGGTTGTTCGATGAAATTCACCACCCGCCTGGTCCTTCTCGTCACCGTTCTGACCGTCAGTGCGACACTGGTCACCGCGGCGCTGCTCACATGGACCACGCGGCGCGCCATCATCACCGAAGCGGAAGCGTCGGGCGAGAAGGTCGCGCGGCTGCTGGCTCGCAGCGCCAGCCTCGCCAGCTCGATTCCAACCGAGGTGGAATCGATCCTCGCTCAGGAAATGGTGGCGCAGGCCACGATCCTCGGACATTTCGTCGAGGCGGCGGAGCGCGCCAGCATGCCGACCGACGAGATCAATCGCCGGCTGAAGAGCATCACCGACGGCACCACGCTCGACGAGATCTGGATCACCGACGACAAGGGACACGCTTATCTGCACAGCATGCCGGACGTCGACTTCACGTTCAGCAACTCGCCGCAGATGCAGCCGCAAGCCTATGCGTTTCACGACCTGCTGACCGGCAAACAGCAGATCGTCAATCAGGAAGCGCGCAAGCGCGACATCGACAACGAGCACTTCAAGTACGTCGGCGTCGGCGGCATCGACAAGCCGCGGATCATCCAGGTCGGGCGCAGCGCCAAATTCCTCGAACAGCTCACCATGAAGGTCGGCCTGCCGCGCACCGTGGAAAACCTGCTGGCCGACGGCGACATCAATGCAGTGTGGGTGTTCGATCGCAAGCTCGATGCGCTGGTCGGCCCCGGCATCTACGGCGCGGACCTTCGCGACGGCCCGAACCAGAAGGAGCTCGGCCCGGTCCGGCTGGTGATTGCCGACGGCCAGACCCGGCACGTCGAGAGCCGCGACAATCTCAGCGTGATCGCGCCGGTGCGCAACGACCAGAAGGAGATCGTCGGCGCCGCGCTGGTGCGGCTGCCAATGAACCGGGTATGGGCGACGGTGCAGAGCCAGGCCGAGATCGCCGCCGTCACCGCCTCGGCGATCGCCGTGCTCGGCATCCTGTTGTCGATCGGCGTCGCCCGCTATCAGTCGGCGCCGCTGCGCGAAATCACCCGTGCCGCCACCGCGCTGGAGGCGCACCGGTTCGATCCGAAGCTGCTCGCACATGTGTCGCAACGCCGCGACGAACTCGGCCAGCTGGCGCGGGTGTTCACCGGCATGGCCGGCCAGGTCGCCGCTCGTGAAGAATATCTCGACTCGATGGTGAAGCAGCGCACCGAAGAACTGGAGACTCGCAACCGCAGCCTCGAAGGACTGTCGGCGGCACTGTCGAAATATCTGTCGCCGCAGGTCTACTCCTCGATTTTCAGCGGCGATCAGGTCGCCGAGATCGCCTCGAAGCGCAAGAAGCTGACAATCTTTCTGTCGGACATCGCCAACTTCACGGCCACCACCGACAAGCTCGAATCCGAGGACCTCACCGCGATGCTCAACCGCTATCTCGCCGAGATGGCGCAGATCGCGCTCAAGCACGGCGCCACGATCGACAAATACGTCGGCGACGCCGTGCTCGCCTTCTTCGGCGATCCGGAAAGCCGCGGCGTCAAGGAGGACGCGATCGCCTGCGTGATGATGGCGATCGAGATGCAGCAGAAACTCGCGCAGCTGGAAATGGAGTGGATGGATTCCGGCGCAGAGCGTCCGTTCCAGGTCCGCATCGGCATCAACACCGGGTTCTGCACCGTCGGCAATTTCGGCAGCCCGGACCGCATGGACTACACCATCATCGGCAGCGCGGTGAACCTGACGTCCCGCCTCGAACAGAACTGCGAGCCGGGCTCGATCCTGATCTCGCACGTCACCTGGTCGCTGGTGAACGAGGTGATCGATGCCGAGGAGCGGCCGGCGCTGACCGTGAAGGGATTCGGCGAGCCGGTGCGCGCCTATGCGGTGCGCGGGCTGAAAGCCGCCGCGCCTGCCGAAGTGATCCGCAAGGAGCTGCCCGGAATGCGGCTGTTCATCGATACGGCGGCGGCCGATCGCGGCGAGGTTCGCGAAGCTCTCGCCAAAGTGGTCGAGGAGCTCGACAGCGCGTGAAGCCGTGGCCGCGATGCGCCGCATTGCAGGCATGACTTCCCAACGCCGTGAAACTCCCTATCTAGGGCCTCAAACCTTCGAGGCCCTTTCCGCATGAAGAAGATCGGCTTTCTCTCGTTCGGCCATTGGTCGCCGTCGCCGCAATCCGGCACGCGCTCGGCCGCCGACGCCCTGTTGCAATCGATCGAGCTGGCGCAGGCCGCCGAACAGCTCGGCGCCGACGGCGCCTATGTCCGCGTGCATCATTTCGCGCGGCAACTCGCATCGCCGTTTCCGCTGCTCGCCGCGATCGGCGCCAAGACCAGCCGCATCGAGATCGGCACCGCGGTGATCGACATGCGCTACGAGAACCCGCTGTACATGGCGGAGGATGCCGGCGCGGCCGATCTGATCGCCGGCGGACGTCTGCAGCTCGGCATCAGCCGCGGCTCGCCCGAGCAGGTGATCGATGGCTGGCGCTACTTCGGCTATCAGCCGGCCGAGGGACAGAGCGACGCCGACATGGGCCGGCGCCACACCGAAGTGCTGCTCGACGTGCTGCGCGGCGAAGGCTTTGCCAAGCCGAATCCGCGGCCGATGTTTCCCAATCCGCCGGGCCTGTTGCGGCTCC
>NZ_LJIC01000092.1 GCF_001295845.1 Rhodopseudomonas sp. AAP120 | reverse complement strand
GTCGCCGCGAACGGCGCCGCGCCTCACGCCACGTCGGTGTGGATCTCCTGGGCGACCTTCTGCCGCGCCGGGATCGCCGGGGGGAGCGTGACCGGGCGGAGCCCGATCAGTTCGGCGGTGCGGATGCGGGTCGCGGTCCACCATTGGAAAGCGTTGATTCGCGAGTTCTCCAGGATGGCGATCGCCACCGCGGCCAGGAACGGCAGACTCTGCAGCACCAAGACGCCGGCGAAGATGTAGATCTCGGTGATCTGCCGGAAGCTGTTGGACGCCACCAGCACGCCGGCGCCGATCAAGAGCAGCACGCCGATCACCGCCTCCCAGAACGCCTGGAATTCGACCGACATCATCGTCAGGCCGCCCTTCGAGGTGCGGTTGAAGGCGAGGTGCTCGGTGATCAGGCCCTGGGCGACGGCGCGGCACACCGTCCACTGCACCGACATCGCGGCGATCATCGCGCCCAGCATCTGCCAGACGTTGATCTTCACCCGCAGCCGATACAGCGTCAGGAAGTGCGCCAGCGTGACGAAGAACGAGGCGATGATCGGGAGCGTCAGGATCTTGTCCGGGATAGCGATGTCGGCGAAGGCGACGATCGGAACCCAGATCAGATTGAGGATCGCCACCACGACGCCGAGGCTTTCGGCGCCGAGCCAGTTCAGCCAGCCGAGGCCAAATTCTCGCTTCTGGTCCTGCGACAGCCGGCTGTTGCCGGGCATGAAGCGGCGCCAGTGCTTCTTGATGATCTGAAAGCCCCCATAGGCCCAGCGATGGCGCTGCTTCTTGAACGCCTCGTAGGTGTCCGGCAGCAGGCCGAAGCCGTAGCGCGTGTTGGTGTAGTGGGTGAGCCAGCCGTGCTCCATGATCTCGAGGCCGAGATCGGAGTCTTCGCAGATGGTGTCACTCGACCAGCCGCCGGCCATGTCCATCGCGGCGCGGCGGATCAGGCACATCGTGCCGTGCACGATGATGCCGTTGTATTCGTTGCGCTGGACCATGCCGATGTCGAAGAACCCGGCATATTCGCCGTTCATGATGTAGTGCATCAGCGAGCGGTCGCCGTCGCGATGCTCCTGCGGCGCCTGCACTAGGCCGACGCGCGGATCGTCGAACGCCGGAACGAGGTCCTTCAGCCAGTCCGGCGTCACCACATAGTCGGCGTCGATGATGCCGATGATCTCGGCGTCGGCCGCGGTGCGCTCCATCGCGATCCGCAGCGCGCCGGCCTTGAAGCCCTGCACCTTCTCGGCGTTGATGAACTTGAAGCGCTCGCCGAGTTCGCGGCAGTGATCCTGGATCGGTTGGGTGAAGGCGGGGTCCGGCGTGTTGTTGATGATCACCACGCATTCGAAATTCGGATAGTCGAGCCGCGCCAGCGCATCCAGCGTCTGCTTCAGCATCTCCGGCGGCTCGAAATAGGCCGGGACGTGGATCGAGACCTTCGGGAAGTGGGCAGCGTCGGCCGGCCGCGTCTTATCCTGCTGAATCTTGGCCTGCTGCGCGTCGGTCAGCGCCCGGGTGATCAGCCGCCGCGGCTTGCGGCCGAAGGCGACCGCGGCGATTTCCTCGATCCGCGCCAGCGCGATGATCACCAGCGGCGTCAGCAGGATCATGCCGAGCGTCAGCGCGAAGGCCGAGCCGAATACGAAGTAATGCCCGGCCCAATAGGCGAACACGGTCGCGGCCCAGGCGCCGACGCCGTGCGCGGCCGCGGACAGCATGGCGGTCTGCATCACGGTCGGGGCCGCGAGCTGCAGGATCGGCAGCGACAGCAAAATGCCGACCAGCAGCGCAATCAGCGCCAGCTTCCAATAGTCCGGATCGACCACCGGTCCGGTCCAGGCGAATTTCGGCTGGCGCGAGGCGTTCAGAATGCCCCAATACGGACCGACGCCGCCCTCGAAATATTTCCAGGGCTGATCGATCGCTTCGACGATGTTGTACTCCATCCCGATCGCTTCGGCGCGGCTGACGAAGTTGCGCAGCGTCACCGCCTGCTCGAACGGGCCGGGAACGGCGGCCTTGAGATTGTAGCCGGCGCTCGGCCAGCCGAATTCGGCGATCACGATGCGCTTGCCGGGAAAGGCGTCGCGCAGCTTTCGATAGATGATCAGCGCCTGGTCGACCGCCTGCTTGTCGGAGAAGCCTTCCCAATAGGGCAGGATGTGCGCGGCGATGAAGTCGACCGAAGACGCGAGCTCGGGATGTTCGAGCCAGATGTTCCAGATCTCGCCGGTCGTCACCGGGACGCTGACCTGGCTCTTCACGCGCTGGATCAGCTTGATCAGGTCTTCGACCTTCTGGTCGGCGCGGTAGATGGTTTCGTTGCCGACGACGATGCCGTTGACGTTGCTATTGTGCTTGGCGAGGTCGACCGCGGCCTGCATTTCGCGTTCGTTGCGGTCGGTGAATTTGTCGATCCAGGCGCCGACCGTGACCTTGAGGCCGACCTCGTTGGCGATCGGCGGCACCAGCTCGACGCCGCCGGTCGACGAGTACAGACGAATCGCGCGCGTCATCGGCGACAGCGTCTTCAGGTCGGAGCGGATTCGCTCGGCGGTCGGAATGTTGTCGACGTCCGGATGCGCCGAGCCGTCGAACGGGGCGTAGGACACGCTCGGCAGGATGCCGGTGAAGTCGGGAGCTTGTTGTTTGTCTCGGAGGATGCCCCAGAGACCGGCATGGGCGGCAGTGACGAACAGCAGAACGGCGACGACGGCGCGCATCGCAACTAAACCATACGGGGCCCTGATGGCTGGTCAGCGGACCCGTCCCCGAGGTCCGACCAAGGCGGTAGCAACCTAAGCATAACGCTCAGCCCCGTCGGCGATCTAGTCATACGACGCCGTGGCGATTTGAGGGCGGTTTGCAATCCAACCGCGAAGATTTCCGCATGTTCCGAAACTGCGCCGGCTTATTTCGCCGGCGCAGGAGCGGGAGCAGGATTGGGCGCAGGCGCGGGCGCCGGCGTGGATGCAGCAGGCGCCGGCGTCGCGGGCTGCGGCGCGGCGGCCGGCTTGCCGGACGGCGCTGCCGGG
>NZ_LJIC01000091.1 GCF_001295845.1 Rhodopseudomonas sp. AAP120 | reverse complement strand
CCCCCCCATCCACGTCTTTGCGCTCATCAACGTCATTATGCGCGTCGACGTCCGAAAGCGTGGATGCCCGGGACAAGCCCGGGCATGACGGAGAGCGAGGACACTGCGGTGATGTTTGGGAGTTAGCGGGTGGCTGCTGACAGAGAGCACGTCCGGGCAAATACATCGCGCCTTCGTCATTGCGAGGAGCGAAGCGACGAAGCAATCCAGCGCAGTGCAAGGAGCTGGATTGCTTCGCCTTCGGCTCGCAATGACGAACGCTGGCGTTGACCTGATTCAATCCATTCACGGCCAGGAGTGATCGTGCCGACCGGCGCGGCCGACGCTTCGCCCGCAACGACGGACGCGCTCTTTCACTCGATCCGGATCCCCGCCGCGCGGATCACGCCGGACCATAGCGCCTTCTCGTCCGCCAGCGTCTTGCGCAGCTCGTCCGGCGAGGAGGGGGCAGGCGTGATCATCTGGACTTTCAGCTTCTCGATCACCGCCGGCTCGGCCAGTGACTGTCGTAGCTCGGCGTTGATCGTATCGACCAATGCGGTCGGCGTGGCGCGCGGAGCGATCAGGGCGTTCCAGGCGTCGGACTGCACGTCGATGCCGCTCTCTTTCAGCGTCGGCACGTCCGGCAAAAACGGCGAGCGTTCCGGCGTCGACACCGCGAGGATCTTGATCGTGCCGGATGCCAGCTGCGGCGCGACCGAGATCGCCGGCAGGCATGCGGCCTGCACGTCGCCGCGGATCAGCGCCGTCACCGCGTTGGGCGACCCGGCATACGGAATATGCACCAGCTTGGCGCCGGCCTGCTGCGCGATCGCCTCCATGCACAGCTGCGACAGCGAGCCGGCGCCGATCGACGCGTAAGCGAGGCTGCTGCCCGGCGCCTTCAGCCTGGCGACGAACGCTGCAACGTCGCCGACGCCGAGGCTGGTCGGCACCACCAGCACGTTCGGCAGCCGCGTCAGCATCGTCACCGGGGTGATGTCGTGTTCGGGATCATATGGCAGCCTGGTGAACACCAACTGGTTGATCACCAGCGGGCCGGGGATCGAGATGCCGAGCGTCGCGCCGTCCGGCGCCGCCTTGGCGACCGCGTCGGTGCCGAGATTGCCGGCCGCGCCCGGCTTGTTCTCGGTCACGAAGCTCGTGCCGGGATGACGCGCCTGCAGGCTGTCGGCCAGCACGCGGCCGACAATGTCGGGCGTCGATCCGGGGCCGAACGGCACGACGATCCGCACCAGCTTCGGCGGCCACGCGGTGGTCTGCGCTGCGGCAGCGCCGGTGCTGATCGTGCAAACCGCGATGCCCAATAGCGCCAGCGTCGGCGGCAACGTCCGGAGGAGGCGTCCCAGCATTTGCATCGATCCCGTAAACAATGATACCCGGATTTCGCCCGCGCGGCGCCGTGCTGCGGCCGGCCGCGCGACGGCGCGGACCATAGGGGGATTTGGCCGGTGCGCAAATCGCCGCATGCGCCGGCCGAGACAGGAGTGACGCGATGGGACTTGCGGTGATGATCCTCGGCCTGGTGCTGTTCATCGGCATCCACGTCGTGACGACGCGGCGCGATCTGCGCAGCCGGCTGATCGGGATCGGCGGCGAGGCGGTCTACAAGATCGTCTATGCGGTGCTGGCGATCGGCGGCATCGTGCTGATCGCCTATGGCTTCGGCTCCTATCGCGCCCACGGCTGGATCGACGTCTGGTATCCGCCGCACTGGACCAAGCATCTCACCGCGCTGTTGATGCTGCCGATGGCGATCCTGCTCGCCGCTGCGTATTCGCGCGGCCGGATTTACGCGGCGGTCAAGCATCCGATGCTCACCGCGGTGAAGCTGTGGGCGGTCGGGCACCTGATCGCCAACGGCGATCTCGGCTCGATCATCCTGTTCGGCTCGCTGCTGGCCTGGGCGGTGTACGACCGCATCTCGCTGAAGCGCCGCAGCGACGCGGGCGGTCCGCCGATTCCGGTCGGCGGCGCCAAGAACGACGTCATCGCCATCGTCGCCGGCGTCGTGCTGTATCTGGCGCTCGCCTTCGTGTTCCATCCCTACGTCATCGGCGTGTCCGTGTTCGGAGCCTAAGCATGTCTGTTCAATCGACCATCCGGCGCAAGACCGCCCCTGATATCCGCGCGCGCAAGGGCGGCGATCCGATCGTGATGCTGACCTCGTATCACGCCCACACCGCCTCGCTGGTCGACCGCTATTGCGACGTCATCCTGGTCGGCGACTCGCTCGGCAACGTGATGCACGGCTTCGAGACCACCGTGCCGGTGACGCTCGAGATGATGATCCTGCAGGGCCACGCGGTGATGCGCGGCTCGCAGCACGCGCTGGTCGTGGTCGACATGCCGTTCGGCTCGTACGAAGCGTCGAAGGAGCTGGCCTTCCACTCCGCCGTGCGCATCCTCAAAGAGACTCACTGCGGCGCCGTGAAGCTCGAGGGCGGCGTGCGCATGGCCGAGACCATCGCGTTCCTCAGCGAGCGCGGCATTCCGGTGATGGGCCACATTGGTCTCACGCCGCAGTCGATCAACACGCTGGGCTCGTTCCGCGCGCAAGGCCGCGAGGAGGGCAGCTGGGCGCCGATCGAGGCCGACGCCAAGGCGGTCGCCGATGCCGGCGCCTTCTCGGTCGTGGTCGAGGCGGTCGCCGAACCGCTCGGCCGCAAGATCACCGAGTCGATCGCGATCCCGACCATCGGCATCGGCGCCAGCGCCGCCTGCGATGGTCAGGTGCTGGTGCTCGAAGACATGCTCGGGCTGTCGCCGAAGCCGCCGAAATTCGTCAAGCGCTATGGCGAGCTCGGTCCCGGCATCGAGGCGGCGATCAAGGGCTACGCCGAGGAGGTCCGCTCCCGTGCATTCCCGGGTCCGGAGCACGTCTACGGGATGAAAAAGAGCTGACAATCGTTGGCAACTGGGGTGCCGATCCGCAGGATCGCTGCCCCGGGTTTGCCTGAAGTTTGCCGCATGCTTTCCGGCGCCAACGGGTCGCAAAGCGTCGGTTGATCGTTTCGGGACATCCCCTTGATTTGGCTGGCTTTGCCTTGCCACCGCCATAACGCTAGGGTATCGCCGCCGCAGCGTCTGGGGGACGGGCGCGCGGCGCATTCGGGCGAAAGCGCCGCCGGTCGCGACAGGAATCCATAAGTGTCTGAGATTTTTAATGAAATCGACGAGGAAGTGCGTCGCGAACGGCTCAAGAAGCTGTGGGACAAGTATTCGCTTCTGATCATCATTGTCGCCGTCCTGATCGTCGCCGGCGTCGGCGGCTGGCGCGCCTATCAATATTTCGAAGGCAAGAAGGCCGCCGAAGCCGGCGCCGCCTTCACCGCCGCGGTCGAACTCGCCGAGCAGAACAAGCACGCCGAAGCCGAAGCGGCCTTCGACAAGGTCGCCGCAACAGCGCCCGCCGGTTATCGCAATCTGGCGCGGCTGCGCGCCGCCACCGAAGCCGCCGCGGTCGATCCGCAGAAGGGCGTGAAGCTGTACGATGCGATCGCGGCCGACCGCGCCGTGCCGGCGCAGGACCGCGATCTCGCCACGCTGAAGGCCGGTCAGTTACTGGTCGACAGCGCGGCCTACAACGACATGGTGCAGCGCCTCGAACCGATCTCGGGTCCGGGCGCCATCTATCGTCACACCGCGCGTGAGCTGCTGGCGCTATCTGCTTGGCGCGCCAACAATGTTGCGGCGACGCGGCAGTGGATCGAGCAGATCAATCTCGATCCCGAGACGCCGGCGAGCCTGCGCAATCGCGCCGAAGTCCTGCAGGCGCTGCTGCCGCCCGCTGCCAAGAGCTAGTTTGAGACCGACCGGCACCATCGCCAACGTTCGAGTTCACGTGAGACACCGTCCATGCGCCGTTCGCACCGCCTGATCTCCCTTGCCGTCCTGCTCGCACTCTCGAGCGGACTGGCCGGCTGTGGCAGCCTCGGCGGCTGGGACCCGACCGATATGTTCGACTTCCTCGACAACAAGAAGAAGCTTGCGGGCGAGCGCAAGCCGGTGTTCCCCGAAGGCGTTCCCGGCCTCGAACAGGGCGTGCCGAAGAATCTCTATAAGGGCGCGCAGCAGCAGGATCAGGCGGTGGTCGAGGCCGCCCCGGTCGCGCCTCCGCCGGAGGCTAAGCCGAAGCGCGCCCGCTCGCACCACAGCGCGGCGGCCTCGCGGCCTGCCGCACCGGCCCCGGACGCCGAGCCGGCGCCCGAAGAAGACGGCAGCACGGCCGCGGCGCCCCCGGCGCCGAAGCCTGCCAAGCAGGCGCGCCGTCGCACCACGGCGCCGCCGGCCGACCAGCCCGCCGCCGACCCGGCCCCCGCACAGCAGCAAGGCACCTCGGCATTCCCGGCGCCGCTGCCGAGCGGCACTTTCCAGCGCTGATCCTGATTTCCGGCGCGCCTCCGGCACGTCGCGACATTGACAGGTCACTGCTTCTCGGCGCACGGATCAGCCATGTCGTTCACCATCGCCATCATCGGCCGACCCAATGTCGGCAAATCGACGCTGTTCAATCGTCTGGTCGGGCAAAAGCTCGCGCTGGTCGACGACACCCCCGGCGTCACGCGGGACCGCCGCGAAGGCGAGGGGCGCCTCGGCGATCTGGAATTCACCATCATCGACACCGCCGGGCTCGATGAAGGCGCCAAAGGCTCGCTGACGGCGCGGATGCAGCAGCAGACCGAAACCGCCATCGCACTTGCCGACGCGCTGATGTTCGTGTTCGACGCGCGCATGGGCCTGACGCCGAACGACCGCGCCTTTGCGGACTTTGCCCGCCGCGCCAACAAGCCGGTGGTGCTGGTCGCCAACAAGAGCGAAGGCAAGCACGGCGAGATCGGCGCGATGGAGTCCTACGCGCTCGGCCTCGGCGATCCGGTGCAGATCTCGGCCGAGCACGGCGAAGGCCTCAGCGAACTCTACGACGCGCTGCGCGCGCTGATGCCCGAGCCGGTGGAAGAGGATGAGGACGACGACGAGAACCTCAACGAGCTGACCGACGAGGAAATCGCCCGGCGGCCGATCCGCGTCGCGATCGTCGGCCGCCCCAACGCGGGCAAGTCCACCTTCATCAATCGGCTGCTCGGCGAAGAGCGGCTGCTGACCAGCCCCGAGGCCGGCACCACGCGCGATTCCATCGCTGTCGAGGTGAAGTGGAAGGGCCGTGACTTCCGGATTTTCGACACCGCCGGGTTGCGACGTCGCTCGCGGATCGAGGAAAAGCTCGAGAAGCTGTCGGTGGCCGACGCGCTGCGCGCGGTGCGGTTCGCCGAAGTCGTGGTGCTGATGATGGATTCGCAGAACCGCTTCGAGGAGCAGGACCTGCGCATCGCCGATCTGATCGAGCGCGAGGGTCGGGCGCTGGTGATCGCGGTCAACAAATGGGATCTGGTCGAGCAGCAGGGCGGTCAGATTGCGCAGCTGCGCGCCGATGCCGATCATTGGCTGCCGCAGATCCGCGGCGTGCCGATCGTCGCGACCTCCGGCATGCTGGGCGAGGGCGTCGATCGGCTGATGACGGCGATCCAGGACGCTTACGCGGTGTGGAATACGCGCGTGCCGACAGCGGCGCTGAACCGCTGGTTCGAGCAGGCGGTGGCGCAGAACCCGCCGCCGGCGGTGGCCGGCCGCCGGCTGAAGCTCAACTACGCCACCCAGGCCAAGGCGCGGCCGCCAAGTTTCGTGGTGTTCTGCTCGCGCGCCGATGCGGTGCCGGAATCCTATCTGCGCTACCTGGTCAATTCGATGCGCGGCGTGTTCAAGCTGCCCGGCACGCCGGTGCGGATCACGCTGCGCGAGAAGGCGAATCCGTTCGCCCACAAACGCAAGCGGAAGTCATGACCCACGGCGACCAACCGTCCGAGACGATCGGGGCGGGAGGCGCGCGGCCCGCCGCGGTGGGATTCATCTTCGTCACCATCCTGCTCGACATGCTGAGCATCGGCATGATCCTGCCGATCCTGCCGAAGCTGATCGAGAGTTTCGCCCACAACAACACCGCGGATGCGGCGCGGATTTACGGCCTGTTCGGTACCGCCTGGGCGCTGATGCAGTTCGTGGCGTCGCCGATCCTCGGCGGGCTGTCCGATCATTTCGGCCGGCGGCCGGTGATCCTGTTGTCCAATCTCGGCCTCGGCCTCGACTACATCCTGATGGCGCTGGCGCCGTCGCTGGGCTGGCTGTTTCTCGGCCGGGTGATTTCCGGCATCACGGCGGCGAGTATCTCGACCGCGTTCGCCTACATCGCCGACGTGACGCCGGCGGAGAAGCGCGCCGCGGTGTTCGGCAAGGTCGGCGCGGCCTTCGGGCTCGGCTTCATCATCGGCCCGGCGATGGGCGGGCTGCTCGGCGGTGTCGATCCGCGGCTGCCGTTTTGGATCGCGGCGGGGCTCAGCCTTTGCAACGCGTTGTACGGCCTGTTGGTGTTGCCGGAGTCGCTGCCGCCGGAGCGGCGCTCGCCGTTCCGCTGGAAGTCTGCCAACCCGGTCGGCGCGGTGCGGCTGCTCGCCTCGAATAGCCGGCTCGCCGCGATGGCGGTGGTGGAGTTCTGCGCCGAGGTCGCGCATGTCGCATTGCCGGCGATCTTCGTGCTGTATGCGAGCTATCGCTATGGCTGGAGCGAGACGAAGATAGGCTTGGCGCTGGCGTTCGTTGGCGTCTGCACCGCGATCGTGCAGGGCGGGCTGGTCGGCCCGGCGGTGAAGCGACTCGGCGAGCGCAACGCGCAGATCATTGGCTATGGCGGCGGCGCGCTCGGCTTTCTGATCTACGCGCTGGCGCCGACCGGCGCGCTGTTCTGGATCGGCATTCCGGTGATGACGCTGTGGGGCATCGCCGGGCCCGCCACGTCCGGGATGATGACGCGGCTGGTCTCGGCCGATCAGCAGGGGCAGTTGCAGGGCGCGATGACCAGCGTCAAGAGCATCGCTGAACTGATCGGGCCGTTCCTGTTCACGCTGATCTTCGCCTATTTCATCGGCGGCAACGCGCCGTTCGCCTTGCCCGGCGCGCCGTTCCTGCTCGCCGGCGCGCTGCTGGTCGTCTCGGTGTTGGTCGCGGCCACGGCCGGTGATGCGCGGCAGCGAGTTCTCACCGGTTAGTGAGCTGCAGCGGCTTGTCGCTGCGCGGCCGGCTCTCTCAGAACGGCACGGATGCTCGGCCGCGGAGCGTCCAGATCTGAACGGTGCCGCCCAGGCCGCCGAGTTCGCCACCGACCGCGACCGCCGCGCCGTTGCCGAACCGCGCTGCGATGCCTCCGGTCAGCCGTGCCGACCAGCCATCCATCAGCGGTACGGAAGCCAGTGGCGTTCCGCCCGCGAGCGTGATCGTCTCCGCGTTGTCGCCGAGGAAGTAATAGTCGGCAAATACGCCGGTGTAGGGCGCGAGCGTCAGCGTCGCGCTGTAGATCCACGGATAACTGACCTTGAGGCCGGCCGATGCCCGCCCGGTGAAGAACTCGCGCTGTGCCTGCGGAGTGCCCAGTGAATCGATGTAGGCGTTTTGGCGCTCCCACAGCGCATAGACCTTCGCCGAGGGCTCGATCGCGAAGCCGAACGCCTCCGTGGTGCCGGTGATGCCGCCAGACACCAGCCACCGCTGGCCATCGAAGCTGCCGAAGGCAGTGCCGGCCGAGCCGTCGTAACCGATCCCCGAATAGGCGCCGGCGATGTCGAACCGCAGCCCGGCGGCGGATCGCCACGCCGCGTAGGACCCGATCGTCCAGCCATCGCCTTTGAGCCTGCCGTTGAGCGTACCGGACTTGTAGTCGAAGGTCTCGTAACCACCGACGACGCCGATCAGGAAGTCCGGCGACGGTTTCCGGGTCAGTCCGATCAATGCGTTGACCTGACTTCCGCTGAGCACCGAGCTGGTGCTGCTGGCGTTCCACTGCCCGATGCCGGCCCCTTTCACCTCGGCCCACATCAGCCAATCCTTCGGCTCGACCGGCGCCTTCGCGGGTGCCTTTGTGATATCGGCCTTGCGATCGATCGCCGCGAAGGTGTCGTCGAAGCGGGATCGGCCTCGCCCTGGCGCGGTCGGATCGCCGATGCCGAATCCGATGCTACGGCCGGGTCCGTTGTCACGGACGTATGGCCGTGGCCAGCGGCTCTCGACGGCGCCGTCGGCCGACCCGGTTCGGCTCTGCGATGGATCGTCGGTGAAGTTGAAGCGGAGGCCCGTGCCGGATGGTGTGACCAACTCGCCGCCGTCGTTGAACCCCTCGGAAATCGCAGAATCGATCGCCCCAGAGATGGCGGCGCCGGAGGTCTGCGCGATCGTCTTGCTCGCGATGATCTGCATGGCGCGCAGCTTGAGGCTGTCCTGGGGGGTGTTGACGGCTTGCAGCAGCGGCGACGAGCTACTGGCGGAGTAGCTGGCGTTGCCGATGAACGCGGCCAGAATTGTGTGTGAGCCGACCGTCAGGCTGCTGGTGGTGAGCGTCGCGGTGCCGCCGGACAAGGCAACCGAGCCGATCGTGACGCCGCCGTCGGTGAAGGTCACGGTGCCGGTCGGGACGGAGCCACTCGCCGCCACCGTCGCAGTGAAGCTGACCGGCTGTCCCGCTTCGCTGGGATTGCGCGACGAGGTGAGGGTGGTGGTTGTCGTGGTGACGATATAGCTGAATAGGCCGGCGCCGGTGCTGCTGCCGCCAGGCGTCGTCACGGTGACGTCGACCACGCCTGCGGCATGAGCGGGCGTCGTTGCGGTGATGGTGGTGGCGCTGGTCACGCTGACGGCCGTGGCCGCTGTGCCGCCGAAGCTGACGGCGGTTGCGCCGGCGAGATTACTGCCGGTGATTGTCACCGAGGTGCCGCCCGCGCCCGGGCCGCTCGCGGGACTGATCGACGTGACGCTGGGACCGGCGACGTAGCTGTAGAGCCCGGTCCCCGTCGCGGTGCCGCCGGGCGTCGTCACTACGATGTCGACGCTGCCCGCAGCGTGAGCTGGCGTGGTCGCCGTGATCGTGGTGGCATTCACGATGGTGACGCTCGTGGCCGCAACCCCGCCGATCGTCAAGGCCGTCGCCCCGGCGAGGTTCGTTCCTGTGATGGTGACCGACGTGCCGCCGCCGATCGGGCCCGCGGCGGGAGCGATCGCCGTCACCGTCGCGGCCGCGATATAGGTGAAACCGCCAGTCGACGTGACCGGGCCGCCAGCGGTGGTGACGACGACATCCCGAGCGCCCGAGGTGCCGGCGGGTGTCGTGATCGCGATCGAGGTCGCGGTGTTCGTTCCAAGGGGCGCGGCCGCTCCGCCGACCGTCACCGAGGTGACGCCGGACAGGTTGGTGCCGGTGATGGTCACCGACGTGCCGCCGGCGGCCGGTCCTGAGTTCGGTGAAATCGAGCTGATGGTCGGGGGCGCCACATAGGTGAAGCCGCCGGTGGATGTCACCGAGCCGCCGGCGGTCGTCACGACGACGTCGCGTGCGCCGGCCGTGCCGCTCGGCGTCGTCACCACGATTGACGTGGATGTGTTGGTACCGAGCGAGGCCGCGGCGCCGCCGATGCTGACCGAAATGACGTTGGCGAGATTGCTGCCGGAGATGGTGATGGTGGTGCCGCCGCTGGTCGAGCCGGAGTTGGGGGAGATCGTGCCGATCGTTGGCGGCCCCGCGTAGGTGAAACCGCCGGTGGCCGTGGCCGAGCCTCCACCGGTCGTCACGACGACGTCGCGCGCCCCTGCTGTGCCGGCGGGCGTGGTCACCACGACCGAGGTGGACGTATTGGTGCCGACCGTCGCGGGTGAGCCGCCGATCGTCACGCCGGTGACCCCGGCCAGATTGGTGCCGGTGATCGTCACCGACGTGCCGCCCGCCGTCGGGCCGGCGTTCGGCGAGATCGAGCTGATCGACGGCGACAGGATGTAGGTGAACCCGCCGGTTGCTGTGACCGAACCGCCCGGGGTGGTCAGGACAACGTCGCGTGCTCCGGCCGTGCCGGACGGTGTCGTCACCACGATCGACGTCGAAGTATTGGTGCCGAGGGTCGCGGATGCGCCGCCGATGGTAACCGCGGTCACTCCGGACAGATTCGTGCCGCTGATCGTCACCGAGGTGCCGCCTCCGGTCGAACCTGAGTTCGGGGAGATCGTGCTGATCGTCGGTGCCGCCGCGTAGGTGAAGCCGCCGGTCGATGTTGCCGCACCACCGGGCGTGGTGACGACGACGTCTCGTGCCCCGGCCGTTCCGGACGGGGTGGTGATGACGATCGACGTCGCCGTGTTGGCGCCCAGAGTTGCCGCAGCGCCGCCGACAGTCACGCTCGTGACACCGGACAGATTGCTGCCCGAGATGGTGACGCTGGTGCCGCCCGTAGTTGGGCCGGCACTGGGTGAAATTGAACCGATGGACGGGCCGGCGATATAGGTGAAGCCGCCGGCTGAGGTGGTCGAGCCACCGGCCGTGGTCACCACCACGTCGCGCGCACCAGCCGTCCCGGACGGCGTCGTGATGATGATCGAGGTCGATGTGTTGGTGCCGAGCGTCGCCGATGCCCCGCCTACCGTTACGCTGGTGACGCCGGACAGGTTGGTGCCGCTGATGGTTACCGACGTGCCGCCGGTGGCCGGACCCGAACCGGGCGAAATCGAACCGATGCTCGGTGGCGCCACATAGGTGAAGCCGCCGGTCGCGGTGGCCGATCCGCCTGCGGTGGTGACAACGACGTCGCGTGCGCCCGCCGTCCCGGATGGCGTCGTGATGACGATCGATGTCGACGTGTTGGTACCGAGCGTTGCTGATGCACCGCCGACCGTGACACCGGTGACGCCTGACAGATTAGTACCGCTGATCGTCACCGACGTGGCGCCACTGGTTGGACCGGAACTCGGCGAAATGCCTGTGATGGTCGGGGCGGCGATGTAGGTGAACTGGTCGCTCGAGCCGGTCGCCGATGTCCCGATCGGCGTGGTCACGGTGACGTGCACGGTGCCGGCGCTGCCGCTTGGCGAGGGCACGACGATCTGGGTCGACGAACTGCTGGTGAAGCCGCCGCTCGCCACCGAGTTCGAGCCGAAGCTGACCGAAGTTGCGCCGCTGAAGTTCGTGCCTGTGATGGTAACCGAGGTGCCGCCTGTGGCTGGACCGGACGTCGGCGACACACCGGTAACGGCAGGGGGGGACACATAGGTGAAACCGCCGGTTGACGTGGCGGAGCCACCCGCGGTCGTCACGACGACGTCGCGTGCGCCTGCGGTGCCGGCCGGGGTGGTGACACTGATCGAGGTCGACGTATTGGTGCCGAGCGTCGCCGAGGCGCCGCCGACGGTCACCGAGGTGACGCCGGACAAATTCGTCCCGCCGATCGTCACCGCGGTGCCGCCCGCGGTCGAGCCTGAACTCGGCGAGATCGAGCTGATCGTCGGAGGCGCCACATAGGTATATTGGTCGCTCGAACTCGTCGCCGAGGTGCCGACCCCGTTTGTTACCGTGATATGCACGGTGCCGGCGCTGCCGCTCGGCGACGGCACGACGATCTGGGTCGACGAACTGCCGGTGAAGCTGCTGCTCGGTACCGAGTTCGAGCCGAAACTCACTGACGTCGCCCCGGTGAAGTTCGTGCCGTTGATCGTCACCGAGGTGCCGCCGGCGGTCGGACCGGACGTCGGCGATACCGACGTGACCGTCGGGCTGCCGGCCGCGGTGCAGGTGGCTGAGAACGCCACGCTGCCGCGGAACCCGCTGCCGGTCTGGTCGATCGCTTCCGAAGATAGGCCCGGCGTCGAGGCTCCATCTGGATTGTTGTTGATCTTCACTATATCGCCGGCCGACAGTGTGTAGCTGCCGGACGTGCTGACATGGAAGCCAGCGCCACTGTTGTTATTGAAGGTTGCAGGAATACCGAACGAATAGTCCGCGGTAAATCCGGCATCAATGGTTCCCGCCGTCGTCGAGATGGTCACCGAATAATGGAGCGTGTCGCCGGCAGCGAATGCCGTCAAATAAGCCTCGTTGAAGCCTTTGCCGTCGTCGGGAGCGCCTGGCGACGTGAACGTCACGTTGTAGTTCAAGGCGCCGCCGTTCACGGCCGTACAACTTGCCGATGCCCAGCTTGCGGTCGAAGTCAGCGCGATCGCTGCGGCCGCTAGTGCCGCGGACGCGAGGATTCGAATCTTGTTCTTGCTTCGGGCCGGTCGCGCACAGGTGCTGCCAGCAATTCGCATCAATCCCGCTCGGCTCTCCGCTGAGGGCGGCTTTGGCGTGCGAGAATTTGCCGATAGCCGTTCCGCCGCGGCGCCATACGGCACGACGCGGGATTTCGGCGAGGATCCGGCAGAATCATTCAGGCGCATGACTCTCGTCGAAATCAGGGAGAGGAGCAAAATAACTGATAGTTCACGCGGCTTTGTAGGAAGTATGCGAGAAGCGAACGGTTGAGCGTTGCATCTGTCGAGTTGTGGTATCAAGCATCTCGCGATGTAATGGCGCGAATTCGGCTTCTCGTTGTAGATAAGTCACAAGTCCGAATTGCTGTACGGTAACTATGTAGAGTTTGTGTGCGATCTATTGAATTGTTGCTGAGTGGTCCTGCTTACTGGCGGCTTTAAAAAACACTATTTCATGAGTCTGCGTTGAGTGAACATTTTGGTGGTTCGGTGGCCGGTGTAGAAAATTGATCAGTCGTGGGTGGCGCGCGGGAGCTATTCATTGTCGGTGGATTGCTGCCGAAGTGATGATGAATATCGCGCAAAGTGAATGTAGCTTGTCTGTTGTGCGTTGGTGAAACGACGTCGTCGATCTGATTTTATCGAGCGGTCGAATTTATGGTTGTCGGCATGCTGATTGCTTCGACGCGGCGGTTCGCATTCATCGCTTCAACAAGAAGAGGAGAGATGCTGAGAATGAGCGCGGTCCGGATTCATTCGGACCGGATTTGACATTGGAGGGGCACGACGCCGCTGGCCTCACGCCCCATCGTTCTCCACGAAAGGAATTGGTCAGATGGCAGACTCTTTTATTGGTCAGATCATGCAGGTCAGTTTCAACTATGCACCGGTGGATTGGGCAGTCGCAGCCGGGCAGACGTTCAGCGTCACTCAGAACCAGGCCCTGTTCTCGTTGATCGGCGGGACCTTCGGTGGTGACGGACGGACCACGTTTCAGCTTCCCAATCTTCAGTCGCGGGTGATCATCGGCGCCGGGCAGGGGCCAGGTCTCAGTAACTATGCCTGGGGCGCGCATGCCGGCGTCGAGCGCGTTACGCTGACCCAGGCGAACCTGCCTGCGCATTCACATGTGGCGACGTTCACGCCGACGGGCGGCGGCGGCGGTGGTCCGGCGGCGGTCCAGGCGCTGACGGGTGTCACTGTTGGTTCGCTGTCGGGCTCCCCGGCCGCCGGATCGCTACTGGCCAATACCGGCCCGACCGGAGGAGGCCAGCCCAAGATCTACGCACCCGCCGGGACGGCAGGCACGCCCGTCAATTTGGGCGGCGTGAGTGGCGGTGGCGGCGGGATTACCGGCGGGGTGGTTCAGATCGGTAACACCGGAAGTAACGTTCCGGTCGAGACCTTGCCGCCTTACCTGGCGCTCAAGACCAATATCTGTCTGTCGGGCCTGTATCCGGTTCACGACTGAGTTAGTGGCCGCCTGGCGGGCTCGCAATGGAAGCATCGCGAGCCCGTGACGGCTTGCCGAGTGCGGCCGTGATCCTGTCAATTGAAGACGGCTTGATATCGCCTGCGACCGTTCTTGGGCTGTAGCTGCGAAATCAGAATGGTGTAAGGGCCGCCACGGCCGCAATCGAATTCATAGGCGGCATCGAGCAGGTATACGTCTTCGGCCGATTCAAAGAACAGGCTGAACGGCTCACGCTCCGCACCGACGAATAGCGGCCTGCGGTGCAGCCTGACAAGAGTGAGTTCAACCGGCTCAGGAACGGTGGACACGCGGACGGCACGCCCGATCCAGGGTTCGAAATCTTCAGGCTTCATCAGATACATTGGGGACCTCGATCAGGTGCAATCATCATTCTGAAATGCAGCGTTCGGAGTTGATCCAAACAACGGATAAGTAGCATCATCGATGCGACGGTCCGCGTCCGTCGTCAATGAGGCGCCGCAAAGAGCCGATCGGGGCGGATCATCGGGGAGGCGGGATGAGCAGAATTCGCGAACATTTGGCGCTGTCGGTGGCCGGACTAACGATCCGGCCAGCGCGGCCCGAGGATGACGCCTTCTGCCGCAGTCTCTCGGATGCGACGTGGCGCGCCGCATGGGTTGGCATCGACATGCCGGATGAACTGAAGAGCGCGCTACTCGTGCAGCAATTCGAAGCGCAGCGGATCGGCTACCGACAGAGCTTTCCGGAGGCTGAGTATTTCATCATTGCGGAGCGGGAGATCGCCGTCGGTCGACTAGTGGTCGCGGTGGAGATGAGCGGAACCGGGCTGCACGATCAGAGCGAGCCGGATGCGAGCGCCGCAGACAGGTCGGCGGGGCTGGCGCTACGTCTTGTCGATATCGCGTTGCAGCCGGCTGCACAGGGGCACGGCCTCGGGCGCGAGGTGATCGCGAGCCTCGCCCGCGCAGCGCGGGCGATCGGGGCCGAGCGCCTGACATTGTCCGTGCAGCCATCCAATGATCGCGCGCGCAGCCTGTATCTTCGGCTGGGCTTCGTCGAGACGGATTGCGAGTCGTTTCGGCAGATGACGATGCAACTGAACTGACCGGCGTCCCGGCCAGAATGATCATGGCCGGGGTGGACCCCGGCCATGATCAATCTCGCAAAGGGGGCAGAGGGACGTTACTTCTTCACCAACGGGCACTCGCTTTCAGACAACGGGCGAGCCGCATCTTCGGCCGAGATGTCGGCGATCTTCTTGTAATAGTCCCACGGGCCCTTCGATTCCGCTGGAGTCTTCACCTCGAACAGATAGGCCGGGACCATGCGGCGGCCGTCGGCGCGGATCATCGACTTGCCGAACGGCTGATCCTCCACCGGGATCTCCTTCATCTTGGCGACGACCTTGGCGCCGTCGTGCGGGTTGCCGCCCATCGCCTCGAGCGTCTTGAGATAATGCAGCACCGCCGCATAGACGCCGGCCTGCGTCATCGAGGGCTTTGCATTGTTCTTGGCCTGCTCCGAGAACCGCTTGGCGAACGCGCGGGTGTTGTCGTTGAGGTCCCAATAATAGGACTCGGTGAAGGTCAGTCCCTGCGCGACCTTGAGGCCGAGGGCGTGCACGTCGTTGATAAACAGCAGCAGCGCGGCGAGTTTCTGCCCGCCCGAGGTGATGCCGAATTCAGCGGCCTGTTTGATCGCATTGGTCGTGTCGCCGCCCGCATTGGCGAGGCCGATGACCTTGGCTTTCGAGGCTTGCGCCTGCAGCAGGAAGGACGAGAAGTCGGCATTGTTGATCGGGTGCTTGACGCCGCCGAGCACCTGACCGCCATTGGCCTTCACGACGGCGCTGGTGTCGCGCTCCAGCGCCGCGCCGAACGCGTAGTCGGCGGTGAGGAAGAACCAGGTGTTGCCGCCGGCCTTGGTCAGCGCCTGACCGGTGCCGTGCGCCAGCATGTAGGTGTCGTAGGCGATCGAGATGGTATTCGGAGTACACGCCTTGCCCGTCAGATCGACGCTGCCGCCGCCCGAATTCATCAGGATGATGTTCTTTTCCTTGACGAGATTGCTGACCGCGAGCGCGACGCCTGAATTGGGGGTGTCGGTGATCATGTCGACCTTGTCGACATCGATCCATTGCCGCGCGAGGTTGACGCCGATGTCCGGCTTGTTCTGGTGATCACCGGCCACCAGGTCGATCTTCCAGCCTTTGGCTTCCAGGCCGGAATCCGCGATCGCGAGCTTGGCGGCGACGACCGAGTTCGGCCCGCCGATATCGGCGTAGAGGCTCGACATGTCGTTGAGCACGCCGATCTTGGCGGTCTTGTCCTGGGCGAGCGCAGGCGAGACGAACGCGGCGCCCGCCAGCGCAAGCGCGATGGCATGACGACGCGAGAATGCGACTCTCATCATTTCCCCCTTTAAAGATGGCAGATTGCGAGCGGGTGTGGTCCCCGCTTGTGGTCAGTCAATCTTGCCGTCCTGCGGAAGTCAATCCGCGGCGGGGCCTTTCAGTGTGCTGGTCAGGCGGTCGTAGAGCTTGCCGGTTTCTGTCCAACTCGGCAGGCAGAGCGGGAGTAACTGCTCGGCCGCTTCATCGGCGGTCGGCAGCGTTTCCGGGTCTTCGCCGGGCATGATCGTCCCGCGTAGTTTGGTCCGCGTCGGGCCGGGGTCGAACAGGTTGACCCGGATGGGTGTCGTATTCGCCACTTCCTTGGCCCAGACTTCGACTAAAGTCTCAAGCGCCGCCTTCGAGGCTGCGTAGGGCCCGCGATAGGCCGGCGCCCGGCCACCACCGCGCGAAGTCAGGAAAACCGCGCGACCGGCGTCGGATGCGCGCAGGAGCGGCTCCATGCAGCGGATCAGCTGGAAGTTGACCGTGAGGTTGAGGCTGATCACGTCGGTCCACGCCTTCACCTCGATATGGCCGAGCGGCGACGACGGACCGGCGACGCCGGCGTTGCCGACCAGCACGTCGAGCTTGCCATGGCGTTCGTAGATCGAAGCGCCGAGCCGGGCGATCGCCTCGAGATCCTTGAGGTCGAGCGGCACCAGCGTGGCGGCGTGG
Organism: Rhodopseudomonas sp. AAP120; assembly: GCF_001295845.1. Classification (GTDB taxonomy): domain Bacteria; phylum Pseudomonadota; class Alphaproteobacteria; order Rhizobiales; family Xanthobacteraceae; genus Rhodopseudomonas. The sequence goes on along the minus strand of NZ_LJIC01000091.1, from coordinate 115,238 downwards.
CCGTCATCGGCGCGGATCGCATCGTCGAGCTCTTCAAGGCCGCCCTGCGTCTTGGCGACCGCGATGACATGGGCGCCGGCCTTGGCGAGAGCACGGGCCGTCGCATAGCCGATGCCGCGCGATGCGCCGGTGACGAGAGCGATGCGGGAGGCGAGGGGTTGATTCATGGCCGACACTTGAATGGTGATGTCAGACGCAGGAGCGCCTTGAACGATACCGTTGTTCTAAAGACGTTGATGCCCGGCACAAGGCCGGGCATCACGAACTTTAGTCAGGCGAAACGCGAATGCGTCAGCTCGCCTCAGCCAACAGCGACAATTGCCGCGGCGACGTCTCGGTCTGGTTCATGTCGGTCAGCGGCGTCGGATATTCGCCGGTGAAGCAATGGTCCGTGAACTTCGGCTGCGCCGGATCGCGGCCGCGTTCACCCATCGCCCGATAGATGCCGTCGACCGACAGGAAGGCCAGCGAGTCGGCGCCGATCAGCTCGCGCATCTGCTCGAGCGAATGCGTCGCCGCCAGCAGGCCGGCGCGGTCCGGCGTATCGATGCCGTAGTAGTCCGGATGGGTGATCGGCGGCGAGGCGATGCGGAAATGCACCTCGCGGGCGCCGGCGTCGCGCATCATCTTGACGATCTTCTTCGACGTGGTGCCGCGCACCAGGCTGTCGTCGATCAGCACGATGCGCTTGCCCTGGATCGCCGCGCGATTGGCGGAGTGCTTCATCCGCACGCCGAGTTCGCGAACGCTCTGGGTCGGCTGAATGAAGGTGCGGCCAACGTAGTGATTGCGGATGATGCCGAGTTCGAACGGCACGCCGCTTTCGCGGCTGTAACCGATCGCCGCGGGAACGCCGGAGTCCGGCACCGGCACCACGACGTCGGCCTCGAGATGGCTCTCCCGCGCCAGCTCGGCGCCGAAGCTCTTGCGGACGTCGTAAACCGAACGTCCGCCCACGATCGAATCCGGCCGTGCGAAGTAGATGTACTCGAAGATGCACGGACGAGGCGGCTGCGGCGGGAACGGCTTGTGGCTCTGCACGCCCTTCTCGTCGAACACGATGATTTCGCCGGGTTCGACGTCACGGACGTACTTCGCGCCGATGATGTCGAGCGCGCAGGTCTCCGACGCCAGAATCGGGCTGCCGTCGAGCTCACCCAGCACCAGCGGGCGGATGCCGAGCGGATCGCGGGCGCCGATCAACTTCTTGTTGGTCAGGGCCACCAGCGAATAGGCGCCTTCAATCGCGCGCAGCGCTTCGATGAAGCGGTCGATGAAGCGGTTGCGCTTGGACTGCGCCACCAGATGCAGGATCACCTCGGTGTCGGTGGTCGACTGCATGATCGCGCCGCTCTGCACCAGTTCGCGGCGCAGCGTCAGCCCGTTGGTGAGGTTGCCGTTATGACCGACCGCGAAACCTCCGGCGTTCAGCTCGGCGAACAGCGGCTGCACGTTGCGCAGTATGGTCTCACCCGTGGTCGAGTAGCGGACGTGACCGACCGCCAGATTGCCCGGCAGCCGCGCGATCACATCCGCGCGAGAGAAGGTATCGCCGACCAGACCGAGCCGACGTTCGGAATGAAACCGGCCATGATCGTAGGAGACGATTCCGGCCGCTTCCTGTCCGCGATGCTGCAGCGCGTGCAGCCCCAGCGCCGTGATCGCCGCCGCGTCAGGGTGGCCGAAAATGCCGAACACGCCGCACTCTTCGCGCAGCGTGTCGCCGTCAGTGTCGAACACGTCGTCAGGGACGTGGTGGTCGGGAGTTTGCGGGTCGCGAGCGTCCGATGCGGGCGTTGCGGCGTCGTCGGAAGGGCTCTGCATCGCGTCCATCGCGCCTCTCAGTTGGGCCACGCTCAGCGCGCGGCCGGTTTGCCCTCTATCAGCTTTTTCAAACTGTCGCGGGCGGGTTTGCTGTAGCCGTCACCATTGCCGGGAGCAGCCGAATCGTCGGTTTGCTCTTCCTCCGGCTTGTTTTTCTTGAACCTCTTCAAGATGGTGTTTTCAGGGTCATTCGGCAAGAGTGTCATCAACCAGTCACCAGTTCCTTGCAGGACCGTGCGCGACTTCGCGTTGACCACCCAGTCAGGCCGCTGCTTCTCGGGCACTAGCCAGTTGAAGAACAGATAGGCCACCACCACGATCAGCAGTCCGCGGGCGAGGCCGAACAGGAACCCGAGCGTGCGATCGAGCGCGCCGATCCGGGAATCCAGGATCATGTCGGAGATCCGGACCGTGATGATCGACACGATGATCAGCGTGCCGAGGAATACGCCCGCAACCACCACCACGGCGGCGACGGTGTCGTTCGAGAAATAGGTCTTGGCGGTCGGCAGCAGCTTCTGAAAGGCGTAGAGCGTGACCAGCGCCGCGGCGCCCCAGGCCGCGATCGACAGCACCTCGCGCATGAAGCCGCGGACCATAGCCAGCAGGCCGGACACCAACATCACCGCGAGGACAACGAAGTCGAGAATCGTGATCGGCATCGGCCAGTCGGGTCCGCTCGGTGTGTAAATAACGGCGAATCGTGCACGCGCCGTCAGGGCACGTGACGGTGATATGGCACGCCGCGCAAGGCGAGAAAACGCTCAACGGAGCTCTCGACACAGCATAGATCAGCCGGGCCGGTCGACGGTCGGCCTCCGCCCGCCATGCGCGCGCGTTGTATAGCGGCGCGTTCCGGAAAGGTCACCCCGGTTCAACCCTCGCGCTGCCGGAATCGCGCCGGTGTGGCATTTTTCTCTGCGGGCTCCCGCTCGCGAGCGGCGGCACGTGGGGTTCCACGAGCCGCAATGTCGGCAACAAGGCTAGTGAGGCCGCCGACGCTTTGCAGCGCCAGACCGGCGTCGGAGGGGGCGTCGCCACGCGTCTGTTCCGGCAGGACCGCGCGGCCAAAGCCGAGCTTGGCGGCTTCCTTGAGCCGCGCCGGGGTCTGCGCCACCGGCCGAACCGCGCCGGACAGCGAGATTTCGCCGAAATACACCGCATCGGTCGGCAGTGGCGAGTTCGCCAGCGACGACACCAGTGCGGCTGCGGCGGCGAGATCGGCCGCCGGCTCGTTGATGCGCAGCCCGCCGGCAACGTTGAAATAGACGTCGTAGCCGGACAGCTTGACGCCGCAATGCGCCTCGAGCACCGCCAGCACCATCGACAGCCTGGCTGAATCCCAGCCGACCACCGCACGCCGCGGCGTGCCCAGCGTCGACGGCGCGACCAGGGCCTGCAATTCGACCAGCACCGGCCTCGTGCCTTCGATGCCGGCGAACACCGCGGTTCCGGGTGAGCCGAGATCGCGTTCGGACAGGAACAGCTCCGACGGGTTGCTGACTTCGCGCAGGCCGAGCCCGGTCATTTCGAACACGCCGATCTCGTCGGTCGGGCCGAAGCGATTCTTGACCGAGCGCAGGATGCGGAACTGCTGCGAGCCTTCGCCCTCGAACGACAGCACCGCGTCGACCATGTGCTCGACCACGCGCGGACCGGCGATCTGGCCGTCCTTGGTGACGTGGCCGACCAGAATGATGGCCGCGCCGGTCTTCTTGGCGAAGCGGATCAGCGCCTGAGCCGAGGCGCGGACCTGCGTCACGGTGCCGGGCGCGGACTCGACGGTGTCGGTCCACATCGTCTGAATTGAATCAATGACGATCAATCGCGGCGTCGCGCCTTCGGACAGCGTCGCGATGATGTCTTCGACCGAGGTCTCGGCCGCGAGTTCGACCGGTGCGGCGGCAAGGCCAAGCCGTTCCGCGCGGAGCCGAACCTGCGCGATGGCTTCTTCGCCGGAAATATACACGGTGCGATGACCGGCTTTGGCCATCAGGCTGGTGGCCTGAGTCAGCAATGTCGACTTGCCGATACCCGGATCGCCGCCGACCAGCAGCACCGAGCCGCGCACGAAGCCGCCGCCGGTGACGCGGTCGAGTTCGGCCATGCCGGAGGGCAGGCGAGGGGCGTCGTTGCTCTTGCCGGCCAGCGACTCCAGCTTGAACGTTCTGCCGCGCCGCTTGGCCCGGATGCTGACCGGCACCGCGTTGTCGCCGGCTTCCTCGACCAGCGTGTTCCACTCGCCGCAGGACTCGCACTTGCCCTGCCAGCGATTGAACGCGGCGCCGCAATTCTGGCAGACGAAGGACGAGGAGGCTTTGGCCATGGGGCGGTGATGCAGGGGCTGAAGCGATGGGACAACGCTGCATCAGTTTTGTTCATATTTTGTTCTTGTGGTCAAGTCCCGTCGACACTGACGATCGCGTTGCGACATAGCGGTGATCGGCTGCGTGATAGGGGCGATGAGTTCTCCAGCACGAATATCAGTAATACTTGGCCGCGATAGCAACGCATGGAGAGCCTTGAAGCCTCGGAACGGCGGGTTTCCGTCGGTCGGATTAATCGGAACATAACCGGTCGCGTGCGTCACTGCGGCCATGCGAGCGCCACAGCTTCCAAGGTTGACACCTGCCATCGCGCGCAGCTTCGCTGTGGTGGCGATCATCGCGTATTTGGCGGACCTTCTGGCGCAAACGCGGGATCATTTGTCCAACGGGGCCGAGCGTCCGTTCGGCGATGACTTCATCAATTACTGGTCGGGCGCTTACCTCGCCTGGCACGGGCGGGTGAACGAGATCTACGACTTCCAGGCCTTCCATGTTTTCGAACAGTCGGTGATCGGCGCGCCGATCCAGGGCTATCATTACAGCTATCCGCCGGTGCTTCTGCTACTCACCGCGCCGTTGGCGATGCTGCCATACGTGCCCGCGCTGTTTGCTTGGCTCGGGGCCAGCTGGTACGCATTCTATCGCGCCCTGCGGCTGGCGATGCCGGAAGGCGGCGCATTGCTGTTTGCGCTGGCCAGTCCCGCCGTGCTCATCAACGCCTTGGGCGGGCAGAATGGTGCGTGGACGGCGGCGCTGCTTGGCGGCGGACTTGGATTGATCGAGCGGCGGCCGCTGCTCGCGGGTAGTTTGTTGGGACTGCTGATCTACAAGCCGCAACTTGGACTACTGATCCCGATCGCATTGCTGGCCGGACGGCAATGGCGGACGCTCGTGGCGGCGGGTGTGGTGGCTGGGGGGCTGCTGGCGTTGAGCGGCCTGTGCTACGGTTTGGATATCTGGGCCGACTATCTGCGCAATCTCGGCTTGCTGCGGCAGGCCATTCTGGAAGACGGGACGGGCGTGTGGCACCGCTTCGTCTCGGTGTTCGTCGCCGCCCGAAGGCTCGGCGCGCCGGTCGAAATTGCCTATCTGATTCAGATTGTTAGTGGCGTGCTGGCGTGCGCCGCGGTGGCGTGGGTTTGGCGGGGGCGGGCGCCTGCGGGGGTGAAGAATGCCGTGCTGGTGCTGGGCACGTGTTTGGCGACGCCCTACCTGCAGGATTACGACTTGGTGTTCGGCGCATTGGTGATCGCGTGGCTGTGGCAAACCTGTGGCAGCGACGTCTCGGCGAAAACGCTTCTCATTTGCTCCAGCCTCCTGCTTGTCCTGCCGCTCGCCGCCAGCGCACTGGCGCATCCGACCGGGCTGGCGCTCGGACCCCTGTTCATTTTACCGCTGTTTCTGGTTGCGCTTCGCATGAGCATGGACAGCCGCGTCCCGGAGTTGCGATGGTCTGCATCGGCCTGATGTGAGGCGACGATGCGGGACGACGAGCGCAGGGACTATGAGCGGCGGAAGTGGCGGCAGATCGCCGGACACTTCGTCATGGGAGCCGTGTTCGGCGCCGGCTTTGCGGTGGTTCTGCTGCTCGGCAATTACTTCGGCCTGGCGACGGTGATCGACAGCAGCGAGGCGCCGGTGTTGGTGAGAGCGGTGCTGATCGTCGGCATCGCCGGCTCGTTCGCGTTCTGCGCGGCGATTACTGGATTCTTGTTTCTGGTCCATGAGGATTGAAAAGCGAAGCGAGGCCCATCCGTCATTGCGAGCGAAGCGAAGCAATCCAGAGCGCAGTGCACTGCGCTGGGTTGCTTCGTCGCTTCGCTGCTCGCAATGACGGGGAGAGTTTGTACTTGAAGTGCGGCCTCAGCTCGCCGGCGACACCGGGGCGGCGGGCGCGATCGTGGGCGGCGTCGCCGCCGGCTTCGCGTCGCCGCCGGTGTAGATCCGCGCGTAGCGCGGGCCGAGGCTGGTCAGCACTTCATAGCCGATCGTGCCGAAGTGATGGCCGAGTTCGTCGACGGTGATGCCGTCGCCGATCAGCGTCGCCATCTGGCCGCGGCGCGCGGCATTCGCGGGCAGCTCGGTGACGTCGACCGCGAGCAGGTCCATGGAAATTCGTCCCGCGATCGGGCAGCGCTGGCCGGCGATGATCACGTCGGCGCCGCGCGTGCCGTCGTTGGAGCCGGCGGCGCGGAAGTAACCGTCCGCGTAGCCGGCCGACAGCACGGCGATTTTGGTCGGCCGCCGTGCGCTCCAGGTCGCGCCGTAGCCGACGGTGTCGCCGCGCTCGACGTTGCGGACCTGCACGATCCGCGCCTTGAGATCGACCACCGGCTGCATCGGATTGTCGGAGTCCGGCGTCGGGTTGACGCCGTACAGCGCCGCGCCGGGACGCACCAGATCGAACTGGAATTGCGATCCCAGAAAGATGCCGGACGACGCCGACAGCGAAGCGGGGACGCCGGCGAACTGGCTGGCGATCTCGCGGAAGGCCGCGACCTGCTTGGCGTTGATCGGATGGTTGGGCGACTCGGCCGCGACCAGATGGCTGATCACCAGCGTGACGCCGTGGTCGCCGACTGAGATCCGCGGCACAATGCTCAGCGCCTCGGCAGTGGTGAGGCCGAGCCGGTTCATGCCGGTGTCGATATGGATCGCGGCGCCGCCGCTCCAGCCGGTGCGGCGGCAATACACGTCCCATTCGGCGAGTTCGTAGAGATCGCCGATCACCGGGCGGCAGTTCAGCCGGGCGAATTCGTCGCCGGTGCCCTGAAAGAAGCCGTCGAGCACGTAGAGCGCCACGTCCGGCGCAACCGCGCGGACCGCTGCGGCTTCGCCGAGCGTCGCGACGAAGAAGGTCTTGCACCCGGCGCCGGCCAGCGCGCGCGTGACCGGGCCGATACCGCAACCATACGCGTCGCCCTTGACCACGGCGGCGGCTTCGGCCGGGACTGCTGTCTTCTCGAGCTTGCGCCAGTTGCTGACAATCGCGTCGAGGTCGATCGTGAGAATGCCGGGCGCGTTTGCCGTCGATGCCGCGAGTGACGCCGCCTTTGCGGCGTCCGGCGTCAACAGGCTGGCGACGGTCGCATTCGGATCGGGAAGGATGGTCATGTCTCACACTCTGGCGCTTTCGAGCGAAGACAATCCCATACGCGTGGCGAAAACGCGTCGAGACGACTCCGGCTCTTCGCGTTCGTTCTAGCAGAACGGCAGGTCGCGTCTCTGCCTGAATTCCGCCGAACGGAGTTGCGTCAGACGCGGTCGGGCAGGTGGCTGTCGTCCGCCAGATCGCTGAAGCGGGTGAACTGGCCTTCGAACTGCACGTCGACGGTGCCGGTGGGGCCGTGGCGCTGCTTGGCGATGATGACTTCGGCCTTGCCGTGGACGAGGTCCATCTCGGTCGCCCACTTTTCGTGTTCGGGCGTGCCGGGCCGCGGCTCCTTGTTCTGCAGATAGTATTCTTCGCGATACACGAACATCACGACGTCGGCGTCCTGCTCGATCGAGCCGGATTCACGAAGGTCGGACAGTTGCGGCCGCTTGTCGTCGCGGGATTCGACCTGACGCGACAACTGCGACAGTGCGATGATCGGAACGTTCAACTCTTTCGCGAGCGCCTTGAGGCTGGTGGTGATCTCGGTGATTTCCTGCACGCGGTTGTCGCCGCGCTTGCTGGAGCCCTGCAGCAGCTGAATGTAGTCGACCACGATCAGGTCGAGACCCTTCTGACGCTTCAACCGCCGCGCGCGCGCGGTGAGCTGGGCGATCGAGAGGCCGCCGGTTTCGTCGACGAACAGCGGCAGCGTCTGCAACTCGATCGAGTAGTCGCGGATCTTGTCGAAATCGGCCTCGCTGATGCCGCCGCGGCGGATCTTGCTCGAGGCGATCTCGGTCTGCTCGGCGAGAATACGGGTGGCGAGCTGCTCGGCGCTCATTTCGCACGAGAAGAAGCCGACGATGCCACCATTGATCGTCTTATTGCTGCCGTCCGGCTGGATCTCGCCGCGATAGGCCTTGGCGACGTTGTAGGCGATGTTGGTGGCGAGCGCGGTCTTGCCCATGCCGGGACGTCCGGCGAGCACGATCAAGTCGGAGTGCTGCAGGCCGCCCATGCGGGTGTCGAGGTCGCGCAGCCCCGTCGCGATGCCCGACAGCTTGCCGTCGCGCTGGAAGGCCTTGGCGGCCATGTCGACCGCGGTGGTGAGCGCCTGGGAGAATTTCTGAAAGCCGCCGTCGTAGCGGCCGGATTCGGCGAGTTCGTAAAGCCGGCGTTCGGCGTCTTCGATCTGGTTCTTCGGCGCGAAATCGACCGGCGCGTCGTAGGCGACGTTGACCATGTCGGTGCCGATGCCGATCAGGTCGCGGCGCAGCGACAATTCGTAGATCGTCCGGCCGTAATCCTGGGCGTTGATGATGGTGGTGGCTTCGGCGGCGAGCCGCGCCAGATATTGCGCCACCGTCAGGCCGCCGAGATCGAGATCCGCCGCCAGGAAGGTCTTCAGCGTGATCGGCGTCGCGATCTTGCCGGCGCGAATGATGCTGGATGCGGTGTCGAAGATCGTCTGGTGGATCGGTTCGAAGAAGTGCTTGGACTCCAGGAAGTCCGAAACCCGGTAGAACGCGTCATTGTTCACCAGGATGGCGCCGAGCAGGGCCTGTTCCGCCTCGATGTTGTGGGGCGCGGTGCGATAGGCAGGCGCCGCAGCGTCCGGCGCGAGCTTCAGCACGTTGGAATCAATGGCAGCCATAGCTCTCGATTATTCGCTCGAATTTGTCGGATGCGGGGCGCGACTAAAGCGCCGATTCAGCCCGCAGTGAAAGCGGCAATCGCGCGTTATGCACCAGCCGAGCAAGAAATGTGGATGACCGGCCGGTGCTTGGCCGCCGGGCTTGACGGAAGGCGAACGCCGCGCGCCCGGCGCCACCGGATTGAACCTGGCGCCGGGCGCGCGCGACCCAAGGATAACACAGTGAACTGCACCGCTCGGGGCTGCGACATCCGGCGAGCGCGTCGGCACGAGCGCGACCGGCCGGGAACGGATGCTGCGGCAGCGGGTTGTTCACGGAAAATAACGACAGCGAAACACGGGAACGGCGAAACACGGGAACGGCGATGGCTCAGCAACAGCAATCAGGCGGATCCGATCGGCGGTGGCTGGCGACGTTGATCGAGTCCTTCGAAGAATCACGCAGCGAGGCGCAGGCGAGGCCGTGCAGTCGCGCCTTGCTTCGTGCCGTGCGTAACCATCTGGCCGAGCGCAAGACCAAGCCGTCCAAGCGGGCGGCGTCGAGGTGCGTGTACGCTGTGTGATGCGGAGTTATTCGCCCGCCGCTTGCAGACGTGTGATCGGGCGCCCTTCGATCATGCGCAGGCGTTGCTCCTCGCGCATGATGTAGTCGCGCGTGATCGGGACGATTCCCTGGCGTTTGGTGAGCTGGATCTGAAACACCATGGTGTTCTGCTTGCGGAAGCTCATTTCGGAGGCCGCCAGGTAGAACTCCCACATTCGCACGAACCTCGCATCGTAAAGCCGTTCGGCTTCCTCGCGCCGCGCCAGGAAGCGTTCGCGCCATGCTTTGAGGGTCTCGGCATAGTGCAAACGCAGGATCTCGATATCGCAAACCAGCAGTCCGGCGCGCTCGATCGCCGGCAGCACCTCGGACAGCGCCGGCAGATAGCCGCCGGGGAAGATGTATTTGGCGATCCAGGGATTGGTGAAACCGGGGCCTTCCGACCTTCCGATCGAATGCAGCAGCATCACGCCGTCGTCGTCGAGCAGTTCGGCGCAGCGGCGGAAGTAGGTGTCGTAATGCGTGACGCCGACGTGTTCGAACATGCCCACCGAGACCACCCGGTCGAACGGGCCGGGGACGTCTCGATAGTCTTCCAGGATGAATTTCGCCGATGAGGACAGGCCGGATTCCTCGGCCCGGCTGTTGGCCACCTGAAGCTGTTCGCGCGACAGCGTGATGCCGGTGACCGCCGCCCCGCAGGTCTCGGCGAGATAAAGACCGAGGCCCCCCCAGCCCGACCCAATGTCCAGCACGCGCTGGCCCGGCGCCACCAGCAGCTTGGCGGCGATGTGGCGCTTCTTGGCGAGTTGCGCATCGTCCAGGGTGCTGTCAGCGGATTCAAAATAGGCACAGCTGTATTGTTTGTCGGCGTCGAGGAAGAGCGAATACAGCCGGCCGTCGAGGTCGTAGTGGTGGGCGACGTTGTCGCGCGAACGCGTGCGGGGATTGAACTGCCGCAGGGACCGGGTGAGGTAGCGCAGCCATCCGTGCAGCTTGGCCCAGCGCGGGGTCCAGGCCGGCTGGTCCATGGCGATCGCGAGCAGATCTGCGATCGAGCCGCGCTCCATCACCAATTCGCCGTCCATGTAGATTTCGCCGAAGGCCAGTTCGGGGTCGAACAGGAGGCGCCATTGCGCCTGCTGGGTAGCAAACCTGGTGTGGACGGGAATTCCGGTGCCGTCGCCGCAGGTGAAGGTGAAGCCGCTCGCGGTGGTGAAGGTGATCGCACCGCGTTGGATGAACTGCCCAAGCAGGAGACGCAGCAAACGGTCCATCGGTTTTCCCCAATGACATTTTGACGCACCAATGCAAAAACCTTGCCGGACTGGGCGGGTTCCAAGCGCCAGGCGCATGAGCCACGCGCGTGGAACGCTGGGCTGTTCCCCGGACACGGCTGCCGCGTACGACGCTGCGAAAGACGGGGTTTTGGCGGATTACGATCGGCTGTGGCCGCGTCTTTGACCGCGGGGAAACGCCATCTCCCGGCTTCCATTCAGCGGACAATCGTCTAAAAGGTCTGCGCCGCGCGCGCGGCAGTTCAGAACATTGGAGGATCGAATGGCGAGCCGAGCGCTCACTTCAGCGGCGGTGATGCTTCTGATCGGCTCCGCGGCGGCGGGCATGACCAGCGCGCAGGCGCAGAATCTCGAGGCGGGCAAGAGTCCTGCCCAGATTTTCGCCGGAGCCTGCTCGGCCTGTCACAAAAGCGCGCGCGGCTTGTTGCGCACGGTGCCGCCGGGCTCGCTGCCGTCCTTCCTGCGCCAGCACTACACGACCAGCAGCGATATGGCCGGGCTGCTCGCCTCGTACCTGATTTCCAACGGCGCGACCGATACCCGCTACAAGCAGAACGACATCCGCACCGAGCCGGGTCAGCCGGAAGGCCGCAAGTCGCGTCGGCAGCGGCAGGGCGCCGAGGAGGCGGCTCCGACCGAGGCCACCGCTCCGGCCCAGGCCGCCGCGCCGACCGAGGAGCCGCCGCGCCGAGTCCGCGGCAAGCGCAAGCCGAAGCCGGAGGTCGAGCAGCCGGCCGAAGGCGCGGCCGTCGAATCGTCCGAGCCGGTAGCCGAGACTCCGCCGAAGCAAGGCCGCAAGCACGGCCGCAAGGAGAAGCCGGCCCAGGCTGCGCCCACCGCGGCCGAGCCGGCCAAGTCCGACGCGGCCAAGTCCGAAGCGTCCAAACCTGAAGCTGCCAAGCCTGAAGCCGCCAAACCCGAGCCGCCGAAGGCCGAGACCGCGCAGCCGGCCCGGCCTGCGGCTCCGGCCGAGCCGACGCGGGCCGATCCGGTCCCGGCCGTGACACCGGCGCCGGCCCAAACCTCGCGGACTCCGGAAGCCGGGCCGCCGCCGGCCAAGCCGACCGAGGCTCCGGCGCCGTCTGCGGCCGGCCCGTCGTCGAGCGCGCCTTCGATCGCCGTGACGCCGAGCGCTCCGCCGCCGGCATCGGGCGCCGCGGACGCGCCGATCTCTCGTTAGCAGGCGGTCTCGGCCGGCAGCTTCGCAGATACAAACGCAGATACAAAAAAGCCCGGCGCAAAACGCCGGGCTTTTCGTTTGGAAGCGATGGGTGGAAGCGAAGGCCGTCGCCGCAGCGACGGCCGCGCGCGGCTTACTGCTCGGCCGGCTCTTCCTCACGATCCGCGTCCGGATCGAAGAACTCGCCGGCAGCAGCGATCGCCTCGGCGGCCGCATCCTGATCTTCCTGGCGGGTCGAGATGTCCTCGCCGCGGTTGATGCGCTCGGCTTCCTCGGCGCTGCGCGCCACCGTGACCGAGACGCCGACTTCGACTTCCGGATGCACCGCGACCTGGATCTCGTGCTTGCCGATGGTCTTGATCGGCGCGTCGAGCAGGATCTGGCTGCGGGTGATCTTGACGCCACCGGCTTCGAAGCTGGTGACGATGTCGCGCACCGACACCGAGCCGAACAGCTGGCCGCTTTCGGACGCCTGACGGATCACCACGACGTTCTGACCGTCGATCTTCTCGGCGACCTTCGAGGCCTCGGCCTTGGCTTCGATGTTGCGGGCCTCGAGATCGGCCTTCATGTGCTCGTACTTCTCGCGGTTCGCGGCGGTGGCGCGGAGCGCCTTGCCGCGCGGCAGCAGGAAGTTGCGGGCGAAACCGTCCTTGACGCGCACCAGCTCGCCCATCTGTCCGAGCTTGGCGACACGTTCCAGCAGAATGACTTCCATGTTGTTCTCCTCGATTGGGTTGTCGGGTTGAAGGTCTAAGTACTTGGCGGGGGCGGCATCGAGCGGCGCTGGAAATAGCGCTGCCGGAGGCCGAAGACGGCGTCGGCGATGCCGAGCGCGATCAGTGCGATCGCCGGCCACAGAAAGATCAGCACCAGCGCGTAGGTCGAACTCAGCAGGAAACCGCGATGGCGCGCGGCCATCGTCAGCGTGTGCAGCGTGGCGGCGCCGCCGAGGCCGTAGGCGACGAACAGCGCCGCGCTCGCGGTCTTGCCGACCAGCGACACCACGCCGCCGACGAAGCTGAGACCGAGCGCGAGCGACAGCACCGCCAGCGTCATCGCCGGCAGCGCCGCCGTGCGCAGATCCGGCCACGGCCGCTTCAGGCGGCCCGAGGTCGCGGTGACCTTGGCGGAGAGCCACAGGTTGAGCGTCAGCGTCAGCATCGCCACGGTCGCAGCGGCCGGCGGCGCGACGGTGACCAGCGCGTCGATTAGCCGGTCGGCATCGGTGGAGTTGCGCGTGCTGAGTGCGCGCTGCAGCCCGGTGCGCAGGCCTTCGGTGATGGTCGCGCCGTCGGTGCCGAGCGTGAGCAGCGCCGCCATCGTGGTCATCGCCGCGAAGCCGGCCATCCAGGCCACCAGCCGGCCGACCGGGTACCATTCCAGCGTCGGCGTGCCGGCCTCTTCGCCGGTCGGGCGCGCCAGCAGCGCGAGATGGCCGAGCCAGCAGGCCGGCACCACGATGGTGACGATGAAGGCGAGGGCGTAGGGAAAGCTGACGATCGCGGCGAGCACGGCAGCGCCGAGCAGGCCGCCCAGCGCGGCGCCGACGGCGCCCCAGCCGAGTGCGGCCACCATCAAGGGCAGCGGCGCGAGATAGAACAGCAGCAGGGAGATCAGCGCGCCCGAGACGATCGAGACGAACATCAGCGCCGAGGCACAGCCGGCGGCAAGCGCGATCAGAATGTTGATCATCATCAGCTGTCCCGCTCCTTTCGAGCGGTTAGAGGCGTTTCGCCCCAACCATCGGCGACCGGACGCCCCGGAAGCCTTATGAGAGAAAACAGAAAGAAGCTCCGCGGCGCGAACGCCGCGGAGCCTGGGATCTCAGCGGATCACGTAGGGCAGCAGACCGAGGAAACGGGCGCGTTTGATGGCGCGCGCGAGCTCGCGCTGCTTCTTGGCGGACACCGCGGTGATGCGGCTCGGCACGATCTTGCCGCGCTCCGAGACGTAACGCATCAACAGCTTGGAATCCTTGTAGTCGATCTTCGGCGCATTCGGGCCCGTGAACGGGCAGGTCTTGCGACGGCGGAAGAACGGACGGCGGGCGCCTGCGTCAGCCATGTGTCTTACTCCTCGGTCGCAGCAGCGGTTTCAGCGTCTTCGCGCGGGCGGCGCGGGCCGCGATCACCACGGAAGCCACCCTCACGATCGCCACGGCCTTCGCGGTCGCCGCGGAAGCCACCCTCGCGGGGGCCACGGTCGTCGCGCTCGCGATCACGATCGGCCTTGCGCATCATCGCCGACGGGCCTTCCTCGTGCTCTTCGACGCGCACGGTCAGGTAGCGGATGATGTCTTCGTTGATGCGCTGCTGGCGCTCAAGCTCGGCGACCACCGCGGAGGGGCCGTCGATGTTGAGCATCACGAAGTGAGCCTTGCGGTTCTTGTTCATGCGGTAGGTGAGGGAGCGGAGGCCCCAGGCTTCGGTCTTGGTGACCTTGCCGCCGAGCCCTTCGATCACACCCGTGAATTGGGTGGTCAGCTCTTCCACCTGCTGTGCACTCGCGTCCTGACGCGCGAGGAAGACATGCTCATAAAGAGGCATGATGGTCCTTTCCATGTTGGCCCAGAACCGGCGGCAAGCCCTTCGAACCCTTCGGAAAGGACTCGACTGCTCAGAAGGCGGGAGCACGGGACGACGGGACGACTGGCCCTGCCGCATCAAATTCGCCAGAAGGTGAAAATGCTGAGACCGTCCGTTCAGCTCCCGGCCGGGATCTGCGGATGCGCGGGTTATACGGATTTTGGCCGTTCTGGCAAGGGTGGGGAGCGCGGAAGTCGCCGCCGAGCATCGGTTTTTCGGCGGTCAGGCGCCGGAACGGGCCCAGATCTGCCGGGCCGAACGGGCTTCGGCCTGCATGTCCGGCGCCAGCGGGATCGTTTCGTGCAGCCGGTCGCAATGCACCAGAATCCCTTTGCCGCGCCGCTTGGCCTCGTACATCGCATGATCGGCCGACCGCAGCAGGGCATCCGGCGTCCGGCCGTCGCCCGGGAAGGTCGCGCTGCCGACGCTGACGCCGATGGTCAGCAGGCCGGGGCTGCCGAGGTCGAGCGGCTCGGCGATTCGGGCGATGATGCGCTCGGCCACCGCGGTGGATTCGGCCGTGCTGGTGTCGGGCAGCAGGATGACGAATTCATCGCCGCCGATCCGGAAAATCAGCTCGTGCTCCCGGACGCAGCTGCGCAGCCGCTCGGCGACCGCGACCAGCACGGCGTCGCCGAGCGCATGGCCGAAGCGGTCGTTGGCCGCCTTGAAGCCATCGAGATCGAGGCAGAGCACGGTCAGCGGCTGGCGGGCCTCGCCGGAAGGGCCGGATGCGTTCCGCAACAGATCCGCAAAACACTGATGCTGCATGGTGCGGTTCGGCAGGCCGGTGAGCTGGTCGTAATTCGCCAGCCATTTGTTCTCCTGCTCGGAGTGAAACAGGTGGAGCAGGACGTCGTAGTTCTCGAACAGCAGCACCGCCATGCCGAGGATCCAGGCGGGCAGCAGCAGCCCGATCAGATACATGTGCGGGATCGGCGAGGCGATCATCGCTACCGTGTAGGGGATCGCCAGAATGCAGATTACCGCGAAGCCGTAGCGCGGCGTGCCGGCATTGCGCGATGAGATGCCGCCGGCGAGGCCGGCCACCACCATGCCGCAGAGCAGGATCAGCGACCATTCGCCGGTCATCACGCACAGCGTACAGCCGACCGAGTAGCTGATGGCCCAGAACAGGCCCAGATACATCGTCATGCCTTTGGTCGGCTGCCCCGAGCTCTGCTTCTTCAGCATGTCCAGCAGCGCGAGGTAGCGCGCCACGCCGAATGCCACTTCAATGCCGACCCAGGCGTAGGCCCATGCCGCGCCGGTCTGCACGGCCGCGATGATCGTCAGGATCGTGGTCGAGACCACCGCCAGCACGAGCGTGCGGCTCTTGGTCTGGCTGTGCAGGAGCAGGCGGCGGAAGATCGCGGGCGGCTGCGGCCGCGGACCGCTGACGAGCCATTTGATCATCCACGACGCCACGATGGGGTCCTGCGCGTGCGTGTCGATCTGCGGATGGGCGTGGGTCATGCGGCGCATCAAAGGGAAGGCGCTCCTCGTTGTCACCGGGGCATAGCCGAGCAACCCTTGCTGGCCGCCTTTCATCCCCGGGTCGCCTGCGGACAGGGTAAACAAATCGGCCGCTATTCCCTTCGCATTGCGCCGATCACGAGCGGGCGCGCGGAACCGCCGCGCTCCCGCTGACTCTCTTGGGGAGCCGGTCTATCGCCTTTCGGAGCATGTGGACCGGAACCGGAGTTTGCGCCGGTCAGCTTGACATTATCGGCCCGCGGGGTGTCTTTCGGCGCGACTTCAGACAGGTTCAGGAACGCAGATGACGGCAGCATTCACATTCCCCGGGCAGGGCTCCCAGGCGGTCGGCATGGGCAAGGCGCTGGCGGACGCCTTTCCGGCCGCCAAGGCGGTGTTCGACGAGGTCGATGCCGCGCTCGGCGAAAAGCTGACGGCGATCATCTGGGATGGGCCGGCGGAGACGCTGCAGCTCACCGAGAATGCCCAGCCGGCCCTGATGGCAGTGTCGCTCGCCACCATGCGGGTGCTGGAAAGCGAGGCGGGAATTTCCGTCGGCCGGGATGCGGCCTTCGTGGCCGGCCATTCGCTCGGTGAATATTCAGCGCTGGCGGCCGCCGGCTCGCTGAGCATCAGCGACACCGCGCGGCTGCTGCGGACCCGCGGACGGGCGATGCAGAAGGCGGTGCCGGTCGGCGTCGGCGCGATGGCGGCATTGCTCGGGCTCGACTACGAGGCCGCCGTCGCGGTGGCCGAAGAGGCGGCGCAAGGTCAGGTCTGCCAGGCGGCCAATGATAATGGCGGCGGTCAGGTGGTCGTCTCGGGCCACAAGGAAGCGGTGGAGCGCGCGGTCGAGATCGCCAAGGGCAAGGGCGCCAAGCGCGCGATGCTGCTGCCGGTGTCGGCGCCGTTCCATTGCTCCCTGATGCAGCCGGCCGCCGAGGCGATGGCCGAGGCGCTCGCCGGCGTCGCCATCCAGGCGCCCGCCGCGCCGCTGGTCGCCAACGTGCTGGCCGCGCCGATCACCGATCCGGACGAGATTCGGCGCCGGCTGGTCGAGCAGGTCACCGGCACGGTGCGCTGGCGCGAGTCGGTCGGCTACATGGCCGGCCAGGGCGTGACGCGCTTTCTCGAGATCGGCGCCGGCAAGGTGCTCAGCGGTCTGGTCAAGCGGATCGCCGACGGCGCGACCGGCATCGCCATCGGTGGGCCGAACGATATTGCGGCCGCCAAGGACGCCATCACGGCCGGGCGTTCGGCGTAACCGGCGAAGGAGACGATGATGTTCGATTTGACGGGACGAACCGCGCTGGTCACCGGCGCAACCGGCGGCATCGGCGGCGCGATCGCGCAGGCGCTGCACGGCCAGGGCGCGACGGTCGCGATCTCGGGCACCCGCCGCGAGGCGCTGGACACGCTGGCCGCCAAGCTCGGCGAGCGCGTTCATGTGCTGCCGTGCAATCTATCGGATGCGGCGGATGTCGAAGCGCTGGTGCCGGCGGCCGCCGAGGCGATGGGGCAGCTCGATATCCTGGTGTGCAACGCCGGCATCACCCGGGACAATCTGTTCGTGCAACTGCGCGACGAGGACTGGGACGACGTCATCAGGGTCAACCTGACCGCGACCTTCCGGCTGACGCGCGCCGCCACCAAGCTGATGATGCGCAAGAAGTTCGGCCGCATCATTGCGATTACCTCGGTGGTCGGCGTCACCGGCAATCCGGGGCAGGGCAACTACACGGCGTCGAAGGCGGGACTGATCGGGATGATCAAGACGCTGGGCGCCGAATACGCCAAGCGCAACGTCACGGCGAACTGCATTGCACCCGGCTTCATCGCAACGCCGATGACGGACGTGCTGAACGACAAGCAGCGCGAGACGATTCTCAGCAAGGTGCCGGCCGGCCGGCTCGGCACGCCGGAGGATATCGCGGCTGCGGCCGTTTATCTCAGTTCGAACGAGGCCGCCTACGTCACCGGCCAGACCATCCACGTCAACGGCGGGATGGCGATGATCTGAGGCCGGCCGCAAGTCCCGGTGTGGTGGAAACACGTTTTCCGTCGCGTCCGGAGCTTGTGGTCAATGCAGCGGAAGTATGATAACCGAAGCCCCGGCGGATAGGCAAAGAAGGCCATTGCAGGATGTCCAAACCCTGTATATTGCCGATGGGGACCTGCCGCTCGGGCGGCGGTTGCGACCTCGGGGACGGGGCAAAATCAGTACACTTCGCGATTGCGGAACTTTAGCGAGTTGACGCACCACGATGGCTCGTATCGTCTGTCGGTCGGGTCGGAACAACGGGGTTTAGAGAATGAGTGAGATTGGCGAGCGGGTTAAGAAGATCGTGGTGGAGCACCTCGGTGTCGAACCCGAGAAAGTGGTCGATAGCGCGAGCTTTATCGATGATCTCGGCGCCGACAGCCTCGATACCGTCGAACTCGTGATGGCTTTCGAAGAAGAGTTCGGCTGCGAAATCCCCGACGATGCCGCTGAGACGATTCTCACCGTCGGCGACGCAACCAAGTTCCTCGAGAAGAACGCGAAGAGCTGATCTTCCGCGCGGTTACGATGAAGCCGGCCGGGCCGCACGCTGAGCGGTCGACCGGCTTCTTGCTTTGGACCGCGCTTTCTGGCCCGGAGTAGAAAACATGAGACGTGTCGTCGTCACTGGCCTTGGCATGGTTTCGCCGCTCGGCTGTGGGGTCGATGCGACCTGGAACCGGGTCCTCAACGGCGAAAGCGGCGCTCGCAAGATCGACGCTTTCGACGTCTCCGACATCGCCAGCCAGATCGCCTGTATCATTCCGCGTGGCGACGGCAGCAACGGCACCTTCAATCCCGATCAGTGGATGGAGCCGAAGGACCAGCGCAAGGTCGATGACTTCATCGTCTATGCGATGTGTGCAGCGCGTCAGGCGCTCGACGATGCCAACTGGCATCCGTCGACCGAGGACGAACGCTGCGCTTCCGGCGTACTGATCGGCTCCGGCATCGGCGGCCTGCAGGGCATCGCCGAGACCGCGCTGCTTCTCAAAGAGAAGGGGCCGCGCCGGATCTCTCCTTTCTTCATTCCCGGCCGACTGATCAATCTCGCCTCCGGCTACGTGTCGATCGAGTTCGGCCTCAAGGGGCCCAACCATGCGGTGGTGACCGCGTGCTCGACCGGCGCGCATGCGATCGGCGACGCGTCGCGACTGATCGCGCTCGGCGATGCCGACGTGATGGTGGCGGGCGGCACCGAATCTCCGATCAGCCGTCTGGCGATGGCCGGCTTCGCGGCCGCGCGTGCGCTGTCGACCGGGTTCAACGACGCGCCCGAAAAGGCGTCGCGTCCTTACGACAAGGATCGCGACGGTTTCGTGATGGGCGAGGGCGCCGGCGTCGTCGTGCTCGAAGAGTACGAACACGCCAAGGCGCGCGGCGCGCGGATCTACGCCGAAGTCGTCGGCTACGGACTGAGCGGTGACGCGTATCACATTACGGCGCCGAGCTCGGACGGCGACGGCGCGTTCCGTTGCATGGGCGCGGCGCTCAAGCGCGCCGGCATCGCGGTGTCGGATATCGACTACATCAACGCACACGGCACCTCGACGCCGCTCGGCGACGAGATCGAACTCGGCGCCGCACAGCGCCTGCTCGGCAATGCCGCGTCGCGCGTGTCGATGTCGTCGACCAAGTCGTCGATCGGGCATCTGCTCGGCGCTGCGGGTGCGGTGGAAGCGATCTTCAGCGTGCTGGCGATTCGCGACAACGTTGCGCCGCCGACCATCAATCTCGACAACCCGTCGGTCGAAACGGCGATCGACCTCGTGGCATGGAAGCCGCGCAAGCGCGAGATCAATGTCGCACTGTCGAACTCTTTCGGCTTCGGCGGCACCAATGCATCGTTGATCCTGCAGCGCGTTGCTCACTGACGCGTTGCGACGATCTTTCAACGTTTCGCCGTAATCCCCGCTAAATGCTACGACATTCGACGAATTGGGGGTATGATCGGACGGTCCCGAAAGGTCCGGACTGATTCACGTCCGGGTTGCTGCGCGAATGTCGTGATCTCGAACGCTGCTGGTGCGATCTTGCACGGGACCACCCTCGAGCCGACAGGAATCAGGTTGCACCGATGAGTGAAAGGCCGCCGATCTCGCCGAGAAGCCCGCGCGCGGCGCTTGAACCCGAGCAACTTCCGCCGCCCCCCAAGCGATCGGATCATGCCCGCAATCCGCTGGTGATCATCGGCAACGCCATCATCACCATCCTGCTGATCGTGATGCTCGGCGCCGGCGGCATCTACGTCTACGGCAAGCAGAAGATCGAAGCCGCGGGACCGCTGACGGAAGACAAGGTCGTCAACATCCCGCAGCGCGCCGGCCTCGGCGACATCGCCGAGATCCTGCAGCGCGAGGGCGTGATCGAGAACAATCGCTGGGTGTTCATCGGCAGCGTGCTGGCGCTGAAGGCGCGCGCCGACCTCAAGCCCGGTGAGTACGCGTTTCAGAAGAACGCCAGCCTGCGCGACGTGATCGGCACCATCGTCGAGGGCAAGGTGGTGCAGCACGCGGTGACGATTCCGGAAGGGCTGACCTCCGAGCAGATCGTCGCGCGTCTGTCCGAGAACAACATTTTCACCGGCGGCCTGCGCGAGATTCCGCGCGAAGGGACGCTGCTGCCCGAGACCTACAAGTTTCCGCGCGGCACGCAGCGCGAGCAAGTCATCACCCGGATGCAGCAGGCGCAGAAGCGCGTCCTGAGCGAAGTCTGGGAGCGCCGCAATCCGGAGATCCCGGTCAAGACTCCGGAGCAATTGGTGACGCTGGCGTCGCTGATCGAAAAGGAAACCAGCAAGCCGGACGAGCGCACCCGCGTCGCGTCGGTGTTCGTCAATCGGCTGCAGAAGAAGATGAAGCTGCAGTCGGACCCGACCATCATCTACGGCCTGGTCGGCGGCAAGGGCACGCTGGGCCGGCCGATCAAGCGCAGCGAGATCACGCAGCCGTCCCCGTACAACACCTATGTGATCGAGGGACTGCCGCCGGGGCCGATCTCCAATCCGGGGCGCGCCTCGCTCGAAGCCGCCGCCAACCCGGCGCGGACGCGCGATTTGTACTTCGTCGCCGACGGCACCGGCGGGCACGCCTTCAGCGACAGCTACGATCAGCACCTGAAGAACGTCGCCAAGCTGCGCGCGCAGGAACGCCAGATCCAGAACGACACCGTCGAGCCGGCCGAGGAATCCCAGCCGGCTGCCGCTCCAGCGGCGGCGGCCCCGGACGCGAACGCCTCGGCCGCGCCGCCGGCCGCCGCGCCGAAGGGCGGCAAGAACGGCGCGCAGAAGAAGCGCAGCCGCAACGCGCCGGCCAACGCCGCCGCGCCCGCGGCAACTCCGGGCGCGACCGACCAGGATTAGCAGCGCGGCTGTTCCCTTGGCCCGGCCTGATCGGCTAAGGTCCGCCGCGCGCGTTCTGCGCGAGTCTCAAACCAGTATCTGCGGAGTCGGTCACCGATGTCGTTGTCGAGCATGACGGGTTTTGCGCGTAGCCACGGCAGCAGCGGTGCCTATTCGTTCGAGTGGGAGTTGAAATCCGTCAACGCCAAAGGCTTCGATTTTCGGCTGCGGATTCCGCAAGGATGGGACGACATCGAGGCCGAGCTTCGCAAGCGCGCCGCCGACGCGCTGTCGCGCGGCACCGTCTACGCCAATCTCACCGTCAAGCGCGCCGATGCCGGCTCGACGGTGCGGATCAACGAGGAGGTGCTGACGTCGGTGCTCAAGGTCGCGAGCGAACTCGCCGGCCGCGTCGATGCGGTGGCGCCGAGCATCGATGGTCTGATGGCGATCAAGGGCGTGATCGAAGTCTCCGAACCCGAGGCAGACGAAGCCGAGGACAAGGCCGCGCGCAGCGCCGTGGTCGCATCGTTCGCGCAGGCGCTCGCCAGCCTGATCGAGATGCGCAAGCGCGAAGGCGCGACGCTCGGCGCGGTGCTGACGCAGCGGCTCGACGAAATCGAAACGCTGGCGAAGAAGGCGGAGGCCGCGCCCGGCCGCAAGCCGGAGGCGATCAAGGCGCGCCTCGCCGAACAGGTCGCGGCGCTGCTGGAAACCTCGGAGCGGTTCGACGCCGACCGGCTGCACCAGGAAGCGATCATGCTGGCCACCAAGGCCGACATTCGCGAAGAGCTCGATCGCATCGCCTCGCACGTCGCGCAGGCGCGCGAGATGCTGAGCAAGGGCGGGGCGGTCGGCCGCCGGCTGGATTTCCTGTCGCAGGAGTTCAACCGCGAAGTGAACACCTGCTGCTCCAAATCGATCGACCTCGAACTCACCAACACGGGACTGGCCATGAAGAACGTCGTCGAGCAGTTCCGCGAGCAGGTTCAGAATCTGGAATGAGCATGACGGACGCGGCGACAGCGAGCTTGAACGGCGTCGAGCGGCGCGGACTGATGTTCGTGCTGTCGTCGCCGTCGGGCGCCGGCAAGACCACGCTGTCGCGGATGCTGGTGAAGGAAGCGGCCAGTTTGCAGATGTCGGTGTCGGCGACCACGCGGCCGATGCGGCCGGGCGAAGTCGACGGCCGCGATTACTACTTCGTCGACCGGCCGAAATTCGACGCGATGGTCGCCGCCGGCGAATTTCTCGAATGGGCCAACGTGTTCGACAATTGCTACGGCACGCCGAAGGCGCCGGTCGAAGCGGCGCTGGCCGCGGGACGCGACGTATTGTTCGACATCGACTGGCAGGGCACGCAGCAGCTGCGCAGTCACGCGCCCAACGACGTCGTCAGCGTGTTCGTGCTGCCGCCGTCGGTGCAGGCGCTGGAGCATCGGCTGCACACCCGCGCGCAGGATTCCGACGAAGTGATCCACGGCCGGATGAAGAAGGCCGGCGACGAGATGAGCCACTACGACGCGTACGACTACATCGTCGTCAACGACAATGTCGGCATTGCCTTCGAGTCGGTGAAGGCAATCCTGCGCGCCGAGCAGCTCAAGCGCGAGCGCCAGATCGGCATCGACGCGTTCGTGCGCGACATGCGGCGCGAGCTGGAAAAGTAGCCGGCATGAAAAAGGCCGCGCTGGATCGCGCGGCCCTCTGATCCGATCGTTCGGCCCGGCTTACGCCGCCGGACGCTTCTGCGCCCGCGCCAGCAATTCCTCGATCTCATCGCCCTCGTCGTGGCTGGCGACGGCCGTCTGCCGCTGCCGCGCCGCCTGGATCCAGGACGGCGGCTGGATCGGTTGCATCGGCGGCGATAGGTCGATGTCCTGTGTCAGGCGTACGCCGTCATGGTCGGCCGTGGCCGGCCTGGCGGCGGCGCTCCACAGGTCGGGCCGGCCGTTGTGATTGCGGCGGACGGCCGGGTCGCGCCGGCCCAGCTTGAAGATTCCGCCAACGATCAGGCCCGCCAGCGCCAGTGCGGCGAGCAGGGCGGCGATCAGCGTGGTGGCGGATTCCGCGGTGGCGAGCGCGGCGGTCGCCGGCGAGCCGCCCTTGGCGATCGCGGCCTGCGCGGCGGTGCGCAGCTTGGTCGATGCCTCGCTGGTCGAAGCGGCGGCGGTCGCATCGCTGGCGTGAGCATCGGCCCAGCGCTGATCGATCGGCGACCCTTGCGTGGTATTGATCTGCGGCGCGGCGGATGGCGCTGCAGTCTGCGGGCTGCTCACCGGATCGGCCGACGGCAGCGGCGCCGGAAATTGCGAGGCGGAATCCTGCGCGGCCGCATCGCGAAGCGGGGTGGGTTCGGTGGGCACTTCGGCGCGCGCATTGGCGACCGAAGCATGCAGCGGCGCCGCGGCGTTTCGGGTGAGCCTTGCGGGGGCAGTCGCGGCTGCAGCAGGCGCCGCGGTCGTGTCGGCGGAAGCCGTGTTGCTGGGCGCTGCCGACGCAGACTCGTCGCCGTCAGGCGCAGAGTCGGAGGAGGCCGTCGCCACCGACGAGCCGTCCTTGGCGCGGACGTACCAGCAATTGCGCTTGTTGGCGTGATCGGTCCGGTAGAACCAATGGCTGCCGGCAGGAGCCGGTCCTTTCGGAGCGGCGAGGCATTCGCGTGCTTCGGCGCGCGGCGCCGTCAGCGCGGTGAAGGCGAGGCTCGCGGCAAGTCCGACGCCGGTGGCGCAAAGGATCTTGGCGGTTTGCTGACGCATGGCATCCCCCGATCGTGATGCGGTAACGGAAACTTAGCTGTCCGTGTTCTCCGCAAGAATTGGGGTCGCAATAAGCCGCAAATCCGGTGGGTGTTTGACAATTCGGGCCTGCATTGCGGGTTCGTGGAACCCGCAATGCAGCCGTGTGGTCGGCGCGATACGCCGTCTCAGTTCGCCAGCATGATGCGGCCGACGACCTTGCCGGCGCGCAGCTGATTGATCCACTTCTGCGCGTCCTGCATCGGCTCTTCCTTCATCGGCGTCGGCTTGACCTTGCCGGCCCGCGCCAGCGCCAGCAGCTCCTTGGTCTCCTCCAGCGTGCCGACCATGAAGCCTTCGACGGTCATGCGCTTGTAGATCCACTGCACCATCGGCAGCGAGAACTGTCCGCCCATCAGGCCCGACACCACGATCTTTCCGCCGCGCGCCACCGTGCTGACCGCGAAGTTCATCGACTTGTCGTTGCCGGCGAAATCGACCACGCCATCGAAGCCGCCATCGGTCTCCTTGAAGATCCGCTTGGCGACGTCGGGCTCGGACGGATCATAAGCGACGGCCGCGCCGTTCTGCAGCGCAGCCTCGCGCGCCGCCGGGCTGAGATCGGCGACCGCGATCGGCTGTTTGAACATCGCCTGAGCGAGCGACAGGCCCATCATGCCGACGCCGCCGAGACCGATCAGCAGCAGGTTGCGCTGGCGCGGACGATCGACCAGGCGCTTCAGCGCGCCATAGGCGGTGATGCCCGAGCACATCAGCGTGGCGGCCACATTGGTCGGCAGCGGATCGTAATCGAGCAGGTACTTCGCATCGGGTACCAGCACATGCGTAGCGAAGCCGCCGTCGATCGAGACGCCGAGGAAACGGTTCTTGGCGCACAGGTTCTCGTCGCCGGCGAGGCAGTCGCGGCACTTGCCGCAGCCGATCCACGGAAACACCGCCTTCTTGGTGCCGATCAGTTCCTTCGGCGCATCGGGGCCGACTTCGGAGACGACGCCGGCGATCTCGTGACCGAGCGTGAACGGCAGCGTCATGCCGCGGGTGGTGTCGAGCTTCTTGCCGCCGCCGAGATCGGCGTAGCCGTCCTGGATGTGCAGATCGGAGTGGCACAGGCCGCAGCGCTCGATCTTGACCAGCACTTCGCGGCCTTGCGGCTTCGGCGTGTCGACGATGGTCTCGCACAGCGGGGCGGCGAACTGCACCAGAGACTGGCGGCGCATCTGCGTCATGGCGGCTTCTCTCCCTTCAGGATGTGTTCTTGTGGTTCCGTATATCGGCCAATTCATTGGCCATGGCAACAAAGCCCGAGACCGGGACGGTTTCGGCTCGCCGCGTCGGATCGACGCCCGCGGCGGCCGCGAGCAGCGCCGGATCGACGCCGAGCGACTTCAGGCTCTGCCGCAGCATTTTGCGGCGCTGACCGAAGGCGGCCGCGGCGACCTGCTCGAGCGCCGCGCGATCGCACGGCTCCGGGGTGACGCGAGGCGTCAGGCGCACCACGGTCGAAGTGACTTTCGGCGGCGGCACGAAGGCGGAGGGCGCGATGTCGAACAGCATGCTGGTGTCGCAGCGCCAGTTCGACAGCACCGCAAGACGTCCATAGGCGTCGTCGTTCTCGTGCGCGACGATGCGCTGCGCGACCTCGCGCTGGAACATCAGCACCATCGTCTCGTACCACGGCGGCCAGGGTTCGGCGCACAGCCAGCCGATCAGCAGCGGCGTCGCGATGTTGTAGGGCAGGTTGGCGACGATCCGTGCCTTGGCGTCGCCCATCATCAAGCGGGGATCGAACGTCAGCGCGTCGGCGCAGACGACGTCCAGCCGGCCCGGATAGTGCGCGGCAATTTCTTCGAGTGCGCCGAGTGCGCGCTCGTCGCGCTCGATCGCGATCACGCGCTTGGCGCCGCCGGCGAGCAATGCGCGAGTCAGTCCGCCCGGACCAGGGCCGATCTCGACGACGGTGGCGCCGTCGAGCGGACCGGCCGCTCGCGCGATCCGCGAGGTGAGGTTGAGGTCGAGCAGGAAGTTCTGGCCGAGCGACTTCTTGGCGGCGAGATCGTGCCGACGGATGACGTCGCGCAGCGGCGGCAGATCGTCGATCGCGCTCATCCGCGTTGCGCGTCCGCCATGCGGGCGGCGAGCTTCAACGCCGCGATCAGGCTCGACGGATCGGCGCGGCCGCTGCCGGCGATGTCGAACGCCGTGCCGTGATCGGGCGAGGTGCGGATGAACGGCAGGCCCAGCGTGACGTTGACGCCTTCGTCGAACGCGATGGTCTTGATCGGGATCAGCGCCTGGTCGTGGTACATGCAGATCGCGCAGTCGTAGCGCGTGCGTGCCGCGGCGTGGAACATCGTATCGGCCGGCAGCGGCCCGCGCGCGTCGACGCCGTCGCGGCGCAGGATCTCGACCGCGGGCGCGACGATGGTGCGATCCTCGAGGCCGAGCGAGCCGTCTTCGCCGGCATGCGGGTTGAGGCCCGCAATCGCCAGCCGCGGTGCGGCGATGCCCAGGCGGCTTTGCAGATCTCGCACCACGATGCGCGCGGTCGAAACGATCAGCTCGGTAGTGAGCTGCGCGATCGCATCGCGCAGCGAGACGTGGATGGTGACCGGCACCACCGCGAGGCTCGGGCACCACAGCATCATCACCGGTTGCGGCACGGCACCATCGTCGCGCGCCAGTTCGGCGAGAAATTCGGTGTGGCCGGGATGCGCGAAGCCGGCCTGATACAGCACGCTCTTGGCGATCGGGTTGGTGACGATCGCGGCGGCGCGGCCGCTGCGCACGTCATCCACCGCGCTGCGGATCGCGCCGATGGCCGCTGCGGCGCTGCTGTCGTCCGGTTTGCCGGGCGCGGCTGTCGCCGTGTGGCCAGTGGGGACGACGGGGAGGGCGCGGGCAAACGCCGTGGGCGCCTCCTCGATCGCGACCTCGGCGATCGGGATTTCGGCCCCGAGTGCGCGCGCGCGGCGCGCGATGCAGTCGGCGTCGCCGCGCAGATAGAACGGCGGAAGCTGCGCCGCGTCGCGACGCAGCCATGCTGCGATGGTGATGTCCGGGCCGATGCCCGCGGGCTCGCCGAGCGACAGGGCTAGAGGCTTGATCATGTCTGTCCGTCCGCCGCCGCGCGGCTGCGGCATCCGTTAGCGGCCGCCGCGGCCCGCGTCTGCTCCGCCGCGATACTCGATCATCGCGGCAGCACGCACCTCGCGCAAATAGTCCTTCGACTTCGCCATGAACTTTTCGGCGAACATCTTGTCGCGAATCTCGCGCTTCTTCGGCGTATCGGCGGTGGTCGGCTTGCGGCCGCACAGCGCCACCATTTCGATGCCCTGACGGGTCGCTTCGGGCGCGGTCAGTTGGCCGACTGGAGTCTTGTCGAGGAGTTCGCGAAGCGCCGGCGGCAGGTCGGCCGAGGTCTTCACGACCATGCCGCGGATCGCGGCGTTCGGCAGCGCCTTGAAGATGCGGTCGGCGTCCTCGCAGCTCTGCACGCGGCTGCGCAGCGACTCGGCTTCCTTGCGACGCGCTTCCATCGCTCCGCCGTCGGAGCTGCGCGACACGATCAATACGATCGGGCGCATCTGATATTCGAAGCTCTCGGTGCTTCCCTTGTCTCCGCCACCGGTGGCGGCGAGCTGCGCCTGGATGTCCTTCTCGCCGACCAGCAGGCTGTCCTTGAAGCGGCCGCGCACCAGGCTGGTCCAGACCATGTCGGCCTTGATCTTGGACTTCAGGGTTTCGGCCCGAATGCCTTGAGCAGCCAGCATTTTCGTCATCTGGTCCGGCGTCATGCGCATTCGCGAGCTCATGCTCGAGAACGAGGACTCGATGTCGGAATCGCTGGGATTGACGCCGTACTTCTTGCCTTCGCGGATTTTCACCTTTTCATCGATCAGCTCGTCAAGGATCTGCTGGCGGCTACGTGACTGATGCGACAGCTTGTCCAGCCGGGAGCGCTGGTCGATGTCGAAATTGGTGATCGGTTCGCCGTTGACCATGACCGCGACGCTCTGCGCGCGCGCGACGCCGGTTCCGCCGCCCGCCATCGCCGCGCAGAACAGCGCGGCGCCGAGAATGCGAAAGAAAAGCTTCGTCGTCATGGGTCGCGTGTGCCTCCCAGCCGATATGTGTTGTTCGGAGTGGGGTTGCCCCCGGCTGTGCGGCTTTACTGAAGGCCGCTCGTCCCGCCGGAGACGCTCTGCTGCATCGCGCTCATGCCGATGGTGCGCAATCCGATCTGCAGCATCACCGAATGATTGAGCGTCGGCGTGGTTCCGTAGTTGGTGTAGGCGTAGCCGGTCACATAGTTCAGCGCGAGGACGAAGCAGTCGTCGACGTAACCGGCACCCACGATATACTGGTTGATACGGTTCGCCTCAAGGTCCCAGCGCGCGCCGCCCGACACCACCCAGTTCGACGCCACCTTGACTGAGCCGGTCGTCAGGATGCCCTGACGGCGAGTGAGGAAGCCGAGATCCGGCTGCGCCGCGTAGCTGCCGTAGATGGTGCTGATCGACCAGCGGTTGAACGAGGCCGAGGCTTCGGCTTCGAAGCGATTGACGGAGCCGGTCGCCTCGTCGAACCGCGCGCGGGTCGTGAACTTGTAGGTCGAATTCGGCGAATACGACACCCGCGCCACGTAGTCGGAACGCGCGGTGGCGAGGCCGGAATCGAGGCCCGTGTTGGTGATGTCCTTCACCGCATAGGAGTTCATGCCGAACAGCTGGTAGGACTGGCCGAACAGCACGTTGATCGCGCCGCCGCGATCGAACTGGGTGGTCGCCTGAATGCCGACATTGGCGCGACCGCCGCCTTCGACGCGGTCGTAGCCGGAGAACTTGTCGACGCTGAACAGATTGCTGGTGTCGAACACCATGCTCTGCGCGTCCTCGTTGGGCAGCTTGCCGGCGTAGGTCTCGTTCGGCCTGATGATGACCTGCGCGATCGGCTCGATCGTCGTGGTTCCCCACGGCTGCACGTTGATGAACGGGTAGCGATATTCCATGCCGATCGTCGGCATCGCCCGCAACGCCTGGGTGTCGCCGACCGGCAGATAGTTCGATACGCCGGGCTGGTTCGAGATCGACGAGTCGATCGCGTCGACGCGCAGCGAGGCGAACGGGGTCCAGATCTGGCCCCATGAGTCGGTGAACGACCGGCGCCATTGCCCTTCGAACGTGGCGCGGGTGTAGGTTCCCGGGATGCCGCGCAGCAGGCAGCTCGATGGCATCCGTGCGGCCGGATCCGCCGACGTGTTGAGGCACAGCCCCGACGTGTTCGCGATCGTCGTGATCGGGTCGAACTGCGCGGTCTGCCGGCTCAGGCTGGTGAGGTTGGTCTTGTAGCTGAACTCGCCGCCGAAGATGTTGTGATCAAGGGTCTTGTTGTAGTCCAGCACCGGGTGAACGACCGGGATCTGCCCCTGGATGTCGGCAGCGGCCCAGCCGAGATAATGGATCGCCCGGAGGTCGAAATACGAGCGATTGCCGACGCCCGTCAGATAAATCTGCGAGGTCGCTTCAGTGCTCTGATTGAGGAACGTGCCCCAGCTGTCGCGATATTGCGACAGCCGATAGTCGAGGAAGAAGGCGCGGTCGGAGAGCAGCACGCCCTCCCAGCCGAACACCCACTTGTCGTTGAGCGCGAACTGACCCTGGGTATCGACGCCGCCGCGGAAGTTGCGGTCGCCGGGCTGGCCGGCAAATACCGACGGATCGCTTTGGTTGATCCCGTACGCACGGATCTGGTAGGCGCCGTTCAACAATTGCTGACGGAATTCGGCCTGCATCAGCACGCCTTGCTTGGTCGTGATGCGCGGCGTCAGCGTCAGGTCGTAATCAGGGGCGAGCGCCCAGTAGAACGGGACTTCGAAGCCCACGCCGAAGGTGCTGTTGGAGGTCAAGAACGGCATCAGGAAGCCGGTCTTGCGCTTCACCGTCGGGTCCGGCGTCGAGAAATACGGCAGATAGGCCAGCGGAACGCCGAAGAACTCGAGCTGGGCGTTCTCGAAATACAGCATCTTGTCGACTTGATCGTGGATGATCCGGGCGCCCTTGACCTGCCACAGCGGGGGCTTCTTCGGATTGTCACGACACGGCGCGCAGGCCGTATACACGCCGTTCTGGAACACGTTGTAGTCGCCGTCGGTGCGGTCGGCGCGCGACGCGGCGATACGGGTGTCCTCGGCGGTGTCGACACGCAGCGAATCGACGAAACCGTCACGGTAGTCGTCGCTGAGGTCGAGCATGTTGGCGTAGGTGATCCGGCCGGTCGCGTCCGTCATCCGGACGTTGCCCTCGGCGCGCAGACGCTTGGTGTTCTGGTCGTAGATCAGCCGATCGGCCTCGACCGAGGTGCCGTTGTAGAACATCTGCACGTTGCCGACGGCCGACACGCGCTTGTTGTTGTAGTCGTAATTGACCTCGGTGGCCTGCACGAGCATCTGGCCGTTGTTCGCCGCCTGGGGCGGACGCGGACGGGCAGGGCGCGGATTATAGGTGTACGACTGCGCGTCGGCCGACGAGATCGTCGCCAGATCGGCAGCGCCGGCGAGCAGCAGCACGCCGAGCGGAATCGCGCAGCTTGCCATGAGGGATCGCTTACGGCGCACGATGGTGCGCCGCCGCGAAAACGGCAGCAAATCGCGGAGGGCGGCGATCATGGCCACTACCCGTCCTCCTGGTACAGCAAGGCCAGAAATCCAGCGAGACCGCCCACACACACGGGCAACCACGCCGCAGCAAGCGGATGCATCAACTCAGCCTTGCTCAAATCCTCAGTCACTTTCGACAGGATATAGAGCAGAAAGCCTGCCCCCACGCCACTCAAAACCATCTTTTGCACGCCGCCGAAACGGAAGAATCGCAAGCTGACAGAAGCAGCTAGCATGACCATCGCAGCCAGCAAAAACGGCTTTGCCAAGAGCTTATGATACTGCAGCCGGTACCCTGAGGTCGCAAACCCGGAGCTTTCCGAAGCTTTGATGTAGGACGGAAGTTGCCAAAATGACACACTTTCCGGGGTGGCAAAGCTGTTGCGGACCTGTGCCAAAGTCAGGGCTGTGGGCAACTTCAGGGTGTCCTGCGACACTGGCGCGTCGTCCAGCGTGTAGCGACGTACGTCTTTCAACAGCCAGTAGCCGGGTTCGAGCACGGCTTCCCGCGCTTCGATTCGGTCCTTGAACTGGAAGTCGGGCTCGAAACGGAACACGCTGATGCCCGACAGCACCGCGCCCTGCTGCTGGCTGCGGGCGGCGTTGATGATCGCCTGGCCATCCGGGCTCACCTGATTCATCCAGAAGCCGTTGGCGTCCTGCAGGCTGCCCGAGCCCTGGCCGAACAGCTCGGCCTCCATCTGCTTGGCGCGTTCCTGCATGTAGGCCGACATTGGATTGAACACGATGCTGGCGAACACCCCGAGTCCGACCGCGCTCCACAGCGCCGGGGAGATGAACTGCCACGCCGACAGGCCGGCCGCGCGCGCGATCACCAGTTCGAGGCGGCGCGACAGGGCCAGATAGCAGGTCATGGCGCCGATCAGGATGCAGAACGGCAGCAGCCGCTCCAGCAATTGGGGCACCCGATAGAACGACGCCTGCGCGATCGTCAGCGCCGACACCGCGAGGCCGCCGGCGCGGCGCAGCAGGTCGATGTAATCGACGAACACCAGCAGCACGAACAGCCCGAAAAACACGCCGAGCGCCGAGATGACGAAACGAGCGGCGAGGTAGCGTCCGAGCGTGTTCAACACCATCGCGTGCACCTCAGGCCGGCATCGGGCGCCGGACGAGCCGGCTCAGCGATGCGGTGAGGGCATTGAGCGCATCGACCAGCTTGGCCGGCGGCTCGATCACGACGTTCCGCCGGATCAACCAGACGCTGAGCGCGATCGCAATGATCAGCAGCAGATACTGCAGGCCCGCCACATAGGGAGTCTGGTTGGCGATGACCGACAGCGCGAATCCGGCGAGCCGAACCAGAAATGCGCACAGCACTGCGCCGATCATCGAGAAATTGCGGCTCTGCCGGGTGGTGCGTGCGAGACCGAGGAACGCGAAGGTCACTGCGGCGAAGAAGAACGGATAGATCGGCGCCAGCAGGCGATCGTGCATCTCCGAGCGGAATTGAGTCGGCAGCTGTTTCAACAGCGGATCGTTGGGATCCGGCCAGATCAGTTCCCACAGATAATGCTCACGGATGCCGTAGGCGACATCGCGGGCGCGGGAGAATTTCGACATGTCGAACGCATAGCGGCTGAACGCCACCAGCGCCGGCTCCTGCTGGCCGGCCTGGAATCGCTCGAGATGGCCGTCCTCGAGCACCAGGAACGAGCCTTCATTGTTCTTCAGCACGGTGCCGTGGTCGGCGATGATGCTGACGCGGTCGTTGGGATCGCGGCGGTCGTCGATGAAGACGCCGACCAGCAGCCCGCCGGGCTGCCGCTCGCGGACCCGGATGGTGAGATTCTGCTCGAGCTGCGCGAAGCGGCCGGGCTGCAGCACGTTGGCGAGCACGTCGGCGGTGATCTCGCTGTCCCACCGGGCGATCCGGCGCAGACCATCGGGCGCGATATAGGCGCCGATCAGGATGACGATCGCCGACACGACGAGCGTGGCGTAGACGAAGGGGCGGAACAGCCGCAGCGGCGACAGCCCGGCGGCGTTCATCACGATGATCTCGGAATCGGTGGCGAGGCGGTTCAGCGTGTGCGCCACCGCGATCATCAACGCGATCGGCGCGATCACCAGAATCAGGACCGGGACGGCAAGGCCGGTCAGGCCCAGAAAGGTCAGGATGGTCTGGCCCTGGCTGGTCATCAAATCGATGCCGCGCAGCGCCTGGGTAATCCAGATCACGCCGGTGAGACTGGCCATCACCACCGCAAACGACGTCAGAGTCGTGCGGAATATATAGCTATCGATGGAGCCCATCGGCCGGCGAATTCCCCTGGACCCGGATGATTGCCGCCAGGACCCGAAACCGAGTCCTCCCCAGGCGGCCAACCTCGCGGGCTATCCCACGATCGCATTACCATCTATCTGATCTGTCAACAAAATGGCTGACCGACGGCGGCTTCTGGACATGGTTAATCTTGCCCGACTGTACCCCCGAGGCCACGCTTTGGAGCTCTGCCGCGGTGTCATTGTACTGTCTTGAGGCGTTGGCGGGCCTTGCCGGTCCTGCTCGGCGCCGGCGGTTCGAGAGAAGAATCGCCGGATTGTTATTCGCAGACACACGAAGCTGATGAAGATGTCGGCTTGACTTGGAGGCGTGGGGCTCCAAAACAACAAATCGCACCTGCGCCTGCCGTATCCGTCACGGCCTGCTCGCCTTTTTGGAGGAATGCTCATGTCCGACGCCGTCAAGGTCGGCTTCGTCCCATTTTCTGCTGCCGTCCGCGGTACGCTGGTCGTGTTCTGCGACGAGGCGTTGAAGTTCGGATCGGCGACCAGCAAGGCGCTGGGCATCGCGGCCGCCACCGTGAAGCGGGCCGCGGCTGCAAGCCAGTTCAAGGGCAAGTCGGGCTCGGCCCTTGATATTCTGGCGCCGGAAGGGCTGAAGGTCGGCCGGCTGATCGTGGTCGGCGCCGGCAAGGCAGCGGATCTGAAGGAGTTCGACGTTCTCAAGCTGGGCGGCACGATTGCCGGCAAGATCGGCAGCGGGGACACCGCCGTTTCGGTGATCGCCGAACTGCCGGCGGCCGCGATGGCGCCGGAGCAGGCCGCGGCGATCGCTTCGGGCATCCGCCTGCGGGCCTATAAGTTCGACCGCTACAAGACAAAGAAGAAGGATGACGAGCAGGGCCCGGTCGACACCACGGTGTCGATTGCGGTTGCGGACGTCGCCGCGGCGAAGAAGGCCTTCACCCCCGAGAGCCACGTGGTCGACGGCGTCATCCTCGCGCGGGAACTGGTCAACGAGCCGCCGAACGTTCTGTATCCGGACGAATTCGCCAAGCGCGCGGCGCAGCTCAAGAAGCTCGGCGTCGAGGTACAGATCCTCGACGTCGCGGCGATGACCCGGCTGAAGATGGGGGCGCTGCTCGGCGTGTCGCAGGGCTCGGCCCATGACGGCCGCACCGTGATCATGCGCTGGAACGGCGGCAAGAAGGGCGAGCAGCCGATCGCCTTCGTCGGCAAGGGCGTCTGCTTCGACACCGGCGGCATCTCGATCAAGCCGTCGGCCAGCATGGAAGACATGAAGGGCGACATGGGCGGCGCGGCGTGCGTCGTCGGCCTGATGCATGCGCTGGCGGCCCGCAAGGCCAAGGTCAACGCGATCGGCGCCATCGGCCTGGTCGAGAACATGCCGGACGGCAACGCGCAGCGGCCGGGCGACATCGTGACGTCGATGTCGGGCCAGACCATCGAGATCATCAACACCGACGCCGAGGGCCGGCTCGTGCTCGCCGACGTGCTGTGGTACGTGGCGCAGAAGCACAAGCCGAAATTCATGGTCGATCTCGCCACGTTGACCGGCGCCATCATGGTGGCGCTGGGCACCGACCACGCCGGCCTGTTCTCCAACAACGACGAACTGGCGCAGCGGCTGACCGAGGTCGGCCTGTCGACCGGCGAGAAGGTCTGGCGGATGCCGCTCGGCCCGGAATACGACAAGCAGATCGATTCCCAGTTCGCCGACATGAAGAACACCGGCTCGCGCAACGGCGGCTCGATCACCGCGGCGCAGTTCCTGCAGCGCTTCGTCGACGGCACGCCCTGGGCGCATCTCGATATCGCCGGAACCGCGATGGGCGCGCCGAAGACCGACATCAACCGCAGCTGGGGTTCGGGCTACGGCGTGCGGCTGCTGAACGCGCTCGTGGCGGAGTACTACGAAGCCAAGAAGTAGTCCGGATGCGATGACCGAGGTGCTGTTCTATCATCTGCAGGGACGGACGATCGAGCAGGTGCTGCCGCCATTGCTCGAAAAGTCGCTGGCGCGCGGATGGCGCGTCGTCGTGCAGGCGGGCTCGGAGGAGCGCGCCGACACGCTCGATGCGCATCTGTGGACGTATCGGGACGATTCGTTTCTTCCCCATGCGACCTGGCGAGTCGCCGATGCGGCGCAGCAGCCGATCGTCCTGACCGCGGAGGGCGGCAACCCGAACGCCGCCGCGGTCCGGTTCCTGCTCGACAACGCGGCGCTGCCGGTCGATGCCGACAGCTACGACCGCATGGTGCTGCTGTTCGACGGCGACGACGACGATGCCGTCGCCATGGCGCGGGACGCCTGGAAGCAGTGCAAGGCGCGCGGCTTCGACGTGACCTACTGGCAGGCCGATGCCGAAGGACGATGGCAGCGGCGGCAATAGGCGGCCGGCGCCATTAACGATAGACTGGCGCTTTCCGAGCGCTGCGATGGGCCGGTCACGGTGGTGCCGTAAAGCGATGTTTGGACGGATGCTGATGCAGCGGGATGGGATCAAATCAATCGTGCAACACAAGCTTTCCTGCCGCCCGGTGATGCTCTCGCTGGTGCTGGCGGCGCCGCTGCTCGCGGGCTGCTCAAACGCGTCGGACTATTTCTCGCGTGATGCCGAGTGGTTCTCGCGGCCCGGCCGCGTGTTCATCAAGAATATCTCGATCGAAACGCCGCCGCTGACGCCGGACAAGCCGGTGACGCCGGAAGACCTGATCTCTGCGGACGGGGCGTGCCCCGGCATGCCGCAGCCCGGCGCCGAGGCCGACGCAGCCGCCGCCCGGGGCGGTACGGTGGCGCTCAATCACACCGAGTGCGACGTCGCCCGCGGCATCGGCACCCCGGACAATGTCAGCCTCTCGACCAATCCGCGGGGCGACCGCGTCGCGGTACTGACCTATTCGAAGGGACCGCGTGCCGGCATCTACACCTTCACGGCCGGCCGGCTGACCTCGATCGATCGGGGGCAGGAGCCTGTCGCGCAGCCGAAGGCGAAGTCCAAGCGCCGCCACTGAGCACGATGCTACGCCGCGCGGCCGCGGCGCAAGGTTTCCGACGGCAGCTCGCAGAAGTGCCGCTTGTAGTCGAGCGAGAACTGGCTGAAGTGCCAGAAGCCGTGCGTCGCCGCCACGTCGTAGACGCCGGTGTGCGGATCGCGGCAGTGCTTGAGGTCGCGCCGCACGCGGTTGAGCCGGACCGCGCGCGCGTAGTTGATCGGCGTGGTGCCGAGCACGTGCTGAAAGCAGTAGTTCAGCTTCCGCCGGCTGACGCCGACATGTTTGCAGACATCGAGGATCGACACCGCCTCGTCACCGGTGGTGAGCATCAGCTCGCAGGCGCGATCGACCGTGCGCTTGCGCGCCGCCGCGCTGCGCATCTCGTCGCAGGTCCGCGCGGTCGGCAGCATGTCGGTGACTTCGATCAGGATGGCGTCTTCGAGCGCCTGTGAGACGGCGGGATCGTCGAATGCGGCCGGTGAGGCGGCGATGGCGTCACAGACATCCGTCAGCAGTTCCCGCAACCGCTGCAGCGCAGCAGATTGCATTTCGACCGCGCGGAGCTGATGCCAGGCGTCGTGGGGCAGGGCGATGCCCAGCGTGTCGGCAAGGTCCTCAATCAGTTTGGCGCTCGTCACCACGCCCCGGAATTCGAACTGCTCGGGCGTGCACATGTCGACTTCGGCGTCGAAGCAGGCGATCACGCGGGCCGGCGTGATACTCACGCCGTTGAAACTGACGTCGCCGGTCGCATGCCAAGGCAGGCCGATTCCGAACCGGTCGACCCCGAGCTGACCGTATTGCCGAACTTGCCGGCTGGTATGCTCGCGAAAAACCTCCACGCTCGGAAGCGATAGTAGTGCGAAGCTGCCGCAAAATGCGCCGGCGCTGATCTGATCATAAGCAAGTCGCCACGCGCCGAGACTGGCGCAGTGTTCGTCCACGTCGGTGCTGCTGGCTTGCATAACCCGCGAACACGAGGGTTCTTCGGCGTTGCAGCGCAAGCCGGCCGTGGTTTCGGCGGCCAAAACGGGATGTATCAGAGCTTCGGTGCTGTGCATCTGCCGCTCTTAAAGCAAACTTCACGCCAAGCTTGGACCGCTGCTTCGTTTCTCCCGCGAGATTTGCCGATTTTCGATAACGCCCGGCTTTCCCGGTGGTCTCAGATACCTCTCGCGCGCCGCAGCCGTCTTCGAACGGTATCAGAAAACGCGGCGCCGGGAGTCAACGATGCGACCGAGCGAACTCATGCGCGGCAGTCCAGCTGCCCCGCAGGCGCAGGTAACCCGCGCCAATTGGAGAACTTTCCCAGCCATCCGCTGGGGCTTCACCCACGCGCGGGAGATTCTGCCGACCGCCGCAATCCGCCGTGCCGCGCAAGCTTCGCCGTTGCCGATGGCGCCGCGCGAACTCGCCGGCCTCGGCTTCGTGGCACCCGACGGCACCCAAACATCTGTCGCCGCGACGCTGCAGGATACGTTCGCCGATGCACTGCTGGTGATGCACCGCGGCACGCTGGTGCACGAATGGTACGGCGACGGCATGACCGCGACGACGCCGCATCTGATCTGCTCGGTCACAAAGTCGATCACCGGCACACTCGGCGGCATCCTTGTCGAGCGTGGGCTGATCGATCCGGATGCGCTCGTCGTGAGCTATCTGCCGGAGCTGAAAGGCTCCGCCTATGATGGTGGCTGCACGGTACGTCATCTGCTCGACATGACGGTCGGCATCGCCTTTGAAGAGGACTACGAGGATCCCGCCGGAGACGTCGCCCGCTATCGCTACGCGTCGGGCTGGGATCTACCGCCGCCCGGTGTCGAGGTCACCGATCAGCGCAGCATGCTGGCGAAGATGCGTGCAAGCGGCAAGCCGCACGGCCAAGTGTTTCACTACGTGTCGCCGAACACCGACGCGCTCGGCTGGCTCTATGAGCGTGCCTGCGGCGCGTCCTACTCGGCGATCCTGTCCGAGTACTTGTGGCAACCGATGGGAGCCGCCGAGGATGCGTCGATGACGCTCGATGCGCTCGGCGCGTCGCGCAGCGCCGGCGGCATCTCCGCCACCGCGCGCGACTTGGCGCGGTTCGGCGAGATGATCCGCTGCCGCGGCAATGTCGGCGGTCGTCAGGTCGTCCCCGGCTGGTGGATCGACGACATCCACGCCAACGGCGACTCGCAAGCCTGGGCCGACGGCGATCTCGCCGAGATTTTCCCGGGGGCTCGCTATCGTAGCAAGTGGTACACGATCGATCCGGCGCGCGGCGATCTCGCCGCGATCGGCATCCACGGCCAATGGATCTATGTCGACGTCCAGACCGACACCGTCATCGTCAAGCTCGCCACGCAGCCGAAGGCGATGGACATCCCGCTCGATCATCGCTGGCTCGCTGCTTACCGCGCGATCGCCGCGCATGTCGCCGCGTCCTAATCGACCGACCTTCACCAGGAGCCCTCCATGCTGACGACCTTGAATCGCCGCACGATCCTGAAAGCCGGGGCCGCCTCGCTCGCGGCCGGCATGCTGCCGAGCATCGCGCGCGGTGCTTCGTCCAAGACCATCCGCGCCGTGATGCACGCGCCGCTACGCGCGACCGATCCGGTGATCAACACCGCGTGGACGGGCCGCAATCACGGTCTCAACATCTACGACACGCTGTTCGCGATGGATTCGAAATTTCAGATCCGTCCGCAGATGGTCGAAAGCCACGAAGTGTCCTCCGACGGCCTAACTTACACCTTCGTGCTGCGTCCGGGCCTCGCGTTCCACGACGGCGCGCCGGTGACGTCGGCCGATGTCATTCCATCGCTGCAGCGCTGGGGCAAGCGCGACACGATGGGCGGCCGGATGATGGGCTTCGTCGCCGAGCTCAAGCCGGTCGATCAGCGCACCTTCCAGATCGTATTGAAGTCGCCTTACGGCCAGGTGCTGCAGACGCTGGCGAAGCCGGCGAGCATCTTCCCGTTCATCATGCCGGCGCGGCTCGCGCAGCAGCCGCCGGAACAGCCGGTGACCGAATTCATCGGTTCGGGGCCGTTCCGCTTCCTGCCGTCCGAGTTCCAGCCCGGCAGCCGCGCGGCTTACGAGCGCAATCCGAACTACGTGCCGCGCGCCGAGGCGCCGGACGGGCTCGCCGGCGGCAAGGTGGTGAAGATCGATCGCTACGAGTGGATCAGCATGCCGGACATGCAGACCGCCGCCAACGCGCTGTCGAACGGCGAGATCGATTTCCTCGAAGCACCGCCGCACGATCTGCTGCCGAAGCTGGCGCAGGACAACAAGCTCGTGGTCGCCGACTACAACCCGCTCGGCTTCATGTCGGTGGTGCGGATGAACTGGCTGACCGAGCCGTTCAACCGCCCGGAGATCCGGCAGGCGCTGATGTATGCCAGCGATCAGGTCGACTGGCTGGAAGCCCAGGTCGGCAATCCCGATTACTACCAGCCGAGCGCGGCGATGTTCGGGCCGAACACGCCGTTTGCCTCCGAGACCGGCTGGAACGGCAAGCCCGATCTGGCGCGGGCCAAGGAGCTGCTGAAGAAGGGCGGCTACAACGGCGCGCCCGTGGTGATGATGCAGGGCACCGACTCGCCGATGCTGTACGGCTCGTCGACCGTCACGGCGCAGAAGCTGCGTGCGATCGGCATGAACGTCCAGGTGCTGACGATGGATTGGGGCTCGATCCTGGCGCGGCGCGCCAAGGCCGAGGCGGCGACCCAGGGCGGCTGGTCGGTCTATCACTATGTGACGACGACCGCCGACCTGATGAACCCGCTCACCAACACGCTGATCGACACCCGCGGCAAGGCGAGTGGCATTCCGGGCTGGCCCGAGGACGCCGAGGTCGAGGCGCTGCGCGCCAAATTTGCGATGGAGCCGAGCGCCGAAGTGCAGAAGTCGTTGGCCGACGCGATCCAGGCCCGCGCCTACGAGGTCGTGACGCATATTCCTGGCGGCCTGATCAAGCAGCCGGTGTGCCATGCCAAGGCGCTCAGCGGCATCGTGGCGGCCCCGGCGCCGCTGTTCTGGAACGTCGAGAAGGTGTGACGTGCAGGTCCTGCTGCTCATCGGGCGGCGGATCGCCGCGACCGTGCCGGTGCTGATCGCGGTCGCGATGATCGCCTTTGTGCTGCTGCGCATCAGCTCGGGCGACCCGGTCGCGCAACTCGCCGGCGACAATGCGACACCAGAGGCGATCGCCGCGATCCGGGCGCGTCTCGGCCTCGATCAGCCGCTGATCATGCAGTTCCTGCATTGGGGCTGGCGGGTGCTGCACGGCGATCTCGGCACCTCGATCGTGTCGGGCACGCCGGTGCTGCGGCTGATCGGCCAGCATACCGCACCGACGATCGCGGTATCGCTGCTGACCATGCTGGTGTCGGTGGTGATCGGCGTGCCGCTCGGGGTCTACGCGGCCTGGCGCCGTGGCGGGATCGTCGATCAGCTCACCTCGGTGATGACCACAGCGGGCTTCGCGGTCCCGACCTTCGCGGTCGGCTATGTGTGGATCTATCTGCTGTCGATGCAGGCCGGCCTGTTTCCGGTCCAGGGCTACGCGCCGTTGGCGGGCGGGGTCGGCCGCTTCCTGTGGCATCTGACGCTGCCGGTGCTGACGCTGAGCTTCGTCTATGTGGCGCTGATCGCACGGGTGTCGCGGACCAGCCTGCTCGAGGTGATGTCCGACGATTATGTCCGCACCGCGCGGGCCAAGGGGCTTCCCGAGCGGACGGTGATCTTCCGCCACGCGCTGCGCAACGCGGCGGTGCCGATCGTCTCGATCATCGGCATCGGCGTCGCGCTGCTGATCGGCGGCGTGGTCATCACCGAGAGCATCTTCAATCTGCCGGGGCTCGGCCGGCTCACCGTGGATTCGGTGATGGCACGCGATTATCCGGTGATTCAGGCCGTCATCATCGTGTTCGGCGGCGTCTATGTGCTGATCAATCTGCTGATCGACCTCAGCTACGCTGCCTTCGACCCGAGGATTTCGCTGTCATGAGCGTGATGGTTGCCGCATCGCCCAACGCCGCGGCCAAGCGAACACGATCGCTGCCGCGCATCTTCCGCAGCAAGGCGGTGCTGTTCGGCTCGATCGTGCTCGGCGCTCTGATCCTGATCGCGGTCTTCGCCAGCGCGCTCGGCGTGGTCGATCCGGCCGCCGTGCAGCCGCGGCTGCGGCTGAAGCCGCCGAGCGCCGCGGCATGGCTCGGCACCGACCATCTCGGCCGCGACGTCTACAGCCGGCTGATCTACGGCAGCCGCGTGTCGCTGCTGGTCGGCGGTGTGGTGGCGTTGCTGGCGGTGGTGTTCGGCGCGCTGCTCGGGCTTGTCTCGGGCGCGGTGCGCTGGATCGACGGGCTGCTGATGCGTGCGATGGACGGCGTGATGGCGATCCCGGCCATCCTGTTCGCGGTAGCGATGATCGGCGCGCTCGGAGCCGATCTGGTGACGATCTGCATCGCGATCGCCATTCCCGAAATTCCGCGGGTGGCGCGCCTGGTGCGCAGCGTGGTGCTGACGATCCGCGAGGAGCCTTACATCGAGGCCGCGGTCAGCATGGGCACGCGCACCCCAACCTTGATCGCCCGCCACATGGTGCCGAACGTGCTGGCGCCGCTGATCGCGCAGGCGACCTACATCGCATCCTCGGCGATCCTCATCGAAGCATCGCTGTCGTTTCTCGGCATAGGCATGCCCGACGAGATCCCGAGCTGGGGCAACATGATGGCCAATGCGCGCCTGGTGTTTCAGGTGAAGCCGATGCTGATGCTGTTGCCGGGGCTGTGCATCGTGCTCACGGTGTTCGCCATCAACCGGATCGGAGACGGTCTGCGCGATCTGCTCGACCCGCGTTTGGCCAAGTCGGTAGGGCGCCTGAAATGACCGAGCCGGTTCTAACTATCAAGGGACTCGTGGTCGGTCGTCGTGACGATCCGTCGGGTGATCCGATCGTACGCGGCCTCGATCTCACCATCGGTGCTGGCGAGATCGCCTGCATCGTCGGCGAGTCCGGCTCGGGCAAGTCGGTGACGTCGTTCAGCGTGATGGGGCTGCTGCCGGACGCGCTGACACCACGGGCGGGATCGATCCGGCTGCTCGGCGAGGAACTGCTCGGCGCCGATCCGGAGAAGGTGCGCAAGCTGCGTGGCAGCCGGATGGCGATGATCTTCCAGGAGCCGATGACCGCGCTCAACCCGGTGATGACGATCCGCGCGCAGCTCGCCGAGGTGATCGAATTCCACGGTGAGACGCCGATGTCGCGCAGCGCGCTGGACGCGCTGATCCTGACGACGCTCGAAGACATGCTGGTTCGCGATCCCAAGCGGGTGATGAGCGCCTATCCGCACCAACTTTCGGGCGGACAGCGGCAGCGTGTGATGATCGCCATGGCGCTGCTGTTGTCGCCGTCGCTGCTGATCGCCGACGAGCCGACGACGGCGCTCGACGTCACCACGCAGAAGCAGATCCTCGGTCTGATCAAATCGCTGGTGGAACGCCGCAATATCGGCGTGCTGTTCATCACCCACGATTTCGGCGTCGTCGCGGATATCGCCGATCAGGTCGTGGTGATGCAGCGCGGCGAGGTGGTCGAGAGCGGTCCTGCCGCCAAGGTGCTGCAGTCACCGGAGAAAGCTTATACGCGGCTGCTGATCGACTCGGTGCCGAAGGGCCGCGCATCGACGAATTTGCCGCCCGAAGCTGCAGCCCCCGTGCTCGATGCCCGCGATGTGCAGATGGTGTATGGCCGGCGCTCGCTGTTCGGCGCCGCAACGACCACGCATGCGCTGAAAGGCGCGAGCTTCACCCTGAACCAGGGCGAGATCCTCGGCGTCGTCGGCGAGTCCGGCTCGGGGAAATCGACGCTGGCGCGCTGCGTGGCGCGGCTGGCGACGCCGACGTCTGGGCAGATTCTGCTGATGGGCCGCGACATCTCCAAGGCGGGGCAGGAGGAGTTGCGGTTGCAGCGCCGCTACATCCAGGTCGTGTTCCAGGACCCGTATCGCTCGCTCAATCCGCGGCTCCCGGTCGGCCGCTCGCTGATCGAAGGCGCGGTCAATTTCGGCGTGCCGGCCGAGGTCGCGCGCGGCAAGGTGAGGGCGCTGCTCGAACTCGTCGGCATGGACGCCGACATCTTCGATCGGCTGCCGCACGAATTCTCGGGCGGGCAGCGCCAGCGCATCTGCATCGCGCGGGCGCTGGTCAGCGAACCGCAGATCCTGATCGCCGACGAGTCGGTATCGGCGCTCGACGTGACCGTGCAGGCGCAGGTGCTGAAGCTGTTCGCGGATCTGCGCGCGCGGCTTGGGCTGGCGATGCTGTTCATCACCCACGACCTGCGCGTCGCGGCCGAGCTGTGCGACCGCATCATGGTGATGCGCCACGGCGAGATCGTCGAAACCGGCCCGACCGCCGAAATCATGCAGCATCCGCAACACGACTACACGCGTGCATTGTTCGCGGCCGCTCCCGGACAGGAGCGGTTCCGCGCGCTTGCCACAGTCTGAATGTAACACGACCGGATCACGATGGAGCCGACCATGTCCCAGATGATGTCTGAAGCTACCGAGCGACAGCCCGAGCCCGCGGCGAAGGCATCCGTGCCGCATCCGTTGGATCCGCTCAACGAAGCCGAGATCGCAGCCGCCTGTGATGTCGTCCGTGCCGCCGCGCCGTCGCCGGCGCATTGCCGGTTTCCGACCGTGCGACTGGAA
The DNA here is from genome assembly GCF_001295845.1 of Rhodopseudomonas sp. AAP120. Lineage (GTDB taxonomy): Bacteria > Pseudomonadota > Alphaproteobacteria > Rhizobiales > Xanthobacteraceae > Rhodopseudomonas. Next base: position 71,478 of record NZ_LJIC01000091.1, on the reverse strand, counting down.
GAGCCGCTGAAGGCCGAGCTGCGCGACTACGAAGCCGGCGCCGCGCTGCCGCGCCGGGCGTTCGTGCTGACGCTGGACATGTCGAACGGCGAAGCCGCCGAACACATCGTCGACATCGCGTCGTCGACGATCCTGTCGCGCAAGGTGCTGCCCAATAGCGAACCGCCGTATGGCCAGCCGCCGGTGATGCTCGAAGAATTCTACAAGACCGACGCGGTGGTGAAGGCCGATCCGGGTTGGCGCGCCGCGATGAAGCGCCGTGGCCTGAGCGACGCGGAAATCGAACTGGTGCAGGTCGATCCGTTTTCCTCCGGCTTCTTCGACAAGGAGTTCGAGCGTGGCGCCCGCATCGTCCGCGCCACCAGTTTCTTCCGCGAGCAGCCGCAGGACAACGCTTACGCACACCCGATCGAGGGCGTCGTTGCGGTGGTCGACCTGATCGCCGGCAAGGTGGTCGATCTGCTCGACGAGGATCCGATCGTTCCGATCCCACGCAAGAAGCGGAACTACGGCGCGCACGAGATCACCAACCCGCGCACCGACATCAAGCCGCTGCACATCGAGCAGCCCGAAGGCGCCAGCTTCAAGGTCGACGGCTGGAACGTCGAGTGGCAGAAATGGAATTTCCGCGTCGGCTTCACGCCGCGCGAAGGCCTGGTGCTGCATCAGCTCGGCTACCAGGACGGCGAGCGCAAGCGCGCGATGATCCATCGCGCCAGCGTCACCGAGATGGTGGTGCCGTACGCCGATCCGAATCCTAACCACTTCTGGAAGTCGGCGTTCGACGCCGGCGAGTACGGCCTCGGCATGCTCGCGAACGCGCTCGAACTCGGCTGCGACTGCCTCGGCCACATCCATTATTTCGACGTGCCGGCCGCCGACGACAAGGGCGCGCCGTTCGTGATGAAGAACGCGATCTGCATGCACGAGGAGGATTACGGCATTCTCTGGAAGCACTACGAGTTCCGTAACGGCCTGTTCGAAGTCCGGCGCTCCCGCCGCCTGGTGATCAGCTTCTTCGCCACCGTCGGCAATTACGACTACGGTTTCTATTGGTACCTGTATCAGGACGGCACCATTCAGCTCGAGGCCAAGCTCACCGGCATCATCCAGACCACAGCGGTGCAGCCTGGCGAGCGCTACAAATGGGGCGGCATGGTCGACGACAATCTCGGCGGCCCGACCCACCAGCACTTCTTCAACGTGCGGATGCACATGGACCTCGACGGCGGCGGCAACACCGTCACCGAGCACGAATTTGTGCCGAAGCCGTTCGGCCCCGACAATCCGTACGGCAACGTGTTCGACACCACCACGCGGGTGATGACCAAGGAGAGCGAGGGCAGTGCGATCGCCAGCGGCGAGACCGGCCGGTTCTGGAAGATCAGCAATCCGAACGTCAAGAACTCGGTCGGCAATCCGCCGGCCTACAAGCTCGTGGTCACGCCGAGCCCGCTGATGCTGGCGCAGGAGGAGAGCTATGTGCGCAAGCGCGGCGGCTTCGCCACCAAGCACGTCTGGGTCACCGCGTTCGATCCGGCCGAGAAATACGCCAGCGGCGATTATCCGAACGTGCACGCCGGTGGCGATGGCCTGCCGCGCTACGTGAAGCAGGACCGGCCGATCGAGAATGCAGACATCGTGGTGTGGCACAGCTTCGGCCACACCCATATCTGCAAGCCGGAAGACTTTCCGGTGATGCCGGTCGAGTACGCGGGCTTCACGCTGAAGCCAGTCGGCTTCTTCGCCGCCAACGCGGCCAGCGACATCGCGCCGGAGCGCAATGCGCGCAGCGTGCTGCATGGCGAGGCGAACGGCGGCGGCTCCTGCTGCCACGCCGGCTGAACCGTCGATGTGCTGTCTGATCGCGCTGCTGCTCGGCGCCTCGCAATTCGTGCTGCGCGGCTCCGGCTGCGCAGCAGATCGCGGCTGTCGCCGTCACGATGGGACCGTTGCGGTGCTGCGGCCCCCGATGGCGATCGGTGCGGGCCTGATACTCGGTGCAGTTGCGGCGGTGGCGTTGATTGCCATAGCTCCCGCGTCGGTGCTGCAGGATTTGCATGGCCCGATTTGCCGCGCGCTGCTTCCGGCGCTATCAGCGGCGAACTGAATTCAACAAGGAACCAAGAATGCGCGATTTTCACAAGACCGGCCGCTCACTCGCGGTGGCGCAGAACGGCATGGCGGCGACGTCGCATCCGCGTGCGACGCTGGCGGCGGTCGATATCCTGCGCCGGGGCGGCAATGCGATCGACGCTGCGATCGCTGCGGTCGCTGTGCAGGGCGTGGTCGAGCCGCAGATGACCGGCATCGGCGGTGACTGCTTCGCGCTGGTGTCGCTGCGTGGCGGCCGGCCCATCGCGCTGAATGGCTCCGGCCGCACGCCGGCCGGCACTGATGCGGAGAAATATGCGGCCGGCGACGCACGCGACATTCCGCCGACGTCGCCCGAGGCCGTCACCATTCCGGGTGCCATCGATGCATGGTGCACGTTGATCGAGCGGCACGGCAGCTTGTCGCTGGCCGATGTGTTTGCGCCGGCGATCGAGGCAGCCGAGCAGGGATTTTGCGTTACGCCGCGCGTTGCGTCCGACTGGCGCCGGTTTCGCGAGCGCGTCGAGATCGATCCGAACGCCGCGGCGCAGTTTCTGCCGGGAGGCAAGGTGCCGGAGATCGGCGACGTGCGATCGCAGCCGCGGCTCGGCGCGACGCTGCGCAAGATCGCCCGCGAAGGCCGCAATGGCTTCTACGAGGGCGAGGTTGCCGAGGAGATGGTCGCGGTGCTGCGCAAGCTCGGCGGCGCCCATACGGTCGATGATTTCGCCGCGCATCGTTGCGAGCACGTAACGCCGATCTCGGCCGATTATCGCGGCTACACCGTGATGGAATGCCCGCCGAACGGCCAGGGCCTCGCTGCGCTGATGATCCTGCGCGTGCTCGAAGGCTTCGATGTCGGCAAGCTGAGCGATGCCGACCGCATCCATCTGCTCGCCGAGGCGACCAAGGCCGCGTATGCGACCCGCGATGCGTATTTCTGCGATCCGGCGATCCACCCGCTCGAACCCGCACGCTTCTTGTCGGACGCCGTCATCGGAAAAATCCGGCAGGCGATCACGATGGAGCGCGCCGGCGATGCGCAGCCGTGGCTCGACACGGAGCATCGCGACACGGTCTATGTCACCGTGGTCGATCGCGATCTCAACGCGGTGTCGCTGATCAACTCGATCTTCTATCCGTTCGGCAGCGGCATCTATGTGCCGAACTCCGGCGTGCTGCTGCACAATCGCGGCTGGAGCTTCCGCGCCAAGCCGGGGCATCCGAACTCGCTCGCCCCTGGCAAGCGGCCGATGCACACGATCATTCCCGGCATGCTGATGCAGGGTGATCAGGCGGTGATGCCGTTCGGCGTGATGGGCGGCCACTATCAGGCGGCGGGCCACGCCAATTTCATCTCGAACGTGCTCGACCTCGGCCTCGACATTCAGGCCGCCGCCGAGCGCCCGCGCAGCTTCTGCTTCGATGGCACGCTGGCACTGGAGACCACCATCGGTCAGGACATCCACGACGAGATGCAGCGACGCGGACACACCACGCGCTGGACCGAGGAAGCGATCGGCGGTTGCCAGGCAATCCGCATCGATCGCGAGCGCGGCGTTCTGCTCGGCGCGTCCGATCACCGCAAGGACGGCTTGGCGCTCGGCTATTGATGAAGAGCTGGCGGGCCGCCGTTTGATTTGCTGCGCCAGCCGCTACACCGCGCTGACGCAAGGGATGATGCGTGGGGCCACCCCGCGCATCGTCTGAACGGGTCGTGGCGCGCGCAGGGGCGATGTGCGCCACGACAGGCTGCTGAGCACGATCGCGCTCGATTGTTCATCCGCCCCTTATGGTAGTGGCGAGCGAGTTCCTCTGCTCGTTGCCAAACCGTCATCGTCCCGACATAGGAAGCGACAATGTAGCCGGTGGCGGGCAACCGCGCGCGGATCGGCCGCGGCGCTGGTCGCCGGTGCGGCCCGATTGACGAGATTGTTGCCGTGATGGTGTGCAGTGAGACCAGCTTCACGATCCGCCGCCTGCCGAGCCCGGCTCGGCGGGGCTGGTTGCCGGCAGGCCGGTTGCTGTGTGCGCTGGCATTGATCCTGAGCGTGGCAGTGGCGACCGGCGAAGAAGCCACCACGCCGGCCGGGCCGGTCGTGTTTCGGATCCGCGCACAGCCGCTGATCGATGCGTTGCAGGCCTTCAGCCAGCAGAGCGGCGTGCAGGTGATGTTCGAGACCGCAGCCGCGGCCGGTTACAAAGCGCCGCCGGTCGAGGGTGAATTCTCGCCCGACATGGCGCTGCGGCTGTTGCTGGCCGATACCGATCTCAAGATCCGATATTCGCGCTCGCGTGCAGTCACGTTGGCGCCGGCAAGTTCGCCGGATCCGGACCTGCCGCCGATACTCTCGCTGGGATCTGCCGATCTCGCGCTCGAGACCCTGCATGTCGGCGGCGGTGACGCCGTCGATCGTAATCGGGTGGGGGAATACGTCGCGGCGGTCCAGTCGGACATCCAGAAGGCGCTGAAGCGGGTCAATCAGACCCGGCGCGGCGAGTATCGGGTCGCGGTGCGGCTGTGGGTCGATCCCGCGTCCCGTGGGATCAACCGGGCCGAACTCGACGGCTCGACCGGCGACCCCGCTCGCGACGCGACGATCGCCGATATGCTGCACACGATGACGTTGAGCCGGCAAGCCCCGCCGAACCTGCCGCGGCCGATCCGGTTCATGATATCGATCAAAGCGCTGTAGTCACGAAGGTCGGCCGAACGCCATGTGGGACATTCTGCGCCGCGCCCCGCCGGAGCCCAATGCCTCGCCGGACTGGCGGGCAACCGCGTCCGGCATCGACTTGCGCTGGCTGGCGGTCGCTGCGCTTGCGGTGCCGCTGCTGCTGGCGGCCGGCGTGTATTGGCTGCATCGGCTGCCGCCGGGTCCCAACCTGCGCGCCGACGACAATCTGATCGAGGTGCGGCTGATCGGGCCGCAGGGCGCGGCGCCGGAGAGTCAGGAACGCCCGCAGCCGACGCCGTCCGAGCCGGCGCCGGCGGAGCGGCCGGCCGAGGCGCCTTCGCGCCCGCTGACCGAAACCGCATCGATCCCGGATCCGGCGACAGCGGAGCAGCCGGCACGCACCCAGGCGCCGCGGCTGCGGCCGTCTGCGCCGCCGACCTCGCGGGTCGCGCTCGACAAGAAGGCCGCCACGTTTCAGCGCACGCTGCTGTCGCACATCGCGCGGTTTCGACAGTATCCCGACGAGGCGAAGCGCGATCGCACCCAGGGGATCGTCAGGCTGATGTTCGCGATGCGGCGTGACGGCAGTGTCAGCAGCATGACAGTGACGACCAGTTCGGGCTCCGCGATCCTCGATGGCGCTGCGCTCGCCACCCTGCGCCGGGCCGAGCCGCTGCCGCGCATCCCGGATGAGTTACCCGACAATCTTAATGTCTCGGTGCCGGTCGCTTTCGACCTGTCCTACTGAGGCAGCGGGGACTCACTGGTAGCGAAAGTGTCACGACTTTGTCATTGACCCCCGATACCTACGTCCACGGCCGATGCGGCGGTCGGCGAGCGCGTCAGGTGCGGGTAACGTAGTCAAGTGTCCGATCGCAACAGTAAATCGCTCCGCGACGCGCTGGCGGCAGACTATCAGGGGCTGGCGAAACGGCTTACGCGCTGTTTGGGCTCCGCCGATGTCGCCCATGAAACGCTGCACGAGACGTTCCTGAAAGTCGATCGGGTGTCGGACGCGGTCGAGATCCGTAGTCCGCTGGACTATCTGTTCCGGATCGCACTGAACGTCGCCAAGGACCGCAACAAGAAGGATCGACATCTGTTGAGCGCCGGCGAGATCGCCGCGATCATGGACGTCGTCGACGACCGGCCCGACCCGGCCATCGTCACCGAATCCCGCATGGAGATCGCCGAGTTTCAAAGGGCGCTCGGCGAATTGCCGCCGCGGCGCCGAGAGGTTTTCATCGCCGCGCATCTCGAGCAGATTCCGCATCGGGACATTGCTGTACGTTTCGGAATCAATATTCGCACTGTCGAGTTCGACATTCAGCATGCGATGGAGTATCTGAGCGGCCGATTGGGTCGCCAGGTGGTCCGTCGTTATGGTCCCCGTCCGCGCCCAAAATTGGTCGATTAGCGGCAGATCGCGTTGAATCCAGGGGACTTCGCGCCGATCGGTATTTTCGCCGTCGGCTGGACGTTTGATCGCCTCTGGGGATCGAGCCGTCGAAATCCTAAAATCTCTCGGGACTGCGCGCTGATGGGATTCGGTCTGCGCGGCCGCGAATCGTCTTAGGATCGACATCAATCTGTGGCCGCTGCGCGCATGCGGGTCTGAGCAGACCTCAGAGTGGGGGGACCGATCTTGAGTGCAGCCGACGAGATGCCCGAGCTCGATGCCGTTCAGCGGCAGGCGCTCGCTTGGGTGATCCGGCTGAACTCCGGCGAGGCGACCTCAGACGACGCCGCCGCTTTGGCGATGTGGCGGCAGCGCGGGCCCGAATACGAGGAAGCGTTTCGCGAGGCGGTCAGGCAGTGGCGCACATTCGGCGACGCGACGCGCGACCTGCTCGGACGGACCGAGGCTGCTCCGATGCGGCCGCCGCGGTCGCGGGCGGTGGTCAGCCGTCGCTTCGTGATCGGTGGTTCGATGGCCGCAGCGGCTGCCGTCGGCGGCGTCTATGTGGCGGCGCGGCCGCCGCTCGGGCTGTGGCCCTCGATCGAGGAGCTCGCCGCCGACTATCGCACCGGCAAGGGTGAGCGTCGCACGATCGCCGTGGCGCAGAACATGGTGGTGACGCTGAACACGCAGACCGCGCTGTCGGTCCGGTCCGCCGCGACGGCGCCGCGGCTCGAGCTGATTTCGGGCGAGGCCGCCGTCGACGTCAAACCCGAGGCCGCCGCTGTGGTGGTCGACGCGGCCGGTGGCCGGATCGAGGCGCTGCAGGCGGACTTCAACGTCAAATGCATCGACCACAAGGTGTCGGTGGTGTGCTTCAGCGGCGCCGTGCAGGTCGACTGGAAGGGACAGCGCGCGGCGCTGACTGCGTCCCAGCAGCTGACTTACTCCGAGGAGGGCGGCCTGACCCCGGTGTCTTCGGCCGATCCCGAGCAGGCTACGGCATGGCAGCGCGGGCTTCTGCTGGTCCGCGACTGGCCGGTCGAACGTCTCGTCGCCGAGATCAATCGCTATCGTCCCGGACGGATCGTGGTCATGGACGACCAGCTCGGCCGCCGCATGATCTCGGGTACTTTCTACCTGGACCATCTCGACGACTTCGTCGCGCAGCTCCGCGGGCTGTTCGGCGCCAGCGCGCGGACGCTGCCGGGCGGGATCGTGCTGCTCAGCTGACGGCGCGGCCGCGGCGACGCCGATCTGTCTTCGATTCCCGGCATTCATACGATCGGCCGTAACATCGGTTGAGGCTGAAAAGCTGATTGTAGCCTGAACTTTGGCCCGGCTTCCGCGGACTAATCGTTTGTTCCCTCCCGTTCGTAATTTTTCTTAACTTCTGATTCAGTCCCCGGCCGAGCCAGTCGTCTTCTGAATCGAGACACCGTGAGCGCGGCCGCCTGCCGTGTGGTCATGCGCGTGTCCGGGAGACGAGCGAGAACCCGTGCGATTCGAAACTAGCTATCAGCGTCGCGGCCTCGCGTCCGCGCGCGCGGCGGTGTTTTGCCTGACGTCAGCGGCTGCCGGCGTGGCCGCGTCCGGCGTCGTCCTGCCGGTCGAAGCGCGTGGCGAGGCCGCGCAAGCCGCGGCGCAACAGCCTGCTCCGGCTGCTCAATCTGCTGCTCAACCGGCCGCCCCAGCGCAGCCGGCGCAGCGTTTCGATATCGACGATTTCGCCGTCCAGGGCGCCGACAAGCTGCCGCAGATCGAAATCGAGGAAGCGATCTATCCGTTCCTCGGACCGAACAAGACGGCCGACGACGTCGAGAAGGCCAGGGCCGCGTTGGAGAAAGCCTACCACGACAAAGGTTTTCAGACTGTCAGCGTCGCGGTGCCGCCGCAGAATGTCGGCCGCAAGGTCGTCGTCCTGAAGGTGACCGAGCTGAAAGTCGGCCGGCTGCGGGTGAAGAACTCCCGTTACTTCGACGTCGACCGGATCAAGCAGACCGCGCCGTCACTGAAAGAGGGCTCCGTACCCAACTTCAAGGACGTCACCAAGGACATCGTCGCGCTCAATCAGTGGCCCGACCGCCGTGTGACGCCGGCGCTGCGGGCTGGCGTCACGCCCGGCACCGTCGACGTCGACCTCAACGTCGAGGACAAGGCGCCGATCCACGCCTCGGTCGAAGTCAACAACCGCCAGTCGCCGAGCACCACCGCGACGCGTCTCAACGCCACGGTGCACTACGACAATCTCTGGCAGCTCGGGCATTCGGCGAGCTTCTCCTATCAGGTCGCTCCGGAGCGGCGGCGCGATGCCGAGGTGTTTTCCGGCTCGTATCTGGCGCGATTGCCGAACCTCGACTGGATCAACCTGCTGATCTACGGCGTATCGTCGAACAGCAGCGTGGCGAGCGTCGGCGGCACCAACATCGTCGGTCCGGGGCAGATCATCGGTACCCGTGCGGTGATGACGCTGCCGGGGCGCGACGGCTTCTTCCACACGCTGTCGGCGGGCCTCGACTACAAGCATTTTGACCAGACGGTGGCGCTCGGCATCGACCAGTTTTCGTCGCCGGTGACCTACTATCCGGCGGTCGCCAGCTACGGCGCGACGTTCCAGGGCGAGAACTTCACCACGCAGTTCAACGCCTCGGTCACCTACAATCTGCGGACGCTGTCGAGCAGCGCCGCCGATTTCGACGCCAAGCGCTACTTCGCGTCGCCGAGCTTCACTCACTTCAACGCCGACGTGTCGCACACCCAGGAACTGCCGGAAGGCTTCCAGCTCTGGGGCAAGGTGCAATCGCAGGTGGCCGACGGGCCGCTGGTGTCGAGCGAGCAGATCAGCGTCGGCGGCATGGACACCGTGCGCGGCTATCTCGAATCCGAGACGCTCGGTGACGACGGCGTCGTCGGCAACTTCGAAGTCCGCAGCCCCGATATCGGCTCGTGGCTGCAGAAGCAGATGAAGGACGAGACCGGGCAGGGCGCGCCGCGCTTCACCACCTTCAACGAGTGGCGATTGTTCGGCTTCGCCGATGCCGGCCACGCCAACGTGCAGCGGCCGCTGCCCAACCAGATCTCGTCATTCGATCTGTGGAGCTACGGCGTCGGCTCCCGGTTCAAAGTGTTCAGCACGATCAATGGGGTCGTCGTGTTGTCGGTGCCGATGAAGGACCAAGCCTACACCCGCGCGGGTGATCCGCGCTTCAATTTCCGTGTTTGGGGCGAATTCTGATGACAATCGAGACGAACGACGTGCGCGGCGCCGAATGGGGGTGGTCGCGAGGCGCCAAGAATCTGACGAAGGCTCTGACCAAGACCGGCCTGTTGGCGGCGCTCGGCGGCATGTTGTTGACGGCGACCCCCGCGAACGCGTGGTGGAACGACGAGTGGCAGCTGCGCAAGAAGATCACGATCGATACCAGCGCTGCCGGCGCCAACATCACGGATCCGATCGGCACCACGCCGCTGCTGGTGCGGCTGCACACCGGCAACTTCCGCTTCAATGCGACTAAGGAGGATGGCGGCGACCTGCGCTTCATCGCCGGCGACGACAAGACGCCCCTGAAGTACCACATCGAGAAATTCGATGCGCTGCTCGGCGAGGCCCTGGTGTGGGTCTCCGTGCCGAACCTGCAGCCCGGCGCCAAGACCGAGCTGTGGCTGTACTACGGCAACAAGAAAGCCATGGCGACGGCTGACTCCAAGGGCACTTACGACGCCGATACTCAGCTCGTCTATCACTTCGCCGAGCGCGGCACCGTGCCGCTCGACTCCACCGTGTGGGGCAACAATGCACAGAGCGTCGGCCAGCCGGCCGATGGCGCGATCATCGGCACCGGCCTGCGGCTCGACGGCCGCACGCCGCTGACGCTGCCGTCCTCGTCGGCGCTTGCGCTGGCCGGCGGCACCACCGGCTGGACCTGGTCGGCCTGGATCAAGCCGGCGGCGGCTCAGCCGAACACGGCGCTGTACAGCCGCCGCGACGGCGGCAACGCCGTGGTGATCGGTCTCGACAACGGCGCGCCGTTCGTCGAGGTCGCCAATGCCGGTGCGGTTCAGCGCAGCACGACGGCGGCTCCGGTCGCGCCCAACAGCTGGCACCACGTCGCGGCGGTCGCCGGCAATGGCCGGGTGACGCTGTATCTGGACGGCAATGCCTATGCGGTGCTGGATGCCGCGCTGCCGGCTCTGAACACCCTTGCTTTCGTCGGCGGAGACGCTCTTGCCCCCAGCGCTACTCCAACAGTTGCACCGGCCGCCTCGCCGGCGCCGCTGGCCGACGGAAGCACGCCCCAAGCCGGCACGGACCCGGCTGCTGCCCCGGCGGCTGAAGCCGCGCCCGCGGCTCCCGTCGCGGTGGCGATGGCCGGCTTCGCCGGCGATATCGATGAGCTCGAGATCAGCAAGGTTGCGCGTTCGGCCGGCGTGATCCGGCTTGCCGCGATCGGCCAGGGTCTCGACAACAGCAAGCTGGTCGCTTTCAGCGTCGACGAAGAAACCGGCAGCTGGCTGTCCGGCTACTTCGCGGTGATCCTGAAATCGGTCACGCTCGACGGCTGGGTGGTGATCGGCATCCTGATGGTGATGGCGGTGATCAGCTGGATGGTGATGGTCGACCGTGCGTCGTATCTGCGCCGCCAGGCCCGGGCGAATGCGCGGTTCATGGCCTGCTACAACAGCGTCGATTTCGACCTGACGCTGATGAGCCACGGCTCGCAGGAGGACGTGGCGACGCTCGGCGGACGGCTCAACAACAAGGACGCGGCGCTGATGCGGTCCTCGTCGCTGTACCGGATCTATCACATCGCCGCCGACGAGATCCGCCGGCGCTCCGGCCAGGGCGGCATGCCGGTGCTGTCGTCGAGCTCGATCGCCGCGATACGTGCGGCGCTCGACGGCGGGGTGGTGCGGGAGTCGCAGCGCCTCAATCGGCTGATGGTGATGCTGACGATCGCGATCTCCGGCGGCCCGTTCCTCGGTCTGCTCGGCACCGTGGTCGGCGTGATGATCACCTTCGCGGCGATCGCGGCCTCGGGCGACGTCAACGTCAACGCCATCGCGCCGGGCATCGCGGCCGCGCTGGTCGCCACCGTCGCCGGCCTCGGCGTCGCGATCCCGGCGCTGTTCGGCTACAACTACCTGATCTCCCAGATCAAGAACCTCACCGCCGACGTGCAGGTTTTCGTCGACGACGTGGTGACGCGGATCGCAGAGCTCTACACCACTGACCGGCCGGCGCCGCTGCGGCGCGGCCAGGCGGCGGAGTGAGTCGATGCAGGTCCACGACGACTCCAAGCCGTACGACGACATCAACATCACGCCGATGTTGGATCTCGCCTACGTGCTGCTGGTGATCTTCATCATCATGACCACGGCGACGGTGCAGGGGCAGAAGGTCAATCTGCCCAAGGCGTCCGCTGCGCCCAGTCTGGCGACGCAGACCACGAAGGCGATCACGGTCGGCAACGACGGCAAGATCTTTCTGGACACCGTGCCGGTGACCCTGCCGGAGCTGGAGCAGCGCCTGCTGCAGCAGAAGGCGTTGACGCCGGAGTTTCCCGTGGTGCTGCGCGGCGACGCGCAGGCCCAGTACCAGAGCGTGATGGACGTCCTCGATCTGCTCGGTCGGATCGGCCTCAGCCAGGTCGGTCTTGCAACCAAGCCGCTGGTGAAGTGACGGAGCGATGCCTTTGATGTGCACGTCGTTTCCCCACCCGCCGCGCGTCGCCGACGCGGTTCAGGACAGCATGTTCGTGCAGATGCGCGACGCGCTGCTGCGCCGGTTCGGACGGCGTCCGGCGGTGCTGCGTGGCGTCGGTGTCGTCGCTGAGCCGGAGCAGGGCGGCCGCGACGACGGTGGCGCCGCGGTGCTGGCGTTCCCGGTCCGGGGCGAGGCGCTGCTCGTCAAGCTGGCCGGAATGCTCCGCGACCGGACCGCGGGTCAAGCGGATGATCCGTTCCGGCTGACGCTGTCGAACGGCCGTTATCGGCGGCTGTCGATCGATCGCGACGCCTACGTCGAGTACCACGCTGAAGACGGCAGCTTTCAGCTCAAGATCGACGCCCCGCCGTCGCGGCTGACGCTGGAGACGACCGACTTCGCGCTACTGGTGAAGTTCGTGCTGCAATACAGCGCCGACTGCGGCGTCGTTTCCAGATCCTGCGGAGAAGCGTCGTGAGCAAGCTCGGAGAGGATTGGACGCGCGGCACCGAAGAGGACGATGCCGCTCGCCGGCCGGGCAGGCGGTCCGCGCTGCGCTACGGGGCCGCACTGGCGATCCTCGCGATGCTGTTCGTCGGCGGTTATCGCTGGCTGTTCAGCGGCGACGATCTGCCGCCGCCGCGCCAGGTGCACGAGATCACCATCGTCAACGTGCCGCCGCCACCTCCACCGCCGCCGCCTCCGCCGCCCGAGCAGAAGATGATCGAGCAGCCGAAGATGGCGGAGCCGGAGTTCAAGGAAGAGAAGCCGATCGAGAAGCCGCAGGACGAGCCGATCAAGGACGCCAAGAACGACGAACCGCCGGGGCCGCTGTCGCTCGACGCGAAGGCGACCGGGCCCGGCGATTTGTTCAACCTCGGCGGCAAGCCGGGTGGCAATCCGTATGGTGGCGGTGGCGGCGGCGGCAGCCGCTGGGGCTGGTACGCGTCGATCGTGCAGTCGCAGATCGACAGCGCGCTGCGTTCGGATCGACGGACGCAACGCGCGGTGCTGCAGTTCGAGCTGCGGTTGTGGGCCGACAGCACCGGCAAGATCACCCGCGTGCTGCTGACGCCGTCGACCGGAGACGCCCAACTCGACCAAGTCATCCGCGACGAAGTGCTCGGCAGGCTGACGTTGCGCGAGCCGCCGCCCAAAGACGCACCGATGCCCATGGTGATGCGCGTAAACGCGCGTCGGCCGAGCTGACCCAACTAACAACGACGACGAGTAGAAGGACAGGGGACGATGTTTGACTTCAATCCGAACGCACGCCGGCGCGCATATCTGCTCGCCGTTTCGCTGGCGGCGCTCGCGACCGCAGCGCCGGCCTTCGGCCAGAATGAGGATCGCACCGTCGATAAGGCCGAGACCAAGCGGCCCAAGGTGTCCGATGCCAAGCCGGCGGCGCCCAATGCCACGGTCAACCTCCTGAACCTGATGGTGAAGCGCAAGCTGCTGACGCAGGAGGAGGCCGACGGCCTGATCCAGCAGGCCGACTCCGAGGCTTACGTCTCGCGGCAGGCCGCCAAGGACGCACGGGTGAAGGCGGACGAAGCCGCCAAGGCCGCCGGCGAAGCCGCTGCCGCCGCCAATCCTCCCGGCACCCGGCACGTCACCTACGTGCCGGAAGTCGTCAAGCGCCAGCTTCGCGACGAACTCCGGAAGGAGGTCATGGCCAAGGCGCAGAAGGAGAACTGGGCGTCTCCGGGCCTATATCCGGAATGGGCGCAGCGCATCCGCTTCTACGGCGACTTCCGCGGCCGCTACCAGGGCAGCTTCTTCCCGAAGGGCAACGCCCAGGCCGACGCGATCAACTTCAACGCAATCAACAGCGGCTCGCCCTACGATCTGTCGGGCGTTACCAATCCGTACAATTGGCCGACCTACAACACCACCGAGAACCGCAACCAGGTGCGGCTGCGGGCACGGCTCGGCATGGAGGCCGACCTCGCTTACGGCTTCAACGCAGGACTGCGGATTGCGACCGGCGAAAGCAATTCTCCGCTGTCCACCAATCAGACGTTGGGCGGCAGCGGTTCGAACTTCTCCAAATACTCCCTCTGGCTCGACCGCGGCTATCTGAAGTACGAAGTGTTCGAACGTGACCTGGTGCTGTCGGCGGGTCGGTTCGACAATCCGTTCTGGTCGCCGACCGATCTGGTCTGGTATCGCGAACTCGGCTTCGACGGCTTCGCCGCCCAGGGCCGTTATGCGGTGACGCCGGACTTCTCGATGTTCGGTGTGGCCGGTGCGTTCCCGATCTTCAACACCGACTTCAACGCCGGAACCAACCTGCCGATCGAACAGTCGAAGTTCTCGAGCAAAGATCGCTGGCTGTTCGGCGCGCAGGTAGGCTTCGCTCAACGCTTCGCGCCGGTCAGCGAGTTCCGTTTCGCGACCGCGATCTACGACTTCCAGAACGTCCAGGGCCAGACCTCGGACACCTGCTACGTGGCGAATGCGAGCAACAGCTGCAGCACCGACCTGACCCGCCCGCTGTTCGCGCAGAAGGGCAACACCTACATGACGCTGCGCAACCTCGGGTCGCTTGGCACCAACAACAATTTCGGCGCCGAGCTGCAGTATCAGTATTTCGGTCTCGTACAGAAGTATCGGCCGCTGGTGGTGAGCGGCTCGCTCGATCTCGGCGAGTTTCATCCCTTCCATATCGTGCTCGACGGCGAGTTCGTCTGGAACACCGCGTTCAATCGCTCGCTCGTGAACAACGGTGTCGGCATGACGAGCCTTCCGGGCAACGTCGGCGGCTACTTCTACAACAACCGCGGGCCGACATCGAACGGGACGCTCGGCGCGTTCGACGGCGGCGACAAGGGCTGGATGGGGCGCGTCACCGTCGGTAACCGCGAGATCAAGCACTTCGGCGACTGGAACGTCCACGCCGGCTACAAGTATCTGGAGTCCGACGCCACGCTGGATGCTTTCGCCGACTCCGATTTCGGCCTCGGCGGAACCAACCTCAAGGGCTACTTCCTCGGCGCCAATATCGGCCTCAGCGATAACGTCTGGAGCTCCGTGCGCTGGCTGAGCGCCAACAGCATCGCCGGTCTGCCGTACGCGGTGGACGTCTTGCTCGTCGACCTCAACGCGAAGTTCTGATCATGAAGATCTTCATCGTGATGCTCACCATCGGTGCGCTGGCCTGCTCGGCGACTGGCGCGTCCGCCGAGACCGAGGCCGACAAGCTGCGCGAAGCGCTCCGTGTCGCAACGCTGCAAACGCGGCAACTCGAGGATCAGCGCGCCGCGCTGCAAGCCAAGGTGGCCGACGCCGAGCGGGAGAAGGCCGCGGCGAAGGCCCAGGTCGACGCCGCGAAGGCGGAAACGAGAGAGGCCAAGAAGCAGTTTCGGGAAGCCGTCGAGGAGTTCAATCGCCGGCTCTCGGAGCGTGACGAGACGCTCGAAAAGTGGAAAGTCGCGTACGAGGAAGCCGCCTCGGTGGCGCGTGACAAGGATGCGGCGCGCGCCAAGTTCGAAGGCGAGGCCAACGCCTACAAGGCGTCGACCAAGAGCTGCGTCGCCAAGAACAAGCAGTTGGTCGCTGCAGGCAAGGATCTTCTGCAGCGTTATCAAAGTGTCACCATCGGTGACACAATAGTTGCCCAAGAGCCGGTGCTGGGATTCCGCCGTGTCGAAATCCAGAACAGCATCCAGGAAACCGGCGACAAGTTTCTCGATCAGAAGGTGAGCCCATGAGTAACAGCATCGTCGATTGCATCCGGCGGACAGCCCTGGTCAGCGTCGCGACGCTCGTTCCGTTGGTCGCGGCGGCTCAGACCGCGCCGACGCCGCCCGCGCCCGCGCAGCGGCAACCGCACACGGCGCCGCGCGCGGCCAAGCAGGAACCGGCCGTAGCGCCGCAGGCACCCGCCGCCGCCCCGAAAGCGGCGCGCGCGGCAGACAATGCCGACGCCCGCAAGAACGACGACGTGATCGCGCGCGTCGGCAATACCAACATCTCGGCGGAGGAGATCCGCGGTTACGTCGCCGCGCTCGGCGATCGCGATCTCGCGGCGTTGCGGCAGGATCCCAATCTGCTCAGCCAGGCGGTGCGGATGATGCTGGCCAATCGCCTGGTGCTGCAGGAGATCAATGCCAAGAAGTGGGATCAGCAGCCGAGCATCGCCGAGAAGCTCGATCGCGTCCGCGAGAGCGCTGCCGTCGAACTCTATCTGCAGACGGTTTCGAATCCGCCGGAGAAGTTTCCGAGCGATGACGATCTGCAAAAGGTCTACGACGCCAACCGTGCCGCGTTCCTGATGCCGCGACAGTTCGAACTCGCGCAGGTTTTCGTCGCGCTGCCGAAGGATGCGGACAAGGCCGCCGAGGACAAGGCACGTAAGAGTGTCGAGGATATTCAGCGTAAGCTGAAGGCGCCGGGTGCCGACTTCGCTGCGATCGCCACCGAGGCCGGCGACGCCAATGGCGGCGCGCTGGGCTGGGTGGTGGAGAACCAGATCCGGCCGGAGATCCGCAGCCGGGTGATGGAGCTCGCCAAGAATGCCGTGTCCGAGCCGATCAAGCTCGACGACGGCTGGCACTTCGTCAAAGTCCTCGATACCAAGACTCCTTACACCCGCACCCTGCCGGAAGTCCGCGACGGCTTGATCCAGCAGATCCGCAACGAAAGGGCTGCGGTGTTGCGCCGAACCTATCTGGCCGAACTGCTGAAGCAGCAGCCGCCCGTGATCAACGAACTCGCATTGGCCGGATTACTGAACGAGCGCGGCGCCGCGACGCGATAGCCGAATCCGTCGCTGCTCTCCCGTCATCCTGCCACTCTTCTCAAATCGGAGACGTCCATGTCCGACACTCTCATCAGCAAGCTCGATCTCGAGGGGCTGCGCGAACTGTTTCAGCTCGCCGGCTATCGGGTCGAGACGGCGTCCGATCCGGTCGCCAATCTGACTTATCTGCGCTCCGCGACCAACGGTCTCGCCTTCGACATCCGGCCGGGTAATCGTCTTCCCGACGGCGAGGGCATCCTCGACATCGCGCTGGTCGCGGTGATTCAGGTGCAGGGCGAGCTGCCGCTCGCCGTCGTCAACCGCTGGAACGCGTCGCGCCGGTTCGGACGGCTGCAGCTCAGCGGGCCGTTCCTTGCGCTGTCGCTCGATCTGTTACTTGCCGGCGGCGTCAGCCGCGATCACCTGCGCGCCGAGATCGAGATCTGGGACCATCTGGTGCAGCAGCTCATCGTGTTTCTGCGCGAGGAGCTCGCCGGCCTGGCACAGACCCGGCCGGTCGACGGCGTCGCCGATGCGGTGCAGGCAGGGCCGGCCTCCGACGCCGGCGGCGCTCCGCAGACGACGATGCAATAGCGTCGCCGGGTAGGAAGCCACGATGGGCGTTCGGGAGCAGGCGGTGCGGCGCGGCGGCGATTGGCGGTCGAGGGTCGCGCGATGGCTGGGCCTGACGCTGGGAGTGGTTGCGGTGGCGACCGGCGCGCGCGCCGGTGCCAGCAGCGAACTCGACGAGCGCGGTGCGGCGCAGCAGATTCCGGAGGTCTGGATCGACTTCGGTCGTCGGCTGCAGGAGCGTATCCAGCAGCGCCTGACCTCGGAGAGCGAGGCTGCCAACCGTCTGCTGACGTCGATGCAGAGCCGCGCCACGGACCCCGGCGCGCCGCCGACCATCGTGGTTCGCGTCTGGGTTACTGCGGACGGCGCGGTGGAGCGCGTCGAGCTCGAGGGATCACCCAGCGAGGACGAACGCCGCGATCTGGCAATGGCGATCCGCGACGCCGGGGCGATCGGCGCGGCACCGGCCGCAATGCCGCAGCCGCTGCGCATGAAGCTGTCGCTGGCCGCCCAGCCGATGGAGCAGGCGCGATGAGTCGGAGTTGGCCGACGAGGGTGCGCGGCCTGGGGCTGCGACGCTGCACGGTTATCGCGATCGTTATGGCGCTCGGTGCTGTCGCGGCGCGGGCCGAGCCGATCGACCAGGCTCCTGGGGGCGAGCCGGAGCAGGCTGCTGTTACGCCCGAACCGCCGCGCGCCAAGCTCGCTGCGGCCGAAGCGCCGCCGCCGAACCTGGCCGCAGCAGTGGCTGCTCCTGCGGCGACTGCGCGAACGAGTAATACACCGGCCGCCTACCGCGCGCTGATCGCCAGGGAAGCCGAGCGCCACGGGCTCGCCCCGGCGATCGCGGAGGCGGTGATGGCGGTCGAGAGCGGCTTCAATCCCGATGCGATCGGCGGGTCCGGCGAGATCGGATTGATGCAGGTGATGCCGCCGACCGCTCGGATGCTCGGCTTCGCCGGCAGCAACGCCGAACTCGCGGTGCCGGAGACCAATATCCGCTACGGTGTGACCTACTTGGCCCAGGCGTGGCGCCTCGCCGGCGGTGATATCTGCACCGCGACGATGAAGTATCGCGCCGGCCATGGCGAGACGCGGTTCTCGTATCTGTCGGTGCAGTATTGTGTCGCGGTTCGCGGCAAGCTCGCCGCGTTGGGATTTCCGGTGACGGGTGAGGTCCCGGTCGCGACCTTCGGCTCCCCGGGCAGTGGCGGCGGAGGTGGGGGCGGTGCGGTCGGTTGTCGCCGGCGCTGCCTGGCCGGCAACACGGTCGGGCGCGTCAATTTGGCGGCGCTGAATGCACAACTCAGTACGCTGGTGGTGCAGGTTCGCAGCGGGAGGTGAGGCCGATGCCGATAGCGACATGCTGCCAGACGGGTGCTGGGGACGTGCCGAAGGCCGCCGTGGCGGCGGTCGCCGCTGTCATGGTCGCGGCGGCGATCGCTTCGACGTCGGCCGTCGCTCAGGCGCCGAGCCCCAACAGGCTGCCGCCGGTCACGATCGAAACCCCGCCGCCCAGCCCGTTGCTGCCGGCGGCGCCGGTCACCGCGCCGCCGGCGCTCGACCTGAATAGCGCAGCGCGCGGCGGCGTCGGGCAGGGCCCCGCGCAAGGGGGGCCCGAGCGCTGCGGCGATGCTGCGCCCGGCAATGATCGCGCGTTCGGCTGCCTCAACCAGCGGCTCAAGCGCACCGTCGATCAGGTCAATCCGGTGATGAATACGCCCCCGATCGACGCGAAATCGTCGGACCTAAAGGTCGGCACCGTCAACATTCCGGCGGTGCAGCAGCAATACGGAAGTAATTTTGGAATCTCGGCGATGCCGTATCGTCCCAATATGAGCTTCACGTCGCCGCGCGGGCGCTGAGGCCGCCAGGCGTAGTCGCAGGCCCGGGTGTCCGGCGCAGAGGTTCGAGATGGACCCTGACTTGGTGCTCCCCGCCGTATCCTGGATCCGGACCGGTCTGCTCGCGCTGCTGCTGATTTGTTCGCCGGCAGCCGCCATCGCCGGCCGTGATGGGGCAGGGGCGCGCATCTACGATATCCCGGCGCAGCCGCTCAGGCAGGCGCTGAAAACGTTCGCGGAGAATACTTCGCTGCAGATCTTCTACGAGACGAGCCTGACAGCGGGCCGCTGGTCGTCGCCGGTGATGGGACTACACGATGCCGAAACCGCGCTGCGCCTGCTGCTCGCCGGCACCGGGCTGTCGGCTGGGTCGTTCGAGTCCGGCACGGTGACCATCCTGGAAACCGCGCCGCATGCCGACGTTCGTCTGGGCCAGGCAAAGGCGCGGGCGGCCGGCTACACCCGCTACTTCGCGCTGATGCAGGCCGGCGTGCAGACCGCATTGTGTGCCGCCCCGATGGTCCGCCGCGATGCTCCCGAGCGGCGGGTCCAGCTGTGGATCACACCGTCCGGTTCGCTTGCACAGGCGCGGCTGCTGACGCCGTCGGCGTCGCGGGACGACGACGAGGCGTTCATGGCGGCGCTGCGCAATCTCGTCGTGGCCGAGCCGCCACCGGCCTCGATGCCGGAGCCGGTGACGATGCTGATCATGCCGCGGGCGGAGGACGCTGCGGGATGCCGCTGATCTGCTTCAGCCTGGCACAGACGTCGCGGCTCGGGGCACGGCCATGAACGATCTGGCCGGCCACGCCGCATTGCGCCGGGTCCTCGTCCATCAATACGACGAGCTCAAATCTCTGCTGACGCGTAAGCTCGGGTCGGAAGACCTCGCCGCCGACGCGCTGCAGGAGACCTTTCTTCATCTCGAGCGCCCGGCGCGGATCGGCACCGTGGCGCGTCCGCGACAGTATCTGCTCGTCATCGCCACCAATATCGCCCGCATGGCATTTCGCCGCGAGCGGCGGCGGACGCTGGCCGATCTCGACACACTGCTGGGCATCGCCGATGACGGCCCGGACCCGCTGCGCAGCCTGGCGGCGCGGCAGGAGGTCGCCGCGCTGCGGGAGGTGATCGCCGAACTGACGCCGCGGCGCCGCCGGATCCTGATCGCGATCCGGATCGAAGGCTTGAGACTGCGGGATCTCGCCGATGAACTCGGATTGTCTCAGCGCATGGTCGAAAAGGAGCTGAAAGCAGCCTTGGCTGTGTGCGGATCGCGGCTGCACCGCGATGTCGCACGGCGGTTCGGTCCGGCGCCCCAGAAAGCATCAGAACAATCAGGCGTAGCGGCCATAGCGCCTGCGGGACAACACGATGACGAAGTCTGAGGGCGGGCACGGCCCGGCCGTGGGCGATGCCCACCCCACCGGCACCGGCATGACCGAGCCAGATCCGCTCGATCGCGAGGCACACGACTGGATCGCGCGCGGCGTGGCCGGCGAGATGGCCCGGGCCGACCTTGTGCAGATGCGGGAGTGGTACGGCAGGAGCCCCGCTCATGCGGCGGCCTATGCGCGCGCGCGGCGGATGTGGCGTCTGCTCGGGCCCGCGCTCGAAGCCCCGGGGCCTGCCGATCGACGCCAGGCAACGGTGCCGGGCCGCCCAGCGAGGCCGACGGCGATGGGGCGGCGGGCGTTTCTCGGCGGCCTGGCGGCCGCATCAGCGGCTGCGGTCGGCGCCGTCGCGGTGATCAATCCGCCGCTCGATCTGTGGCCGTCTTACGCCGAGTTGACCGCCGACTACCACACCGGCCGCGGCGAGCAGCGAAAGGTGGCACTGGGCGACGACGTGGCGTTGGTGCTCAACACATCGACCAGCGTCGCGGTGCGTGCGCAGACGCCCGACGAGAACCGGATCGAACTGATTTCGGGCGAAACACTGATCACGGCGTCCGGCAAGTCGGCGCAACTCACCGTCGTCGCGCGAGACGGCTTGGTGATGGCCCGTCAAGCCGATTTCAATCTGAGCTGTGTTGACGGCGCCGTGCGGGTGAGTTGCCTCGCCGGAGAGGTCAGGGTCGATTACCGCGGCACGCTGAGCAGCGTGCGGGCGGGCAGCCAGCTCGGCTACGCCCGGGACGTCGTCGATCACGTCGCGGAGGCGGACCTCGAGATCGTCACCGCGTGGCGACATGGCCTGATGATCTTCGACGCAACGCCGGTGGCGCAGGTGGTCGCCGAGGTCAATCGCTACCGGCCGGGACGCATCGTCCTGATCAACGACGCAATTGCCGCCCGCCGTCTCTCGGCCCGGCTGCGGATCGACGAGGCCGACAAGATCGTCAACCAACTCGTCCATATTTTCGGCGCACGCGCCACCAGCCTGCCGGGTGGCCTCGTCATCCTGACCTGAGGTGGTCGAACGGCGCACGTACTGCGCCGTCCGTGGGAGAACGCCACCCTTGCGCGGAGAGGGGACCGCCGTGGGCGTTCAGCGCGACGGCGCCATGTCTCCAAACATTCACATAAAAGCTGTTCGGTCCCTGCCGTTGCCGATCATCCATTTGCGTGTCGTCGCGGTCGTCGCCGCGACATCAACGCCGATGAGAGTGTCGCCATGGCCAAGTTTGATGTCACGTCACGTTCGCAGCGCCAGCTACAGCGATCGCGGGGCGTTGCGGGGCGGCGGCATCATCAGAGAACCTCGCGCGCCGCGTTGCTCGCCGGCGTCAGTCTGGTCGGGCTGCTGGCACCATCATTCGAGGCCCATGCGAGGCCGCTCGGTGGACCGAGCTGGAATCCGGCCACGGCGGCAGTCGACACCGCGACCGCCGCGGCGCAGGCCGCTGCTGCGGCATCGGCGCGGGCCAACAGCACGATCGGTTCGTCGCTCGACAGCTTGCGCACGCTGCAGGCAGCCGCGCGCGCGGCGGCTGCTGCCGCTGCGGGCAGTGCAGTGCCGAACGGCCTCGCGCCCGCGGGGCTCGCACCCGTCGCTAATCCCAACAGCACGACAGACGGGCTGACGCTGTGGGTCGGCGCCAATGCGCCGGTGCAGACCACCAAGGCCGACGGCCGCATCGGCGTCGAGGTCAAGCAGACTCAGGAGCGCTCGATCCTGTCCTGGGGCAGCTTCAACGTCGGCCGCCAAACCGATGTGTACTTCAACCAGAGCGCGGGCACCGACAGCAGCGGCGCCAACAATTGGATCGTGCTCAACCGCGTCGTCGGCGCCTCGACCAGCCCGAGCCAGATCCTCGGTACCATCAAGGCCGAGGGCACGGTGCTGATCATCAACCAGAACGGCATCATTTTCGGCGCCGGTTCGCAGGTCAACGTCCACAGCCTGATCGCCTCGACGCTCGACGTCGGACTCTCCAAGAACCCGTTGACCCAGGCGTCGCTGTCGCAGTCCGACCGCAACGCGCAGTTCCTCACCTATGGGCTGCTCGGCTATGGCGACTCGCTCGGCCCGGTCTACGGCAATGTCGCTGCGCTCACCGGCACCAGCACGACCGGCATGGTGAAGGTCGAGGCCGGCGCCAGCGTCACCGCGAGCGGCGGCGGCTATATCCTGCTGACGGCACCCACGGTGCGCAACTCGGGCTATCTGTCGGCACCGGAGGGACAGGTGTTGCTCGCCGCCGCCGGCGACAGCGTCTGGCTGGCGCGTGCGACGGGGGCCAGCGACAGCGTCGATCCCGGCGTGCGCGGCCTTATTCCGTCGGTGAGCTGCTCCGCCGTGCAATGCGTCGTCGAGAATACGGCGAGCGGGTTGATCGACGTCCCGCGCGGCTCGATCTTCGTGATCGCGCCGCCGGTCAATTCGCTGAACCCGCAGAAGAGCGGCGTGGCGCTGGTGAACGGCACGCTCTCCGCGACCACCAGCGTGTCGCGCAACGGCGCCATCGAAATCGGCGCCGCCACCATCGACATCGCCTCCGGCGCGCGGCTTGCCATCCTGCCGGACGATGGCGGCGAGACGCTGCCGCGAGATGCCACCTCGCTCGCCAACTTCAAGCCATCGCAGATCTATATCGGCAATCTTACCAATCGCAGCGGCGGCATCGGTCCGGCCGCCATCCATATCGAAAGCGACACGCTGACCTACGCGCCGTCCGGCAACATCGTGATCGGCGCTTCCTCGAACGTCAAAGCTTCGTCGGTGGACGCAGTTTCGAGCGATTTTGCGCGCGTCGTGGTCGACAGCGGCGCGGTGATCGATGCTTCGGGGCTCGTCAACGTCAACGTGCCGGTCAGCGCCCAGCAGATCACCATCGGGCCGCTGAAGAAGAACGAACTCGCGGACTCGCCGCTGTATCGCGACGGCTTCCTCAACGGCGCCACCGTGACCATCGACCCGAGCCTGTCGGGCGTGCGCGACGACGGCGTCGCCTGGATCGGCTCGCCGCTGATCGACGCCAAATCCTATTACGATCAAGTCGGCGTTTCGGTCCGGCAACTGATGGTCAAGGGCGGCAACGTCACCATCGGCTCCGGCTTCGTCTCCAACAACGCCGCGCCGGGCAGCAGCGCTCTTCCCTATGTGGTGGTGCAGAGCGGCGCGGTGATCAACGTCGCCGGCGGTTGGCTGTCTTATGCGCGCGGCTTGGTCGATACCACGCGGCTGATCTCCGCCGACGGCCGTGTCGTCGATATCGGCTCCGCCGACCCCAACACGACCTATGTGGGCATCTACAAGGGCTTCGAGGTCGCGCATCCGCATTGGAACCAGTACGATTATTACGGTTCGCTGAAGAGCTGCGCCCACATCGTCGGCGGCTATATCGAAGGCGCCGATGCCGGCGCGATCAGCATCGTGGCGCCGGTCGGTGTGATCGAAGGCACCCTCCAGGCGGCGGCAATCACCGGCTCGCGGCAGCGCGCCGCGGCGGTCGCCGGCACCGCGACCAGCGCGCTCTACGGCGATACGCGGAAATTGCAGGGCGCGACCTCGCAATTGCCGGCCGGCGGCGCCTTCATCTTCCAGGGGCTCGCCACCGCCGACGCCTCGAACGCGCAGTTCTATTTTCAAGGCGGCGACATCCGCATCGTCGCCGATGCGGACTACCAGCCGGTGTCAGCGACGATCGGCTTCGGCCAGAGCGTGACCAGCCAAGCCACCGGCGCGGTAGTGTCGTCGCGCGCCGCATCGTCCTATCTGGATTCGTCGCGCACCGGCACGACCGTGCTGTCCGACCGCCTGCTGTCGCAGTCGGGCTTCTCGGAGGTCGCGTTCAGCACCTCCGCGTCGGTTTCGGTGGCGCGCGGCGCCAGGATCGATCTCGCCGCGCTCGGCGTGTTCGACGTGCTGGCGGGACGCAAGATCACCATCGACGGTCAGATCGACGTGCCGTCGGGCCGGATCACGCTCGAGACCTTCGACAGCCAAGCGATCAAGCAGGTTCTGTACACCACCGATCCTTACGGCGTCGGCTCGTTCGACATCGTGCTGAACGGGCTGCTGTCGACGCGCGGTCAGTGGATCAACGATTACGGCAAGGCGACCGATGCGATTCAGGCCGACACCTGGACCAGCGGCGGCTCGATCTCTCTGTATGTCGCGCCGCGGGTCACGCTCGGCAATGTCTCCAGCAGCAACACGCCCGACACCACGAGCGTCACCGACATCTCCGGCAGCATCCGGCTCAACGCCGGTTCGACGATCGACGTGTCGAGCGGCGGCTATGTCGATCCGAACGGGAAGCTGGTGCTGACCGCCAAGGGCGGCAACTTGTCGCTCATCAACGCCACGACCTATTTTCAACTGGCGCCTTCGGCCGACGGTTCGGCCGGCACGCTCAGCGGCTTCCGCATCAACGGCCTGATCTACGGCAACCCGGCGACCAGCTACTTCCCGCTGAACCCGGATGCGCTGACCTCCGGCGTGTTCATCGATCCGGCCGCTTCGATCAAGGCGACCGGTTTCGGCGGCGGCGGCACCTTCACGCTGGTGACGCCGGAGTTCGCCTTCAGCGACGATGCCAGCAGCACCGCCTCGGCCAACGCGACCCGGTTGCCGATGAGCTTCTTCAGCAAGGCCGGCTTCGCGAACTCCAACATCACCTCCTACAAGACGCGGCTGGTGCCGAACACGTTCTCGTATCAGACGACCGTGCCGGTCAAGACATATGTAACATCCTACTATATCATGGATGATGATGGGTCGATGGCTGCTATAAGTTACAATGCGTCGACCAGTGCTTATGATTACTATAGCCAAGCATACGGTCAGCCGATGTCTATTCCGGCCAGCCAGATACAATACTACTACTTGCAAGATGCCAATGGAAACACCCTTACCTACGACGCGGCGTACAATTCCGGGAATGGCGGGTTCTACACGGCGGTTCAGGTGCCGGTCACCGTCAAGCCCGGCGGCACCAATGCGTTGCTCGCCACCCAGACGCTGACGGTCGGCAACGGCCAAAATCTGAGCCTGACGCAATCGATCTTCACCACCCATCCGGACATCGGACAGAGCACGGCGTTGCGCGCGCTCGCGACCGGCGGCGATCTGTATTCGGTGCTCACGCCGTCGGTGCCGACCAACGACTGGGACGCCAAGGCGGTCAGCCTGACGTTCGGCGGCCTGCTCGAACTCCACGTCGCCAAGGGGGGCAGCGTCACCGGCGCGGCCGGGGCCGGACTCACGGCCGGCAAGCTGCTCAACGAAGGTCTGATCCGGCTGCCCGGCGGCAGCCTGACGCAGCAATTGATGCTGCCGCTGATTTACGAGGCGCGCTCGGTCGGCTCGGCCGCCCTCACGGCGATCCCGCTCGGCGTTGCGGATCTGTCAGAAGTGTTCTCGGTCGGGTCCGACGGCACCATCGCCGGCGGTGCGGCGAGCCGCTACTCGGCGAGCGTCACCAATGCGCAGCTCGCCGGCGCCGGCACCATCAACAGCCCCTATGCGATCTACTTCCGCGGCCTGCTCGGCGCCGACCAGGGCCTGGTGCTGTCGGCCGGCAGCGTCACCGATCTGTCCGGCGTCAGCATCCGCAATCCTTATGCGGTCGATAGTGCGACGGGGCTGAGCAGCTACACGGGTCGCATCGTCGCCGGCGGCAGCATCACGGCCTCGGCGCGCGCGGCCACCACTCAGTCGCTGTTCCAACTGCCACGGGTCAGCGGCCTGAGCTGGTCCTATGGCAGCTCCTACGTGCTGGCGGCGCTGTCGGCGGCGGCGCAGAGCGGCAGCAGCCTGACGATTGCGCCGGGCGCCTCGGTCGACCTCTCGGGCGCCTCCGACACGTATCTCGCCCCGGGTTATCAGCAGGGCGGCGGCGTCAAGGCGCTGCTGCCGCAGGCGGTGTGGAGCGATGCCGGCAGCCTGACGGCGGGCGCCGGCTTCAACATCAGCGGCGCCGATATCCGCGCTTTCGGCGGCAGCTCGCAAGCCGAGAACGGCACGCTGTCGCTGTACGATCCGGTGCTGATCCAGTCCGACGTCGCCAATCAGCCGGCCGGCCGCATCTCCGCCAATCTGATCGCGCGCTCGGGCTTCGACACGCTGATCGCGGTCGGCAGCCTGTCGTCGGCCGGCAACGCCTCGCTCAGCCTCGGCCGCGCGCTGTTCGTGGTCAGCCGCAACTATGTTTACAGCGGCACCGCGACCTCCGCTGCCAACGTCTGGCAGGACGACGACCTCGTGCCGGTCATCAAGGCCGGCGGAAATCTGGTGGTGAACGCGCCCTATGTCGGTCTCTCCAGCAGCATGGACATCATCGTCAACCCGCTGGTCGGCACTGCCGGCAGCGGCACGGTGACGTTCAACGCCGGCGCGATCGATATCAGTGGCGCGGTCGTGTTCGACCGCTCGGTCGCAACCGCTACGTTGAACGCCAGCGGCGATCTCCGGCTGATCGGGCAGGCGCCCTGGCTGCCGCCGACCGCGACTCTCGCGGCGAACGCAACGCTGTACGGCGCCCTGGCGGTCAATGGCGATCTCGCCATCAACGCCGCGCAGATCTATCCGACCACCGGCAGCAATTTCGCGATCTCGAGCGCCAAGACGAACGGCACCATCAGCTTCGGTCGCACCGGCACCTCGACGCCGGCGGCGCCGTACACAGCCGGCGCCAGCCTGACCGTCGCCGCCGCGCACATCGTGCAGGGCGGCGTGCTGCGGGTGCCGCTCGGCACGCTGACGCTCGGCACCACCGCTGACTTCAAGGGCACCGTCGCCGGCTCCAATATCTTCGCTCCCGCGACCCAAGACGTCACGCTGGCGGCCGGCGGCATCACCGCGGTGTCGGCGAGCGGCCTGTCGATCCCGTATGGTACGACGACCGACACGCTGGAATGGTACTTCGCGCCGACCAGTGCCTCGCAGCTCACCGCGGCGCCCGCCAAGGCTCTGGTGCTGAACGGCGGCACGATCAAGATCGCGGCCGGCGCTACCGTCGATCTTTCCGGCGGCGGCGACGTCTATGCCTACGAATTCGTGCCCGGCACCGGCGGCTCGCGCGACGTGCTGGATCGGCTCAACGCCGATCCCTACACCGGCAACAACGGTTATCAATATCCCGACGGCCGGCAGGTCTACGCCATCGTGCCGGGCTTATCGAACGCCTCCGTCGCCGCGCTCGATCCGATCTACTCGTCCGGCTACGGCAGTCTCTATGCGGCATCGGGCGTCGGCAAGCGGGTGTATCTCGCCGGCGGCAACGGCCTCGCGGCCGGTTGGTACACGCTGTTGCCGGCCAAATACGCCATGCTGCCCGGCGGCATGGCGGTGGTCGAACAGACCGGCATGAAGAAAGTGGTGGCAGGTACGTCGGCGACGCTGCCGGGCGGCACGCTACTGGTCTCCGGCTCCTACGGTGACGCCATCACCGGGACGAGTTCGTCGGCGGTGACGATGTTCCGCGTGCTGCCGCAGGCGACGATCGCCAGCCAATCCAAGATCGTCCTCACCACCGGCAATGATTACTTCGCAAAGGCCGCGTCCGACAGCGGAACGTTCGCCGCGCAGTTGCCGCGCGACGCCGGCTATCTGCAGGTCAACGCCACGGCCTCGCTGGCGGTCGACAGCATCCTCTCGACCGCGGCGGCGAGCGGCGGGCGAGGGGCGCTGGTGGACATCACCGGCAGCAAGATCAGCATCACCGCCTCCGCCGGCCAGGCCGTCAGCGGCGACGGAAGGCTCTACGTCACCGCGTCGAGCCTTTCGAACCTCAATGCCGCGAGCCTCTTGGTCGGAGGCATCCGCACCGACAATTCCGATGGCACCACCACGCTCGACGTCCGCGCACAGTCGATCCGCGTCGCCAATGACGGCGCGACGCCGCTGTCGGCCGGCGAGATCATCCTGGCGTCGACCGGGGAGGTCGTGGTCGCGGACGGATCGGCGCTCAGCGCGGTCGGCGAACTCGGCGATCCGCGCAGCGGCAATTATCTGATCGGCTCGTCCTCGGTCGCCGGCACCGGCGCGCTGCTGCGCCTCGCCAACGGCCCGGCGCGGCTGGTGCAGCGGACCAATGCCGTCACCACGGCGTCGCTGAGCGTCGGCCGTGCCCAGTTCAATGGCCGCGTCCTGATGTTCGATTCCAGCGGCAGCAACACGGTGTCGGACCAGATCGGCGTGTCCGGCCTGCAGAACCTGATCCTGTCGTCGCCGCGCATCGGGATCGGCGTCGATCCGTCGAGCTACACCGGCACGGTGGTGTCGTCCGGGCTCGCCGGTCTGCTCGGCCGCGTCGGCGCGGTGCTGACGCTGCGCTCGCAGACCGCGATCGACATCGCCGCCGGCAACTACACGTTCGGCCAGATCGCCTTCGACGCCCACACGCTGGCCTCGACCGGCAGCGGCGCGGCGACGGTCACGGCCGACAGCATCCTGCTGGGTAACAGCGGCAGTTCGGCCGATTGCACGAGTTGCACGCCCGGCAGCGGCTCGCTGACGCTGAACGCCGGCACCATCTGGTTCACCGGCGGCCGCATCGAGACCAAAGCGAGCCTCTTGGCGGCCACGACGCAAGTCACGCTTCCGGTCGATACCACCGTGGTTCTTCCGGCCGGAACGATTGTTGCTAACTTCGCTCTGTCCGAGCCCGTCCAGGTCGTTCTTCCTGCCGGTACGGTGATTCCGGTGTCGGCGGGGGCGTCGGTCGCCGCGTCGTCGATCGCCAGCGGCACGCTGGCCGCCAACAGCGACATTGTCATCAGCAGTGGCTTCGCGACGCTGGCGGCGGGGTCCTATTCCTTCCCCAAGGGCTACAAGGCAATCTATTACGGGACCGTTGCCACATATGCCGCCGGCACCTACAGCATCGCGAGCGCGACGAGTGCTTCGGTTGCATCCGATCTGACCGGACGGCTGGTCGCCGACACCGCGGTCACCCAGACCGACTTCTTTGCCGGCGGCGTGACGCTCGGTGCTTCCAATGGCATCTTCGTGCGCGGCGCGGCAGCGCAACTCGACACCGGGCTCGGCGCGCTGACGCTGCATACGCCGTATCTCAGCGACAATATCGTCGGGGCTACCGCGTCGGCGACGCCCAGCCTGTCGCTGAAGACGCTCGGCGCGCTGTCGATCGACGCGCAGGGCGCCGGCAGCGTGGCGGCGATCACCGCGGTGCCGGGCGGTTCGCTGACGCTCTCGGGCAGCACCGTGTCGATCCGCGGCACTACGGTGAGCGCAACCGCCGGCGCGCTAAGCGTAACGGCTCAGAACGGTGTGCTCATCGCCGACGGCGCAGTGGTGAAGACCCCCGGCTACACCAAGGTTTATGGCGATAGTGCCGACCCGGTCAGCGAGGACGCGCCAGGCGGTCGGCTGTCGATCACCAGCCTGAACGGCAATGTCGTGCTCGGCGGCGGCACGCTGCTGTCGGTCGGCGGAACGACGGGGAAGGGCGGCACGCTCAGCCTGATCGCCAGCAATGGCTCGGTTAGCCTCGGCGGCAGCATCGACGGCGCGGCGCCGGGCGGCGCCTCGAGCCTGACCATCGACACCGCCGGCGGCTTCGATCTCGGCAATCTCGGTGGCAGCGCCGGCAATCGCGGCTTCAACGGCGACATCTCGATCCGCAGCCGCGCCGGCGATCTCGTCCTGGCGCAAGGCCAGACGCTGACGGCGGCCAATCTGACGCTGACCGCCGACGGCGGCGTGGTGTCGGTCGGCGGCCATATCGACGTGTCCGGCACCAATGGCGGCGACGTCACGCTGTACGGCGCGAGCGGCGTCTCTCTCGGCTCGAACGCGGTGATCGACGCGCGTGCCAAGGGCTACGGCATCTGGGACACGCGGCAGGCCACCGCCGGCGACGTCATGCTCGGCACTGCGGGCAGTGGTGCGGTGTCGATCGCGGCGGGCGCGCTCATCGACGTCTCGGCCGTCAATCCGGCCGACCGGGTGGTGCCGTACTATACGAATGCGGTGAAGAACTATCTATTCGTCAGCGGCGACCTCGGCGGACGCGTCATCCTGCGCGCGCCGGTGCTGAGCGGGGGAGGCGGCGACACCCTTAACGTCTCGGTCGGCAGTGCCGGCGGCATCCGCGGCGCACGCGAGATCGACCTCGTCGGCACCAGGACGTTCGATCTGCGCGCCCTCGGCGCCATTGCCGGATCGGGCGTTACTGTTGATCCCACGACCAACACCGCCACGATCGATCCGCGCGGCAGTTATTTCGCCGACCTCGGCCAGGCCGGCGGCATCGTGCCGTTCATCCAGAATTTCGACATCTCGGCGGCTTACGCCAATCTCGGCGGCCTGAGTAGCTCGCCCGTGTTCCACGCCAAGCCCGGCGTCGATCTCGCCTTCGACGGCAATATCCGGTTCGACCGCAATTGGAATCTCGCCGCCGGCACGGTGAACGTGGCGGCCGCGACCGCGGCCGGGTTGATGGGCAGCGAGACCTTCACCGGCGCGAGCGGCACGTCGGTGACGCTGCCCTACATCCTGCCCGGCAAGGACGCGCAGGTGTTCGCCAACTACGTCACCATGCTGTATCGCACCGGCCACGGCAGCGTGTACGGCGAAGCGCCGATGATCGCGCTGCAAGCCGCCGGCAATCTCACCATCAACGCGTCGATCAGCGACGGCTTCTTCCAGTTCCGCAACCAGATCGATGCGGACTATCTGTCGGCGGTGGTTGCCACCAACAGCATCGTGGTCGCGTTCGGCAGCGGCGCCAACCCCTATACGACGAGCTCGGGCGCCGCAACCCAATATGTGCCATCCGTTGCGCTGAAAAATGGGGGCAGCCAGTCCTGGGCGATCGTCCTCTCCGCCGCGGCCGCACCGACGACGATCTACGTGCCTTACTCGGCCGACGGCAATTCGGCGTCTCCGGAGAAGAGCGGCGATCCGTTCGGCACCGCCGCACTGTTCCCGGCACTCGGGACCAACACCTACGCCGATTCGAGCAGCATCGACCTCGTCGCCGGGGCGAGCGTCACCCGAACGGGCAACAGCGCGCTCGTCACCAGCACCAATCCGCTCGCCGTCACCCTCAACCAGGCGAGCACGCTGGCGATCGGCGGCTCCTACAGCTACAGCTACGGCGGATCGATCGTCACCGCGGTGCGCTACGGCCTGCTGTTCAACCGGGCCAACAACAGCGCCTACACGGCGTCGAGCTATACGTCCGGCACGGCGACGTCGGCGAACTGGCTGGCCGGAATCTTGGCAACGAAGAGCTCGGATACCTACTCCTACTCGGCTCAAACGTTGTACTACGGGACCACCGGAAAATCAGGCGTTCTGCTGAACACGACCCCCGCCGCCAAGACCATCGACAGCGGCTCCGACCTGATCTACCTCGACCTGTCGATCGATCCGACCTCCCAGATCTCGGCGGGATCTCTCGGCAACGTCAAGACCAACAGCAGCCTGACCTCGACCTTGACGGCCGCCAAGCTGCGCGACATCGCCAAGATCTCGGATCCGACCAATCCGCAATACGACGCCTATCTGCACGCGCTGTATATCGCCGATGCCAGCGCGCCGGATGCCAATGGCGACTTCTTCACGGTGGTGTCGAGTTCGAGCTCGCTCAACCCCTACACCTCGTCGAGCTACCTGCTTGGCATCGTCGCGAGCGTCAAGACGGCGGCCTATATCTTCCAGAAGTACATCGATCCCTTGTATCTGGGCCAGACGGTCAATCGCCAGACCGCGACCGTGACGTCGCTGGTGCGCAGCGGCACCGGCGCGATCAACCTGGCCTCGGGTGGCTCGGTCGACCTGACCGGTGGCGCGCGGACGGTGGCCAACAACGCCACGCTCGGCGGGGCTGCGGTCTATACGGCCGGCCACGTCGCCGACACCTCGGTGCGCAGCGCCGTCGATCCGGAGACCGGGCTGTTGGTGACCATCGATCCCACCGCGCTCCTCAAGACCAGCACTTATTTCGGCTCCAAGGCGACCTACGGTTACGGCAGCACGATCGCCGGGACTTCCACGACGTCGGGCAAAGGCGGTGTGCTGGTCGACGATCCGGTTTATGCCGAGGGCGGCGGCGACATCACCATTACGTCCGCCGGTTCTTTGTGGGCGCGGCGCGACCTGTCGGTCAAGGTCGGCGAGACCCGGAGCCAATTGCCCTGGGCGGGCGGTGCCGACGAGATCTGGCGCAGCGGCGCGATCGGAACGGCCGACACTTGGGCCAAGATCGACTACCAACTGTTCCGCAGCGGCGTCGGCGCACTCGGCGGCGGCGACATCACCATCAAGACCGGCGGCGATATCGTCGACCTCGCCGTGGTGGCGACCGACTCGCTCACCACCGCGAAGACCACCTCCGGCGGAGCGACCGCCAAGGCGCTGATGACCTTCGGGCGCGGCGACGTCGTGCTGTCCTCGGGCGGCAGCATCTCCTCGCTCAAGCTCGACGTCGCCTCGGGTTCCGGCCTGGTCCAGGCCGCCGGCAGTCTGCTGGCGGGCGGGAACGGCAACTTGCTGCGCCTGACCGACGCGACTGTGAGCTTCGAGGTGTTCGGCTCGGTGGCGTTCACCGGCGTCGCCGGGCTCGGCCCGACCCAGCCCGGTAACACCAGCTCGGTCGATGCCGCGATGTCCAACAACCTCAACGCTGTGGCGTTCTATCTGCCGAATGCGGGGCTGTCGGTGCTGGCGGACGGGGCGGTCTCGCTTGGCAGCAATTCGGCCGATGCCAACGACGTGACCGCCTACTACACCACCCCGCTATCGGCGGCCGGCACCCAAGGCAGCAACGCCGTGCTGCCGGGCAGCCTGTCGCTGTCGTCCTTGACCGGCTCGCTCACCTTCGTCACCACGCGCAGCAAAGAATTCCTGTTGATGCCGTCGGCGACCGGTGAGCTGGAACTGCTAGCCGCCGGGAGCATTCTGGCGAGTGACACTACTCAGATGCTCAAGATCGCCATGCTGGACTCCGATCCGGGTCTGTTGCCGGGGCTCTACACTTCCTATGACGGCGTCAACTCCTTTCCCAACAGCAACGCCGCGCCGGCCGGCACGCTCGGCCTGACCTTCCCCGATATCGATCCGACCACGACCACGCAGCAGCGCGCGCTGTATCACCAGGCGAGCGCGACCCACGCCAAAGATACAACGCCGGTGAGGATCGCCGCAGGTGGCGACATCGGCAGCCGGACGTCGGCGACCATCCTGTCTGTGCCTAAGCAGGCCCGGCTCTATGCCGGCCGCGATATCGTCAACCTGATCTTCACCGGCCAGAACCTCGCCGCCACCGACATCACGCGCGTCGTCGCCGGCCGCGACATCGTCGGCACCTGGAGCCTGCTCGGCGCGGTCAACACGGCCAACGTCAGCGGCACCACGCAGGCGACGCTGCTCGGCAATACGTTCGTGATCGGCGGGCCGGGCGATTTCGTCATGGAGGCCGGGCGCAACATGGGGCCGTTCATGCCCTCGGCGCTGATCAACGCGACGGCCACGACGACCGCGGCCTATGGCGGCGGCATCCTGTCGGTCGGCAACGACTGGAACCCGTGGCTGACCAAGCAGGGCGCCAGCATCTCGGTGCTGTTCGGCGTCGCCGGCGGCGTCAACGCCGATGGCTTCCGCGATTACTATCTCGACCCCGCGAATTTCGCCGTGCTGCCGAGCTACCTTGTGACCGGCGACGGCACGGCGTCGGCTTACGGCGCCGAGCTCATCGCCTGGATGCGGGCGCGATGGCCGTCGCTGCTGCCGCCGGGGGCGAGCTACGCGCAGGCCTATGCGGCGTTCAAGACGCTGCCGGAGATCGCCCAGCGGCTGTTCCTGAACACCGTGTATTTCGCCGAGCTGCAGGCTCCGGCCGTCGCCAGCGGGCCGAGCTATCAGAAATACGCCCGCGGCTACGAGGCGGTGAATCTGATGTTCCCGGCCAGCTTCGGCTACACCCAGAACAGCCTCGACGGCGGTGCCAACGGCGCCGCCACGCTGGTCCACACCGGCAACCTCGATCTGCGGCTGGCGACGATCCAGACCGCGCGCGGCGGCGACATCTCGATCCTCGGTCCGGGCGGCCGGGTACTGGCCGGCTCGGTGGTGCGCACCGCCGCGCAGGCGGCGCGGCACAACTACGCGACCTATCCGGGCACGGCGCGGAACGTGTGGCCGATCCTCGCCATCCCGACCGGCTACGAGGGTGTGCTGACGCTGCGTGGCGGCAAGATCTCGAGCTTCACCGACGGCGATTTCGTACTCAATCAGAGCCGTCTGTTCACCGAGCAGGGCGGCGACATCGTCATGTGGTCGTCGAACGGCGATCTGAATGCAGGGCAGGGGCCGAAGACCAGCGCCAACTTCCCGCCGGTGCGCGTTCGTATCGATCCGAACACCTATGCCGAGCCCGATCAGGCCGGGGCGACCACCGGCGCCGGCATCGCCGCGCTGCAGGCGACGGCGGATGCGCCGGCTTCCGACGTGTATCTGCTGGCGCCGCGCGGCACCGTGGATGCCGGCGATGCCGGCGTGCGCGTCTCCGGCAATCTGTCGGTCGTCGCCTTCCAGATCCGCAACGCCGACAACATCCAGGTCGGCGGCAAGGTCGCCGGCATCCAGGTGGAAGGTCCGAAGACCGCGCCGCTGACAGTCGATACCAAAGACAAGGCAGCAACCGACGCCGTCAAGGACGCCACCCGCACCGACGGCAGCGAGCGGCCCTCGGTGATCATCGTCGAATTCCTCGGCTTCGGCGGCGGCGACGGCACCACCACGCCACCCGACGACAACAAGCGCAAGAAGCCGCAGGAGCAGACCTACGACGAGCGCAGTCCGTTCCAGGTGCTCGGCGTCGGCCAGCTCAGCGACGATGACATCAACGCTCTGGCGCAGGAGAAGCGGGCCCGGCTCGGCGCGAGGTGAGGAGACGCGGCGACCGGACGGGCTCGCATCACAGGCGGCTGAACGTCTCCGGCGGCCCCCGGCGAAAGAGCCCGGCCGACCGGCCGAGCAGTGGTGACGGCCTGGCTACAGGACGAACCGCGCGGTGGAGCGATCAAGGCCTGCTAGCAGGGTCCGGCGTATTCAGCCAGCGCGCGACGTCGTGGGCGAAGTAGCTGACGATGAGGTCGGCGCCGGCGCGTTTGAAGGCGCCGAGCGTCTCGAGGACGGTCTGCCGCTCGTCGATCGCGCCGGCCTCGGCGGCGAATTTGATCATCGCGTATTCGCCGCCCACCTGATAGGTCGCCAGAGGCAGCAACGACGTCTCGCGGATCTTCGACAGCACGTCCAGATAGGGCAGGCCGGGCTTGACCATCAGGAAGTCCGCGCCCTCGGATTCGTCCAGACGCGCCTCGAGCAGCGCCGCACGCCGGTTCATCGGGTCGAGCTGATAGCCGGCGCGGTTGCCTTTGAGGCCGCAATCGGCGGCGGCGCGGAACGGGCCGTAAAGCGCGGAGGTGAACTTCGACGCATAGGCCATGATGGCAATGTTCTGGAAGCCCGCTGCGTCGAGGCTGGCGCGGATCGCCTTGACCTGACCGTCCATCATCCCCGACGGGGCGACGATGTCGGCGCCGGCCTGGGCCGCTACTACGGCCTGTTTGCCGAGATTGGCCAGGGTCGCGTCGTTGGCGACTGCTCCGTTCTCGACAACGCCGCAGTGACCGTGATCGGTGTATTCGCAGAAACAAAGGTCCGGAATGACGATCATCTCCGGAGCCGCCTGCTTGGCGGTACGCACCATGCGGGCGACCAGGCCGTCCGGATTCCAGGTGTCGCTGCCGACGGCGTCCTTGTGATGCGAAATGCCGAACAGCATCACTGCCTTCAGGCCGTCGCGCGCCAGCGTGCGGATGTGCTCGGCGAGCTGTCGTTCGGGGAGCCTGAACAGCCCGGGCATTGTCGGAATGGCGCGAGGCTCGTCGAGGCCTTCGTCGACAAACAGCGGGTGGATCAGGTCGTCGGTCGAAATCCGGGTTTCGCGAATGAGGTCGCGGAGCGTTTCGGTACGTCGGAGCCGACGCAAGCGGAGCGTCGGAAAGCTTGCGGACACCTCAGGCCTCCTGGAAAGTTCTGGCCGGAGCAATGTGCAGCATGGTCCGCGCCTCGGCGGACGACGCCACCGGCCGGCCGATGTCCTGCGCGTAGCGCACGATGCGTTCGACCAGCTGGGCGTTGCTCTTGGCGAGTTCGCCGTAGCGATAATAGACATTGTCTTCGAAGCCGGTGCGCACATGGCCGCCCAGCAGCATGGTGTGCAGATTGATCGGCAGCTGGCCCTTGCCGATCGCCAGCGCCGACCAGTGACTGCCCGGCGGAATGCTTTCGACCAGATGCAGCAGGCTCTTGCAGGTAGCCGGCGCGCCGCCGGGAATACCGAGCGCGAAGTTGAAGCTCAGCGGAGCGGTCAGATGGCCGCTGTCCACCAGTGCCATCGCTTCGCCGATGATGCCGCAATGATAGACCTCGACCTCCGGTTTGACGCCGTATTTCTGCAGGTCGTTGGCCAGTTCCCTCGCCAAGGCCGGCGGATTGATGAACGGCTTGCTGCCGTGATTGAGCGAGCCGCAATTGAACGAGGCGATGTCGGGCCGCAGCTTCAGATGATTCCAGGCGACGCGCTTCTCCTTGTCCGGAGGCAGGTTGAAGCCTGAGGTGCTGAGATTGATCAGGATGTTGCACTTGTTGCGGATGCGCGCCACGATCTCCTCGAACACGGCTTCATCGTAGCTCGGCGCCCCGTCGCGGCCGCGAGCATGGATATGCGCGATCGACGCGCCGGCGTTCCAGCAGTCGTAGACGGCGTTGGCGATTTCCTCCGGCGTATAGGGGATGTTCGGATTCTTGTCGCGGCTGGTGATTCCGCCGTTGACGGCAGCCGTAACGATCAACTTGTCCACGTCCAAACTCCCACGTCAGTTTGTTGCCCCAAGCTATTGGCTGCGCGGCTCCATTTCTTCTCGGGATGAGACAATTTGTGCGCCGAACAGGACAATCCGGAGCGTCCGTGGACGAGCGGCAAACGGGACACCTGCGTCGCTCAGGGCCGTGCAGGCGAGCGGCGCCGACCGCCTATCGACGGAAATACCGGCTGGGATTGCGCCCCGTCAGTCGGCTGAACATCGCGGTGAACGCGCCGGGCGTCTCGTAGCCGAGGTCCGCGGCCACCACGATCACGGGCTCGCCGGCCGCGAGCCGGGGTACGGCCGCCAGGACACGCGCCTGTTGCCGCCAGGTGCGGAACGACACGCCCAATTCCGATCTGAACAAGCGGGCCAGCGTGCGCGTCGAGGCACCGACGACGCGGCCCCATTCCTCCAGGCTGAGGTCGTTGCTGCTATCGGCCAGGATCGCTTCGCAGATGCGGGCCAGTCGCCAGTCGACAATGTTGGGCATGTGCAATGGCGGCTCGGACGTGGCGTGCAACTCGTCCAGCAAGAGAGGAACCATGTGGATGCCGTGGCCGTGGATGTCGCAATGCTCCGGCCGGGTGGTGACCCGCAGGATCAGTTCTCGAAGCAGGCCCGAGACCGGCACCGAGAGCGGCTCATCGGCAAAGCGCGCGGGGCAGGTATCGGGGCGAATGTAAAGCGTATGCAGCGCCACCGAGCCACGAGCCCGCATGCGGTGTTCGACACGCGGCGGCATCCACACGGCGCGCTGCGGCGGCACCAGCCACAGTCTGTCGTTCGCCGTGATCTCCATGACGCCAGTGGTCGCAAAGATGAGTTGGCCGTGCGCGTGCGAGTGCATCGGAAGCGCATGCTTGTCCGGGTATTCCCTGCGCAACGCCGTGACCGGACTCGGCATCTCCCGCTGATGATTGGCATCCGTGATCATCGAGGCACCCGTGCAATAACCAAGTGTCTCAACTAGGGAGGGAGGCGTCCGCGATCAAGCCGGACCACCGTCATGCAAGACGGGGCTGGTGTCTCGAATCTGCATGTGCCGCCGACTGGTGAGCGGGTGAGGCTGACCGCGCGACGGCCGGGACCTTGACCTTGCCGGCGCGAACATCAAAGAAGGCCTACAACAAACGTCGGGAGCCAGGGGAGCAAGGGCGATGCCGCATCTCGTGATGGACTATTCGGCCGATCATCTCGGCCGCGACCGCATCGCGGTCGTGATGGAGCAGCTTGCCGTCACCGCCGCGGCGACCGGGGTGATGCACGCCGCCGACATCAAGGTGCGGGCCGGCGCGACAGCTTCGTCCATCTCGCCGTGTTCATGCTGGCGGGCCGCACGCCGGAGCAGAAGGAGGCGCTCAGCATCGCGCTGCGCCAGACTATGGTCGAACATTGCGCCGACATCACCAGCCTCAGCGTCGATATCCGGGACATGGACCCGGTGGCGTACAAGAAGCGGCTGAAGGGGGCATAGAGCGCCGGAACGCTGCTTGCTCCGCCGCGCCGTCAGCGCCCGAGCAGCGCCATCATCTCGCGCCAATGATAGATCCGCTCGCCCGGCGCGTCGGTCCGCGCCGCCGCGATCATCGCCCGTGCGACGTCGCCTGCATCGATGCCGCGAAACCGATCGGCGGCGCCGTGCAGAAGCGGGTTCGCGATGCGCGCCAGAGTGATGAACAGCCGCTCCAGCGGGCGGTGCTCGGCGCGTTCGCCCATGATCATCGACGGCCGGAAGATCGCGGTGTGGGGGAAGCCCAGCGCCAGCACGTCACGCTCGGTCTCGCCCTTGGCGCGGAGATAGAACGAGCGCGAAGCCGCATCCGCTCCGACGGAGGACACCAGCAACACCGCCCGTGCTCCGTTGTGCCGGGCGATGCGGGCCGCTTCGACCGGATAGTCGTGGTCGATCCGGTAATACGCCGCCTGGTCGGGCGTCTGTTTGCGCGTGGTGCCGAGCGCGATGAACACCTCGTCGGCGACGAGCTGTCCGGCGAGCTCCGGCAGGCGGTCGAGATCGCCGATCAACACCGTCAGCTTCGGATCGCTGAGCGCCACCGGCCGCCGCACCACCGCGATCACCCGCGAATAGTCAGCATGATCCAACAGTCCGCGCAGCAGCTGCGAGCCGATAAAACCGGTGGCGCCGAACACGAGCGCGGTGGTCATGGCGAAGTTTTGCCGGTTGCGATCATGCCGGGCAGGATCGCATGCGGCAGGGCCGAGCGCAACGCGGCGTCAGCGTTCGATGCTGCGGAAGCCGACGACGCCGGCGTCGGCGTCGAACAGATAGTCGAATGCGTTCAGCGCGTGAACGCTGGTGTTGACGAAGGTCGGGCGGTTGGCGCCGCCGACCAGCACGATGCGCTCGGGCGCGGCAGGATTGGCGGTGTCACCGGCGGCGAAGCCATAGCCGGGCGGGTGATCCGCCGCGGCGTCGCCGAAACGGATCGACAGCCGCGTGCCCGGCGCGATCGTCCGGCCGCGCTCGCCATCCTGGGGCCGGTCGGCCTCGCGGTCCGGCGGCAGCGTCAGATACATCACCGAGACGCCGGTATCGATCAACGCGGTGCCACAGGCCGGCGCGGTGCCTTCCAGCGTGATGCAGGCCGGCAGCGGCGCCCAGTCGCTGCCGTCGGCGGCGCGCTGAAGCTGGACGAAGCGATAGCTGCCGCGGGTGTTGGCCGCGGTCAGCCCGACATGGACGCCGGCGCGCGTCACCACATAGCCGCGCGTCAGGCGGCCGGGCGAGGCCGCCGTGCCCATGCCCGGCAGATTGAGGAACGGGTTCTTGTCCGGCGTGCTCTGGCTCTGATGATCGCCCTCGCGCGCGAAGCCGATGCCCAGCATGGCGACGTGGCGCGGCGCGTCGCTCGGCTCGCAATTGCGCGGATGCGGCACGCAGTCGATCCGCTCGACCGCGAGCACGGCAATTGGCCTCGTGGTGACGCTCTGATCGTTGGCGCCGCCGATGGTGACGCGGGTCTCGACCCAGCGGCCGCGCATGATCCGGCCCGAGCTCGAATAGGTCAGCGTACCGGGCCCGATCTGCCGTAGGCTGTCGATGTCCGGAATGCTCGAGGCTGCGACCACGATCCCGGTCGAGCCGGTGTCCATCACCGCACGCACCGGCTCGCCGCCAAAGCTCATCAGCAGCGTCGGCGGCGCTCCGCGCGGCTCGCCGGTCTCGCTGTCGTTGAGATAGCGAAGATAGGTGCCGCCTTCGCGCGCTTCGTAGCGCGGCTGGGCGAGGGCGGGCTGGGCGAGAGCCGTGAGCGTGTGCGTCAGCGCGAGCGTGAAGCCGGCGATTGTCCCTGGAGTAGTGAGGCGGATCATGATGCGGCGCTCCCTCGCAAGTAA
This sequence comes from Rhodopseudomonas sp. AAP120, assembly GCF_001295845.1. Classification (GTDB taxonomy): domain Bacteria; phylum Pseudomonadota; class Alphaproteobacteria; order Rhizobiales; family Xanthobacteraceae; genus Rhodopseudomonas. The sequence goes on along the minus strand of NZ_LJIC01000091.1, from coordinate 30,792 downwards.
AAGATCGATGCAGCGATCGTTCGATCGATCGTCTGCAGTTCGGACGAGGATCGCATGGAACAGCTTTACGACCGCATAGCCGGCAAAGGACAATTCGAACGGAACAGTTCGCGCGGCGATGCGGCACTGTTCACTTGCGTAAAATTGAATCGAGTGTGTGGTGGATTTAGACAGCCGATCGCGTCACAACACGCAAGCTTCAGTGAGTGAGATCGTCGACGTTTGAGATGCAGGGTTCGGTTGTCAGAGTCACGTTGTCCCTGATCGGGCCAGGCATCATCGGCGTGTTCGGCATCGCATTTCTCGCGGCCTGGAGCTACGCCCGGCGGCCTTATCTCGGCGTTCTGGCCGCGGCCTGTGCGCTGTTCGCACTCGGCGCCTCAAGCCAGATCCTGTACGTGCCGCGCGACACCGGCCTCAACGCGATGGTGTCGGGCGCGCTCTACACCTGCGCCGTCATCGCAGCGGTCGAAGGCGTGCTGATCCGGTCGGGCAAGGCCTTGGGCGCATGGATCGACGTCGCGATCTTCGTCGCGTTTTCCCTGGCGCTGTATTACTTCTTCTATGTCGATCGCAGTCTGCTGGCCCGCATCTACGTACAAAACTTCGGCTACGGGCTGCTGCTGTGTGTCGCGGGGTTGAGGCTGTCGCACCTGCGCAACGGCCGGCTGGTTGACCGCATCCTGTTCTGGACGCTGCTGCTGTTCGGACTGCACTTCTTTCCCCGCACCGTCTTCACGGTCGGGGTGTCGCCGCCGTCGGGTGGACCACTCGCATTCGCCGATTCGGTTTTCTGGCAGACGCTGCAATTGTCACTCGCCGTGCTGGGCGCGGCCTTGGCGATGGCCATCCTGGCTGCAGCGGTGTCCGACCTGATGGATGATCTGCGCCGCGAACGCGATCTCGACCATCTCACGGGGCTGCTCAACCGCCGCGGCTTCGAGGCCGAGATCGCGGCGCCGATGCATCGCGCGCCCGAAGGCGCGGCGCTGATCCTGTGCGATGTCGATCATTTCAAATCGATCAACGACAGCTTCGGTCATGACGTCGGCGACGTCGTGCTGAAGGAGATCGGCGCGATCCTGCGCCGCGCCGCCCGCAAGGGCGACCTGGTCGGCCGCCTGGGCGGTGAAGAGTTCGCGGTGTTCCTGCCGGAAGCCTCGCGGTCCGAGGCCACCGAATGCGCCGAACGGCTCCGGCGGGCGATCGGACAGGGCCGCATTCCCGGCCTCGGCCACAGGCCGGTAACGGCGAGCTTCGGCGTGGCGACGCTCCGCGAAGCCGCTGACTGGACGGCACTCTACAAGCTGGCGGACGGTCGGCTGTATCGGGCGAAGGCGGAGGGGCGCGACCGGACGGTCGATCGCGGGACGTAGTCGCGCCGTCCCGTAGCCCGGACGAGCGACGCGACATCCGCGAGCAGCATCTCCGCAGCGTAAAGAGCCCGGGTATCGCTCCGCTCGCCCGGGCTACGCTTGCTCCTATGGCGACAGATGCGGCGTGGTGTTCACCGTGGGCGCGGCCTCGGCCGTCGCTTCGGCCGGCAGCTTGTCGTCATGGATCGCCAGCGCCCGGCCGATCCAGAACGGATCGGCCGTGTGATCCCGCTTCGGGTTGGTCGTATTGGGATGAACCAGAATACTCAGGCCGCTGTGATTGAGCATCAGCCACGGCACCAGGCTGGCGAACACCTCCTTGGCGAACGCGATCTGGATCATCGCGCCATCATGCGGCCCGACCCGGACGTCGTGCCAGCGCCCGACCTGCACCGCAAACCGCTCGCCGATCCACCGCACCAGCCGCTCCGCCACCGGCCGCGTCGCCGCCGGGTCGTAATAGATATGCGCGTGATAGCTGGCGATCTCGGCGAGCGGGCGAGGGCCGTCGGCAGCGGGGGTGTCGGTCATCGGTGGCGTCCTTGTGGCCCGGCATGCGGGGAAAGCAGCAAGGTGCCGCATCAGTGCGGCGAGATCCAGGACGGCGTTTCAGCAACGCGACAGACCGCCGCTCTCGCTCCGTTCACGCGGGCATCGCCAGCTTCTCGAATTTGAAGAAGCCGCCATGGGGCGGGCCGCCATGCGACGGGTCGCCGTCGCCGTCCGGCTGGTGCGGGTCCGGATGACGGTCGCTGAAGTATTCGACGATCTTGAAGCCGCATTTGTTGACGTAGAAGTGGATGTTGCGCCGCTCGAAATACGGCGTGTGAGTCTGCCAGACGCGCGTCTGCGGATAGTGCCGCTCGATCGCCCGCCATGCCGCGAGACCGAGACCGCGGCCGTGCGCGCCGACTGCAACGAAGAAGAAATCGAGCGAATTGCACTGCGTGACCGGATCGATCGTCACCACCGCGCCGCCGACGCGCTCTCCGCCGGAGACGACGTGATGGACCACCGCGCCCGGCGCCGCGAGCGAACGCTGCACGTCGTCCTCCGACGGAATGGGGCCGTCCGACAGCGCGCCGAACTGTTCGATGACGGCGACGGCAAAGGCCTCCTGCAACTGCCGGGTGAATTCCGGCCACTCGTGCCTCGCCGCTAGCTCGAGCGTTACGCTCCGATCGTCCACCATTCCGCTCCTGTCAGCACCGCGCCCGCGCCGCGTCTGCGTCGTCGCGTTTTGAAGGGCCGGTGACTTCGACGTGGATGGTGGCGACGATAAGGCGCGGTGCTGCGACAAAGTGAGTGCATGTTTCAAGACGGCGCGCGGCGTTCGGGCTCGGCTTCGGCCGGCGGCGCGCAAATTTCGATGCGAATGAAAAACAGCCACGACAAATCGCTCTCGCGGCTCGATCGAGCCCGAGCTGTGCACCCGTCGCTTCACAGCGAGGGGTGGGGGCGCGCCGCTCGGCGCAAATTTGGTGAGGTTCGCGATGGCTTGCGGACCATCGCGCAACGCCTTGCGGCGCGCCCACCGCGGCGGTTTTTGGCTGTCGGGCCCGTGCTTCCGGGGGCAGGCGCGATGCACTCCGCACCGCTTCATCCGGCGGATTTCGCCGCCTTCGCCTGTCCCGCGTCCTGCGAACGAGCAAGTCGCAGAGCCTCGTAGTAGGCCCGGACGGGTCCCCGACGCCTCCCGGACGCGTGCTTGCGAGGCACAGCGCGCAGGACGCCGCGTCCGTTCAGGCTTCGCTGACCAGTGTCAGCTCCACCGAACCATCGTTCCGGACCGGTTACCCGGCCCGCCGATCTGTCCCACTGACCGACGCCTCGCGACAGCGCCCCTCACGGACAGGACGATGCGGACTATAATCATAATAGGAATAGTGTCAAGCGTCGTCAGGGTGACCCCACGACTAAGATTGCTACGCAACCGTCTCGGACGTTCGCGTCACGTCGCCACGGCCGGCGACAGAGATGTCCTCGTCGAGCGCTTCCCAGTGCAGCCCGACGCGGCTCAGTTCGACCTCCGCACGCTGCGCCGGCGTCGCCCGCAGCAGCCGCGGAAACCACGCCAGCGGCACGCCGAGGGTGCGGCCATCCGACAGATCGACCCACATCGTATGGTCGTCGAAGCGAACGTTCGTGGCCGAAATGGTCATGCCATGCTCTCAGGATGAGGTCGCGTTGGTCTGCAACGGCCGACAGGCGTCTCGATCAGCTCAAGACCCCGGATTCGCTTCGCTACATCCGGGCTATGCTTGCTACGAGCTTGCTTGCTCCGCCCCGTGATCCAATGCATTGATCACGACCACGCCGGCACTCCCCGTCGCAATTTCTTCAGACGTAGGAAAGGCGGGTCTTTCGTGGAATTTGAATACCGTACGAAAATACTTGATCGCCGAATCGACCTTCTCGAGCGTTGCGTAGTGGGGGCAACAGACCACATACGCCTCCAACGGTCGATCACGTTCTGCATTGGCAATTGCGTTGGTCAGCGCTTTTAGCCGAGCGAGATCTCGCGCGACGTCATGTTGGTTCGTCCATAATTTAAACTCGATCAGGAGGGCCGCATCAGTTGCCTTTCGTTCTGGTGAATAAAAACAAGCCAGGTCGATCCGGAAATTGCCGAGCAAGGGCGACTGCGGGTCATCCGTCGGAATCCCCCAATCTGCGCATTCACGCGAGGGAAATTCTGGACGGATGCACCAGTCGGGATGCTGTTCGTGAATGTCCAGCATGATCGAATGAACCAGAAACGATTCAGGTGGGGCATCCAAGGTGCGAGCGATCTGAGCAAAACGCGAAATGGCTTTACGTGCGCTCTCGTAGAGCATTCGCTCGTATAACAAAGGCATCTCCTGAGGTGAGCGACGTCGACGAGCCCGGGTATCGCTCCGCTCACCCGGGCTCCGCTCGCTAGCTTACGTTACTAAGCGCCCGCCGATGTACACAGTTACATGAGCACGTAGGGCGCAACAGCGAAAGCGTATTGGGTAGTGGGAGCTGACTTAGGTGTGCAAATCCGCCCCATGGGTTACACGCCGCAAAGCTCCTTGATAAGAGCTGCGATCCCCTGTGCAGCGATGTTGCTTGTTGTCTTTTCACATATCGATCGTATAGCTAGAAGTCCCGTCGTTACTAGGCTAGAGTCATTGGATTTCGCTGCCATTTCGACTTTCTGCAATTCCGCTGAGATCGATTGCTGAATGTTTGCTGGTAACGCGGGGAGGCATTCTCTAATCTGCTCAACATGCCGGTTGATGTCGCGTATGGAAAAAGCATTGTGCGATAGACTGTTATTGACGGACGAGTTTTCGCTGACATTACCCAAATTGCCGATGTTTTGTGCGTAGATGTTCTGAGTCACCGTTTGGGCCTCTCTCTTGTCACGAGCTGTAAATCCGAGTCCTTCGCCTAGTATTCCTGCTTTTTCCAGATCTACAGCCCAATCCAGTACGATGTTCTTAACCGCATTGATGGGCGACTTGAGTTGGTTCTTGTCGACCATCGCGCGAATATCGAATTGGATATCCATCCCGTCGCGCAGTACCTTGGCGAGTCCGGGTGGATATGCGTATGATAATGTCCCGTCTGAATCTAAAAGGCCTTCCAATTCCGCGATCGACTGAAACAGTGGAATCCGGTGGCAGAGTTCATATAATTTGGCATCTTCGATGATTATCGGGCACCAACCTCTGTATGGGTTGAAGAAGCGTGGTGTCGCTCCGATCGTCCTATACTCTGGTAGATCATCCCAAGCAGCGTTCTTGTATCCATCTGTTTCTCTAGTGATCCACTTTTCGAAATCGGGCAGATCAAGTTTCCGAGCAGCCAAGCGGGCTTTCCGAAGAGTGTTCGCTAGGGGCTTGTTGTCTGTGAGCAGATCACTCTGAATTTCATGAACAATCGAGTTGTTCAGCAGTTTTTGAAGCATCGTTTCCTACTCCAGAGAGGAAAGCGAGGAGCGAAGAGCCGCTCCCCGCTTTCTTCACTTTTGACGGTTGTAGGGAGATTGGTTGGTGGGCTTCAGCGAAATGCCCTCTTGAGAGGCCCGGTTGCGAACCGCGTTTTCTGTTCGTCCGAGATGCAGACCAATCACCCGCGTAGGGGTGTTCTGCTTTGCCTCCTGACGGAGTTGCTTGACCTCCGCCGGCGTCCATTCATTACCAGAGTTCCTATCATATTTTGGCATCCGCACGCTCCTCATGCGCTACAATTGCGCGGGAAAACGTCGAAGCTCCGCTGGACGCCGAATGAAAGAATCGCTTAACTGCCCCTGTGACCGGGAGAGCGGTGCTTTTCTCGAAGCCCCCGTAAGTACAACGACCATTCTTCACGGTGCCAATGTCGGGGTCCTATCCTCGGCATTGGTGTTTTCCTCAACGAATCAGTTGAGCGCGAATAGTTTAGTCCGCCACTCTTCAATCTCTGGATACCAAAGCGACTTTTCCACATCAAATCGTAATTCTTGCGAGACTTCTACACTGAGTGTCGTGTCTTCGGTCCGATGTCGTTTCTTATTGGGATGTCGTACGGAACTCGTCAGGTTGATTTCTGAAGGTTTGGCTCACTTGCTCAAGCGAATAATGCTTGTGGCAATATCAGTTCGGCACCAATTGCAGATCTTCGCTCGCCCTTGCGCGAGGAGCAGATTGCTTCCACAAGTTGGACAAGGTTCTGTCGAATAGACGCTAAGAGGCTTCTTAATTGCTCTGACTGCCTCCAATCGTTCAGCTGCGAACGCCTCAGTGACGTTGCAGGCTATTGCTATCCGATCAATATCGTCGATCTGCTGAGCTAACTCTGTCGGAACGAGGAGATGATCCGCAAAGCGATGGGCTTGCCATTCTGCGGAATCTTCTTGCTCGCCGATCCTGATCTGGCGCGCACCGTCTTGGGAGTATGGCTTAGCATTGTCGTCGTGCAGTAGGATGTGCCCGATCTCGTGGGCGATAATCTCTTGCTCTTTGCTGTGACCGGTCTCGAAGCGGGCGCGGACTCCTTTCTGAATTCGCAGTGTGAGACGCGGGCTGAAAGTAACGTACGCTTCTGGCAGAGATGAGTCGTCCTCTGCATTTTCAATCGTCAGGCGACCCTTCTTCTTAGTTCCCGTAATGTGAAAGATACTTTCTACGCCGTGAGCTTCAAGTTCGCTTAAGATGACTTTCAAATCGACGTATTTTGACCCGGGCCGCGTTCCGATTGACCGGCATTTGGCTGCTGCTGCGGCGATAAATGCTTCGCTTCGGTAAGCAACTTTGTAGTCCGTGAACGCGGCCCCGGCTGTCATCTATCTCTCCATCAGGAACAACCGGTCGTGCTGCCGCACGTATCACACTTCATGCACGTTCCATTCCGCACCAGCGTGAAGTTGCCGCATTCGCTGCACGAGTCGCCCTCGTAACCTCGCGCCTTCGCCTCGGCGCGGCGTTCGGCTTTGGTGGCGACGGGCTGGGCCTGGGCGGCGCCCGCGCGGCTCCATTGCAGGGCTTCGAGCTTTTCGGTCGGCGATAGGTCCTGCTCGGCTTCCTGCTTCAGCGCCGTGGCGCCTTCGAGAACGTCGCCGATTCGAGATGCAGACTTGGCGTGTGCCTCTGGCTGGGAGTAGGCCATCTTCACCGGCGTGGCTGCATCAGTAGCCGGGGCGCTGCGCATCACCACCAGATTGTCGGTGCGCGAGCGGGTCAGGCCCTTGGACAGGTACTTGGTCGCCGAGGCGGGGGCGACGGTGCCTTCCGGGGCCTTGCCTTCCTCGATGCCCTTGCCGATGGCGTCGAAGCCGGTCTCGCTCGGGTCGACATGGGCGAGATCGTAGCGGCCCATGTAGCTCACCGCCAGCTCGCGGAACACGTAGTCGAGGATCGAGGTGGCGTATTTGATCGAGTCGTTGCCCTGCACCGGGCCGGCGGGTTCGAACCGGGTGAAGGTGAAAGCGTCGACATACTCTTCGAGCGGCACGCCGTATTGCAGGCCGAGCGAGACGGCGATGGCAAAATTGTTGATGAAGGAGCGGAGCGCGGCGCCTTCCTTGTGCATGTCGATGAAGATCTCGCCGATGCGGCCGTCGTCATATTCGCCGGTGCGCAGATAGACCTTGTGGCCGCCGACCACCGCCTTCTGGGTGTAGCCCTTGCGGCGATCCGGCATCTTTTCGCGCTCGCGCATCACCACGATGCGCTCGACCAGGCGCTCCACCACCTTCTCGGAGACGTGGGCGGCACGGGCCGCCATCGGCTTGTCGAGGAAGGTGTCGATGTCCTCGTCCTCGTCGTCATCGGCGATCAGCTGCGAGTTCAGCGGCTGTGAGAGCTTCGAGCCGTCGCGATAGAGCGCATTCGCTTTCAGCGCCAGCTTCCACGACAGCATGTAGGCGGACTTGCAGTCCTCCACCGTGGCGTCGTTCGGCATGTTGATGGTCTTGCTGATCGCACCGGAGATGAACGGCTGCGCCGCGGCCATCATCCGGATGTGGCTCTCGACCGACAGATAGCGCTTGCCGATCTTGCCGCAGGGATTGGCGCAATCGAACACCGCGTAGTGCTCGGGCTTCAGATGCGGCGCGCCTTCGACCGTCATGGCGCCGCAGATGTGGATGTTGGCGGCCTCGATCTCGCGCTTGGAGAAGCCGAGCGCGGCCAGGAGGTCGAAGCTCGGCTCGGCGATCTTGTCGGCCTCGATCTTCAGCGTGTCCTTGAGGAAGTCTTCGCCGAAGGTCCATTTGTTGAAGGCGAACTTGATGTCGAAGGCGGTCGGCAGCGCCGCCTCGACCTTCGCCAGCGCCTCGTCGCTGAAGCCCTTGGCCTTCAGCGTCGAGACGTTGATGGCCGGGGCGTTGCTGAGCGAGCCGTGGCCGACGGCGTAGGCCTCGATCTCGGCGATCTGGCTTTCCGGATAGCCGAGCACGCGCAGCGCGGCCGGCACGGCGCGGTTGATGATCTTCCAATAGCCGCCGCCGGCGAGCTTCTTGAACTTCACCAGCGCGAAATCAGGCTCGATGCCGGTGGTGTCGCAATCCATCACAAGGCCGATGGTGCCGGTCGGGGCGACCACGGTGGTCTGGGCATTGCGATAGCCGTGCAGCTCGCCGAGTTCGAGCGCCTGGTCCCAGGCGCGCTTGGCGTGGGCGATCGCCTCGGGGATCGGGCAGCCGGCGTGGTCGAGCGGCACCGGGTTGACCGACAGCGCCTCGTAGCCGCGGCTCTCGCCGTGCGCGGCGCGGCGATGGTTGCGGATCACGCGCAGCATATGCGCGGCGTTCTTCTTGTAGCCGGGGAACGGGCCGAGCTTCTTGGCCATCTCGGCCGAGGTCGCATACGACACGCCGGTCATGATCGCGGTCAGCGCGCCGCACAGTGCGCGGCCTTCCTTGGAGTCGTAGCTGAGGCCCATGGTCATCAAGAGGCCGCCGATATTGGCAAAGCCCAGGCCCAGCGTGCGGAATTCATACGACAGCTCGGCGATCTGCTTGGACGGGAACTGCGCCATCAGCACCGAGATTTCGAGCACGACGGTCCACAGCCGGCAGAGATGCTCATAGGCGTCGAGATCGAACTTCGCCGTGGTGGTGTCGTAGAACGTCAGCAGGTTGGCGGAGGCGAGGTTGCACGCCGTGTCGTCGAGGAACATGTATTCCGAGCACGGATTGGACGCGCGGATGTCGCCCGAGGCCTTGCAGGTGTGCCAGTCGTTCATCGTGGTGTTGAAGTGCAGGCCGGGATCGGCGCTGGCCCAGGCGGCGTAGCCGATCTTCTCCCACAATTCGCGCGCCTTCAGCGTCTTCATCACCTTCTTGCCGGTGCGGCTGGTGAGGTGCCAATCGCCGTCGGTCTCGACCGCGCGCAGGAAGTCGTCCTTCAGCGAGACCGAGTTGTTGGAGTTCTGGCCGGAGACGGTGAGGTAGGCCTCGCTATCCCAATCGGTGTCGTAGATCGGGAAGTCGATTTCCTTGTAGCCCTGCTTGGCGAACTGGATGACGCGCTTAATCATCGCGTCGGTCACCAGCGCGCGGCGCGCCAGCTTGACCTCGCGGCGCAGCGCCGGGTTCTTCTCCGGATCGAAGCAGTCGTCGCCCGAGCCCTGGCAGTTGACGCAGGCCTTGAGGATCGCCTTGAGGTGCTTCTGGTTGGTCTTGGAGCCGGTGACGAGGGCCGCGACCTTCTGCTCCTCCTTCACCTTCCAGTCGATATAGGCCTCGATATCCGGATGGTCGGCGTCGACCACCACCATCTTGGCGGCGCGGCGGGTGGTGCCGCCCGACTTGATGGCACCGGCTGCGCGATCGCCGATCTTCAGGAAGCTCATCAGGCCGCTGGACTTGCCGCCGCCCGACAGGCGCTCGCCTTCGCCGCGCAGCCGCGAGAAGTTCGAGCCGGTACCGGAGCCGTATTTGAACAGGCGGGCTTCACGCACCCACAGGTCCATGATGCCGCCCTCGTTGACGAGGTCGTCCTCGATGCCCTGGATGAAGCAGGCGTGCGGCTGCGGGTGCTCGTAGGCCGACTTCGACTTGGTCAGCTTGCCGGTCTTGTAATCGACGTAGTAGTGGCCCTGGCCGGGGCCGTCGACGCCGTAGGCCCAATGCAAGCCGGTGTTGAACCACTGGGGCGAATTCGGCGCGACCATCTGCGCCGCCAGCATGTAGCGCAGCTCGTCGTAGAACGCGCGGGCGTCGTCCTCGGAGGCGAAGTAATCGCCCTTCCAGCCCCAATAGGTCCAGCAGCCGGCGAGGCGGTCGAACACCTGCTTGGAGGAATGTTCGGAGGTGAAGCGTTCGGCCTCGGGCAGGGCGGCGAGCGCGTCGGTGTCGGGCACCGAGCGCCACAGCCACGACGGCACGGTCTCTTCCTCGACCTTCTTGAGGCGCGCGGCCACGCCGGCCTTGCGGAAATACTTCTGCGCGAGGACGTCGGACGCGACCTGCGACCAGCCCTCGGGCACTTCGACATTCTCGAGGCGGAACACCACCGAGCCGTCCGGATTGCGGATCTCGCTCGTCGTCAGCCGGAACTGGATCGCCGCATAGGGAGATTGGCCGTCTGTGGTGTAGCGCCGCTCGATCTTCATCTGATGCCCCGTTCGATTCCGGACCCCGTTGGGTCCAAAGTTGCTGGTCGCGGACGTGGTCCGAAAGACCTGGTCCGCCGTGCGAGCCGTGGTCCGGCTCACTCTGTTCTGAAGGGCCAAGGCCGCGATCATAGCCGATCACGGCTTCGTCCCAATAACGCCCCACGCTTCAATGCGAGCCGTTTGCGGCCCGTCTTTTTGCGCCCATACAGTCGGGTTCAGGCACAGATGAACCCACACCCCGATGCCGTTCAGGCAGATCGGAGGCGGCCGGTTCGGTACCCTTCTGGGAATGTCCGGCGGACCAAAAACCACCCGCTCAGGACAGTCCCAAAACTAGTGCGACTCCGTCCGACCCGTCAAGCAATAGTGAGGGTTCCTGAATCAAATACTAAATATGGTGGACGGAGGTGGAAAACAGGGGGCCGTGCCGCTTCCTGATGCCGCCAAGTATCGGTGAGTCCTCAGGGATTCAGAAGCGGAAAAATCGTGCGTCGCGGTGCACAGCGGCGCTGCACCCGCTATGCACAGGGCAGGTATTTTTTCGCCGCGAGGGGTTGCCATCGGCGACTCAGGGCGAGCCCGGCTGGGTGGCGTTTTTCGGGTGGTGGCGGGAGGCGGTTACCGGCATGGTGGCGCCGTTCGTCCTGCCGGGTGTTCCCATGTCCGAAGCTCCTCCCGCCGCGCGCGCCCGCGTCGCGACCAGTGGTCTTGTCCTGCTCGCCGTCACCTCGCTGGCCTGGGGTCTGAGCTGGCCGGTGTCCAAATACGTGATCTCCGAATGGCCGCCGCTGCCCGCCCGCGGCATCCCGGGGCTGGTCGGCTCGCTGCTGCTGTTCGCCTATGCGCGGGCGCGCGGTGACGATCTGCGCGTGCCGGTGGCGCTATGGCCACGCCTGTTGGTGTCGGCCTTCTTCAACGTCACTCTGTGGATGGTGGTGATGGGGCTGGCGCTGCTGTGGATGCCGGCCGGCGAGACCGCCGTCATTGGCTATTCGATGCCGGTGTGGACGGCGCTGCTCGCCTGGCCGCTGCTCGGCGAGCGGCTGACTGCGACGCGCGTGCTGGCGCTGGTGCTGGGGTTCGGCGGCATCGCGGCGTTGATGGGGGCGGACGGCTTCGCCGCCAGCGCCGCCAAGCTGCCGGGTGTGGCGCTGGCGCTGACCGGCGCGATTGGCTTCGCGCTCGGCACCATCTTCCTGAAGCGCTATCCGATCGCGCTGCCCGGCGCGACCTCGGCGGCGTGGCAGATCGGGATCGGCTGCATTCCGGTGACTGCGGCCGGGCTGGCGTTCGGCGTGCCGGATGTTGCGGCGACGACGCTCTACGGTTGGGCGGGCTTGGCCTATCTGACGCTGATCCAGTTTTGCCTGGCCTATCTGTGCTGGTTCGCGGCGCTGCAGCGGCTGCCGGCCTCGGTGGCGGCGATCGGCACCATGGCGGTGCCGGTGATCGGCGTCGTCGCAGCCGCGATCGCGCTGCACGAGCCGCTCGGCCTCGGCCAGATCGCCGCGTTGGTGATGGTGCTGGCCGGCGTGGCGCTGGCGACGCGCGGCTAGATCGGGTTGTGCCGCGACGCGGTCGCGCGCGGCTGCCGCGTGTCCAACTAACCGCGCCGCAGCGATGGCCGGCGAGCTGCGCACGGCGGCATGACGAGATTGGCGGTGGACCTGAGTGTCACACGCCTGTTACATGAACCGATCGGCGTTCTCGCCGGACAACACATGCGTCCGCGCAGACAAGTCGGACGAGCGACAAGGCGCGATCAAGCGCCGGGGAGCGGAATGTCGACCAACACGACCAAACTGCTGGTGACGGAATCGCTGTCGCAACGGGGGCGGGCGCTGCTCGCCGAGCGCGGCGATATCGATGTGATCGAATTTTCCAACCTGATCTCGGCGGGCGATTTCGAGGCGCTGCTGCGCGCGCAGGCGCCGGTGCACGGCGTCGCGCTCGGGGCAACGCGGTTCGGCGAGCGCGAGCTCGATGCGGCCCAGGACATGCGCGTGGTGGCGCGGATCGGCGTCGGCTACGACGCCGTCGACGTGCCGGCACTATCGAAGCGCAAGGTGCCACTGATGACCGCCGGCACCGCGAACTCGCCCTCGGTTGCGGAGCAGGCGCTGTTCATGATGCTGACGCTCGCCAAGCGCGGCGCCGAGCTGCACGCGCTGGTGAAGACCGGCGCATGGGCGACGCGGCTCGGCCTGCTGCCGTTCGACCTGTTCGGCAAGACCGTACTCATCGTTGGCTTCGGGCGCATCGGCACCCGCACCGCCAAGCGCTGCCTGGCGATGGAAATGACCGTGCTGGTCTATGATCCTTATGTGCCCGCGGCGGCGATCGAAGCGGCGGGCTGTGAAGCCGTGAGCGATCTCGACGCCGCGCTGCCGCGCGCTGATTTCGTCAGCCTGCATTGCCCGAAGACGGCGGAGACCACCGGCCTGTTCGGCGCCGCGCGGCTGGCGAAGATGAAGCCGACTTCGTATCTGATCAACACCGCCCGCGGCGGCATCGTCGTCGAGCAGGCGCTGTACGACGCGCTGCTGGCGGGGCAACTCGCCGGCGCCGGTCTCGACGTGTTCGAAGTCGAGCCGCCGCCGCTGGGGCACAAGCTGTTCGACCTGCCGAACGTCATCATCGCCCCGCACGTCGCCGGCGTCACCCGCGAAGCGCTCGATCGCATGGGCGAGCAGACCGCCCGCAACATGCTGAGCGTCCTCGACGGCGCGCCGATCTCCGCGAATGTCGTCAATCAGGATGTCTTGGGTTAGTTTTGATCCAAGTCGCGCCAGCGCCGTCATTGCGAGCGAAGCGAAGCAATCCAGCGCCGAGCACGGAGCTGGATTGCTTCGTCGCTTCGCTCCTCGCAATGACGTGGTGAGGGTTATGATAACAACAAAGGCGAGGGGAGGCCGACGATGGCGTTCAAGGAATATGGCAATTACGACGGCGTCGGCCTTGCCGAACTGGTGCGTAGCAAGCAGGTCACGCCCGGCGAATTGCTCGATGAGGCAATCGCGCGGACCGACGCGCTCAATCCGAAGCTTAATGCGGTGGTGGTTCGGCACGACGAGCATGCGCGCAGGCAGATCGAAGCGGGCCTGCCGGACGGGCCGTTCACCGGCGTGCCGTTCGTGCTGAAGGATCTCGACCTGCTCGCCGGCACGCGCACGACGTTCGGCGCGAGCGCCTACAAAAACTTCGTCGCGCCGCACACCGGCACGTTGGCGTCGCGCTTCGTGGCGGCCGGACTGACGGTCTACGGCAAGAGCGCCAGTCCCGAATTCGGCCTGATGCCGACGACGGAGTCGCGGCTGCACGGCCCGACCCGCAACCCCTGGAATCTCGATCACTCCTCGGGCGGCTCATCCGGCGGTGCGGCGGCCGTGGTGGCGGCGCGCATCCTGCCGGTGGCCCATGCCAGCGACGGCGGCGGGTCGATCCGGATTCCGGCTTCGGCCTGCGGCGTGTTCGGGCTGAAGCCGACGCGCGCCCGCAATCCGATCGGGCCGGATCGCGGCGAGGGCTGGGGCGGTTTCGCTTGCGGCCATGTGGTGAGTATCAGCGTGCGCGACAGCGCGGTGATGCTCGACGCGCTGCATGGTCCGGAGCCGACCAGCCCCTACGTCGCGCCACCGCCGGAGCGGCCGTTCGCCGAGGAGGTCGGCCGCGATCCCGGCCGGTTGCGGATCGCCTTCACCGACGTCTCGACCTATGGCGACGCCATCGATCCGGAGATCGCAGCGGCGGTGCGTGACACTGCGAAGCTGCTCGAAGGCCTCGGCCATCATGTCGAGCAGCGCGCGCCGAAGCTGCCCGCCGATCCGGCCGACGTGATCGCCGCGATCGTCGCCTGCAACACCGGGCTCAGCGTGCGGCTCGCCGAGCAGGCGCTCGGCCGCAAGGTGACGGACCAGGATTTCGAAGCGCTGACGCTGGCGAGCGCCGCCAATGCGAGCCGCGCCAGCGGCATCGATTATTGCGGCGCGCAGCTCCAGGCCTATCAGATCTCGCGGTCACTCGCGGACTTCTTTGCGGATATCGACGTCTTCCTGTCGCCGACGCTGTGTCTGCCGCCGCTGAAGATCGGCGAGCTCGACACCATGGCGCGCGACCTGTCGGGCATCAGCCCGCTGTTGCGCCGCTACATTCCTGGTACCAGCCTGTTCAACATGTCCGGCCAGCCGGCGATGTCGGTGCCGCTGGCGTGGACCACAAGCGGGCTGCCGATTGGTATGATGTTCGCGGGGCGATTCGGCGACGAAGCGACGCTGCTGCGTCTCGCCTCCCAGCTCGAGCAGGAGCGGCCGTGGAAGCAGAGGCGGCCGCCGGTCTGCGGATAGTCGCCGACGGTTTGCCGATTTCGCAGAGCAGCGCTCGCGGCGCGGGTTTGTCGTTATGCGAAGCATTAACACTTCGTTGGTGGAACGATCCGCTTCATTCGGAGTTTATTCCGGTTCTTAGCAACAAACGACCAATGTCGGCGTTGACCCGCCGGTTTGGCCGTCATTTCGTAGCGCCGAGCGCAGGGGGTAGTTTCAACGTGACCAGCAACGATCCGACCGATCACGCACTGGCGGTGATCGCGAGCATCTTCGAGAAGCCGGCAAGGCCGGAGCCGAAGGTGACCGTCGACCACGCGCAGGGGCCGTCTTCGGCGGCTCGTCCTGAGCCGGAAGGAGAGGACGCGGAATCGCGCGAGAGCGCTGCCGCCGAGGATATCCGCGCCGACGATGCGACCGACGGGGAACTGCAGGGCGCCGCCGTGCAAGAGGGCGAAGCTCCCGAGATCGCCGTGGACGGCGCGATCCTCGAAGCGATCGGCGCCGGCACGACGGCGGTGCAGATTGCCAAGACCGAGATCGTCGAGATCACAGTCACACAGACTGGCGATGCCGCGCCGATCACGCTGCGCGAGGACGGCACCGAGGATCTCGATGCGCTGACGCGGTATGGCCCCGGTCCCCTCGACGCGCTGCGCTTCAAA
The DNA here is from genome assembly GCF_001295845.1 of Rhodopseudomonas sp. AAP120. Lineage (GTDB taxonomy): Bacteria > Pseudomonadota > Alphaproteobacteria > Rhizobiales > Xanthobacteraceae > Rhodopseudomonas. The sequence goes on along the minus strand of NZ_LJIC01000091.1, from coordinate 15,360 downwards.
TGGAGCGTGCGGCACGAGGGCGAAGGTTACTATGTGGACGAAACCATCGGCACCAGCTCACAGCCGATTACATCTGGTCCGTTCTCGCGCGCCGATGCGATTGCTTTCATCGACACCCGCGAGCGCCGCACCCGCCGGCGCTTCGAACGTCTGCGCAACGAAATCGTCTCCGGCCCTTCCGAACGCGGCGTTGAGGACGACGAGGACGAGACGCTATAGGACAGGAGCGGGGGCGTGATCATCATTCGCGCTCAGCCTGATGAGTCGCTCCAATCATCGTCATGCGCGCGACCAACTACTCCGGAGGGCCTCGGCAGACACGAGCGCTCTGGAGTGCTGCGCCCTCCGCTGTGACGGAGGGCGGGCAACGAGAACGCCGTTCGGGACTCTGTTACTTGGTCTTCGCGAATGCCTGAGAGATCCGCGCCCAGGTCTTCTCGTAGGCCGCGGCGGTCTCGTCGAGGCCGGCCTTCAGCGCGTTCCAGGTTTCGTCGCCGGCAGCCGATAATTGGGTCAGCTTTGGCCCAAGCGTCTTTTCCGTCTCTTCGGTCCAGCGGCGCAGCGACGACTCCATCTCCTTGCGGCCCTGTTCGAGCGCGAGGGCGGTGCTGGTCTGCATCGTCTCCAACGACGACAGGAACGCCTGGCGCTGCGCTTCGGCACGAGCCGCGAGGGCGTCCTTGACGACGCCGGCCTGATCGCCGGCAGTACCGAGGAATTTCTGGAAGGCGAGTTCGACTTCGTTCCACTGCGCCGAGACCGCGGACAAGGCCGTGTCGGTCACTTGCTTGGAGGCTCCGAGATCGGCTTGCAGCGCGCTCACCTGCGTCTGGAACGCCTCCCGCGCGCTGCGAAGCTGCGCCAGCGCTTCCTGCGCCTTGGCGCTCGACGCGTCCCCGAGCTTGGCGGCCGCTTCCTCGATCTTGGCGATCGTGGCGGCGGACTCGTCGAGCTTCTGCTTGGTCCATTCCAGATAGGCTTGAGTGAGATCGGGCTTGGTCATGGCAGCCTCCTTGTGCGTCAGGCCGTGGATGATGGGTGTGCTGCGGATGCGGGGCCGAGCGGATGGTGGAGGTTGCGCGGCTCGTCCGATCGGATGTCCAGCAGCTCGGCCAGCGCCAGCCGCCGAACCGCAATCTCCAGGGTCTGCTTCCGCTCGGCGTCGAATGTGTCCCAACCGAGTGAACTCAGCATGACGTTGCGCAGTGTGCGGAAGTTGGAGATCGCGCCGAGGACGATCGCGACCCGGACCTTCAGATCCTCGTCGTCCGGCGAGCGTCCGGTCGCGGCGGCGACTTCGGCGATCAGTGCGGCCTGAAATCGTGCGACCGACTGATAATAGATGATCCGGAAGGCGTCGTCGGCGTCGCGTTCGCAGCGCACGAAGAACACGGTCCAGGCTTCGGGCTCCGCGTCGCCGGCGATGAACTGGAAGAAGCGCATCACCACGGCGTCGATATGCGCGGCTGGATCGACGCTGGCCGTGCGCAGATGGTCGATCAGCGGTTCGATGCGGGATCGCATGTAGTCGGCGATCGCCTGCGCGGCGGCGAGGTAGAGTTCGCGCTTGCCGCCGAAATGGTAGGGGATCGCCGCCTGATTGACGCCGGCTCGCTCGGCCAGTTGGCGTGTGGTGGCGCCGTCGTAACCGACCGCCCCAAATACTTCGATCGCCGCCTCGATCATCCTGGCGCGGGTGTCATGACTCGGGCCACCGAGCGGCGGCGGCGTGCCAAGGAGTGCAGTGCGGCTGTTGGACTTCATCGTCGACGCCTCATTGGCGTCTGTTTAATTCATTCGAATGAATGAGGCTTTGCACTGGATCAAGCCAAGGAGGGCGGGAGAAAAGGTGACGCTGGAGCGGGGTCGGCCGTCATCTCCGGGAGCGACACCTCTCGAGATGTGGATGCTCACGGCAAAAAAAAAGGCGCCCACGAGGGGCGCCTTCGTTGTCTTCAGCGTAGGCCGGCCGTGGGGCCGGCGTAACCGGCTTAGTACGAGTAGTACATCTCGAACTCGACCGGGTGCGGGGTCATTTCGAAGCGCGCGACTTCGGTCATCTTCAGCTCGATGAAGGCGTCGATGAAGTCGTCGTCGAACACGCCGCCGGCCTTGAGGAAGGCGCGGTCCTTGTCGAGGCTCTCGAGCGCTTCACGCAAGCTGCCGCAAACGGTCGGGATCTGCTTCAGCTCTTCCTTCGGCAGGTCGTAGAGGTCCTTGTCCATCGCCGGACCCGGATCGATCTTGTTCTTGATGCCGTCGAGGCCGGCCATCAGCATCGCCGCGAAGGCGAGATACGGGTTGGCCATCGGGTCCGGGAAGCGGACTTCGACGCGCTTGGCCTTCGGCGAGGTGGTGTAGGGGATGCGGCAGGAAGCCGAGCGGTTGCGGGCCGAATAGGCCAGCAGCACCGGCGCTTCATAGCCCGGGACCAGACGCTTGTAGGAGTTGGTCGACGGGTTGGTGAAGGCGTTGATCGCCTTGGCGTGGGTGATGATGCCGCCGATGTAGTGCAGGCAGGTTTCCGACAGATCGGCGTACTTGTTGCCGGCGAAGGTCGGCTTGCCGTCCTTCCAGATCGACTGGTGCACGTGCATGCCCGAGCCATTGTCGCCGAACACCGGCTTCGGCATGAAGGTCGCGGTCTTGCCGTAGATGTGGGCGACCTGATGGATGCAGTACTTGTAGATCTGCATCTGGTCGGCCATGTGGGTCAGCGTGTCGAACTTCATGCCGAGCTCGTGCTGGGCCGAAGCGACTTCGTGGTGGTGCTTCTCGACCTTGACGCCCATGCGGGCCATCGCGCCGAGCATTTCCGAACGCATGTCCTGCACCGAGTCCTGCGGCGGGACCGGGAAATAGCCGGCCTTGGTGCGGATGCGGTGGCCGAGGTTGCCGCCTTCATACTCGGTGTCCGAATTGGTCGGCAGTTCCGAGGAGTCGAGCTTGAAGCCGGTGTTGTACGGGTTCGCCGAATAGCGCACGTCGTCGAACACGAAGAACTCGGCTTCCGGGCCGACGAACACGGTGTCGCCCACGCCCATCGCCTTGACCTGGGCCTCGGCCTTCTTGGCGATGCCGCGCGGGTCGCGGTTGTAGGGCTCGCCGGTCGACGGCTCGAGGATGTCGCAAGTGATGACCATGGTGGTCTCTGCGAAGAACGGATCGATCGTGGCAGTCGAGGGGTCCGGCATCAGCGTCATGTCGGACTCGTTGATCGCCTTCCAGCCGGCGATCGAGGAGCCGTCGAACATGGTGCCTTCGGAGAAGATCTCTTCGTCGATCATCGACACGTCGAAGGTGACGTGCTGCCACTTGCCGCGCGGATCGGTGAAACGCAGGTCGACGTATTTCACGTCGTTGTCCTTGATGGATTTCAGGACTTCTTTGGCGGTGGTCATGAGTACCCCTTGTGCTACGGGTCGTCGTGAAACGGCGGCCCGAACGGGGCCGCCAGGTGATACGGTCGGTGGAGGTGATAGGCCGGAGGCTTAGATGGCGTCCAGTCCGGATTCGCCCGTTCGGATGCGAACGGCTTCTTCGATATTGGAAACGAAGATCTTGCCGTCACCAATGCGCCCGGTCTGGGCGGCGCGGCGGATCGCATCGATGGCTTTTTCGACCAGATCATCGGCAATGACGATCTCGATCTTCACCTTGGGCAGAAAGTCCACGATGTATTCCGCGCCGCGATAAAGTTCCGCGTGACCCTTCTGCCGGCCGAAGCCCTTGGCCTCGGTCACGGTGATGCCCTGCAATCCGACTTCCTGAAGCGCTTCCTTGACCTCGTCCAGCTTGAACGGCTTGATGATGGCTTCGATCTTCTTCACTTAAACTCTCCCCGGACTTCCCAAGTCTTGAGACCAACCGCCTTGAGACTAGACGTCTTGAGACGGCACGTCTTGAGACGGCGACTGTATGCCAGATTGCGCGGCGCTGCGCAGTGGATCGATAACACCGCGGGCCGATCGGGCAAGCAGCTCCGTCCGTGGTCAGGGCAGGGCCCGAAGCCGGAGACGGTCGCGCGCTGACCCCGCCAGGATCGGCGAGCGCGAGGGATCGAAACATGGCTTCCGTAAAAGCAGGGTCCATGCCAAGTTGCCGGGATGGCTGATTGTGGAGCATTATCAGATTATTAAGCCGGCGTCCGCGTAGACTTTGGTGGCTGCGGGGGCGTGCGACTGAGTAATCAATGGGCATCAAGCTTATTGATTGAGCAACAAAACCCGCCGCATCTCCCTATACACAGCATTTATTGCCTCCCCGTGAGGCGAGAGTACCGGGAATTGGGCATGGAGCTGCTGACGCCCGCCGAAATGGACCGCGCCGACCTGCTGACGATCTCCGGCGGATCGTCCGGTTTCGCGCTGATGTTGCACGCCGGCCGGCATGTCGCTCAGGCCGCGATCGACATGGCCGAGAGCGGGCCGATCCTGGTGATCGCCGGGCCGGGCAATAATGGCGGCGACGGCCTGATCGCCGCCACCGAGCTTGTGGCACTCGGCCGCACCGTCCACGTCATGCTGCTCGGCGACCGCGAGGCGCTGAAGGGCGATGCCGCGCTGGCGGCGCGGGAGTGGAAGGGGCCGTTGCTGCCGTTCCTGCCGCAGTCGATCGGGACGCCGGCGCTGATCATCGATGCGCTGTTCGGCTCCGGGCTGAATCGCCCGGTGAAGGATCAGGCGCTGGAGATGATCGAAGCGGTGAACGCCAGCGGCGTGCCGGTGCTGGCGGTCGACCTGCCGAGCGGCATCAACGGCGCCACTGGTGCGGTGCTGGGCGCTGCCATCAAGGCGCGCGAGACCGTCACCTTCTTCCGCCGCAAGCCGGGACATCTGCTGGTGCCGGGACGACTGTATTGCGGCAAGCTGCGGGTGGTCGATATCGGCATCGACCCGGCGGTGCTGGACGAGATCCGGCCGCAGGCTTTCGAGAACGACCCGGACTTATGGCTCGAGCACTTTCCGGTGCCGCGCGCCGACGGGCACAAATACGGCCGCGGCCACGCCGTGGTGATTTCCGGCGAATTGTACCAGACCGGCGCGGCACGGCTGGCGGCGCGCGGCGCGCTGCGGGCCGGCGCCGGACTGGTGACGCTGGCCTCGCCCCGCGACGCGCTGGCGGTCAATGCCGCGGCGCTGACAGCCGTGATGGTGCGGGCGATCGATACGCCGGACGATCTGTCCGGAACGCTGAGCGACCGCCGGTTCAACGCGGTCGGGATCGGGCCGGGGGCGGGCGTCGATGATCGAACCCGGGACAACGTTCTGGTGGCGCTGGCCGCCAACGCCGGGACGGTCCTGGATGCGGACGCCCTGACGGTCTTCGCCGGCAGCCCGGAAACGCTGTTCGAGGCGATCAAATCCGGTTCCAATCCACAGGTTGTCCTCACCCCTCACGAGGGTGAATTCCCGCGGTTGTTCAGTGACATGAGCAACAAAAATCCACTTAGATCGAAACTCGAACGAGTCCGCGTAGCTGCGCAGCGGTCGGGCGCGGTGGTGCTGCTCAAGGGCCCCGACACGGTGGTGGCGTCGCCGGACGGCCGCGCCGCGATCGCTTTCAATGCGCCGCCTTGGCTCGCGACCGCCGGCGCCGGCGACGTGCTGACCGGAATCATCACCGGCCTGCTGGCGCAGCGGGTGCCGGCGTTCGAAGCCGCCTGCATCGGCGTGTGGATGCACGGCGAAGCCGCCTGCGAGGCCGGCCCGGGCTTGATCGCCGAAGACCTGACCGAGACGCTGCCGGCAGTGACGCGGCGGGTCTATGACGAGCTTGGCGTGGAGTATTGAGATTTAAGCTCTGGAATCACTTGGTCTTGGAGCATGAGGCTCAACTGACAAGATAGCTCCGCAGCAGCCTTGGGGCGGACCATTTGGCGGCGAAGGCCTCCATCAGCCACAGGCCAGGATGCTCCGCTGCGAAGGCGATGCGCTGCGTTTGGCCGGCGTCGATCGCCAGGGTGTCGAGCCAGAACGGCTTCCAGCCGTCGTCCAGCCGGTCGAGAAGCCGAAAATGGTGGCCATGCAGATGGAAGACCACCGGCTGGGTGCCGCGGTTGACCAGCGCCAGCACCACGGTGCGGCCGCGTTTGGCCTGAAAGGCCGGGCCGGAGGCGGGCGTGAACTTGTCGGGAGCGAACCAGTCGAGTTGGCCCGGCGTCAGCGCGCCGAGCGGCAGCTCGACCCGTAGGGCTGAGCCGAGCGGCAGCTGTGGCGGCAGGCCATTGTCAGGCAGCGCGGTCGGCGGTGGTGGCGGCGCGGCGCGCAGCGGCGGCTCCGTGGAGGTCAGCAGCTTGCCTAGCGGCACCGGCTTGCCGCCGTCCAGCAGAGTCATCGCCGAGGAAGAGCCCGGCGGCCGCGTCGCATCGATCAGCGCATCGACCCGGCCGCCGGGTGTCAGGACCAGCGTGCCGCCGCGGGCGAGGAAGGGCTCGGCCGGCTGGCCGTCGAGGCCGATCACGCGGACTTCGTGATCGTCGATTCGCACTGCAATCACATTGCGCTGGCAGCCATTGATGAAGCGCAGCCTAAACCGTCCATTGGCCCGCAGCGCGATATCGCCGGTGGGCTTGCCGTTGATGGTGTAGAGCCAGGGCGCGTCGCCGGCCTCGACGCCGGGGGCGAGCGGCTGGCCGTCCGGGCCGAGCCGCTCGTCCTCGATCAGCACGACCTCGTCACCGTCGACCTGCAGTGGGGTATCGTCCTGAACCACCACCGGCAGAATCGGCATCGGCGCGGTTCCGTCGGCGCCGAGCCGCAGATCGGCCAACAGCGTACCGGCCGAGCGCAGCGTCAGCGTAAACTCGTCCGTGCCGCCGGGTGGCACCGGTCGGCGTGCCACCAGCGGCTCCGCCGCGGCGGCGCCGTCGAGGCCGCGAAACGTCAGCAACACAGGATGTTGCAGGGCATTCTCGAAGCGGACCGTGAGCTCGTCGCCGCGCTGGAGCGGTGCCTTGTTGGTCCACAGCAGCGCCGGCCGCGACACCGGCTCGGCTCCGGTCTGCAGCACGATCGGATCGGACGCGGCGCGCAGCGTCATCGTCTTGCGGGCCGCCGCGGCGCGCCGCGGCCAGGTGCTGGCGAGGGTGAGGCCGCCAAAACCGGCGAGCAGGGTGCGGCGCGAGACGAGAAAGGAAGCGTGCGTCATCGTGCGATGCGGACCATGTTCGGGCCGCGCTGTCCACTGCGGCAGCCGGACGCGGCGTCATGCAACTGCGGGTTTTTCTTGATGCGCGACCTATTTGTCATGTTATAAGCCCGCCGCCCGCGGCATCGCGGCCGGCATGATGCTCTTCGCGGGCGTGGCGGAATTGGTAGACGCGCTGGATTTAGGTTCCAGTGACGAAAGTTGTGGGGGTTCGAGTCCCTCCGCCCGCACCACGCAAGTGCTCTGCTCATGACGCATTTCCGGCGAACCGGGTCCTTCAGGACACGCGTTCGCCAAACCACAGGTGCAGGCTTTCCGCCGCGCATCGCCATACTCGACACCTCCAGCCGCGCGGCTGGATCACACGGAAGAAGAAGATCGACGCCATGCAGGTCAAGGAAACCGTCGCCGACGGGTTGAAGCGCGAATTCCAGGTCAGTGTCCCGGCTGCGGATATCGACGCGCAAGTCGATGCTCGGCTGGTCGACCTCAAGGACAAGGTCAAGCTCAACGGCTTCCGTCCCGGCAAGGTGCCGGTGAGCCATCTGAAGCGCGTCTATGGCCGGTCGGTTGCTGCCGAGACGATCGACAAGCTGGTGCGCGAGACCAATGACGGCATCTTCGCCGAGCGCGGCTTCCGCCTCGCCACCGAGCCGAAGATCACGATGCCGCAGGACCAGAAGGAAATCGAGCAGATCCTCGAGGGCAAGTCGGACCTGACCTACACGGTCGCGATCGAGGTCGTGCCGAGCTTCGAACTGGCGGACTTCAAGAGTTTCTCGGTCGAGAAGCCGGTGGTCGAAGTCGGCGAGTCCGACGTCGACGAGGCGATCAAGCGGATCGCCGACGCCAACCGCGCCTACAGCGACAAGGGCGAGGGCGCCAAGGCCGAGAACGGCGACCGCGTCACCGTTTCGTTCGTCGGCCGGATCGACGGCGAAGCCTTCGACGGCGGCACCGGCTCGGACATCCCGGTCGTGATCGGTTCGGCCAGCTTCATCCCCGGCTTCGAGGACCAGCTGATCGGCATCGCGCAGGGCGAGACCCGCACCATCAAGGTATCGTTCCCGGAGAACTATGCCAGCGAGACGCTGGCCGGGAAGCCGGCGGAGTTCGAGACCACCGCCACCAAGGTCGAGGCTCCGCAGGACACCGCGATCGACGACGAGTTCGCCAAGACGCTCGGCATGGAATCGCTCGAGAAACTGAAGGAAGCCGCCAAGGCGCGCCTCGCCGCCGAATACGCCGGTGCGTCGCGGATGCGGGTCAAGCGCCAGCTGCTCGATCGTCTCGACGAGACCCACAAGTTCGAAGCCCCGCCGTCGCTGGTCGAGCAGGAATTCGCCGTGATGTGGCAGTCGATCAACGCCGAGATGCAGCAGAACGGCAAGACCTTTGCCGACGAGGAGACCACCGAGGAGGCGGCGCGCGAGGAATATCGCAAGATCGCCGACCGCCGCGTCCGTCTCGGCCTGGTGCTGTCCGAGATCGGCGAGAAGAACAAGATCCAGGTCACCGACGACGAAGTCAGCCGCGCGGTGATCGAGCGCGCCCGGCAGATGCCCGGCCGCGAGAAGGAAGTCTGGGACTTCTACCGCAGCAATCCCGAGGCGCTGGCCCAGCTCCGCGCCCCGATCTACGAAGACAAGGTGGTCGATTTCATCCTCGAGCTCGCCAACGTGACCGACAAGCCGGTCACCCGCGAGGAGCTCTACAAGGACGACGACGACAAGACCGCGGCCTGATCGGCCCGCGCCATACCGGCTCCGGCGGCCGCCGCGACACCCGTCGCGGCGGCCGTTTTGCGTCATGAGACCCTGTTAACGATGCCCGGCGAAAGCGCGCCGATTCGGGGCGGAAAGCCGGCCGGCGGTTTTGCCGTGAGCCGCCGAATCAGTATCAACTCGGCTCAGAAACGGGGCTTACCCTTGTGGCCGGGCAATCGGCCCATATCTGAGCACTCGCTTTCACGTCCTGCATCACGGGACGATCGCCGCGGCGAACCCGGTCGCCAGACCGGAATTGCACCCCGCGCGCTGTCGTCTTCGACAACCCTCAGGTGAATTATGCGCGATCCGTTGGAAACCTACATGAACCTCGTGCCGATGGTGGTCGAGCAGACCAACCGCGGCGAACGGGCCTACGACATCTTTTCGCGCCTCCTGAAAGAGCGGATCATCTTCGTCACCGGCCCGGTCGAAGACGGCATGTCGACGCTGATCGTCGCCCAGTTGCTGTTCCTCGAAGCCGAGAATCCGAAGAAGGAAATCTCGATGTACATCAACTCGCCGGGCGGGGTGGTGACGTCGGGTCTGGCGATCTACGACACCATGCAGTTCATCCGCCCGCCGGTGTCGACGCTGTGCACCGGCCAGGCCGCCTCGATGGGCTCGCTGCTGCTGGCTGCCGGCCACAAGGACATGCGGTTCTCGCTGCCGAACGCTCGGATCATGGTCCACCAGCCGTCGGGCGGCTTCCAGGGCCAGGCCACCGACATCATGCTGCACGCCCAGGAAATCCTGAACCTGAAGAAGCGGCTGAACGAGATCTACGTCCACCACACCGGCCAGACCTACAAGGCGATCGAGGATGCGCTGGAGCGCGACAAGTTCCTGACCGCCGAGATGGCGCGCGACTTCGGTATCGTTGACAAGGTCATCGACAAGCGTGCCGAAGAGACCGCCGCGGCCGGGAAGGCGACCTGATCGATCGGGTGCGGATCGCGCGAGCCTCGGGATTGTCCTCAGCTGTTGGCCGGATGTTCCACTTTCGTGCTGTCACACGTGGCAATCTCGCAACTCTGCCCTGTTTTCAGGGATGCAGGCTCGCGCAGCCGCAGCAAATCACGCTATTGTCACGCGTCCCGGTCCGGGGCGCGGTTAGTGAAATCTTGATAGACGGGTGACAGCATGATTGGCTGAACCTGATCGACGAAAGTGTTTGGGGGATTCGAAGCGGCCGCGATTGGTGCGGCCACAGAAGTGCGGGGGCCTTTTCTGGTACGGAATTTGCTCCATTTATACCGGGTCTGCCGGGTCCAACCGGGAGGCACGGCTGCCAGAGAAGACCGAACCGCGGACGGAGAACGAAATGAGTAAGGTCGGTACGAGCGACTCCAAGAACACCCTGTACTGCTCGTTCTGCGGAAAGAGCCAGCACGAGGTCCGCAAGCTGATCGCCGGCCCCACGGTATTCATCTGTGATGAGTGCGTGGAACTGTGCATGGACATCATCCGCGAAGAGAACAAATCCTCGCTGGTGAAGTCGCGCGACGGCATTCCGACCCCGAAGGAAATCTGCAAGGTCCTCGATGACTACGTCATCGGCCAGGGCCATGCGAAGAAGGTGCTCTCGGTCGCGGTCCACAATCACTACAAGCGGCTGAACCACCAGACCAAGCACAACGACGTCGAACTGGCGAAGTCGAACATCCTGCTGATCGGTCCGACCGGCTCGGGCAAGACGCTGCTGGCGCAGACGCTCGCGCGGATTCTCGACGTGCCGTTCACGATGGCGGATGCGACGACGCTGACCGAAGCCGGCTATGTCGGCGAGGACGTCGAGAACATCATCCTGAAGCTGCTGCAGGCCGCCGACTACAATGTCGAGCGGGCACAGCGCGGCATCGTGTATATCGACGAGATCGACAAGATCAGTCGCAAGTCGGACAATCCCTCGATCACCCGCGACGTGTCGGGCGAGGGCGTCCAGCAGGCGCTGCTCAAGATCATGGAAGGCACGGTGGCTTCGGTCCCGCCGCAGGGCGGCCGCAAGCACCCGCAGCAGGAGTTCCTGCAGGTCGACACCACCAACATCCTGTTCATCTGCGGTGGTGCCTTCGCGGGCCTCGAGAAGATCATCTCGTCGCGTGGCCGGACCACCTCGATCGGCTTCGCCGCGCAGGTTCTGGCACCGGAAGATCGCCGCACCGGTGAGATCTTCCGTCACGTCGAGCCCGAAGATCTGCTGAAGTACGGCCTCATTCCGGAATTCGTCGGCCGTCTGCCCGTGGTGGCGACGCTCGAGGATCTGGACGAGACCTCGCTGAAGAAGATCCTGACCGACCCGAAGAACGCGCTGGTCAAGCAGTACCAGCGTCTGTTCGAGATGGAGAACATCGAGCTCACCTTCGCCGACGAGGCGCTGGGGGCGGTGGCCCGCAAGGCGATCGAGCGCAAGACCGGCGCCCGCGGCCTGCGGTCGATCCTCGAGAGCATCCTGCTCGAGACGATGTTCGATCTGCCGGGCCTGGAAGGCGTCGAAGAGGTGGTGATCTCGCGCGAAGTCGTCGAGGGCACCGCCCGGCCGCTGTACATCTACGCCGACCGCACCGACCGCGCGGCCGAGAGCAGCGCAAGCGCATAATGACCCGCCATCGCACGGAATTTTCCGCGCGACACGGCCGAGACAATCGGGCTGCCGGGACCTCTCGGCAGCCCGTTTTCGTCCTGCATGATGCCGCGCGCTCTGCGCGTCTATGCCTGACAAACCGGCGCTTTTTCCACGACTTGACACCCCCCGGGGTGATAGCCACCTAATGTTCACGGCGATGACAAGCGTTATCAGGATTCGCCTTCAAATCCGGACGAGTGGGGCCTGAGCCGGCCGTAACGCGCCGGTACACTCGGCACCTTGTGGTGGCCGCGCCGGGGGGCGGGCCACGGGCAAGGGGGCACAACGAAAGGAACGGGCCATGACCGCCACCAAACCCAGGCCAACGATCGTTTACGGCGAAAGCCACGCCTATCCAGTTCTTCCGCTGCGCGACATCGTCGTCTTCCCGCATATGATCGTGCCGCTGTTCGTCGGCCGCGAGAAGTCGATCCGCGCGCTCGAAGAGGTGATGAAGAACGACGCGCTGATCATGCTGGCGACGCAGAAGAATGCGTCGGACGATGATCCGGCGCCGGGCTCGATCTACGAGATCGGCACCCTCGCCAGCGTGCTGCAACTGTTGAAGCTGCCCGACGGCACCGTGAAGGTGTTGGTCGAAGGCCTCGCGCGCGCCAAGGTCGAGAACTACACCGATCGCACCGAGTATTACGAAGCCACTGCCAAGTCGCTCGCCGACACCGACGCCACCAGCGTCGAGGCGGAAGCGCTGGCCCGCTCGGTGGTGTCGGATTTCGAAAGCTACGTGAAGCTCAACAAGAAGATCTCGGCCGAAGTCGTCGGCGTGGTGCAGTCGATCACCGACTTCGCCAAGCTGGGCGACACCGTCGCGTCGCATCTCGCCGTCAAGATCGCGGATCGCCAGGGCATCCTGGAGACGCTGTCGGTCACCGCGCGCCTGGAGAAGGTGCTCGGTCTGATGGAGAGCGAGATCTCGGTGCTGCAGGTCGAGAAGCGCATCCGCTCGCGCGTCAAGCGCCAGATGGAGAAGACCCAGCGCGAGTACTATCTCAACGAGCAGATGAAGGCGATCCAGAAGGAACTCGGCGACGACGAGGGCCGGGACGAGCTCGCCGAGCTCGAGGAGAAGATCGCCAAGACCAAGCTGACCAAGGAAGCCCGCGAGAAGGCGCAGCACGAGCTGAAGAAGCTGCGCCAGATGTCGCCGATGTCCGCGGAAGCGACCGTCGTGCGCAACTATCTCGACTGGCTGCTGTCGATCCCGTGGAACAAGAAGTCCAAGGTGAAGAAGGACCTCGAGTCGGCTCAGGCCACCCTCGACTCCGATCACTACGGGCTGGAGAAGGTCAAGGAGCGGATCGTCGAGTATCTCGCGGTGCAGTCGCGCGCCAACAAGCTGTCGGGGCCGATCCTGTGCCTCGTCGGCCCGCCCGGCGTCGGCAAGACCTCGCTCGGCAAGTCGATCGCCAAGGCGACCGGACGTGAGTTCGTGCGCGTGTCGCTCGGCGGCGTTCGTGACGAAGCCGAGATCCGCGGTCATCGTCGGACTTACATCGGTTCGATGCCCGGCAAGATCATCCAGTCGATGAGGAAGGCCAAGACCTCGAACCCGCTGTTCCTGCTGGACGAGATCGACAAGATGGGCGCCGACTTCCGCGGCGATCCGTCCTCGGCTCTGCTCGAGGTGCTCGACCCCGAACAGAACCAGACCTTCAACGACCACTATCTCGAGGTGGACTACGATCTGTCCAACGTGATGTTCATCACCACGGCGAACACCCTGAACATCCCGGGGCCGCTGATGGACCGTATGGAGATCATCCGGATCGCCGGCTACACCGAGAACGAGAAGGTCGAGATCGCCCGCAAGCATCTGATCCCGCTGGCGCTGACCAAGCACGGGCTGGATTCGAAGGAGTGGTCGATCGACGACGCAGCGCTGCTGCTGATGATCCGCCGCTACACCCGCGAAGCCGGCGTGCGTAATCTCGAACGCGAGATTTCCACGCTTGCCCGTAAGGCGGTCAAGGACCTGATGCTGTCGAAGAAGAAGACGGTGAAGGTCAACGAGAAGGCGATCGAGGAATATCTCGGCGTGCCGAAGTTCCGCTTCGGCGAGATCGAGAAGGACGATCAGGTCGGTGTCGTCACCGGCCTGGCGTGGACCGACGTCGGCGGCGAGCTGCTGACGATCGAAAGCGTGATGATGCCGGGCAAGGGTCGCATGACGGTGACCGGAAACTTGCGCGACGTCATGAAGGAATCGATCCAGGCGGCGGCGTCCTACGTCCGCTCGCGGGCGATCACCTTCGGGATCGAGCCGCCGTTCTTCGAGCGGCGCGACATCCACGTCCACGTGCCGGAGGGGGCGACCCCGAAGGATGGTCCGTCGGCCGGCGTCGCGATGGCCACCACCATCGTGTCGGTACTGACCGGCATTCCGATCCGGCGCGATATCGCCATGACCGGTGAGATCACGCTGCGCGGCCGGGTCCTGCCGATCGGCGGTCTGAAGGAGAAGTTGTTGGCGGCGGCTCGCGGCGGCATCAAGACGGTGCTGATCCCCGAGGACAACGCCAAGGACCTCACCGAGATCTCGGACGCGATCAAGGGTGGTTTGAACATCATCCCGGTCGCCCGGATGGACGAGGTGATCGCCAACGCGCTGGTGCGCGCGCCGGTGCCGATCGTCTGGGAAGAGGAGCCCGCCAAGCTTTCCGGTAAGCCGGAGAGCCAGGACGGCGACGAAGCCCCGGGTGGTCTCACCGCCCACTGAGCGGCACGAGCCTCATAACGCAATTAGCGGCGCCCTCCGGGGCGCCGTTTTGCGTTTGGCGACCGCTGCGCGGTGGCGCATCATCGTCCGGCACAAGGAGAAAGCCTGATGGACATCGACGGCCAATGTCATTGCGGACGCATCAGCTACGTCGCGGCCATCGACCCGCAGCGGGTCGGAATCTGTCACTGCACCGATTGTCAGACGTTCAGCAGTTCGGCGTTTCGCGTCAGCGTGCGCGCCAACCGGGCGGATGTGCGGGTCACCGGAACACCCAAGACGTACGCCAAGACCGCGGACAGCGGCGTTGTCCGGCTGCAGCATTTCTGTCCGGATTGCGGGACTTCGCTGTTCACCAGCGGCGCCGAGCTGGAGGCCAGCGATCTCGTCATTCGTTGGGGCAGCATTCGCCAGCGCGCCCAATTGCCGCCTGCGCGGCAGATCTGGTGTCAGTCGGCGCTGCCCTGGCTCGGCCAGCTCGAGCAGCTCCCCGGCAATCCGGCGGGCTAGGGCTGCCTTTAACGGGGTGGGCGATCGGGCCGCTCTGCGTTCGGATGGCGTGGCGGTGAATGGCTTGCGTCGCCGACGCTGTCGGCAGTAAACAAGCCGGGCGGGCGGCTAGCTCAGCTGGTTAGAGCATCTCGTTTACACCGAGAGGGTCGGGAGTTCGAATCTCTCGCCGCCCACCATGTGCCCCTAAGATCCCGCTTCCGTGGCCCTTGATGGTTTCGGCGTCCGCCGTACGCCCGGGACGACGTGACGAATCCGGCGATACGGGGCTGCCGTATCGCCGAATCTCGGCCGCCAGATCCGATCGAGCCATCGGTGCTGTCGGGATAAGCCTTCCCGCTACAGCTACTCGGCTCTCGCTCGATCAGCAGAGGTTACCGCGACGGCACGCCCGTCGAGCTCGGTGTCCGCGAATTGTCCTGGCCGATCGCGCTGCCGGCACCCTGGCCTCCGCGTTCGACATTGGCGGGACCGCCGCCGCCCGCACCACCTGCACCGGCACCACCAGCGCCCGCGCCGGCACCACCGGCACCCGCGCCGCCGGCTCCTGCGCCACCCGCGCCGGCGCCGCC
>NZ_LJIC01000090.1 GCF_001295845.1 Rhodopseudomonas sp. AAP120 | reverse complement strand
CCCCCGACCCCTCCCCGCCGCAAGAGCGGGGGGAGGGGAGTTAGTCCATGCTCAAGCAGGCCGTCTTCCAATCGAAATTCCTGCCTTATCTGCTGGTGCTGCCGCAGCTTGCGGTGGTGCTGGTGTTTTTCTATTGGCCGGCCGGGCAGGCGGTGGTGCAGTCGTTCCTGATGCAGGACGCGTTCGGGTTGTCGACCGTGCTCGTGTGGTTCGATAACTACAACGAGCTGCTGGCCGATCCCGATTATTTCGCCGCCATCCTGCGCACCTTCGCGTTCTCGCTGGCGATCGCACTGGCGTCGCTGTCGCTGGCGCTGCTGCTCGCCGTGATGGCGGACCGGCCGCTGCGCGGGTCGACCTTCTATCGCACGCTGCTGATCTGGCCCTATGCGGTGGCGCCGCCGGTGGTCGGCGTGCTGTGGGTGTTCATGCTCAATCCGTCGCTCGGCGTCATCGCCCATGGGCTGCGCAAGCTCGGCATCGACTGGAATCCGCTGCTCGACGGCAACCAGGCCGCATTGCTGATCATCCTGGCGGCAGCGTGGAAGCAGATCTCCTACAACTTCCTGTTCTTCCTCGCCGGGCTTCAGGCGATCCCGTCGAGCGTGATCGAGGCGGCGGCGATCGACGGCGCCCGGCCGATGCGGCGGTTCTGGACCATCATCTTCCCGCTGCTGTCGCCGACCATCTTCTTCCTGATCGTCGTCAACATCGTCTACGCGTTCTTCGACACCTTCGGCATCATCGACACCATCACCCGCGGCGGCCCGGCAAAAGCGACCGAGACGCTGGTCTACAAGGTCTATAGCGACGGCCTGCTCGGCGGTAATCTCGGCAGCTCGGCGGCGCAATCGGTGATCCTGATGGGCATCGTCATCGCCCTCACCGCGTTCCAGTTCCGCTTTGTCGAGCGCAAGGTGAACTACTGATGGTCGAGCACCGCCGCTTCGGAAACCTGCTGCCGCACGCCATCCTGTGGGCCGGCGTGCTGATCGTCGCGTTCCCGGTGTATCTCGCCTTCGTCGCCTCGACCCAGGACAACGCCACCATCGCCAACGGCCAGATGTCGCTGCTGCCCGGCGGGCATTTCCTCGACACTTATTACCAGACGCTGTTCGTCGGCACTTCGGGTACCACCCGCGAGCCGGTCGGCACCATGCTGTTCAATTCCTTCGTGATGGCGATGCTGATCGCGGTCGGCAAGATCGCGATCTCGCTGATCTCCGCCTATGCGATCGTGTATTTCCGCTTTCCGTTTCGGATGACGATCTTCTGGATCATCTTCATCACGCTGATGCTGCCGGTCGAAGTCCGGATCTATCCGACCTACAAGATCGTCGCCGACCTCAATCTGCTCGACAGCTATGCCGGCCTGACGCTGCCGCTGATTGCGTCCGCGACCGCGACGCTGCTGTTCCGGCAGTTCTTCATGACGGTGCCGGACGAGCTATTAGAAGCGTCGCGGATCGACGGCGCCGGGCCGTTCCGCTTTTTCTGGGATACGCTGCTGCCGCTGTCGCGCACCAACATGGCGGCGCTGTTCGTGATCCTGTTCATCCTCGGCTGGAATCAATATCTCTGGCCGCTGCTGATCACCACGCGCGACGACATGCAGACCATCCAGATCGGCATCCGCAAGATGATCGTGACCTCGGATGCGCTGACCGAATGGCCGATCGTGATGGCGACCGCGGTGCTGGCGATGCTGCCGCCGGTCGCCGTGGTGGTGCTGATGCAGAAACTGTTCGTGCGCGGACTGGTCGAGACGGAGAAATAAGCGTGGCCGACGTCGTTCTCCGCAATGTCCGCAAGACCTATCCGGGCGGCTTCGAGGCCATCAAGGGCGTCGATTTCGCGGTCGGCGACGGCCAGTTCTGCGTGCTGGTCGGCCCTTCCGGCTGCGGCAAGTCCACGCTGCTGCGCATGGTCGCGGGGCTGGAGACGATCACGGCCGGCGAGATCGCGATCGGCGGCCGCGTCGTCAATCAGGTCGAGCCGGCCGACCGCGACATCGCCATGGTGTTCCAGAACTACGCGCTCTATCCGCATATGAGCGTCTACAACAACATGGCCTATGGGCTGCGTAACCGCGGCATGGCCAAGCCGGAGATCGACGCCCGGGTGCAGGAAGCCGCCCGCATCCTCGAACTCGGCAGCATGCTGGAGCGCAAGCCGCGGCAGCTCTCTGGCGGCCAGCGCCAGCGCGTCGCGATGGGCCGCGCCATTGTGCGCCAGCCCAAGGTGTTCCTGTTCGACGAGCCGCTGTCCAATCTCGACGCCAAGCTGCGCGTCGCGATGCGGGTCGAGATCCGCAAGCTGCAGCGCCGGCTCGCCACCACCGCGATCTACGTCACCCACGACCAGCTCGAGGCGATGACGCTGGCGGATATCCTGGTGGTGATGAACGGCGGCGTGATCGAGCAGATCGGTTCGCCGCTCGAGGTCTACGCCAGACCGGCGACCACCTTCGTGGCGTCCTTCATCGGCGCGCCGCCGATGAACCTGATCCCGCTCGACACCGCGGCCATGCAGGCGCAGTTCGGCGGCCCGGCCGAAGGCGGCATCCTCGGCGTCCGGCCGGAAGACCTGGTGATCGCCGCAGGGCCCGCCGCCCCGGGCGCGCTGACGCTCGACCTCACCGTCGAGGCGATCGAGCGGGTCGGGCCGGAGACCTTCGTGTACGGCACCCGCGGCCGCAGCGACCAGCCGACGATCAGCCGCAAGCCGGGCGAATTGCCGCCCGACGAGATTATCGTCCGCATTCCCGGCCAGGAGGCGCCAGCGATTGGCAGCAGGATCGTTGCCACAGGTTTGCCTCAACACCTGCACCGGTTCGCTGCCGACGGCCGGCGGATTGCCGCAGGGCCTTGAAGGCGCTGCACAAATTCGTTGTTTCGGGGTGCTTGAAGCCGTATCTTGCACTGCCCATATTGGTTTCGACCGGCCGGCACGATGCCGGAAGGTCAGCGGGGTGCCGCAAGGACCCCCTCAAAGTCGCTTCGAGAGGACTTTGTGATGTCTCGTGTTCCTACGTTGTCCAGTCCCTTTCTGCTGGGATTCGACGAGATCGAGCGTGCGCTCGACCGCGTCGTCAAGGGTGCCGACGGCTACCCGCCCTACAACATCGAGCGCTGCGAACGCAGCAGCGGCGATCCTGAAAAGCTCCGGATCACGCTCGCGGTTGCGGGTTTTACCCGCGATCAACTCGATGTGACGATTGAGGAAAATCAACTCGTCATTCGGGGTCGCCAGCAGGATGACAAAGCCCGGCAATACATCCATCGCGGCATCGCCGCGCGCCACTTCCAGCGCACCTTCGTGCTGGCGGAGGGGATGCAGGTGCTGGGTGCGGATCTGAAGAACGGGTTGTTGTCCATCGATCTGGTCCGGCCTGAGCCTGAACGGGTGATTAAGACAATCGCCATCACCGAACACGAATAATGGAACGAGTAGCGGACTCGACCGCTTAGTCTCTAACAGGAGTCGAGACCATGACTGACTTAGTTACAGCCGACCCGGGTACAGCAACGCACGAGAATGTCCACGTCACGCCGGAAGCGCTGGCGCATCTGGGCGAAGGTCACATCGCCTATGTGAAGCAGATCCGCTCCGAGGACGTGCCCGGCCTCTTCCCGCAGGCGCCGCAGATCGCGCCCGGCCTCAAGCTGTTCGCGCTGCATTCCGCCGACGGCACGCCGATCATGCTGACAGACAGCCGCGAAGCCGCGGTGGCGAATGCCTGGAGCCAGGAGCTTCAGGCGGTCAGCGTCCACTGATCGGCGCATAGTTGCAGACGCGGTGTCCGGCAACGGACTCCGCGGAGCTGCGTATTCTTACCACGTCGGGGCACCGAGCGTTTGCTCAGGCGCCTCTCCCTACACCAACTGATTGATGAGCGTAGCGGCGCACAACGCCGCTCGTTGGCCGGATGTCAGGCCGCCGTCGCCGGCGGCAGCGCCAGCACCGAGTAGATCGCCTGGGCGTCGCGCGAGGCGCGCAGCTTCTTGGCGACGTCCTGGTCGCGCAGCAAACGGGCGATCCGCGCCAGCGCCTTGAGATGATCGGCGCCCGCGCCTTCCGGCGCCAGCAGCAGGAAGATCAGGTCGACCGGCTGGCCGTCCATCGCCTCGAAATCGATCGGGCGTTCGAGCCGGGCGAACAGGCCGAACAGCTTGTCGAGCTTCGGCAGCTTGCCGTGCGGAATGGCGACGCCGTAGCCGACCGCGGTGGTGCCGAGCTTTTCGCGCTGCAGCAACACTTCGAAGATCGATCGCTCGTTCTGTCCGGAGAGTTCCGCGGCGCGCGCGGCAAGTTCCTGCAGCGCCTGTTTCTTACTGATGACTTTTAACGCCGGGATAACCGCCTCGGGCGCGACCAGATCGGTAATCGTCATGCGGCGTTCCGAGGATGTGGTGTGCTGTCGTTGTGAAATAGGACAGGGGCAGGCTGCGTCAAGCTCGATTTCGGTGCATCAACCGGCCATTTGCGGCCGGAGGAAAGCTCCCTGAATTCATCGGCCTAGCTAATCTATCACCCCTGCCGGCGGTGGCAAAGTCCGGCCGTTCCGGCTCCGGCTCGGAGGGCGGCGGACCATAGGCAGAGCCGCCGCCGGGCGTCAATGGCCGTCTCACACGCGAAGCGGGACGGCCACGCCGCTAACCACCGTCAGGCGGCAGCGTTCACTGTGGGCGGATCGATCCAGCCGATATTTCCGTCGACGCGGCGATAGATGATGTTCACGCGGCCCGAGCCGCCATGCAGGAACACCAGCACCGGCGCGCCGGTGAGGTCGAGTTCGACGACGGCTTCGCTGACCGACAGCCGTTTCATCGCGGTGGTGGCCTCGGCGATGATCACCGGATTGTAGGCGTCCTCGCGATGCTCCTCGTCGCCGGGCGCCTCGATCACGTAGCTCGGGACGTCGACCGGCGCGATCGCCAGTTCGGCCAAGGCAGTGGCCTCGGCGTGCGCCTTGCGGGCGGAGCGATCCTTCAGCCGGCTCTTGTAGCGGCGCAGGCGCTTCTCGATCTGCAGTAGCGCCTGGTCGGCGCTCGCATAGGCGTCGGCCGCATTCGACTCGGCTTCCAGCGTGATGCCGGAATCGAGGTGCAGCGCACAGTCGGTGCGGAATCCGAAACCGTCTTTGCTCAGCGTGATGTGGCCCGAGTAGTTGCCGTCGAAATATTTGCGCAGCACTTCTTCGGTGCGCTCGCTGACACGGCCGCGCAGGGCTTCGCCGACGCTGATGCTTTTGCCGGAGACCCGGATGGTCATGGGATGCCTCGTTTGTCTTTGGGGTACTGACAGTAGTCCGAGCAGCGGCGTAATCAAGCCGGGGCGGTGTCGCGGGAGCGATCCGCCGCCGTCAGAGCCGCACCGAGCACGCTTTGCTTGTCGCGTCGTCGTTGCACGGAGGAGGGAATGCGCATCGCCTCGCGATATTTGGCCACAGTGCGGCGCGCAATATCGATGCCGGCTTCGCGCAGCTTCTCGACGATGGTGTCGTCGGAGAGGATGGCCGACGGATCTTCGCCGTCGATCAATTGCCGAATGTGATGGCGCACGGCTTCGGCCGAATGCGCCTCGCCGCCGTCCGCGGATGCGATCGACGCGGTAAAGAAATACTTTAGTTCAAAGGTGCCGCGGTTGGTCGCCATGTACTTGTTGGCGGTGACGCGCGACACCGTCGATTCGTGCATCTGGATCGCGTCCGCGACGGCCTTCAGATTCAACGGGCGCAGGTGTGCCACGCCGTGGGTGAAGAAGCCGTCCTGCTGACGCACGATCTCGGTCGCAACCTTGAGGATGGTGCGGGCGCGCTGATCGAGCGCGCGGACCAGCCAGGTGGCATTCTGCAGACAGTCGGAGAAGTACGACTTGTCGCCGTCCTTGCGGATCGTCTTCGACAGCTCCGAGTAGTACGACTGGTTGACCAAGACTTTCGGCAGCGTGTCGCTGTTGAGCTCGACCAGCCAGCCGCCGTCCGGGCCGGGGCGGACGAACACGTCGGGCACCACGGTCTGCACCCGCGACGAGCCGAACTTCAGGCCGGGCTTCGGATCGAGGTGACGGATTTCGCCGATCATGTCGGCGAGGTCTTCGTCGTCGACGCCGCAGATCTTGCGCAGGCTGGCGACGTCGCGCTTGGCGAGCAGATCGAGATGTTCGATCAGCGCCTGCATGGCCGGGTCGAACCGGTCGAGTTCGCGCAGCTGGATGGCGAGACATTCGGCCAGCGAGCGCGCGCAGATACCAGGCGGGTCGAATGTCTGCAGCACGCCGACCACCGCTTCGACCTCGGCCTGCGTGGTGCCGAGGCGTTCGGCCGCATCCCCGAGATCGGCCGGCAGGTAGCCGGCCTCATCGACGAGGTCGATCAGGTATTGGCCGATCATACGTTCGGACTGGCCGGTCAAAGCCACCGCAAGTTGTTCGGCCAGATGATCGGCGAGTGAGGATTCGGCGGCGACGAAGGCTTCGAGATTGTAGCCCTCGTCGCTGGAGGCGCCGCCGCCCCATTCGGTGTAGGAGGACGGTGCCGCATCCTGCGCGGCGCGCGCCGCAGCCTCGGCCGGCTCCTCGGGAAAGACGTTCTCCATGCCGGTGTCGAGCGTCTGCTCGATGTCGCTGCGGCTGCCGAGATCGCGGTGCATCCACTCTTCGGTACCGGGCTCGAACGAGTCCGGCGCCGCGAACTCTCCGCCCTCGCCGCCGCCCTCGCCACTGCCGAACTCATCGCCGCCGACGTCGCCGCGCTCCATCGCCGGCTCGCCCGCGACCGGCGCTTCCGGCGTGTCGGTCGCCCGATCAAGCAATGGATTTTTTTCGAGCTCGTCTTCGACGAACGTCGCGAGGTCCAGATTGGACAATTGCAGCAGCTTGATCGCCTGCATCAGCTGCGGCGTCATCACCAGCGACTGCGACTGTCGGAACTCGAGGCGTTGAGTTAGTGCCATGGCGGCAAGAACGATCCAAGTTGGTCCGTTTCTTGCTTACGCCTTTCCGCGGCTGATGTACACGCCTTGACGAATTGGAAATTTGGAGTAGGCGGCCCAGCCGGCATCGAGGCGGGAGGAGCAAGGCACCTCAGCATGCCGCGTCGGGAGGCGAACTGCAACCGATTACAGGCGGAATTCCTCGCCAAGGTAAAGACGGCGGACGTCCGGGTTATTGACGATCTCTTCCGGCGTACCTTCGGTCAGGATTTCGCCCGCATAGACGATGTAGGCGCGATCGGTGAGACCAAGTGTCTCACGGACATTATGGTCGGTGATTAGTACGCCGATACCGCGATTGGTCAGGTGGCGGACCAGATCCTGAATGTCGCCGACCGCGATCGGGTCGATGCCGGCAAACGGCTCGTCGAGCAGCATGTAGTTGGGACGGCTCGCCAGGGCGCGGGCGATTTCGACGCGTCGGCGCTCGCCGCCCGACAACGCGATCGACGGCGATTTGCGCAGACGCTCGATGTTGAATTCGTGCAGCAGATTGTCGAGGTCGGCTTCGCGTTTGCGCTTGTCCGGCTCCACTGCCTCGAGCACCGCCATGATGTTCTGCTCGACGTTCAGACCGCGGAAGATCGACGCTTCCTGCGGCAGATAGCCGATGCCGAGGCGGGCACGCTGATACATCGGCAGCTTGGTGACGTCGTGGCCGTCGAGCTCGATCGCGCCGCGGTCCGCCTTGATCAGGCCGGTGATCATGTAGAACACCGTGGTCTTGCCGGCGCCGTTGGGGCCGAGCAGGCCGACGGCCTCGCCGCGCCGGACATAGATGCTGACGCCGCGCACGATCTTGCGGGTGCCGAAGCTTTTCTCGATGCGATGGACCGCCAGATAGCCGGCATGCGCCGTGCGCTGCTGGGTCGGAGCCGCGGCCGGACGCCGCGGCCGCTGCGGTGCAGGGGTCGGCGCCAGCGGCGCGTCGTGGACCGCCGAGTGGGCGACCGCTGCATCGCGGGCCGGCGTGCCCAGCAGATCGCCGATTTCGTCCTGCAGGGCGGTGATGTCCGGACGCGACCGGGCCGCCCCCGAGCGCTTCGGGGCGCGGCGCCGGAACATGCTCAGAAGATCAACCATGCCGCTACCGATCAGCCTTTGGGACGCGCCGCGCTACGGTCGAATGCGTGTACGCCGTCACTTCTTCTGTCCGGCGGCGGGGGGCCCGAGGCCGAGCGGCCCGCCGGTGCCGCTGCCGGAGGATTGAAACAGGCCCTGCACCCGGCCGCTGTTGGATTCGACCCGGGACACGCCCGTGGTCATGTCGACCAGCAGCCGGTCGCCGCGCACCACGTTCTTGCCCTGCGTCAGCACGACGTTGCCCAGCATGGTTACCAGATTGGTCTTGGTGTCGAACACCGCCGTTTCGCCGGTCACGATCTGATCCTTCTGGGTGACCACGACATTGCCCTTGGCCTCCAGTCGCCGGATCGACGAGGTGCCGCCGGGGCCGGGCGCCGCCGCAGGCATCGTCTTGCGCTTCGCCTGTTTGGCGGCGGTGTCCTGCTGCTGATCCTGATCGTAGAACACCACGAGGCTTCTGGACGTCATGGTGGTGTCGCCCTGGACAACTTTGACGCTGCCCGCGAAGGTCGCCTCCTTCTTCTTATCGCGAACCTCGAGCGTGTCGGATTCGATCTGGATCGGCTGATCGCGATTTTGCGAAAAGCCCTGCATCGCGTTCGGCACGCCCTGCATGGTGCTCTGCGCCAGGCATGGCGCGCTCGTCGCGGCGGCGAGAAGCGCGGCGCCGGCGACCCCGAGCAGGACGCGGCGGGCGGAGCGGAGACCGGCAGCGATCATGGATGGTTCACTTCGCGTTGGCGTTGGCCGGACGACTTAGCCTTCGGCGTCGTCTGGTCGATTTTCGTGGTTACGGCGGGCGCGGACGGGGGCTGGGCTTCGGCCTCCTCGGAGGCGTCCGGCAGCCGGGCGTTGTCCAGATTCATCACCACCCCGCCTTCGAATCGGATCACATCGCCCTTCTCGGTAATCCGCAGCCGCTGACCGCGCAACTTGCCGCCGAGCCATTTGACGTCGACCGGCTCGTCCGACGAAACCGTGCCCTTCCCCATGTCGACGTCGGCCTGGGTCATCCAGGCCTCGCTGCCGGTCGAGGAGCGCAGATACACGTCCTTCTGTAGATTCAGCATCTGCGCCTTGGTGTTGAACTTGCCGTCGCGAGCCTCGATCACCACCGTCGACTGGTCGTCGCTGACCAACTTGGCCCGCAACGTGTGCAGGTCGACGTGGTCCTGGCTGGTGAGGTCTTGGGTGGCCGAGCGCGCCCACATCTCGTAGGGGCGGCCGTCATTGGTGAAGCCGGCCAGATGCGGCGATTCCATCGTGATCTTGGTGCCCGAGACCACCAGGTCGCCGATGTCGAGCGGCAATTTGGCCAGCAGCCGAAACGGATTGAAGATCGAGATGGCGACGATGGCGGCGAGCGACAGCGCCACCACCAGCGGCACCGCGATGCGCAGCGTGCGCACGAGACGGCTGTGGCGCGCCGCCGCAGCGAAGCGCGCCTTCATGCCAGCCTGATACGACGCCGTCTGAACCGAAGCCACCGCTGCTCCCGCGTGGTGCCGGGCGTGGCGCGATCCAGCCAGCCTCGAGCGCTACCGTCTCATGTCCTTGCTCCGCATCGGGAACCGACCGGACGCGTCCGGCGCGGGGAGCAACCCCAGATAGTCGCTAAAGCCCCGGCAGGCGAGGCCCGCGGTGGGACGAGCCCATCACAAGCCCATCAGGACGACGAACATGACCGAAACGGGGCGGCCCAATGTGTCGGATCCGCCCGGAATCCTCAAGAATGCGCGAAGATGTCCTCTTCGTTCCAGCCTTCGAGGTCGAGCCGCGCGCGGTAGGGCAAGAAATCGAAGCACGCCTGCGCGAGCTCGGTGCGATTCTCCCGCGCCAGCATGCCGTCGAGCCTGTCGCGCAGCGCATGCAGATGCAGCACGTCGGAGGCCGCATAAGCCAGCTGGGCGTCGCTCAGCGTCTCGGCGCCCCAGTCGCTGGATTGCTGCTGCTTCGACAGGTCGACATTCAGCAGCTCGCGAACCAGGTCCTTGAGGCCGTGGCGGTCCGTATAGGTGCGCGACAGCCGGGACGCGATCTTGGTGCAGTAGACCGGCTGCGGCATCACGCCGAGCGCATTGTAGAGCGCGGCGAGGTCGAACCGCGCGAAATGGAAGATCTTCACCATGCCGGGATCGCCGAGCAGCCGCTTCAAATTCGGCGCATCGCTGTGCCCCCGGGGGATCTGTACCACATCGGCACTGCCGTCGCCGTTCGAGAGCTGCACCACGCACAGCCGGTCGCGATGCGGATGCAGCCCCATCGTCTCGGTGTCGATCGCCACGGAGCTGGTGTAGCGCGAAAGATCCGGCAGATCGCCGCGGTGCAGGCGGATGGTCATGATCGGCAAACCGTTGTTGTGGAAGGCGGAGCCCACGGCCCCGAATCGCTGCTCAACCTAGCGCTCGAGCCAGCAAGTGGCGAGCCGTGCGGCCGAGACGACAACACCAACGAAGGGAGAGCGAAGCATGGGCAGGGCAAATGGTGCCCAGGAGAGGACTCGAACCTCCACGGTGTTACCCACTGGTACCTGAAACCAGCGCGTCTACCAATTCCGCCACCTGGGCCCGGGCGGGTTGATAGGGACCCGATACGGAAATGTCAAATTGCTTTGCGCTGCCAATTCCGCTGTACAGCGAAAGGTTGATGGCGTAACGCGAAACCGCCAGAATAACGGCGATTGCCGGAGCTTTCCGGCCCGCCCTTTCCGCACCAGGATCACCCGCATGCATTCGAATATCGACACCCTCGTCACGGTTTTCGGCGGTTCGGGCTTCATCGGCCGCCATGTGGTCAGCGCGCTGGCCCGGCGGGATTACCGAATCAGGGTGGCGGTGCGGCGGCCGGAGCTGGCCGGGCATCTGCAGCCGCTCGGCCGGGTCGGGCAGATTCACGCCGTGCAGGCTAATCTGCGCTATCCCGACTCGATCCAGGCCGCGATGCGTGACGCGCATTTAGTGATCAATCTGGTCGGCATCCTGGCCGAGGGCGGCGCGCAGCGATTCGATGCCGTGCAGGCCGGGGGCGCGGCTGCGGTCGCGAAGGCGGCTGCGGCGATCGGAGCCCGCATGGTGCACGTCTCGGCGATCGGCGCGGACGCCAATTCGCCGTCGCGCTACGCACGCTCCAAGGCCGCCGGCGAGCAGGCGGTGCTGGCCGCCGTGCCGCATGCCACGATCCTGCGGCCGTCGGTGGTGTTCGGCCCCGAAGATCAATTCACCAATCGCTTCGCCGCGCTGGCGCGGATCTCGCCGGTGCTGCCACTGGTCGGTGCCGACACCAAGCTGCAGCCGGTCTATGTCGGCGATGTCGCGGCGGCGGTGGCGGAGGCGGTCGACGGCCGCACCAAGCCGGGCGCGACCTATGAGCTCGGCGGCCCCGAGCAGATGACCATGCGCGAGATCATCCAGCTGATTCTCGAGACGGTCGACCGCAAGCGGCTGCTGCTGCCGCTGCCGTTCGGGCTCGCCAGCCTGCAGGCCGCGCTGCTGCAGTTCGCACCGGGCGATTTCAAGCTGACGCCCGACCAGGTCGCGCTGCTGAAGGTCGACAATGTCGTGTCGGACGCCGCCAAGAGCGCCGGCCTGACGTTGCAGGGCCTCGGCATCACGCCGGATTCGATGGAGGCAATCGTGCCGTCCTATCTGTGGCGGTTCCGCGCCACCGGCCAGTTCGCCCGCAAGAACGCCTGATCGGGGCGATTCCGGACGCTCGCCGCGCGGCCCCGCGCGGCAGGCGCCGGTGATTACTTGCCGAGCGCCAGCGCGATCAGCCCGAGCGTGCCGACCACCACCCGCCACCAGGCGAACAGCTCGAAGCCGTGGCGGGTGACGTAGCCGAGGAACGTCTTCACCACGATGATCGCGGTGATGAACGATACCACGAAGCCGACCGCCACGATGGTGAGATGGTCGCTCGAGAGGTCGCCGCGGTTCTTATAGAGATCGTACACGAAGGCGCCCACCATGGTGGGGATCGCCAGGAAGAACGAGAACTCCGCGGCCGAGCGCTTGTCGGCGCCGAACAGCATCGCCGCGACGATGCTGGCGCCCGAGCGCGACACGCCGGGGATCATCGCCATGCACTGCGCGCAACCGATGTAGAAGTACATTTTCAGCGGAAACGCGGTGGCGTCGTGATGCTGCGGATTGAGGTCGAGCTGATCGACCCACAGCAGGATCGCGCCGCCGACGATCAGCGAGAAGCACACCACCCACGGGTTGAACAGATACGCCTTGATGTAGGAGCCGGCCGCCGCGCCGATCACCGCCGCCGGCAGAAACGCGACCAGCACGCCGATGACGAAGCGCTGCGCCGCCGGGTCCGAGAAGATCCCGAGCGCAATCCGCCACAATTTCGAGAAATACAGCGCCAGGATCGCGAGGATCGCGCCGAGCTGGATCAGGACGTCGAAGGTCTTCCAGAAATCGCCTTCGCCGAGATTGAAGAACCGGCCGACGAGCAGCAGATGACCGGTCGACGACACCGGAAGAAACTCGGTCACACCCTCGACGATGCCGAGAATGACGGCCCTGATGATATCGGCAAGCATGGGAGAGTCCGTTGGGAGGAGAGGCGATCTGGCGGGAGGCGGAACCTTGTCGCCTATTCACTAGTATGCCGCAACGTCAAAAATGCGCCAGAGCTGCCTTGCCAAAAGCCGCCTTGCCAGCGGCCTGCACTTGAGTAGTTTGACGCCTCCCGCAGGCCGGGGCGCTGATCGCGTCCGACGATCGGCCACCGTTTGTTAAGCCTGCGAAACTATCAAGGTCGCCATGTACACCCTGTTCCACCATCCGTTCTGCCCGCAGTCCCGGTTCGTGCGGCTCGCGCTCGGTGAACATGGTCTCGACCTGCGGCTGGTGGAAGAGCGCCCGTGGGAGCGCCGGACGGCGTTTCTGGCGCTCAATCCGGCCGGAACCACGCCAGTGCTGATCGCCGAAGGGCAGCCGCCGGTTCCGGGCGCCGGCGTGATCGCCGAGTTTCTCGACGAGACGCATGGCGCGGGCTTCGGCGACCGCCGGCTGCTGCCGCAATCGACCGCCGAGCGGATCGAGGTGCGCCGGCTGCTCGACTGGTTCAACGACAAGTTCTTCGAGGAAGCCAGCGGCCCGCTCGTCACCGAGCGGATCTACAAGCGCTTCATGAGCGAAGAGGACGGCGGCGGCCCACCGGCGATGGACGTGATCCGTGCCGCCACCGCCAATGTGCGCTATCACCTCGCTTATATCGGCTGGCTGGCGCGGACGCGGAACTTCCTGGCCGGCGACCGGATGACTTATGCGGACCTCGCCGCCGCCGCGCATCTGTCGGCGATCGATTATCTGGGCGACGTGCCATGGATCGAGGACGAAGCCGCGAAGGCCTGGTACGCCCGGATCAAGTCGCGGCCGTCGTTCCGTCCGCTGCTGAGCGAGTGGCTGGCGGGGGTGCCGGCGTCACGGACCTACGTGGATCTGGACTTCTGAGCCGCGCCGGAACGGCTCCCAATTCGGCCGAAAATCCTTGTGGCAAACTGAAGGCAGCGCTGACCGATCAGGCCCGCGCGCTCGGCTTCGCGCCGCTCGGGGTCTGCGCACCGGACGCGATACCCGATGCCCTCGGCTACCTCCGCGAGTACCTCGCTTCTGACTACCATGGGCAGATGGCCTGGCTGGCCGACCGGCCCGAGCGGCGCGCCGATCCGCGGGTGATGTGGAGCGAGGTCCGCTCGGTGATCATGCTGGGGGTCAATTACGGACCGACCAGCGATCCGCGAGCGATTCTCGAGGCTACGGACCGCGGCGCGATCTCGGTCTACGCGCAGGGCGACGATTATCACGACGTCATCAAGGCGCGGCTGAAGCAGCTCGCGCGCTGGCTGGTCGGAGCTGCCGGCGGCGAGGTGAAAGTATTCGTCGACACCGCGGCGGTGATGGAAAAGCCGCTGGCGCAGGCAGGCGGACTCGGCTGGCAGGGCAAGCACAGCAATCTGGTGTCGCGCGAATTCGGCTCCTGGCTGTTTCTCGGCGCGATCTTCACCACGCTCGACCTGCCGCGCGACCAAGCCGAGCGCGATCATTGCGGCTCGTGCCGCAACTGCCTCGACGCCTGTCCGACCGCGGCGTTCCCGGCGCCGTACCGGCTCGATGCGCGGCGCTGCATTTCCTATCTGACGATCGAGCACAAGGGTCCGATCCCGCGCGAATTCCGCCGGCCGCTCGGCAATCGCATCTATGGCTGCGACGATTGCCTCGCGGCGTGCCCGTGGAACAAGTTCGCGCAGGCGGGCCGCGAGGCGAAGCTGGCGTCGCGCGAAGCGCTACGGGCTCCGCCGCTCGGCGAACTGGTCCGGCTCGACGATGCGGCGTTTCGGGCGCTGTTCACCAAATCCCCGGTCAAACGCATCGGCCGCGCCCGCTTCATCCGCAACGTGCTGATAGCGATCGGCAATTCCGGAGACGCGAGGCTGGCGGCGGAGGCCGGGCGGCTGCTTGGCGATGCCGACCCGGCGGTGCGCGGCGCGGCAGTGTGGGCGCTCGGGCAGTTAGTTGCGGAGGAGCAGTTCGGGGCGCTGCGCGAACAGCATCTCGGCGAAGAGGCTGATGAAAGCGTGCGGGCGGAGTGGTGCGGCGTCAATGTGGCCCGAGATCCCGCCCCGTCTTCAGACGTCATCCCCCGCGCGAGCGAGGGACCCAGTATCCCAGAGAGAGGATGAACTTGACCGCTCTGGAATACTGGGTCGCCCGCTTGCGCGGGCGATGACGGTGGTGAGTGGGGTGACGTCACCTCTTTTCAATTCCTTCGCCTCACCCGAACTCCTCCACCGCCGCCAGCATCCGGGCGATGTCCTGCGGGCGGGAGAGGCGGTGGTCGCCGTCCTGGATCAGGGTCAGTACGACATCTTCGCAAGGCAGGTGCTCGGTCAGCGCGAAGGCGTGGGTCCAGGGCACGTCGGGGTCCTGCTTGCCTTGCAGGATGCGGACCGGGCAGCCGGTCGAGATGGCGCCGCCGAGCAGCAGATGGTTGCGGCCGTCCTCGATCAGCGCCCGCGAGATCGGATAGGGCTCGCCATACTCGGACGGCCGCATCCACACCCCCTCGGTCTCGATCTGCCGCCGGATCTCGGGTGAAAAGTTCTTCCACATCAGCGCTTCGGTGAAGTCCGGCGCCGGCGCGATCAGCACCAGGCCGGCCAGCGAGGCGGCGCCGGTGCCGCGGCGGATCAGTTCGCGCGCCAGCAGCAGCGCCATCCAGCCGCCCATCGACGAACCGATCACCACCTGCGGCCCCTTGGCGAACTGATCGAACACCGCCAGCGCATCCTCGAGCCAGCGGCTGATGGTGCCCTCGGCGAAGGCGCCGGAGGATTCGCCGTGGCCGGAATAATCGAACCGGACGCAGGCGCGGCCGCGCGCGGCGGCCCATTGGTCGAGCGCCACCGCCTTGGTGCCGGTCATGTCGGAGTTGAAGCCGCCGAGCCAGAACAACCCGGGCGCGCTGCCCGGCCGCGCCCGGGCCGCGATCCGGCGCTGAGCGGGGCCATCCCCGAGGGTGATGAAGGAAGGATCGGCGCCGACGTGGTGATTTGTCATGGATCAAGTGCCTCGTTGCGGAATTGCTTTGCAGTACGCCCGGCCGCGCCGTCAATCGAGGCGGAGCTGGCCACCGCGTGGCGGAAAAGCCGCGAATCGGCACGACATTGCGCTGGTTATGCGGAAGTTGGCTTGCCGGCCCCGGCTTCTTCCGTCACACTACGCCGCGATCAGAAAAGGGCATGGCCACGGTGTTGAGCCGGGCTGTCGGTTTTGCGTCCGGTTACGCTCTGACCTATATGGAGGGCGTGATCTGATTGGCACAGGCGGTGGATGCCGCTGTGTGATGCCCGGATCGATCGTTTCGCCACCAACGTTCACAATATTGGAGAAGCCACCATTCGCCGTCCCAACAGAGCCCCGCCCCCCGTTGCCAAGGATGGGCCGCGCACCAACGATGATATTCGCAACCACGAGATCCAGCTGATCGACCAGGACGGTGTGAACCGTGGCAAGGTCGAGACCATCGTCGCGATCAAGATGGCGATGGAAGCCGGCATGGATCTGGTCGAGATCTCGCCGAACGTCAGTCCGCCGGTCTGCAAGATCATGGACTACGGCAAGTTCAAGTACTCGGCGCAGAAGAAGGCCGCCGAGGCGCGCAAGAAGCAGAAGATCGTCGAGATCAAGGAGATCAAGCTCCGCCCGATGATCGATGACCACGACTACGACGTGAAGATGAAGGCGATGCAGCGCTTCTTCGAGGAAGGCGACAAGGTGAAGATCACTTTGCGCTATCGCGGACGCGAAATGGCCCACCAGGACATCGGCACCAAGCTGCTGGACAAGGTGAAGGCCGACGTCGCCGAGATCGCCAAGGTCGAGCAGGACGCCCGCTTCGAAGGCCGCCAAGTGGTGATGGTGCTGGCGCCGCGCTGAGGCGGAGCTGTTTCCGATTTCAGTACGCATGTGGCCCGTCAGTTTGACTGACGGGCCATTTTCTTTTCGGCGCAGGCATCCGGCGATCGTGTCCGCGCGCCTTGGGAAAAGATTTCGCCGCGAATCGAATCCTCGGGGCTGGGCGCATCGCCGTGCGGGGCCGGGCCCGCTGTCCGGGACCCAGGGTCTCGAACTTCACAATCTCTCGGTCACTGCCTCGGACTTGCCGGCACGGCCGCGTCGCCATCCCGCGGCAGGCGAGCCCCGCTCCGCTTGCTGAGGCTGCGGCAGCCGTTGCACACACAGAGCGTGCGCGTCTTTCGACGGCGGGTCACCAGCGCTGGCGGAATGGAAGGATCTGCAGCTTCGGGCCGGGCTGCGCCGTGCGAGATCGCAGGCGGGATGTTGGTGGAGCCAGGCGGGATCGAACCGCCGACCTCTTGCATGCCATGCAAGCGCTCTCCCAGCTGAGCTATGGCCCCGAACCCTGGGTGCGGGCGGTCAAATCAAATCAACCGCGCGCGGCATTCGTTGATCACAGTTTGACGACGATCTCAAGTCTCCTCATCGCCAGAAACGTCACCAATGATGTCGGTGACGTCTTCATCCCCTTCTTCTTCGTCGGCGATGAAGGTCGAATCGTCGTCATCCTCGATGGATTCATCGATTTCGATGTCGTCTTCGGACTCCGGAACGATCGCCTTGACCTTCCCGGTCTTCTCCTCGGCATCGGCCTCCTCGAGCGACACCAGCTCTTCGGCCTCCATCGCCTCGGGCGCATCGGCAGTATCGGCGGCTGCGGCGGAACGCTGATCGGCGCGGCCACGCGGCGCCGCAACCGGCGCGATCGGCACCACCTCGCCGGTGTAGGGCGAGATCACCGGGTTCTTGTTCAGATCGTAGAACTTTTTGCCCGTCGTCGGGCAAATGCGTTTGGTTCCGAGATCGGATTTCGCCACTTGTGCAACCTTGGGATTTCTTGAAAAACGGTGCTTCACTTGGCTAGTTGCCACGCCGCTGTCAATAGCGGTTTATGCCGTATCGGCGGCCACGCAGCGCGCGGCCCCGCTTCGATCAGGCGCCCGGTGCGCAGGGGACCTCCATCTTGAGCCATTCAGACCAAACCTCGCCGCTGGCGGCGCGCAAGAGCGCAGCCCTGCGCGGCACCGCCCGAGTGCCCGGCGACAAGTCGATCTCGCACCGCGCGTTGATTCTCGGCGCGCTGGCGGTCGGCGAGACCAGGATCACCGGCCTGCTCGAAAGCGAGGACGTCCTCAACACAGCCAAGGCGATGCGCGCTTTGGGCGCACGGGTCGAGCGCACCGGCGACTGCGCCTGGAGCGTGCACGGCGTCGGCGTCGCCGGCTTCGCTCAGCCCGACGCGCCGCTCGATTTCGGCAATTCGGGCACCGGCTGCCGGCTGGCGATGGGCGCCGTGGCGGGTTCGCCGATCACCGCGACGTTCGACGGCGATGCCTCGCTGCGCAGCCGGCCGATGCGGCGAATCGTCGATCCGCTGGAACAGATGGGCGCCAAAGTGGTGTCGAGCGCCGAGGGCGGCCGGTTGCCGCTGACGCTGGCGGGCGCGCGCGATCCGCTGCCGATCACGTACCGCACGCCGGTGCCGTCGGCGCAGATCAAATCCGCCGTGCTGCTCGCCGGCCTGGCGGCGCCGGGCATCACCACCGTGATCGAGGCCGAAGCCAGCCGCGACCATACCGAGCTGATGCTGCAGCATTTCGGCGCCGCGCTGGTGACCGAGCCCGAAGGCAGGCTCGGCCGTAGGATTTCATTAACCGGTCAGCCCGAATTGCGCGGCGCACCGGTGGTGGTGCCGGCGGACCCGTCCTCGGCGGCGTTCCCGATGGTGGCGGCGCTGGTCGTGCCCGGCTCGGACGTCGTGCTGACCGACGTCATGACCAATCCGCTGCGCACCGGGCTGATGACCACGTTGCGCGACATGGGCGGCGTGATCGAGGAAAGCCAGACCCGCGGCGATGCCGGCGAGCCGATGGCGCAGTTCCGGATCCGCGGCTCGCAGCTGCGCGGCGTCGAGGTGCCGGCCGAGCGGGCGCCGTCGATGATCGACGAATATCTGGTGCTGGCGGTCGCGGCAGCCTTCGCCGAGGGCACCACCATCATGCGCGGCCTGCACGAGCTGCGGGTGAAGGAATCCGACCGGCTCGAGGCCACCGCCGCGATGCTGCGGGTCAACGGCGTCGAGGTCGAGATCACGGGTGACGATCTGATCGTTGTCGGCAAGGGCCACGTGACGGGCGGCGGCCTGGTCGCAACCCATATGGATCACCGCATCGCGATGTCGGCGCTGGTGATGGGGCTGGCGGCCGACAAGGCCGTGACGGTCGACGACACCGCCTTCATCGCCACCAGCTTCCCGGACTTCGTCCCGATGATGCGCCGGCTCGGCGGCGAGCTGGGCTGAGCGAACCTATTCCGCCCTTGCAAAACGTGCTTAAATACAGCGGTCTAGAGAGGCACACGACAAGGCCGAGGAACATGCCGCGACTCGTCGTCAAAGAGCTGGCTCCCAAACGAACGGCCGTGAAAAAGACGGCCGCAAAAAACAGCGCTTCGAAAAAATCTGGAGCCGGTAGCGATCGGCGCTATGGCTCCGTGATCTCGAAGAGCGTTCGCGGCGAGAACGGCGAGCGCTTTACCGTTTTGTCGATCGACGCCAACAGCCCGACCTTCGGCGACGACTTGAGCACCGTCTTCGCGCGCAACGTCAGCAAGGCGCGGAAGGACAACGCGCGGCGTTTTGGATCTCCGGATCGTGTCCCGGACAAGGCCCGATAGACCCAAATTCTAGATCGTCGCTGGCCCGAACGGCTCAGGGAAGAGCAGCGGTGAAAGCGGCGATCGACCTCGCGCTGACGATCGACCTCGAAAAGGCAGGCAAATGAGCGCTATGCCGGCTCCACCGGCTCGCGGCCGACCAGACGGTCGGCCTGCTGCTGCACGGCGGTCAGCGATGCCGACAGGCGCGCGGCGATCTCGGCGCGGTCGGCGGCCGCATCGACGATCAGCGGTTCGCCGTAGCGAATCGCGATCCTGGAGAACAACCCCGGCAGCATCAGCCGGTCCCAGCTTCGCAGCACCCGGCCGCGCTGCATGCTGACGCCGACCGGCAGCACCGGCAGGCCGGTGAGCCGGGCGAGATCGAGAATGCCGTCGTTGTTGATGTGCATCCGTGGCCCGCGCGGCCCGTCGGGCGTCACGAACAGGCTGTGGCCGTCGCGCGCCAGCCGCATCATCTCGCGCGCCGCCCGCATGCCGCCCTTCGAGCTCGATCCGACCGCGGTCTGGATGCCGAACACCGAGCCGACCTTGCTGATGATCTGGCCGTCGCGATGGCCGCTGATCAGCGCGATCAGCGGCTTGCCGGTGCCGCGCAGCATCGGCAGCATGATCAGCCGGCCGTGCCACATCGCCAGGATGTAGGGCTCCGGAATCGGCAGCGGCGCGCGGTCGAACCGGCCGGTCCACAGCACGAACTGGAAATACACCGCGGCCGGCACCGTCGCGGTCCATTGAAAGGCGTCCGTCCTCAGGATGCGTTTGACGAAAGCAGGAGTAGCCATTCCGAGGAGTGTCCGGGCAGTGATCTGGTGCGGCGCGCCGGGCTGGTGTCGGCGGCTCGCGGGTTTATACCGGCCACCGGCAGGCTGCAAACAACCCGGCTTGAAATCCCTCCAGCGGCGGTGTTGAACCGCAGCCGCGCCGCGGCGCCGACCACCACGGATATGGGACAGCATGATTATCGCCATCGACGGACCGGCCGCCTCCGGCAAAGGCACACTCGGCAAGCGGCTGGCCGCGCATTACGGCTATCGGCACCTTGATACCGGACTGATCTACCGTGCGGTCGCCAAGGCGATGCTCGATGCGGCCGCCGAGCTCGCCGACGAAGCCCGCGCCACCGAGATCGCACGCGCGCTCGACGTCGCCGCGTTCGATGATCCGGCGCTGAAGAGCCAGGCGGTCGGCGAAGCTGCCTCGGTAGTGTCGGCGCATCCGGCCGTGCGCGCCGCGCTGCTTGAGTTCCAGCGCCGCTTCGCCGCCGATCCGCCTGGTGCCGTGCTCGATGGCCGCGACATCGGAACCGTGATCTGCCCGGACGCCGACGTGAAGATCTTCGTGGTCGCCGCCCCCGAGGTCCGCGCCCGCCGCCGCGCTCTCGAGGCGCAAGGCCGCGGAGAACCCGCCGACGAGGCCGCGATCCTGGCCGACATCCTCAAACGCGACGACCGCGACAAGAACCGCAGCGCCGCGCCTTTGAAGCAGGCCGAGGATGCAGTCTTGCTCGACAATTCCGATTTGGATATAGAAGGCGGCGTCCGGGCCGCCATCGAAATTGTCGAGGCCGTTCGAGCGGGCCGGCGTCGGGTTTAAGCACCCACCGACGCCGTCATTGGAGGAACGCCCGCTCCACGGTTTTCAGCGATGGTCGAACGCTTCGAGGCTCAAGCAGATTTGGCTTTTTGCCTGCTGTTTCGTTCGCTGCCGGATCGCTTCTTGGAATGCATCTTCTTGGAATGAACGATTGCTGCGATCCGATCGTTTCGGATCAACGGCTCGACCGTGCAGGCATGCTGCCGGCCCGCTCCGCACTCCAATGCGGAGTGGTCGTCAGGTTCGCGGACCCCTGACACTGCGCGCGCGAGACGTCCCTCAACCGAACTGCCGGCGACATCCGCATCTGGAGAACAAATGGCTTCGACTGCTACTTCGTATAACCCGACCCGCGACGATTTCGCCGCGATGCTCGACGAGTCCTTCGCCGGCGGAAACCTTCAGGAAAGCTCCGTCATCAAGGGCAAGGTCGTCGCGATCGAGAAGGACATGGCCGTCATCGACGTCGGCCTGAAGACCGAAGGCCGCGTCGCTTTGCGCGAATTCGCCGGCCCGGGCCGCGACAGCGAACTCAAGGTCGGTGATACCGTCGAGGTGTTCCTCGACCGGATCGAGAATGCGCTCGGCGAAGCCGTGCTGTCGCGCGACAAGGCGCGCCGCGAAGAGAGCTGGGGCAAGCTCGAGAAGGCCTTCAACAACAACGAGAAGGTGTTCGGCGTCATCTTCAATCAGGTCAAGGGCGGCTTCACGGTCGACCTCGACGGCGCCGTGGCGTTCCTGCCGCGCTCGCAGGTCGACATCCGTCCGATCCGCGACGTCGCGCCGCTGATGAACAACTCGCAGCCGTTCCAGATCCTCAAGATGGACCGCCGCCGCGGCAACATCGTGGTGTCGCGCCGCACGGTTCTCGAAGAGACCCGCGCCGAGCAGCGCCAGGAGCTGGTGCAGAACCTCGAAGAAGGTCAGGTGATCGACGGCGTCGTCAAGAACATCACCGATTACGGTGCGTTCGTCGACCTCGGCGGCATCGACGGCCTGCTGCACGTGACCGACATCGCCTGGCGCCGCGTCAACCACCCGACCGAGGTGCTGACGATCGGCCAGACCGTCAAGGTCAAGATCATCAAGATCAACCACGAGACCCACCGCATCTCGCTCGGCATGAAGCAGCTGCTGGACGATCCGTGGCAGGGCATCGAGGCCAAGTACCCGCTCAACGCGCGCTTCACCGGCCGCGTCACCAACATCACCGACTACGGTGCGTTCGTCGAGCTCGAGCCGGGCATCGAAGGCCTGATCCACGTCTCCGAGATGTCGTGGACCAAGAAGAACATGCACCCCGGCAAGATCGTGTCGACCTCGCAGGAAGTCGAAGTGCAGGTGCTCGAAGTGGATTCGGTCAAGCGCCGTATCTCGCTCGGTCTCAAGCAGACGATGCGCAACCCGTGGGAAGTGTTCGTCGAGAAGTATCCGGTCGGTTCGACCGTCGAAGGCGAGGTCAAGAACAAGACCGAGTTCGGTCTGTTCCTGGGTCTCGACGGCGACGTCGACGGCATGGTGCATCTGTCGGACCTCGACTGGAAGCAGCCAGGCGAGCAGGTGATCGACAACTTCAAGAAGGGCGACATGGTCAAGGCCATCGTCCTCGACGTCGATGTCGAGAAGGAGCGCATCTCGCTCGGCGTCAAGCAGCTCGAAGGCGACCCCTTCGCCGAGCCGGGCGACGTCAAGAAGGGCGCTGTCGTGACCTGCGAAGTGCTCGACGTGAAGGAATCGGGCATCGACGTGCAGATCTCCGGCACCGACTTCACCACCTTCATCAAGCGCTCGGAGCTGGCGCGCGACCGCAACGATCAGCGCAGCGACCGCTTCGCTGTCGGTGAGAAGGTCGACGCCCGCGTCATCCAGTTCGACAAGAAGGCCCGCAAGGTCCAGGTGTCGATCAAGGCGCTGGAAGTGGCCGAAGAGAAGGAAGCCATCGCGCAGTACGGCTCGTCCGATTCGGGCGCGACGCTGGGCGACATCCTCGGCACCGCGCTCAAGCAGCGCGACAAGTAAGCCTCGCGGCTTACCGCTCATCAACATCAGGGCTCCGGCATCGCCGGGGCCCTTTTTGTTTGCCCTGCTCTTTGCTTGCCTCGGTTTATTTGTGGCGTGGCCTCGTATCCCGCCGTCATGCCCGGGCTCGTCCCGGGCATGACGAAGGAGAGGCTGTGCCGGGAAAGCGTGGGACGCTCGCGGTCGTCATTGCGAGCGCAGCGAAGCAATCCAGTTCAGTGCACGGCGCTCTGGATTGCTTCGTCGCTGCGCTCCTCGCAATGACGCCGCGAATGGCGTGCAGCCAATCTTGTTTTCTTCATATTGGATTGCAATTGATGTAATCCGCTCACGGAAACGCAACGATCCGCTTTGACAACCGTGAACAGCTATCAGGCCGGAGAATCTCCATGTCGCTCGAGTCCGATGTGATCGTCGATCGCCGCCGCATCCGTCGCAAGCTGACGTTCTGGCGCGTCGCCGCGGTGCTGGTCGCGATCCTCGCGGTGGTGGCGGTCGGCGCGGCGCTGTCGCCGGCCGGCAAGGGCGCGCTGACCACCACGGGCTCGATCGCGCGGATCAAGATCGACGGCCTGATCCGCAGCAATTCCGACCGGATCGAAGCGCTGGAGCGGCTGGAGAAATCGTCGCACGCAGCAGTGATCGTGCACATCAATTCGCCGGGCGGCACCACTGCCGGCTCGGAAGAACTCTACACCGCGCTGATGCGGCTGAAGGCCAAGAAGCCGATGGTGGTGGTGGTCGAGGGCCTCGCAGCGTCGGGCGGCTACATCGCGGCGCTCGCCTCCGACCACATCATCGCGCAGCAGAGTTCGCTGGTCGGCTCGATCGGCGTGCTGTTTCAGTATCCCAACGTCTCCGAACTGATGAAGACGGTCGGCGTCAAGGTCGAGGAAGTGAAGTCGTCGCCGCTGAAGGCCGCGCCGAACGGCTTCGAGCCCACCAGCCCCGAGGCGCGCGCGGCGCTGGAATCGCTGGTGCGCGATTCCTACGCGTGGTTTCGCGACCTGGTGAAGACCCGCCGCACGATGGACGAGGCGCAGCTCGGTGTCGTCGCCGACGGCCGCGTCTTCACCGGCCGTCAGGCCGTCGGTCTGAAACTGATCGACGAACTCGGCGACGAAAAAACCGCCGTGGCGTGGCTGGAATCCGAAAAGAAGGTCAAGAGCGGCCTGCCGATCCGCGACTTCAAGCTCGCGCCGCAATTCGGCGACCTCACCTTCCTGCGTGCCGCCGCAACCATCACACTCGATGCGCTCGGCCTCGGCGCGGTTGCACGTCAGCTCGAGCAATCCGGCGTCGAACGGCTCGGACTCGACGGCATGCTGGCGCTGTGGGCGCCAGGTAGTGCACGCTGACAGCATCCTGATCCGTCACACGGTATTCAAGCCCCGGCAGCGGCCTCGTTCGGGCCGCACCAACGCCCCTCGCCGGGCCAGGCTCATTTGATTTAGCGTCTTGACAGTTCACAGTATTTTCAAGGAAATGGCGGTCCGCACGCACGGACCACATCCTCGATGATTAAATCCGAACTCGTTCAGCGCATCGCCGAGCACAACCCGCACCTTTATCAGCGGGACGTGGAAAACATCGTCAATGCGATCCTCGACGAGATCGTCGAAGCTCTGGCGCGTGGCGATCGGGTGGAGTTGCGCGGCTTCGGCGCGTTTTCGGTGAAGCACCGGCCTGCCCGCGCCGGTCGCAATCCGCGCACCGGCGCGCACGTTCCGGTCGATCAGAAGAGCGTGCCGTTTTTCAAGACGGGCAAGGAGATGCGCGAACGTTTGAATCGCGACTCCGGGAATCCTGATACCGACGCGTGACGCGACGCCCGTTTGCTGGGCAAGCACGTGCTGGGCAAAACGAGCGAGAACGACATGCAGAAGTTTCTGACGGCGCTGGTGCTGATCCCGCTCGGACTGATTTTCATCGTGTTCGCGGTCGCCAACCGCCATCTCGTCACCGTGTCGTTCGACCCGCTGGAGCCGAACGATCCGATGGGCACGGTGCAGCTGCCGCTGTTCGTGCTGATCATCGGCACCGCGATCCTCGGCGTGATCGCCGGCGGCATCGCCACCTGGTTCCGCCAATCGAAGTGGCGACGCGCCGCGCGTCGGCATCAGGCCGAGGCGATCGAGGCGAAAGCCCAGCTCGCCAATCTCCGCGCCAGCGTCATGACGCCGGCCGCGACAGAGCCGCGCCGCATGCTGCTGGACCAGAGTTCCACGGCCGGCAGGCGCGACAAGGCCGGCGCGGCGGTGTAGAACACCGGCGTCTTGCCGGCACCCGTTGCGCGCCGGCCGAAACCTGATCGCAAACCCATGTCCGTCGTCGTCAAAATCTGCGGCCTGTCGACCTGCGACACGCTCGAAGCGGCGGTCGCGGCCGGCGCCGACATGGTCGGCTTCGTGTTCTTTCCGGCATCGCCGCGGCATGTCGGGCTGGACGTCGCGGCCGATCTCGGCAAGCAGGTCGCCGGCCGCGCCGCCAAGGTGGCGCTGACCGTCGATGCCAGCGACGCGCTGATCCGCGACGTCGTCGAGATCCTGCGGCCCGATCTCTTGCAATTGCACGGGCACGAGAGTCCGGAGCGGGTCCGCGCGCTGAAGCAGATGTTCGGCCTGCCGGTGATGAAGGCGATCCCGGTCGCGACCGCCGCCGATCTCGCGGTGCTGCCGGCCTATGCGGACGCGGCCGACCGCATCCTGTTCGACGCCCGCCCGCCCAAGGACGCCACCCGGCCGGGCGGCCTCGGCACGCCGTTCGACTGGGAGTTGCTGCGCGATCTCGATCTCGCGCTGCCCTTCATGGTGTCGGGCGGCATCCATGCCGACAACGTCGCCGAGGCGCTGCGCGTCACCCGCGCCGGCGGCGTCGACGTATCTTCCGGTGTCGAACATGCGCCCGGCGCCAAGGACCCCGACATGATCCGCAGCTTCATCCGCGCCGCGCGCGCCAGCGAAGAGTTGATGACCTGATATGAATCCGATCCTGCCCAACTCGTTTCGATCCGGACCCGACGAACGCGGTCACTTCGGCCTGTTCGGCGGCCGCTTCGTCGCCGAAACGCTGATGCCGCTGATCCTCGATCTGGAAAAGGCTTACGCCGAAGCCAAGGACGATCCGCAATTCCGCGCCGAGATGGACGGCCATCTCAAGCACTATGTCGGACGTCCCTCGCCGCTGTACTACGCGGAGCGGCTGACCGAGCATTTCGGCGGCGCCAAGATCTACTTCAAGCGCGAAGACCTCAACCACACCGGCGCCCACAAGGTGAACAACGTGCTCGGCCAGATCATGCTGGCCAAGCGCATGGGCAAGCCGCGCATCATCGCCGAGACCGGCGCCGGCATGCACGGCGTCGCAACCGCCACGATGTGCGCCAAGTTCGGCCTGCAATGCGTGGTCTATATGGGCGCCGTCGACGTCACCCGGCAGGAGCCGAACGTGCTGCGCATGAAGGCGCTCGGCGCCGAAGTCCGCCCCGTCACGTCCGGCGCCAACACGCTGAAGGACGCCATGAACGAGGCGCTGCGCGACTGGGTCACCAACGTGCACGACACCTTCTACTGCATCGGCACCGTCGCCGGTCCGCATCCCTACCCGATGATGGTGCGCGACTTCCAGGCGGTGATCGGTCAGGAAGTGCGCGAGCAGATCCAGGAGATCGAAGGCCGCCTGCCGGACTCGCTGATCGCCTGCATCGGCGGCGGCTCCAACGCGATGGGGCTGTTTCATCCCTTCCTCGACGACGCCGGCGTGACGATCTACG
Source organism: Rhodopseudomonas sp. AAP120 (assembly GCF_001295845.1). Lineage (GTDB taxonomy): Bacteria > Pseudomonadota > Alphaproteobacteria > Rhizobiales > Xanthobacteraceae > Rhodopseudomonas. The sequence goes on along the minus strand of NZ_LJIC01000090.1, from coordinate 12,222 downwards.
GCGTCGAAGCCGCTGGCCATGGCCTCGATAAGCTGCATGCCGCATCGATCGCCGGCGGCAAGCCCGGCGTGCTGCACGGCAACCGCACGTACTTGCTGATGGACGAGGACGGCCAGATCCAGGAAGCGCATTCGATCTCGGCCGGCCTCGACTATCCGGGCATCGGGCCGGAGCACGCCTGGCTGCACGATGTCGGCCGCGTCAACTTCCTCTCCGCGACCGACACCGAAGCGCTCGAGGCATTCAAGCTGTGCTGCCGCCTCGAAGGCATCATCCCGGCGCTGGAGCCGAGCCACGCGCTCGCCAAGGTCGCCGACCTGGCGCCGATCCTGCCGAAGGATCACGTCATGGTGCTGAACATGTCGGGCCGCGGCGACAAGGACCTCGCGTCCGTTGCCGAACATCTTGGAGGCAAGTTCTGATGACGACGCGTATCGACGCCCGCTTCGCCGAGCTGAAGCAGCAGGGCCGCAAGGCGCTCGTCACCTTCGTGATGGCGGGCGATCCCGATCTCGCCACTTGCCTGCAGGTGATCAAGGCGCTGCCGGCCGCCGGCTCCGACATCATCGAGATCGGCATGCCGTTCACCGATCCGATGGCCGACGGCCCGGCGATCCAGGCCGCCGGCCTGCGCGCGCTGCACGGCGGCACCACGCTGAAGAAGACGTTGGGGCTGGTCCGCGACTTCCGCGAGGGCGACGCCACGACCCCGATCGTGCTGATGGGCTACTACAATCCGATCTACATCTACGGCGTCGACGCGTTTCTGATCGACGCCAAGGCGGCCGGCGTCGACGGCCTCATCGTCGTCGACCTGCCGCCCGAGGAAGACGCGGAGCTGTGCCTGCCGGCCATGAAGGCCGGGCTCAACTTCATCCGCCTCGCCACCCCGACCACCGACGAAAAGCGGTTGCCGGCGGTGCTCGCCAACACCTCGGGCTTCGTCTATTACGTGTCGATCACCGGCATCACCGGCTCGGCCTCGGCCGATACGACCGCGGTTGCGGACGCGGTGGCCCGGATCAAGCGCCACACCGACCTGCCGGTCTGCGTCGGCTTCGGCATCCGCACCCCGGAGGCCGCCGGCGCGATCGCCGCCCAGGCCGACGGCGCGGTGGTCGGCACGGCGCTGATCGACGCGCTCAAGGCCACCCTCGGCGCCGACAATCGCGCAAGCGAGGGCAGCGTCGCTGCGGTGGCGGATCTGGTGGCCTCGCTGGCCGCCGGCGTCCGCGGCGTCAAACAAGCGGCCGAATAGGCAGTTATCAATTCGGGGCATGGTCTGGACGGAGCCTGGATCCGCCGCCATATCCCGGCAATGCCATCAACCAGCGACGCCGTGTTCGGCGACGCGCGGAGTCCCCTGATGAACTGGTTGACCAACGTCGTCCGTCCGAAGATCCGCAACATGCTGCGGAGGGAAACGCCGGAGAATTTGTGGATCAAATGTCCGGATACCGGGCAGCTGGTGTTCTACAAGGACGTCGAGCAGAACCAGTTCGTCATTCCCGGCTCGAACTATCACATGCGGATGGGCGCGCTGGCCCGGCTGCGTTCGATCTTCGACAACGAGACCTGGTACGACGTCGCGCTGCCCGAGGTCGTCGCCGACCCGCTGAAATTCCGCGACGAGCGCAAATACGTCGACCGCATCAAGGATGCGCGGACCAAGACCGGCGCGCAGGATGCCGTGAAGGTCGGCTTCGGCAAGCTTGAGGGCAACGGCGTCGTCGCCGCCGTGCAGGACTTCGACTTCATGGGCGGCTCGCTCGGGATGGCGGCCGGTGAGGCGATCATCCGCGGCATGGAGCTGGCGGTCGAGAAGCACGCGCCCTTCATCATGTTCGCGGCCTCCGGCGGCGCGCGGATGCAGGAAGGCATCCTGTCGCTGATGCAGATGCCGCGCACCACCGTCGCGGTGCAGATGCTGCGCGAAGCCAAGCTGCCCTACATCGTGGTGCTGACCAACCCGACCACCGGCGGCGTCACCGCCTCCTATGCGATGCTCGGCGACATCCAGCTCGCCGAACCCGGCGCTCTGATCGGCTTCGCCGGCGCCCGCGTGATCGAACAAACCATTCGCGAGAAGCTGCCGGACGGCTTCCAGCGCGCCGAATATCTGCGCGATCACGGCATGGTCGACATGGTGGTGCATCGCCACGATCTGCGCCCGACCCTGGCGCGGCTGTGCCGCATCCTGACCAAGACGCCGCTGCCCGCCACCGAAGCCCCGGCAATCGCCGCCGAAGCCGCTCCGCCGGCGGAGCCCGTCGCCGCGGCCGAGATCGTGGCGACGACGCCCGAGGCGACGCCCCCGGCTGCGCCGCAGGCGTGAGCGCAGCCACCGACCCGCAGCCGTCTGGTTCGGTCGACGAATTGCGCGCGCGCCTCGCGAAACTGCATCCCGCGCGCATCGACCTGACGCTCGGCCGCGTCGAGCGGCTGCTGGCCGCGCTGGACCATCCCGAACAGAGGCTGCCGCCGGTGATCCACATCGCCGGCACCAATGGCAAGGGCTCCACCCTCGCCTTCCTGCGCGCCATCCTCGAAGCCGCCGGGCTCAGCGTCCACGCCTACACCTCGCCGCATCTGGTGCGCGTCAACGAGACCATCCGGCTCGGCCGGCCGGGCGGCGGCGTGCTGGTGAGCGACGACGAACTCGCCGCGGCGCTGGCGCATTGCGAACGCGTCAATGCCGGCGCGCCGATCACGCTGTTCGAGATCGAAACCGTCGCGGCATTCTGGCTGTTCGCGCAGCATCCGGCGGACGTATTGCTGCTCGAAGTCGGCCTCGGCGGCCGGCTCGACTCCACCAACGTGATCGAGCAGCCGCTCGCCTGCGTGCTGACACCGATCGGCATCGACCACACCGAGTTTCTCGGGCCCACGCTCGCCGACATCGCGGCCGAGAAGGCCGGCATCCTGCGCCGCGGCGCGCCGGTGATCGTCGCCGAGCAGGACGATGCGGCGATGGCGGTGATCGAGCGCGAAGCCAAGCGCCAGCGCGCGCCGCTGTTCGCCTGCGGCCAGCAATGGCACGTGCAGATCGAACACGGCCGGCTCGCGTACCAGGACGAACGCGGCCTCCTCGACCTCACCGCGCCAAAACTGTTCGGACGACACCAGATCGACAATGCCGGCCTCGCGATCGCGACGCTGCGGGCGCAGACGCGCTTCAACATCGATCAGGCCGCGTATCAGGCGGGATTACTCACCGCCGAGTGGCCGGCGCGGATGCAGCGGCTGACCACCGGCAAGCTGCTCGACGACGCGCCGGCGGGCTGCGAGCTGTGGCTCGACGGCGCTCACAACGCCGATGGCGGCCGCGTCGCCGCCGCGGCGCTGGGCGATCTCGAAGAGCGCGTGTCGCGGCCGCTGGTGCTGATCGCCGGCATGATGGCCAACAAGGACGCGGCCGCGTTCCTCGCCAACTTCACCGGGCTGACCCGGCATCTGATCGTCGTGCCGATCCCGGACCGCGACGGCGCGATGCCGCCGGACCGCCTCGCCGAGGCCGGCCGCGCGCTCGGCCTGCGCGTCGAGCTTGCCGAGGATGTCCCGGCGGCGCTGCGGCGCATCGCATCGCTTGCCTACGAGTTGCCGCCGCGTATCCTGATCACCGGCTCGCTGTATCTCGCCGGCCACGTGCTGAGCCTCAACGGCACGCCGCCGAGCTAACAACAACAAATGACGAGGACCCACCATGCGGATCGCCGCCATCGCCGACATGCATAGCAACTACGCGGCGCTGGAGGCGGTGCTGGCCGACATCAGCGCTCAGGGCGTCGATCGCATCGTCTGCCTCGGTGACATGGCCAGCGGCCCGCTCGACGCGCGTCGGACGCTCGACATGCTGATGGCGCTCGACGCCGACGTCGTGCGTGGCAATCACGACCGCTATCTGTTCGACCGCCCGCGCGACCAGATGGGCGCCTGGGACAAGATCGCGTTCGATCAGCTGAGCACACCGCATCTCGACTGGCTGCGCTCTCTGCCGGCCACACGCGTGCTGAACGACGATGTGTTTCTCTGCCACGCCACGCCGGGCGACGACGAAACCTACTGGCTCGAAACCGTCAATCCGGACGGCGCGATCCGGATGTCGGAACTGGCGGCGATCGAGGCCCATGCCGAAGGGCTGACGCAGTCGCTGATCCTGTGCGCCCACACCCACATTCCGCGCGCGGTGCGGCTGAGTGACGGCCGCCTGATCGTCAACCCCGGCAGCGCCGGCTGCCCGGGCTATCGCGACCGCACGCCCTATCCGCATCGCATGCAGACCGGCACGCCCGACGCCAGCTACGCGATCATCGACCGCGCGCACGGCACGTGGCAGGTCGCTTTCCGGCTGACCCCCTATGATCACCAGGCGATGGCGGCGCTGGCGCGGCAGAACGGCATGGCGGCCTATGCCGACACGTTGGCGACCGGTTGGGTCACGCCAGCAGCTTGAGCGGATCAATGTGCTTCTGCGCGAGCTGATCCATCGTGCATTGCTTCGGTGCCTTGTCGGGACGCCAGCGCAGTAAGCTCGTGCCGTGGCGGAAGCGGTCGCCGCTGAAGTGATCGTAGCAGACTTCGACCACCAGCTTGGGCGCGAGCGGCTGCCATTGTGACGAACGCTCGGTCGACCACCGGCTCGGCCCGCCCGGCGCATTGCCGGTGAAGCCTTCGCCCGGCAGCTTTTCCAGCTTGTCGGTCAGCGCCGGCTTGTCGGCGCGCTTCAGCGCCGAGGTGAAGCCGACGTGATGCAGCAGGCCGGCTTTGTCGTAGAGCCCGAGCAGCAGCGAGCCGACCACCTTGCGGCCATCGAGCGTGGCGCTGGCATAGCGGAAGCCGCCGACGACGCAATCGGCGCTGCGGAATTTCTTGATCTTCTGCATGCCGTCGCGATTGCCGGACTGATACGCGAGGTCGCGGCGCTTGGCGATCACCCCGTCGGAGCCGCCGCCGGCTTGCGCCAGCCATTTCGCCGTCTGCTTGTCGCTGGTGGTGACCGGCGACAGCCGGAACGTCGGGTGGCCTTTGAACTGCGCTTTGGCAAAGGATTCCAGCGCTTTGCGCCGTTCAGACAGCGGCTCCGCGCCGAGCGCCTCGTCGCGCGGGCTCGCCAGCAGATCGAACACCAACAGCAGCGCCGGTGTCTCCGAGGAGAGCTTTTTGACGCGGCTCGCGGCCGGATGAATCCGCTGCAGCAGCGCGTCGAACGAGAACGTCCGTCCCTGCGGCACCACGATCTCGCCGTCGAGCACGAAACGCTCGGCCTTCAGCTTCAGGGCCGCCGCAACTAACTCCGGGAAGTAGCGGGTGAGATCCTCGCCGGACTTCGACCACAGCGCGACATCATCGCCGCTGCGCACCATCAGGCAGCGAAAGCCGTCCCATTTCGGCTCGTACTGCCACTGCGCGCCGATGGGAATCGCATCGACCGACCGCGCCTCCATCGGCGCGAGCGGGGCGGCGGATTTGGTTTTCGCAGACTTCGTTCGACCTCGCACGGCCGCGCTCATGGGTAGAAGCCGCAAGCGCTGTGCCCGTGGCGCCCCCACCCCAACCCTCCCCCGCAAGAGCGGGAGAGGGAGCTCGCTGTGCGCGAGGATAGGGGAGCGGCAGGCGACGACGCTTCGCGCCGAGCACGGCCGGTCCCCTCTCCCGCTTGCGGGAGAGGGCTAGGGTGAGGGCGACGCGGGCACGGCGTGCGTGCGCAAGTAACTCGGCTCCGAGCCAGTGTCATAGCGCGCACCACCCTCCAAAACGCAAAACGGCCGGCGTGAGCCGGCCGTTGCAAACGTTCGTCGGGCGTCGGAGTTCAGACGGCCGAGCTGATCCACTGCTGCAGCTTGGCCTTCGGCGCGGCGCCGACCTGGCGGGAGGCCATTTCGCCGCCCTTGAAGATCATCAGCGTCGGGATCGACATCACGCCGTACTTCGAGGCCGTCACCGGGCTCTCGTCGACGTTGAGCTTGACGATCTTCACCTTGTCGCCCATCGCGCCGGAAATCTCGTCCAGCGCCGGCGCGATCATGCGGCACGGGCCGCACCACTCGGCCCAGAAATCCACCACCACAGGGCCCTGCGCCTTGAGAACTTCAGCTTCGAAATCGGAGTCAGACACCTTGCCTACGGCCATGGGATACCTCGTGGGGGAGCGGATAAGGGCGGTAAGGGAATCGCGCCCGGATGATGAATTGAACGTATGAATGCGCCGGGGCGGGGTCAAGCACGCTCACGCGGCCGTTAGGGCCGCCAGCTCCGCGTCCAGCGCAGACGCCGAAAGCTCCATGATGTCAGGCACTTCGGTCCACAGCAGGGCGGCCCGGACGCTGCGCTGGGGATAAAGCCGGGCCAGCACGGCGCGGTACAGCGCGAGCTGGCGCAGATAGGCAGGCGGCACCTCGGCCAGGCTGCGCGGCGGGGCGTGGTTGGTCTTGAAATCGACGATCAACACATCGGTCTGCGTCACCACCAGCCGGTCGATCTGGCCGGAAACCAGCACCGGCTCGCCGCGCCGCTGCAGCCGGCCGACGATCGGCACCTCCGCGCGGCTGCCGGGCGCGAACACCGCGGCGAAGCGCGGATCGCCGATCACCTCCAGCACCCGCGCGGCCAGCGCGTCGCGCTCGCCGGCGTCCCAGTCAGCGGCGTTGCGGGCGAGGAAGCGGGTGGCGGCGCCGGGCCGCGCGTCCGGCGGCAGGTCCGGCAGCGATTGCAGCAGGCGGTGCACCAGCGTGCCGCGCTGCAGGGCGCGTTTGCGCTCGGTGTCGGATTCGCCGCGGCGCAGCCGGCGTGCATCGGCCTCGTCGGAGTCGGACGGCCGCAGCAGCGGCTCGGGCTCACGCCGCGCCGGCGCGGGCTTATGCAGCCAGGCCGGCAGCGTCAGCGCCGCCGCCGCGTCGCCCTTCGCCTCACCCGCCGGCGTCACCATTTCGACGACGTCGTCCTCAGGCCGGCAATAGCGCTTCACTGCGCCGTCCGGCGGCGGCACGGTGCGCATCGCGAGGCCCGAATTTTCCAGTCCCTTGCTGATCAAATCGTACCAGGACAGCGCGCGGACGTCGTTGCGGTTGCCCGGCATGCAGCCGCCGACGATCAGCCGGTCGGCCGCGCGGGTCATCGCCACGTAGAGCAGCCGGCGATACTCGTCCTCGGTCTCGGCGATCATCGCGGCGCGGGCCTGCTCGACGACGCGCGGATCGTTCGCCTTGCGCCCGGCCCACACCATCGCGGACGGCGCGCCGGGCTGCGCATTGCCGGCCGGCAGCCGGATCAGATTGAGCCGCTGGGTGTCGGCCGGCGACGACGTGGTATCGACCAGGAACACCACCGGCGCTTCGAGTCCCTTGGCGCCGTGCACGGTCATCACCCGGACTTCGTCGCGCGAGATTTCCATGTCGCGCTTGATCTCGGTATCGGCCGCGCGCAGCCACGCCATGAAGCCCTGCAGCGACGGCGCCTGCTTCTGCTCGTAGGCGAGCGCCAGTTCAAGAAACTCGTCGAGCGCGTCGTTGGCCTCCGGGCCGAGCCGGCGCAGGATGCGGGCGCGGCCGCTGTCGCGCGCGCCGTCGCCGCCGAGCAGCCAGGCGTAGAAGCCGAACGGCGTATCGCCGAGCGCCCGCGCCGCGCAGGCGTCGAGGCGCTGCTGCACCACGGTTAGTTTCGTATCGCCCGCCGCCTTGTCGCGCAGCGCCGCGCGCAGCGAGCCCTTGCGGCGCCAGGCCAGCCGGAACAGATCGTCGTCGTCGAGGCCGAACAGCGGGCTCTTCAGCGCCACCGCCAGCGCCAGATCGTCCTGCGGCAGCAGCAGCGCGTCGGCGAGATTCATCAGGTCGATGATCGCGATATGCTCGGTCAGCTTCAGCCGGTCGGCGCCGGCGACCGGAATGCCGCCGCGCTTCAACGCCTGGATCACCGCATCGAACGCCGAGCCGCGACGCCGCACCAGGATCAGCACGTCGCCATAGCTGAGCCGACGCCGCGCGCCGACCGGACCGGTCATGGTGCCGTCCGCAATCAGTGCGGCGATCTCAGCCCGCACCTTGTCGGCGAGCCGCACCTCAGGGCTGGTCTCCGACACCGCATCGAACGGCGCGCGCCAGCCTTCCATCGACTGCTTCTCGTCGGGTAGTTCCAGCGGCCACAGATCGATCAGGCTGGGGCCGGCGTCGTTGAGCGCCTGGTGCAGCGGGTAGCTCGTATCGGCGTGGATGCTGCGATAGATCTCGGGATCGCGGAAGACGTGATCGACCGAGTGCAGAATGGTGGCGCCGGAGCGGAACGAGTAGTTGAAGCTGACCTTCTCGAAGGTCAGCCCGGCGCCGTGGAAACGGCGCTGCAGCAGGTCGCGGCGCTCGGCGAACTCCTTCGGCACCGCGCCCTGGAACGAAAAGATCGACTGTTTCTCGTCGCCCACCGCGAACACGGTGCGCCGGATGCCGTCGCGCGCGCCCTCGCCGGCGGTGAACTCGGCGATCAGATGCGCGACGATGTCCCATTGCTTCGGGCTGGTGTCCTGCGCCTCGTCGATCAGCACATGATCGACGCCGCGATCGAGCTTGAAATGCACCCAGCTCGACGCGCCGCTGTCGAGCATCTGCAGCGTCTTGTCGATCAGGTCGTCGTAATCGAGCAGGCCGCGCTCCTGCTTCTCCTGCGCGATGCGGCCGGCGACGTCAGCGGCGATCACCAGCAGCGCCCGCGTGCGCTCGCGCGTTAACAGCGCGCGGCGGCGCTCCAGCAGGCCTTCGAGCCGCTCGCCCTCGCGCTTCAGATCCTCGGCGAAGCCGGGCATCGGATCGGAAATCTTCTTGGTCGCGAAGCTTTTGCGCAGCTTGGCTTCCTTGGTGAAGAACAGCTCGAGATACTTCTCGAGCTGCGCCGTATCGCTCGCCGCCAGCGCGTCGCGCAGCCGCTGCGCCTGATCCAGATCGGTCTTGCTGCCGCCGTCGAAAACGGCCGCACTGTCGGCCCAGCGGACCCGCGGCAGATACGGGCCGTCGACGATGTCGCGATCGACGTCGGCGCAACTATCAGCGGGATCGACGCCGAGCGTTCTTGATAACTGCGCCATCGCGCCGTCGACGCCGCCGGCCTGCGCGATCCAGCCGAGGAAGCGGTCGCGGCTCATGCAGGCTTCCTGCACCACCTCACGGAAGGTGATATCGGCCGCGCTGGTCATCGCCAGCGCCAGCGCCTGGCCGGCCGCGCTGTCCGGCGCCGCCGCGGCCTGCAGCAGCACCGCGAGGCTGGCGCGCTGCATCAGCTCGGCCTGGTCGCGATCGTCCAGCACGGTGAACCGCGCCGGCACGTTGGCCTCGAATGGAAACTGCTGCAGCAGCCGCGTGCACAGCGCGTGAATGGTCTGCACCTTCAGCCCACCCGGCGTCTCCAACGCGCAGGCGAACAATTTTCGCGCTTGCGCGAGAAGAGAAGAACCGACCGACTTGATCCCGGTCTGGCGGATCGCGTCGGCGAGCTGGTCATCGTCCAGCGTCACCCAGCGGCCGAGCGTGGTGAACACCCGCTCCGCCATGTTGGCGGCCGCCGCCTTGGTAAAGGTGATACACAGGATGCGCTCCGGCGGCACGCCGTCGAGCAACAGACGGATCACGCGCTGGACCAGCACATGCGTCTTGCCCGAGCCGGCGTTGGCGGAGACGAACACCGAGGCACTCGGATCGGACGCCAGGATCTGCCGCTCGCGCGCCTGCTCGGGAATGATCCGCGGCCCGCTCATGCGCCGTCTCCCGCGCCGCCGGCCGCCGACCATTCCTTGATCCGCGCCAGATCGTCGTAGCGGCCATAGCGCTGCGCCCACATCGACAGCACCAGCGCGTGATACGGCTGCGCCGCGTCGTCGAAACGGCGGATCAGCCCGGTGAGCTTGGCCAGCGCCTCGGCCGCGGCGTCATCGGGCTCCTGCGGCTCGTCCTTGCGTTCGATCTTCAGTTCCAGCACGCGCTCGTCGCCGGGCGGCGAGTTGCCGCTGAGCTTGACGTAAGTGAGTTCGGCGACCGACGCGCCGGCATCGATGCCGTCGAAACCGCCGGCGCGCAGGATCGCGGCTTCCAGCGTCAGCTGCGGCGACAGGCCCATCCGGACCTGCTTGCCGGTCGGCGGGTTGCCGGTCTTGTAGTCGAGGATCGCGTAGTTGCCGTCGGCGCGATGCTCGATGCGGTCGGCTCGCGCCGACAGCACGAAGTTGCGGCCGCCGTCGAGCGGGATCGACAGCGAGCCGCTGCGCTCGGCGATGACATGGCGCAGATGCGGACGGCGGTCCTGCTCCCAATTGGCGAACCAGCCGGCGACGCGCAAAAAGCGCGGCCACCACAGCGCGCGCGCCTCGGGATGATCCATCAGCGGCGCGAAATGCCTGGCGCCGATGTCGCGCAGCACCTGCGCCGGATCGTCCGGCAATGCGTCGGCAAAGCGCTCGGTGAATTCGCCGAGCGCCTCGTGGATCGCCGAGCCGCGATCGGCCGCCGACAGCGGCATGTCGACCGGATCGAGCGGCGACAGGCCGAGAATGTATTTGGCGTAGATCGTATAGGGATCGCGCAGCCAGTCCTCGATCGCGGTGACCGACAGTTTGAGCGGCCGCGCCTCGCGCGGCGGCTTCGGCGCCGGCTGCGCGATCGGCTTGACCTCGGCGGGGCGATCGAGCGCTTGCGCGTAGTCGAGGTACATTTGCCCGCGCTGCTTCAGCGTACTCCAGCGCGTCTTGCCGGCGACCGCTTCGAGCCGGTGCAGAAACCGCGACACCACCGCCGGCGCGCCGCCGACCTTGTTGGCATGGGTCAGGATCACTTCGTCGGCGCCGAGCGCCTGCGCGAAGTCGTGCGCCGACAGGCCGATGCGGCGCTCGGGAAGGTCGAGACCGAGTTCGTGGCGCATCGGCCGCGACAACCACGGATCGATCCGCGGCGCCGGCGGCCAGACGCCTTCGACCAGGCCGCCGAGAATGACGCGGTCGTGCGTGGTGAGACGCGCTTCGAGCGGGCCGTAGATCCGCAGCGCCGCTTCGGCGAGTTCGGGGCGGCGCACGGTGATGTCGCCGAACGCGGTCTCGAACACGTCCGGATAGTCGTGCGGCGGCACCGGCACGCCGGCGCTGGGCTCGACCTCGGCGAGATCATCGAACGCGCGCAGCAGCGCCGAACCCTGCTGGCCTTCGAACGCGACGGCGATGCCATCCGCATCGGTCGACAGCGCGGTCAGCACCTCGCGATGCCGCTGGCCGAACACGCAGAGGTCGAGCGGGTCGGCGCCGACGCTCTCCAGCGGCAACAGTGCAGCGCGTAGTTCGCCGATCAACACCTGCGCGGCCTCGAGCGCGTCGTCGCCGAGCCGTGCGCGCGGCTCGGACGCATGCAGCGCGCTGAGTTCGCCGCGCTTCAGCTTGCCGAGTTCGGCGCGGAACGTCGCATAGTCCTTCAGCAGCCCTTCGCAGCCGGGCGACGGCCGGGTGCCGCGCAGCAGCGCCAGCTCCAGCGTTTCGATCGCGGCGCGCCAGCCGTGGGCGACGCGGCCGAGCCGCAGCAGCGGATGTTTCAGCAGCGCCAGCAGCGTCGGCGGCTCGCAGCCGTGCAGCGCCGTCTCTGCGGCGAGCCGTGCGAAAATGCCCGCCTGGGTGTCCATCAGCGAATCGCCGCCGGAATCGTCGACCGGCAGATTCCAGCGCCCGAGCGCGGCGACGACGCGGCGCGCCAGCGCGCGATCCGGCGTCACCAGCGCGGCGGTGCGGCCGAGTTCGGTCGCCTCGCGGAGCGCCACTGCGATCGCCAGCGCCTCGATCTCCGAATTCGGCGCCTCGATCAGCGTGAGCTTATCGGTGCCGGCTTCGATCAGATGCTCGACCCGCGGATCGGCCAGCCGATCGTGCCACACCGCGGTCGCCGACGACGGCCGCATCGCTTCGGAGGCGAGCACTTCGCGGCCAGGCCGCGCGCTGACTCCGAGTCGCCGGACATCGCGGCGCCGCAGGCCCATCCGCGTCAGCAGGCCGTGGAGCGCGAACTGCGGATGGTTCGGCGAAGGCGGCGCAAGCTGCTTGCCCTGCTTGTCGCGCGTGCCTTCGATCAGGTCCCACGCCGCATCGTCGAGCTCCATGTCGAGCCCCGGCAACACCACGGCGCCGTGCGGCAGTCCGGCGATGGCGTGCAGCAGCCGCGCGGTCGCCGGCATCGAGCCGGTCGAGCCCGCGGCGATCACCGGGCCGCCCGGATG
>NZ_LJIC01000009.1 GCF_001295845.1 Rhodopseudomonas sp. AAP120 | reverse complement strand
CGGGCACTGCGTAAGCTTGGGTCGGACATCCACGATGCCCGTCGGCGCCGACGGCTGCCGATGGCAGTCGTGGCCGAACGCGCTTTCACGTCCCGCTCGACCCTGCAAAAAGTCGAAGCCGGAGATACCAACGTCAGCATCGGCATCTATGCCAGCGTCCTGCAGGCGCTCGGTCTGCTCGACGGCCTAAGCCAGGTCGCCGACATCAGCAACGACAGCGTCGGACAGGCGCTGGCCAGCGCCGATCTGCCCAAACACGTCCATCTCAAGCGGCCAACCGGACCGTCCCGCAATGGCTGACTTCGAGGTCCATATCGATCTGGATGGCCGCACGCACCCGATCGGACTGGCGAGGAGCAATCGCGTCCGAGGCACAGAGACCATTCTCTTCGAGTACGATAGTGCATGGCTTGAGGATCCGGATCGCTTCTCGCTGGAGCCAGCACTTGCACTGACGCGTGGCGCCTTCGCTCCTCCTGCGGGACTGGCGACTTTCGGCTCCATCGGCGACTCGGCGCCGGATACCTGGGGCCGCCGCCTCATGCAGCGCGCCGAGCGCCGTCTCGCCGAACGCGAAGGCCGCGCCGTTCGCACTCTCGCGGAAAGCGATTACCTGCTGGGGGTCGCCGACGAGACCCGGCTTGGCGCGCTCCGCTTCCGCTGGATTGGCGACGAGGTTTTCCAGGCACCGATCCGTGCCGGCGTTCCAGCCCTGATCGAGCTTGGCCGGTTGCTCCAAATCACCGAGCGAATTCTCCGTGACGAGGAAACGGATGAGGACCTCCAACTCATCTTTGCTCCCGGCTCCTCTCTGGGCGGCGCGCGTCCGAAGGCGTCAGTCATCGACCAACATGGCCACCTCTCCATCGCAAAATTCCCGAAAGAAACCGACGACTACAGCATGGAGACCTGGGAAGAGATCGCAATGCGGCTCGCCGACCAGGCAGGTATCGCCACTCCTCAGCACGAGCTGATCGACGTCGCCGGCAAGGCGGTCATGTTGTCGCGACGCTTCGACCGCGATGGGGCGATCCGCATCCCATTCCTGTCGGCGATGGCGATGATGGGCGCCAAGGACGGCGAGCGCGGCAGCTACCCGGAGATCGTCGATGCTCTTGCTCAACACGGCGCCCAGGGGAAGACGGACGCCCATGCCCTCTATCGGCGTGTCGTCTTCAACGTGCTGATCTCCAATGTCGACGACCACCTCCGCAATCACGGTTTCCTGTGGCTGGGAAAGGCAGGTTGGTCTCTCTCGCCGGCATACGACCTCAATCCTGTTCCGACCGACCTCAAGGCGCGGGTGCTGACGACGAACATCAATCTCGACGAAGGTACCTGCTCGCTTGATCTGTTGGAAGCCGCGTCGGAGTTCTTCGCGCTCACGCTGCCGCAAGCCCGCGCGATTATCAAAGAAGTCGCGACTGTGACCGCAGCCTGGCGCGATGCAGCCAAGGCGGTCGGCGCCCGCTCCGCCGAGATCAACCGCATGGCCAGCGCCTTCGAGCACGACGATCTCAAACGGGCGCTGGCACTATGACGAGGACATTCCTTCACAGCTTCGAGCCAGCGACAGCGAGCCCCATCGCCAGCGCCACCGTGGATCTGGAAGTCTCAGACATCGAGGATGCCGGCATTCGGGAAGTGCTGCAAACGCCCGGCGCCGCCTACGGTGCGTGGTCGATCCTCGACGCATTGCTGGCACCGACCGGCGTGGGAACGCCGTTCATCTTCAAGGAGCCGCTCGGACAGGCGCGTGAAGTCAAAGTCGCGCTGTCCGGCCTGTTCGGACGCTTCGTCGCTCGCGCCTATCTTGAGCGCTATTTCAAACTCTCTATCTTCGCCCATCTCGGCAGCCGAACGATCGATCTCGATCGTCGCCGGCGGGTCAAGGTCGCGCGCCTATCGCGTGGCGATCTACCCGACTGGATCGCTTGCGCCGCCGATCTGTCGTCCCTAACGGTGGCCGAAGCAAAAGGCTGTCACGATGTCGGAGGCCCGGCGAAAGCGCTGGACCGCGCGTGGACGCAAGCCGGACGGATCGAGATCACCGCACAAGGCCGCAAGGTCACGGTGAAGCGCATTGCGATCGCAACCCGCTGGGGCATGGCTGCGGCAGGCCCGACCGAAGCCCACCTCTCGGTTCGCGATCCGATCGACGAAGGCGAGCCTATCGATCCCCAGGAGAAGGATGCGCTCTTCATCGGACTTCTGCGCCTGCACATCGCCAATTTAATCAAGCCGCTCGGCCACGCCGAGCTGGCCGGAGTGCTGCGCCGCATCACCCACCAGCCATTTGCACGCAGGCTCCAAGAAGACCTCGGACGCGCCAGGCCCCTCCTGGATGCCGCTCCGGTAAGGGAGGTGGAGAAAGCAACTGCCATTGGCGGGCTGATCGGCGGCATCGTCACGCGTGCGGGGCCGATCACAGACGCCGCCCCGGCCGATCAGGAGGCGCTCGCCCGCCTCAACCTCAGGCCGGTCTTCGTTGGGATCGAGCGCGACCTCATCCGCGCGGCCATCGACGCAGAGCCGCAGGCTGTGCGTATTCGCCTGACCCAGACGGTGCATCCGGATGAATTTGCTCGGCCTGACCGCGCCGGCGGCTGGATCGTGCCGCTCGGTCAGGAACGACGCATCAGAGGCGGCACCTGACAGGTAACCACCGAACATAAGGACCATGGGGAAACAGCCGACGCCAGACGCGGCACGATCAGGGGGCAAAGATGGAAGCGCAGGAAAACGATCTCTCGAATGAGGCGGCGGCGCTCGCCGACATCCTTAAATGGTCGGCAGACCTGCCGGCATGGCAACGCGACGCGCTGCGCCGGCTGTGTAGCCAGACCAAGCTGGAGGCAGCCGATATCACGGCCCTGGTCACGATTTGCAAGGGCGACGCGACAGCCGTTCCGCTCGACGCGAGCCACATCAGGGATCCTGCAGCGAGCCACGCTGTCGTTAGCCTCGGCGCTCTTCACAGCCTGTCGCATGTCAACGCGCTGGCGCCCGGAGAACGCCTCTCGTTCGGTAAAACGGGCCTGACCATCATTTACGGCGACAATGGCGCTGGCAAATCTGGCTACGCTCGCGTCCTCAAGCAACTCTGCCGGGCGCGCTCGCCGAAGGGCGACGCGATCCTTCCCAACATCTATGCGGCCGGCTCCGGCACCCCGGCTGCCAGCGTCGACTTCTTCATCGGCGGACAGAAGCGAAGCGCATCCTGGGCGCAGGGAAACGCGCCCGATCCAATGTTATCGGCCGTCAGTGTCTTCGACTCGCGCACTGCCAATGTCCATGTCGAAAACACCAACGATCTCGCCTATACGCCGCTGCCGCTCCGGATTCTCGCCGGCCTCGCGCAAGCATGCCAGGATGTGAAGGCCAAACTGGCTGCCGAGATAAAAGCGCTCCAAGAGCAAACACCAGCGATCCTGCTGAACCCCGAATGCAAACCGGAGACGCCCGTCGGCAAGCTGATCGCGGGCCTGTCGAGCAAGACGAAGCAGGAGGCCGTCGACAAGCTCGCGGGCCTGACCGCAGAAGAAGAAACCCGGCTTCAAACGCTCAACGCCGACCTGGCCAGCGATCCTGCGCGCACGGTTCGCCAGCTCCAGAGCCAGGAAGCCCGCATCAAGTCGGCGATCGAGCGGCTCGAATGGCTCATGGCCGCCGCCACGGACGAAAGCCGGGCAGAGCTACGCGAGGCCCATGCGCACCTTGCAACGGCGCGCTCCGCCGCCGCGGCCGCCTCCGCCAACCTATTCGCCGATGAGCCACTGCCCGACATCGGCTCGGACGTCTGGAAAGCCTTGTGGGAGGCGGCCCGGGATTATTCCCGCGCATCCGCCTATCCGGATCGGCCCTTCCCCGTGACCGGGACTGGAGCCCATTGTGTCCTCTGCCAGCAGCCGCTCACCGAGGAGGCCTCGAAGCGGCTCGGCAGCTTCGAGGCTTTCGTGCAAGACGAGAGCAAGCGCCGTGAAGAGGAAGCCGCAGACGCGTATGACAAGAAGCTCGAAGAGGTCTCGTCGCAAGCCCTCTCGATGAAGGACCTCGTCGCGATCGTTGCGACGATCCGCGATGATGTCGGCCAGGATGAAGTCGCGAGCACCCTTCGTCGCGAGATACTCCATCTCGCTTGGCGGCTGCGTGCCATTCTGCGAACCCACAGCCTCGCGGCCCAGCCTGATCTTCCGCCCGCAGCGACCATCTCGCTCGATCCGCTGCGTACCGCCCTCAGCGGCATCGCCACGCGTATCGAAGGCCTGCAGTCGGAAGCCAATTCCCCGCAGCGCGCCGCACTCATCGCCGAGCGCGATAGCCTCGCTGACCGCAAATGGCTCGACGTGGTGAAAGCCGACGTACTTGCCCAGATCGAGCGTCTCAAGGCCATCGAGGCGATCGAGAAAGCCAGCAAGGACACGGCCACAAACAAGATCACGACCCAGAGCGCCCGTATCGCGCAAGCTCTCGTCACCAACCGCCTGCGCGGGAGATTCGCGATCGAGGTGGACAGGCTCGGAGTCGCGGGCCTCGCCATCGAGCTTCAGCAGGCCAAGACCACCGCCGGCGTCCCCTTCTTTCAGGTCCGGCTGATCAACAAACCGAACGAGCCGGTCGGCAAGGTCCTGAGCGAAGGCGAGCATCGCTGCGTCGCGTTGGCCGCGTTTCTCGCCGAGCTGTCGACCATCGATGCCCAGTCAGCGATCGTGTTCGACGATCCTGTCTCCTCGCTCGACCATTTGCATCGCGACAAGGTCGCCGCGCGATTGGCCGAGGCCGGCCAGACCCGCCAAGTGATCGTCTTCACCCATGATATGGCGTTCCTGCTTCTCCTCGATGAAGCTTGCCGCCCGACCAAGGACCGGGAAGCGACGCCGGTGGCGTACCGCCTGATCAGTCGCGGCACTGAAAATGCGGGCTACTGCCATCAGGACCCGCCCGCCAACGTCATGCCGCTCGACAAAGTGATCGACGGGATGAAGGCCCACCTCTCCAACGTGAAAATCCATCACGAACGCGGCGATCAGGCGAAATGGCTCCGCGAGGTGACGTCCTTCCAGGATCAGCTCCGCACGACTTGGGAACGCGCCGTCGAGGAAGCAGTCGGGCCAGTGATCCGCCGCCTCTCCCGAAAAGTAGACACGACGGGCCTCATCAAGCTCACCGTCCTCACCGATACTGATTGCGCCGCCATGCGCGAGGCGTTCGGGCGCTGCTCGGCGCTCCTTCACAGTCAGCCTGGCGAGATCAACCCGCGGCTGCCGACGCCATCGGCGATCGAAGCTGAAATTGAGGCGCTAGAAAAATGGATCGCCGATATCCAGTCGCGGCAGGAGAAGGCCGCATGATGATGAAGCTTCAGAACATGGCATCTCGCGTCGGAGGTGCTCCTTCATGTTGAAATGGTCGGAGCTAAAACGGGCATCTGATGTCGTCCTGGCCGTCTGGCCCCACTACCGTCCCTTGTTCGAGCGTTGGTTGATGCAGGAGCTCATCGACAAGGGCGAGCTCGCGCCGATCTGGCGTGAGCGCATGGTGCCGGGAGACAATGACACGGTCTTTGCCGACCGGTATCCCGATCGCGAAACTGCCTTCGCGGCCGCCAATGCACTCAATCCAACTTTACGGCAGGCACTCTCAGCGCGTGCGATGGACCCTGTTCTCAAGCGATCGCTTGAACTCAAGATCGACAAGGCCCTGCAGGCCAAGCAGCGTCTGCAAGACGAAGAAGTGCTGATGTTGGTCGAAGCCTTGCGCCGTCACACCAATAACGAGCGGCCGGACGCCGCCACCCTGAAGCTCGCGCCGGACTCCGAGCGTTATCGTCAGGAGCTTGCAGAACTACTGAGCAAAATGCCGTATCTGAGAGTAGTCAAGGTCGGGCGCTCCAACAACCGATGGCGCTACGTCCTTCTATATTTAGGCCCGGATGACGTTTGGTCGAAGCCCTATCATGCCGGCGAAAGAGCCGCACAGATCGCAGAACGCGCAAAGATCGCTAATGGCTTTGGTCTGAGCGCCAGCACCCATTGGGGAAAGACGAAGGCTAAGATCAGACAGATCCTTCTGCCCCGCGCCAATCAATTGCTCCAGCTCGCGAGCGTGCAACGGATACTCGCCGAAGCTCTTGCCCGAGGCGAACGTGCGCTAGTATCAAACGGCATCGTCTTCTGGTACGAGCCGGATGGCGGTATCGGCTGGCAGGTCAAGGAAACATCGTCGACGCGCGAGTCCGAAGGCGCGGCAATTTGGAAGGAAGGCACGATCCTCTCCACCAACCACGGCCGCCTCGTTGTGCTGCCCTACATCAAGGAAAGTGGTGAGCACGTTCGGGGGCACACCAAGAACGGCCCGAACGATGGACGCGCCTTGCCGCGCCATCGCGACCACTATGTCGAGATTCCATTTTCCCTCTACGATGGCGATCTCATGATCGGGCTATTTGGGGAACTCCCCTACGAATGAGGATGAATTGAGATCGCGGGTCTGTCCCTTTCGACCGTCGTCTCATCGCAAAGGCGGCTTTCCGAACATACGGAAACCTGAAATCCGCAAAGAAGGAAAATCGCGCATGACCGCATGGACGTTGGACGATCTGCGCCGGCTCGACCTGAAATACGCGGAGGAAGGTATCCACGTTCATCAGCGGCCATTCCGTGCCGCAATGGAGCTTCTCGGTTCCACCTTCGTCATGGGCGCCGGCGGAAACCCTGAAGTCAAACGGATCATGGACGCTTATGCCGCTATGGTCCCAGAAGTCGATGCGAGCTGGCCAGGAGCTGGCATCGGTTTCGCCGCGTCCGTCGATCAGGTCCGCAAGCTCACCTTCCCGGTCGTGTTCGGCCAAGTGTCGCTCCAGCTCTGGCAGATAGCGGGCTTTTCGAGTGCCGAAGAATGGTGGAACTGGTGCAGGCAGGATCGAGCGATCGCCGGCGAGGTTGCCCTTGCGGTCGCCGATCTTCACGATCTCACCAATGGCTTGAATGAAGTCGAACAGAGAAATCAGGCGGCCGTCACGCTTTGGCGCATGGCGCGGTCGAATCTTGAAGATGTGGCGAACACTCTCCCGACGACGTTCAGCCATGACTCAGTGATCCAGCCCATCTGCATGGTGGCCGAACTCTCAATGAAGGCGGCCCTTGTCTGGGACGGCGTCGACCCGGATTCCTTCAGAAAGGGCAAGGACGGCCATAATCTGTCGTCGCTTGCCCGCCGCATGGCGAACGCGCGCCAGCACCGCGATGACCCATACGTTCAAGCCGTCGTTAGCGCTCTGCCGCCCTATGTCGAAAGCCGATACAAGCCGGCCGGATTGAAGCGGCTGCAAGTGGTCAAGCTCGCTTTGGGAGTGCAGTTCATCGCCGCATCGAGCCTGCGACGCATCGCCAGCGCTGATCGCGCGCTCCAGATGGAAGCCGACGAATGGCCCGGTCCGCGCCAACCCTTCCTCATCTAGAGCGCGGGACACAAACCGGGGAGAGCCGAACAATGATCAAGCCCTTCCCCCGATGGCAAACATTGGGATTGGGGGGGCGCCCGCCTCCGGCGCGCTCTACCACATAGGTCAGGTCCGACAGGAAAACGGCCGCACGATCGATCTTGCCGAAGATGGTTCCATGATCGGCGGTCATCCGGGCACGTCCAAGGTATCCCGGTCGACCGCGATGTTCCGATCCGCCAGATCGATGTCGGCATCGGCCTGCAGCACACTGATCGCCCGCTCGAGACAGGTTTAGATCAGCGATCGTCCGACCCGATTGGGTGTGTCGCTCTGCCAGGAAAATAAGATGTGGCGCGGCATGACCGGTTACCGATCGCGCAGGAAGTTGCGGATGTGGCTCAATCCCGCGAGGCCGCCGGGGATCATGTTTAGCCCGTATGGATGCTTGGAGGCCAGGCTGTACTTGTCCACCATGCGCTCTTCGGCCGCGAGCGCGGCCTCGCGCGACATGCCGGTCCCACAGACGGCGGAGATGATGCCGGCCAGCTTCGCCCGATCGTCCCCGCGCCCGGACAGTTCGGCCGCGCGTGCATCAATCAGCTCATCGAGCTTGCGCGCCAGCAGTCGCTTCGACCTCTGGGCGACGGCGGCCCGCGTATGCTCGTTGAAGCGGATGCTCCAGCCCCGCTTGGTGATGCCGTAATAGACATAGGTCTCGCCGAGGCTAGTCATCAGCGCATGGACATAGAGCGTGTAGCTCCCGGCTAGCGGCGGGTTGCCTACCATCAGGGCGCGCAACGGCACCTCGACACGCATCGGCACGTCCAGCGTGGGCGAGTGCATGGAGAAGAAGGCCACGGGCGCGGACTCCCGCTCGTCGCTCTTGCAGAGGACCGTGGCGAAGTATCCCTGCTGGCGGTCAGCATTCATCGTCTGCGTGATGTCAACGATGATTCGCCCTCGGCGCTCCACTGGCCCCGTCCCGCTCATGAGGCCGCCCGCGCGAATCCAGGCAAGCATCCTATCGGGCAAGCCAGTCTGCTCGTTGAGGGAGATCAACGCGCCATCCAACACCTGCGCGCACCGCGGCAAATCGAAGGTAAGGCCCTGAGCCAAACGCTTCAGAGCCTCCGCATCGACATAGGTCAGGGTCGAATCCGCTGCGTTCATCTCAGGCTCATGCATCAGCCGCATCGCTTCATCATGTGATCCAAGCCAAGCCCCTCTCGTTTCAGCGCCCCTTAGCGGATTTGCTTCACCGACCGCATCACGCTTTCCGCGATGCCAAGGCTGAGGCCCATATCAAGGCAGAGCTTGAAGAATTCATCCGGCGCCTCGGAGACGTCGAGGCGATTCTGACGCGTGAGGTCGCGCGCGCACTTTCCGATCGGCACGATATCGCTCGACGTGACCCACTGCGGATTTCCCACCTTCTCCTCGAAGCTGGCAATCACCGCCGCCAGAAGGTCCGCGCCGAACAGGAAATACCGCAGATACGGGATGAAATGCGGATGAGTGTAGATGTCGGCGCCCGTGCAGCCGTTCCGCTCGAACAGCCCTTTGCGGGACGCTTTGATGCGGCCGTAGTTGTAGCGGGGATCGTTCCAATAGCTGAGCCGTTGCGCAGGAACAGCCTTCCGGCTGCTTAGCGAAGTCAACAACGCCAAAATCGGTTCCTTGTTCGCCTTGTAGGCGGCATGCCCCTCATCATGATGGCGATGCGACACCCGAAGATCGATCTTTTCGAGTATCGCGCGCTCGGGCGCTGTCAATTCAATATGGTATTTGTTCACTGACAAGGCCCCGCCGCGCGTGATGTCCTGGAATCACAGCATGTCTGTCATCGGACATCTGAATTCGAGACCGTCGAGTCTATTCCGTACACGAGCGGCTCGCTAGCCACGGCAACAACGACTTTGCCGATCCTTGGGGATTGCCTCGCCGGCGTCCTCCACTCAAAGGCACTTTCGCAATGCAGACGCAACAGCAAGCTCGGCCATAGCTGCTCTTTCATCGACAACATCGGTGTAGCCAAGCTCCGCACGGAGTTTCCCGGTGTCGAGGACAAGGTGCTGTCGATAATCAAACGGCGGCGGAACGGGCGGCTCATCGCCTCGGGCCGGCAATGACGCCAGCCGCTCGCCCATGGTCGGGGTGACGGCCTCTCCGACATTGAACACCGCGTTGCGCGCTTCCGGACGGGATACGGCCGCCACGATTGCGGCGGCAACGTTCTCGACATGACCGTGGGTCCAACGCCACTCCGACACCCCTGCAAAGCCGTAAACGGTCGAAAGATCTCCGTTGTCTTCCGCTCCATAGACCTTGGGGAGGCGCATAATTGTCCAGTCGAGGCCGGGTGTGCTCTGCACGGCGCGCTCAGCCAATATCTTGTCGTAGTCATGGACGTAAGCGCCAAGTTGCGCCTCCATGCCGCGATAGGGATAAAGAACCGAGCGAAGCGGCGTCTCCTCGTGCAGAGGCACCGCCTCTTGCGGTCCCGGCTCTGTTTTCATCAAGCGTCCATAGGCCCGGTAAACATCGCAGCTCGAAACGAGAACAAGGCGCTTCGTTCGGCCTGCGAATGAGCGGGCGGCGGCCTCTGCATCGGCCTCGCCCATTGCGACCATGTGGACGACGATATCCCAATCGCGCAGCAATTCAGCCGGAAATGCCGTTATCGGATATTCCGCTCCGGGGTCCAGAACGTGTTCGATCTCCGGCAAGATCGGGTTAGAGCTTGCACCCCGATGAAAGGCTGTGACCTGCGCGCCAGCATCATGGAGACGTCGCACGACATGCGCACCGATGAATCGGGTACCGCCAACCACTAAAGCCTTCATCGCCAATCCTTCGCACCGCTCCCGATACCTGCGTCACCATTTGCGACCAACTGATGCGACGTAGCAAGTTCTAGGAGACGCGCGGCGTTTTCAGCTTCTCCTGATATTGGTCATTGAGCTTTGCCCAGCCGAACTCCGTCGCTTTCTGACCCACGACGCCCGATCGGACGCCCATCACTACCAGCCGTATGACGGGCCAGGATCAGGCGAAGCGCTTCGCGCCGGCAACGCTGAGCACGACAATGGCCGTGGATGCGATCATGGTCCAGGCGATCGGCTCGTGAAGGAACACCGCCGCCAGGATCAGCCCGAAGAAGGGCTGCAAGAGCTGCAACTGCCCAACCCCCGCAATCCCGCCGAGCGCCAAGCCGCGATACCAGAAGACGAACCCGACAAGCATGCTGAAGATCGAGACATAGGCGAGGCTGATCCAGGCAGGCGCACCGATGCCGCTCCAGCTACTCGGAAGAGTAAACAAGGTAATGACTGCCATCACAGGCAGCGACAGCAACAAGGCCCATGAGATGACCTGCCAACCACCGATTCGACGCGAGAGCGTCGCGCCTTCGGCATAGCCGAGCCCGCAGAGCAGAATGGCGGCGATCATCAGAAGGTCGCCCGCGAGCGATCCGCCATCGCTTCGGGACAGCGCGAAGCCCGCGACCGTCGCAGCTCCGACGATCGAGAACAGCCAGAAGGCGGGCTTCGGGCGCTCCCCGCCGCGCAGGACGCCAAAGATCGCCGTCGCGAGCGGCAGCAGGCCAATGAAGACGATCGAGTGCGCCGCTGTGATGTGCTGAAGCGCGAGCGCGGTCAGCAGAGGGAATCCCACAACGACGCCAAGCGCCACGATTATGAGCGGGAAAATATCGCTGCGCGCGGGGCGTGCCTGACGGAATGCCAACAGGAACACCGTCCCCACCAATGCAGCGATCGCCGCGCGCGCGGATGTGAGGAACATCGGCGAGAAATCCGCGACAGCGACGCGCGTGGCCGGCAACGACCCGCTGAAGATAATCACACCCAGGAGCCCGCTTCCCCAACCCGCGGTCGTTCGTTCCATGTGCCCTCGCTTTCCGTGAGCCTTGCACTAGCGGTCGTCGGCTGGTGCGGACAGGAACGGTGGAATACAATTCTTGTAATCTGTATGGATGCAGCAACCTATACAATTGGCCGAGGGCAGATCGCGTGGCGGACAGATGACGCGGACGGAAGAGCTGATGGACGCTGTCCGGGCCAAGATCGCAAACCGCACGCTCGGCCCCGGAGACCGCTTGCCCTCGGTTCGCCGCTTCGCCGAGACGATGGGCGTCTCACCATCCACCGTGGTCGAGGCGTATGATCGCCTCGTAGCCGAAGGCATTATCCACGCGCGGCGAGGCTCGGGCTTTTATGTCACCGGTGCAGATCTGCCGCCGATGGCCTTGACCGAAATGGGGCCGTCACGCGAACGCGATGTCGACCCCTTCTGGGTTTCGCGGCAGTCGCTCGACGCCGATGCGACCTTCCTCAAGCCGGGCTGCGGCTGGCTCCCGGCCGACTGGATGCCGAATGACGCGCTACGGAAGGGATTGCGGGCGCTCGCCCGGACCCATGACACGGTGCTGGCTGACTACGGCAGCACGCGCGGCTCACTCGCCTTCCGTCGCCTGCTGCTCGGCCGGTTTGCCGATGAGGGCATCACAGCCACACCCGACCAGATCATGCTGACAGCCTCAGATCATGCTGACAGCCTCGGGGACGCAGGCCATCGATCTGATATGTCGTTTGCTGTTGCGACCTGGCGATACCGTTCTCGTCGACGATCCCTGCTACTTCAACTTTCAGGCGCTGCTGCGCGCGCATCAGGTCAGGATGGTCGGCGTTCCCTTTACGCTGACGGGACCGGACACAACGGCCTTCGAACAGGCGCTTATCGACGACCATCCGCGCCTCTACATCACCAACTCGGCCCTTCACAATCCGACCGGCGCCAGCATCTCTCCGCAGACCGCGCATCGCCTGCTGAGCGCGGCCGCTGCCCACGGCCTGACGATCGTCGAGGACGACATCTTCGCCGATTTCGAGCCGGCCTTATCGCCGCGTCTCGCCATTCTCGACGGCCTCAGCCGCGTCATCAGGATCGGCAGTTTCTCCAAGACGCTCTCTGCCTCGGTGCGCTGTGGCTATATCGCCGCTCGGCCAGACTGGATCGAGAGCTTGGTCGACCTCCAGGTCGCTACGAGCTTCGGTGGACCGAGCCCGGTTGCGACCGAACTCATCGCCAACGTTCTAGCCGGCGGGACCTATCGCAAACACATGGACGAGGTTCGCCAACGTCTGACACGAGCCAGGAAGGAGGCGACAGAGCGGCTGGCGCCACTCGGCCTCGCTCCTTGGATCATGCCGCGCGGAGGATTCTATCTTTGGTGCCGCCTCCCTGATGGCCACGACTCGGCAGCGATCGCCCGACGATGCATGGAGGAGAAGGTCGTACTCGCGCCGGGGAACGTCTTCAGCGTCTCTCAGTCGGCGACGTCTTTCTTGCGTTTCAATGTCGCGCAGCTCGGTGACAAGAGAATCTATGCGGTCATCAAGAGAGCGATGGGAGATCGCAGACCGGATTAGCGATTGGAAGACAACAGCGGCCTTCTCGCCTTCCGAAATCCCTTATCCACTGCCATAAAGCGCTGGAGCATAGGCGCAATCAGCTTGGCAGGGTCAGGCGGCGGCGTGTCGCCGTTGGACCGGGCGAGGATCTCCGCATAGACGACGAGATCGCGATGGACGGCGGCCGGCAGTTCGACCGTGATCTTGACTGGTCGGTCGTCGGGGATAGCGGATAGCCTGAGCTTGGTCATGACGGCTCCTTCGCCGCCCCATAGGGCTGCAATATCAGGTCTCGATTGACGATCACGCGCACAGGAAAGCCCGGCCTGATGGTGAGCGTCGGCTGGATGTTGAGCTGGCGGCGGATGAGCTGGCGTCCGACATCGGAAGCAGTGTCCTGGCTGCTCTGGCGGATCGCGCGGGCGATTTCATTCTCGTTGTTGCTTGCGCCGATCTCGGTGCCGACGCCGAGTAAGGTCGAGAGGATCGCCGCTCTGAAGAGCTGCCCCCAATGATAGTCGACGTCGTCCTCGAGACCGGAATAGCCTTCCGCGTCGGCGCCCTGCTGCCTTTCCAGCACGATCGAGGTGCCGTTGGGCATGATGATGCGATTCCAGACGAGCAGCACGCGCGACTGCCCGAATGCGACCTGGCTGTCGTACTGGCCGATCAGCCGCGCGCCCTGCGGGATGAGAAGCTGTTTGCCGGTCGGGGTGTCGTAAACCTGCTCCGTCACTTGGGCGGTGATCGTTCCGGGCAAATCGGATTTGATCCCGGTAATCAACGCCGCCGGGATGACCGTGCCGGCCTGCACGACGTACGGCGACGCTTTCTCTTGCACGCGATCGGGCGTAACCGTGCGCCGATCGACGGCGGCGTTGACGAAAGCGAGCTTGCGATCCTGCATATTCTGCGCGGCGCCCGGATCCAGCGGCGGCGTCTCGGTCGGCAGTGTGAGGCCCGTGGTCGGATCGACACGGCCGACGGCGGGCGCTGTCGCAGGTGCAACCGTCGCCTGCACACCGCGGCTGTCGGTGAACACCTTGGCGACACGCGCGGCTTCAATCTCGGCGAGACGGCGCTGTTCGGCCGGATCGGCGCGCGGTGTGCGTATATCCGGTGCGACGACGGGACGGTCTTCATCCTGCGCGTATAGGATCGGCCGCCCCAGGTCGCCCGGCAGCGCCGGGCCGAGCTTGGGAATGCCCGTGTAATCCTTCGGCAAGCCGGCGAGCCCATCGGCCGGCGTGCGGTTCTCGGTGTTGTAGAGTTCGGTCGGCGATTGGCTGGCGCGGCGGTTGGCATCGAGCGCCCAGAACAACGCGGCCATGATGGCGACGGCGCTGACGCCGCCGAGCGTGATGAGCACCTTGCGCGAAAGGCGCGTGACGCGCGGCTGCTCGGGCCGCAAACGCAATTCGGCGCGGATATCGCCGGGAGGCGGAGTCGGTGCGTCGGTCATCAGAACAACCTCGGGCCATGACCCGGACGGCCGTCGGTGCGCACGATGCGCACGCGCTTCTCGCTGTCCTTATCGCCCAGCCTGAGTTCGGCGGCGGCAAAGAGACGATCGACGACGTAGTAGTTCTGGCGGGCGCGGTAGTTGACCAATTCGGAATTGCCGGACGGTCCGATGACGAACAGCGGCGGCATCTCGCCCTGCCCGATACCCGACGGAAACTCGATATAGACCTTGTTGCCGTCGTCGAAGGCGCGCAGCGGCCGCCACGGCGCATCGTCGCCTTCGATCTGATAGCGGAAGTTCAGCTTCGAGATATCGACGCCGGTGGCGACCGGCTGCGTGAGCGTCGCCTGCTGGTTCTGCCGCCGCAGCGCGATCAATTGGTCCTGCGGATACTGCCACGAGACCGAGGCCATGTAGGTCTTCTCAGTCGAACGCAGCTCCATGTGATAGGTGCGCAGGTTGGTGTTGATGACGAGGTTGGTCTGAAGATCCGGCCGCGTCGGCTTGACGAGGATATGGACCTGGGCGGTCTGCCCGGAGCCGCTGAGCGTATCGCCGACGATCCAGCGCACAGTGTCGCCGGCAGCGACGGGGCCAGCGCCAACAAGCTGCTCGCCCGGTTGGAGCGCGATGTCCGTGACCTGGCCGGGTGCGGCGTAGACCTGATAGAGAGCGCCGACAACGAAGGGATAGACCTGCACGGCGTTGATGAATCCGTTGCGCACGGGCTGCATCCGCGCCGCTTCGTTGGCCTGCGCGATACGCTTCTTGGGATCGTTGGGCTCGGGCTTGGCCTTGCCGGCGTTAACCGGCTTCAACTGGCCCGGCAGCGGGAGAGGCTTCGGCAGCTCGACGACCTGCACCGGCCCCACCGGATCGGCGCTGAGCACGGCGGGCGCAGCATCGTCGTAGTCGATGTCCGGCGGAATGAACTTGTTGGCACAGCCGGCGAGCGCCGTCGTCGCCAGCATCACGGCGACCAGCGCCGGCGCAGCATTCTTTCTCTTGTCCCCCATCACCCCATCTCCTTCGACCAATTGATTGCGTTGACGAACACACCGAGTGGATTGGCGCGCAGCTTGTCGGCGGTGTGCGGCTGTTGGATCACGACGGTCAGGATGGCGGTCCAGCGTTCGGTGCCGGAGAGCTGGCCGTTCTCGTACCGGCGCTCAGCCCAAGCGATCCGGAAGCTGTCCGGCGAAGCCCGAATGACGCTGGAAATTTCGACCGAGACCTGCTGCTTGCCGACTTTGGTGAAGGGATCGTTGCCGCGCGCGTAATCGTTGAGTGCAATGGCACCGCGATCGGTCGTGTAGTCATAGGCGCGCAACCAATTCTGACGCACGATGACGGGATCGGCCGGAATGCTGCGCACCTGCTCGATGAAGCGCGCAAGATGCCACGCGATTTGCGGATCGGTCGGCTTGTAGTCCGCAACGGCGGACGCAATCACTTGCGCCTCGCCGAACTTGTCGATCTGCACGACCCAGGGCACGACGGTGCCCTGGGTCGATTGCCAAACGAGCGCGGCCGCGAAGCTGCCGGCAAGCGCCAGTGAGCCGAAGGCCATCAGCCGCCAGTTCGCCGCCTGAACGCGCGCGGAGCCAATGCGCTCGTCCCAGACCTGCGCGGCCTTGAGATACGGGGTTTCGGGTTCGGGCGTGCGCGCGTAGCGCACCGAGGGTCGCCGGAAGAGATTCATTTATGATCGTCCTGCTGGAGAGAAACGGACATGGAGCCGCCGCCGTGATCGCCGGAGCGCACGGCATGGGCGGCCGCGGTTGCGCCGTGGCTCATGGTCTGGCTGTGCTTCATGCGCGCGGCCCACGCGGGCGGCGCACCGGATGCTGAAGAGGATTGGGCGGTCGAAGCGCCGGAGGTCGCTGCCGCCGGGGATTGCCCGCCCGTGGTGGCGGCGCGGCCGGCGCCGTAACTCGATTTGAGGGATGCTGCGGCGCGCGACGCAGCTTGCCGCACGGGCTGGATTGCGGCCGATGCGCCAGTCTTCGCCACGCCGCCGAGACCGCCAGCTACGGCGCCCATGCCGTTCTGGCCGGATGCGCCGACGCTATACGCACCCGATGTGCTGCCGGCGAGATGCGCGCCGCCGCGCGCGGCGGCGGCCGTCATGCGCCCGCCGGCGCCGATGGCGCCTGCCGCACCGCTCAATCCGGCGCCCGCCCCCATGACGCCGGCCGCACCGATGCCGGCGACGGCAAGGCCGGTGCCTACGGCAGCGCCGGCACCGAGCTGTGGCGCGCCGGAGACGAGGCCAGTGGCGATGCCGGGGCCGAAGATCGACAGGCCCATCAGCGAGAGCGCGCCGAGCACGAGCGCCAGCGCGTCGGTGATGGTCGGCGTGCCGGAGAAGCCGGCCGTGAACTCGCTGAACAAGCCGGAGCCGATGCCGACGATGACGGCAAGCACCAGAATCTTGACGCCGGAGGCGACGATGTTGCCGAGCACCTTTTCAGCAAGGAAGGCAGTCTTGTTGAACAGCGCGAACGGGATCAGCACGAAGCCCGCGAGCGTGGTCAATTTAAACTCGATCAGCGTGATGAAGATCTGAACCGCGAGGATGAAGAAGGCGATGAGCACGATCGCCCAGGCGATCATGAG
The DNA here is from genome assembly GCF_001295845.1 of Rhodopseudomonas sp. AAP120. Classification (GTDB taxonomy): domain Bacteria; phylum Pseudomonadota; class Alphaproteobacteria; order Rhizobiales; family Xanthobacteraceae; genus Rhodopseudomonas. The sequence continues at coordinate 26,686 of NZ_LJIC01000009.1, read as the reverse complement.
CACCATGATCTGCACGAAGTTCTCGAAGAAGGAGACGTAGCCCATCAGGTCGCCAGCGGCCTTGAGGATGGGATTGCCCGCATCGATGCCGACCTGCGCGACACGGCCCGGCTGGAGCAAGGTGTCGGCTGTTAGCGACGATCCGCCGGCCTTCAGGCCGAGGCCGCTGAAGGACTGGAAGACAATGCCGGCGAGCCGGTTGAAGTTGCTGATGATGAAGGCGAAGAAGCCGATATAGAGCGTCTTCTTGATCAGACGCTGAAGCACGTCTTCATCGGCGCCCCACGCCCAGAACAGGCCGGCCAACGTGATATCGATCACGATCAGCGTGGATGTGAGGAATCCGATCTCGCCGCCGAGCAAACCGAAGCCCGAGTCGATATAGCGTGTGAAGGTCTCCAGAAAGCGGTCGATGACGCCGGTGTTCATGGCCGCAACCGCTCCGCATTGCCCTCAAGGAAATGACGGCGGCTGTCGGCCCATGCCTTCTTGCAACCGGCATCGTCGAGTGCGGCCGCGCCGATCTCGCGGCAGTGGAGCAGTTCGCTCGATGCAGGCTCCCCGCTTTGCGGCTGGATGGTCGGCGCCGGAGCTTCCTCCGTGGCGTTCGGGCGCAGCGTGATAGCGCATGCGACCATGAGTGCCGCGACGGCAAGGACGGCAAGGATTCTGGCGACGAGTTTCCAATCCATGTTCGCCACCTCAGTCGTGGAACATGCGAACAGTGGTGGGGCTGTAGCTGCTTCCCGCCAGGAAGCGGCTGAACTGCTCGCGCGACTGCTCTTGTGCCGCGGCCTTTTGTGATTTTTCGAGGGCGTCGGCCCTACCCTGCGCCGCCAGCATCGCGGTGAGATCGGCAAGCTGCCGCGTCTGGACGCCGAGAAGCTGATTGCCGGCCTGGGTCGCCTGAAGCACGCCGACCGCGGATTGGCTGGAGTCGACCAAGGTGCTGGTCTGCGTGCGCGTACCGTCGAGGTTCTGCACGGCGACAGCGCCGGCCTTCAGTGAATGCTCGTAAGCCGAGAGTGATTGCTGCCAGCGCTCGCGCGCCGAAGCGTTGAGCTGCGCGTCAGTCTTGCCGACCGCGAAGTTCTGAAAGGTCGATGAGAACTGTGACTCGATATTGCTGACGTTGTAGGCCAGTTTCTCGGCCTCGCCCATCAGCCGTTTCATCTCGGCGAAGTTACCTTCGACTTGCGAGAGAACCGAGGTCGGCAGCTTGGTGAGTTGCTTCGCCTGATTGATGAGCATCTGCGCCTGATTGGCGAGCGAGGTGATCTGGTTGTTGATCTGCTGCAGGGCGCGCGCGGCGGTCAGGACGTTTTGAGCGTAGTTGCTCGGGTCGTACACGATGTCGAATGCGGCTGCGCCGCCGGGCGAAAGCGCCACGGCAAGCGCGAGCGCACCCGCGGCGATCGAGCGACGATAGCGCAAGCTGGATACGGATAGGATCATGACGGAGTCTCCTGTTCTGATGGATCGGTGGAAACCGGCCGGTCCGCTGCGACGGACGCATCGATGACGTTGGCGAGGTTCGGCACAAGGTCGGCGGCCCAGGCGAGGTCGTTGGCGTAGAGCCAGGCTTCGAGGAAATACGGCCGCGCGCCGTCGCGCAGCAGCTCGTCGATCAGCGCGTGCGCTGCCTTATCCGACGATGCGCAGAGCGCCAGCGCGACGGAGCCAAGGCCAAGCTCGAACAGCCGGTTGCCTCGTCGCGATTGGCAGTAGTAGTCGCGCTTCGGGGTCGCCCGCGCGATGATCTCGATCTGGCGCGCGTTGAGCCCGAAGCGCTCATAGACGGCGGTAATCTGCGGCTCGATCGCGCGTTCATTGGCGAGGAAGATGCGCGTCGGGCAGCTCTCGACCAGGACCGGCGCGATCGGCGAGGCTTCGATGTCGGCAAGCGACTGCGAGGAGAAGACGACACTGACGTTCTTCTTGCGCAGCGTTTTCAGCCATTCCTTGATCTTGTCGGCGAAGCCCCCGTCATCGAGCGCGCGCCAGCCCTCGTCGATGACAAGCAGGCTCGGCCGCCCGTCGAAGCGGGCTCCGATGCGGTGGAACAGGTACGAGAGGACGGCTGGCGCCGCCCTGGTGCCGACAAGCCCTTCGGTCTCGAACGCTTGGACGTTCGCCGTGCCAAGCTGCTCCTGCTCGGCATCGAGCAGCCGGCCATGCGCGCCGCCGATGCAATAGGGCCGCAGCGCCTGCTTCAAGGCCGAGGACTGCAACAGCACGGTCAGGCCGGTGATGGTGCGTTCCTCGACCGGCGCCGAGGCGAGCGAGGTCAGCGCAGCCCAGATGTATTCCTTGACGTCGGGCGTGATGGTGACGCCCTCTCGCAGGAGAATGTCGACCAGCCAGTCGGCGGCCCAAGCCCGTTCGGGAACATGGTGGATCAGAGAGAGCGGCTGGAGCGAAACGGAGGTGGATTGTGCATCCTCAGTGAGCGAGCCGCCGAGGTCCTGCCAGTCGCCCCCCATCGCCAGCGTTGCGGCCCGAATGCTGCCGCCGAAATCGAAAACGAAAACCTGCGAGTTGCGATAGCGGCGGAACTGAAGCGCCATCAACGCGAGCAGCACGGACTTGCCCGCCCCCGTCGGCCCGACGATCATGGTATGGCCGACATCACCGACATGGAGCGCGAAGCGGAACGGCGTCGCCCCCTCGGTCTTCGCGTAGAATAATGGCGGTGCGCCGAGATGCTCGTCCCGCGCCGGTCCGGCCCAGACCGCCGACAGTGGCATCATGTGCGCGAGGTTGAGCGTCGAGATCGGCGGCTGACGGACATTGGCGTAGGTCTGACCGGGGATAGAGCCAAGCCAGGCTTCGATGGCGTTGACGCCTTCCACGATGCAGGTGAAGTCGCGGGATTGGATGACCTTCTCGACCAGCCGCAGCCTCTCGTCGGCGATGGTACGGTCGGCGCTCCACACCGTGACGGTGGCGGTGACATAGACTTCGCCGACTTGATCGGAGCCGAGGTCCTGCAACGCGGCGTCGGCATCGGCCGCCTTGTTGGCCGCGTCGGTGTCCAGCAGCACCGACTGCTCATTCGTCATCACTTCTTTGAGGATGGCGGCGATGCTCTTGCGTTTGGCGAACCACTGACGGCGAATTTTCGTGACCAGCCGCGTCGCATCGGTCTTGTCGAGCATGATCGCGCGCGTCGACCAGCGATAGACGAAGGCGAGCCGGTTGAGGTCGTCGAGGATTCCGGGGAATGTCGTGGTCGGGAATCCGATGACGGTGAGCGTGCGGACATGGAAATCGCCAAGCCGCGGCTCCAGCCCGCCGGCGAGCGGCTGATCGACTAAGAGCGCGTCGAGGTGCATCGGCGTCTCGGGGACGCGCACGCGATGGCGCTTGGTCGAGATGGTCGAATGGAGATAGGTCAGCGTCTCCGGATCATCGAGCCAGTCCGCTTCCGGCACGAAGCCTTCAACGAGATTGAGGACGCGGTCGGTGCGGTCGACGAAACCTTTCAGCAACTCCCACGGATCGACGCCGCCGCGCTCGCGGCCCTCGTAGAGCCAGGCTTCCATGCGCGAGGCTTCTTCGGCCGGCGGCAGCCAGACGAAAGTAAGGAAGTAGCTCGACTCGAACAGGACGCCCGACTCTTCGAACTGCTCGCGCCGCTCGATGTCGAGAAGGGCTGACGCGGAGTCCGGAAACAGGCTTTCGGGATAGTCGGTGGCCGGATGGCGCTGTGCCTCGACGAAGATTGCCCAGCCGGAGCCGAGCCGGCGCAAGGCGTTGTTGAGCCGTGCGGTCGTGCCGACCAGTTCGGCCGGCGTGGCGCTGTCGAGGTCCGGGCCGCGGAAGCGCGCTGTTCTCTGAAAGCTGCCGTCCTTGTTCAACACGACGCCCGGGGCGACTAATGCGGCCCAGGGCAGGAAGTCCGCGAGTTGCGCATTCTTCTTCCGGTACTCGGCGAGGTTCAGCATCGGCGCACCTCACACGTCCATGTGCGCGGGATAGCGCAGGTGTCGGCGGCCGACGTCGACGAACTGCGCGTCGCGCTTCGCGGCCCAGACGGCAGCGAAATGCCCGATCGCCCAGATCACGAGACCGGCGATCCAGAGCCGGAGACCAAGGCCGACCGCGCCGGCAAGCGTCGCGTTGGCGATGGCGACCGTGCGTGGCGCACCGCCGAGCAGGATGGGTTCGGTCAGGGCGCGATGCACCGGCGCGAAGAAGCCGCGGACGTCTTCCTCCATCAGACCAGCGCTCCGCCGCCAAAGCTGAAAAAGCTGAGAAAGAAGGAGCTGGCGGCGAAGGCGATCGACAGGCCAAACACGATCTGGACCAGCTTGCGGAAGCCGCCGGAGGTGTCGCCGAAGGCGAGCGCCAGGCCGGTGGCGATGATGATGATCACCGCCACGATCTTGGCCACCGGCCCCTCGATGCTTTCGAGGATCTTCTGAAGCGGTTCTTCCCACGGCATGGAGGAGCCGGAGGCATGGGCCGGCGCCGCCATCAGCAGCGTGATCGTGGCAAGCGCCGTCGCCTCGCCAAGGCGGCGACGTACACGAGACAAGGCAAGTCGGATCATTCGGAGTCTCCTTTCGAGAGGGGTGGAGGTGGAAGCAGCGCGTTGAGCGTGCGGTAGTCGCCGCTGGCCGGATCGAGCCCGTCGACATGGGCGATCTCGGCGAGGCGCCGTTCGGCGCCGCGGCCGGAGAGCACGGCGACGATGTCGATGGTCTCGGCGATCAGGGCGCGTGGGACCGTGACCACGGCCTCCTGCACGAGCTGCTCCAGCCGGCGCAGCGCGCCGAGCGCCGTGTTGGCGTGAATGGTGCCAATGCCCCCGGGGTGTCCGGTCCCCCACGCTTTGAGGAGGTCGAGGGCTTCGCTGCCGCGCACCTCACCGACCGGAATGCGGTCGGGGCGCAGGCGCAGCGACGACTTCACGAGATCGGAGAGTGAGGCGACGCCGTCCTTCGTCCGAAGTGCGACAAGGTTCGGCGCCGCGCATTGCAGCTCGCGCGTGTCCTCGATCAGCACGACGCGGTCCGAGGTCTTCGCCACTTCGGCCAGCAAGGCGTTCGTCAACGTCGTCTTGCCGGTCGAGGTACCGCCGGCAACGAGGATGTTCTTGCGCCGCTCGACCGCGAGCCTGAGCACGTCGGCCTGCGCCGCCGTCATGATTCCGGCCGTGACGTAGTCGGCGAGCGTGAACACCGCGACCGCGGGCTTGCGGATCGCAAAGGTCGGCGCCGTCACGACCGGAGGCAAGAGCCCTTCAAAGCGCTCGCCGGTCTCAGGCAGTTCGGCCGAAACGCGCGGGCTGCCGGGATGCACCTCCGCGCCCACATGATGCGCCACCAGGCGCACGATGCGCTCGCCGTCTGCCGGGATCAGCACATCGTCGGTGGCGACGAGTCCTTCGCGCAGCCGGTCAACCCACAGCCGACCGTCGGGGTTCAACATCACCTCGACGATCGCCGCGTCCTCAAGATACCGCGCGATGGCCGGGCCAAGCGCCGTGCGCAGCATCCGCGCGCCGCGCGACAGTCCTTCGTTGTTGTGATGATGCGCCGACATCCCGCCCCCATTCCAACCATCCGCAAGACGATCGGATGGCGACGGGGACAATCAAGAAAGGCAGGAATGGTGTACGGGCAACAGGATTTATTTGAACCTTCGTGGTGCGCCGTAGCTCATCGTAGGGCGTCGAAAAAATACTTCCTTGATGCGCTTGCTGACGATCGGCTGCTTGACATTGAACTCGTGCGCGGCCGCGCTGAAGCTTCCGTTGCGCGGACTGGCAACGATGTAGCGCAAGTGACGCAAGTCCAATCTCTTTTCCTTCCCACCATAGTTCCCAACTGAAGGCTTAATTGCAGATCTTCAGCAACCGGCCCGGCCCGTCATCTTATCGCTCCAACGGTCGCAGCGATGCGCCGCCCTCCTCCGCCAGAATTGGATCTCATCGCCGTGACGATGCCGACATTAGACTCCGAGCATCATGCGCTTTGCATTTTTTCTCCTCGAAAGTATTTTTTGATCCAGCATTGCAGATCGTCCATGACCGTGAAAAAGGCGGGGACGTAAATCAGGCTGAGAATCGTCGAACTGATTAGCCCTCCGATAACCGCAATTGCCATGGGTGCGCGCCTTTCGGCATCGGCACCCATGCCCAACGCAATCGGCAGCATGCCGGCACTCATGGCAATGGTCGTCATCACGATCGGCCGAGCGCGTTTGCGAGCAGCATCCAAAAGTGCCTGTACGCGACCCAGACCGCTATTGCGCTGAGCGACAATCGCATATTCGACCAGAAGGATTGAGTTCTTGGCTGCAACTCCCATCAGCATCAGGATTCCGATCAATACTGGCAGTGAAATCGACGTTCCTGTTATGAGTAGCAAACCAAGTGCCCCCCCAACGGATAGAGGAAGCGCAGTCAGGATGGTGACCGGTTGAATGAATCCGTTAAACAGGAGGGCAAGAACGAGGAAAAGCAGAACGATGGCCGAACCAATCGCAAGTTTGAAGCCGTCGAACAGCTCCTGCATGCGCTCGGAGTCACCTGCCGGTTTGTAGACCACCCCTGTCGGCAGATGCCTGACCGACGGCAAGCGCGCTACCAGACGTTCAGCATCCCCAACGGTGATCCCGCTCAACTCCGCTTCAACGGTCTCACTTCGGGTGCGATCCGTCCGTTCGATCTGGACAGGACCTGAACCGAATGTGATGTCAGCTACCGAAGATAGCGGCACTGGTTTCTCGAATGCTGGAACCTGAAGCATTGAGAGGCGAGAAAAATTGGTACGCGCATCCTCATTTAGTAAAATGCGAATCGATATCTGTCTGGCGTCCAGGCTGAACTTGGAAAGGTTCTGGTCGATGTCGCCCACGGTGGCGATGTTTACGGTTTTCGCGATCATCGTTGTGGAAACCCCGAGGATCGCCGCCTTATCCCTTTTGGGTACAATTCGCAGTTCGGGCCTAGCAAAGCTACTTGTTACTCTCGCGCGATGGAACCCCGGCGTCCCGCGCATCTCCTGTGCCAATTGCCGGGCCGAGTCGGCAAGCGCCACGGGGTCGTCGCTCAACAGCGAGAGCTGAATCTTCGCGCCGGATGATCCATCCTCCCCGAGACGTATCCGTAGGCCGGGAATCGTCGATAGCTGTCTTCCGATCGAAGACTCGAACGCCTGCTGCAAAACAGCTCTCTCGTCCCTCGGAACCAGGTTGACCGTAACCGTCGCCCTTCTCACCTCGCCGGCCGATGTCGACAGATCACCAGGTCCCGATAGCGTCGATGTCTCCGTTCCGATTGCCGAGTAGACGGACGCCACTTCAGGCCGCGCCCTTAGAAGGAACACGACCTTTTGTGTCGCAAGGTCTGTTTCCTGCAACGTCGCCCCCGGCGCGAGTTCGACGGTGAGAATCGTGCGGCCTCGATCCGCTGCGGGCATGAAGTCCGTGGGAAGAGATGGAACGAGCGAAAGTGAGGCCACGAAGAACACCACGCCCGCCGAGATCGTGACCCATCGATGGCGCAGGGTCCAGTCCAACATTCTAATGTATTGCCGCACCCATGCCGGCTCTCGGTGCTCCTTGCCAGTTGGCTTTAGAAGGAATGCCGCCATCAAAGGCGTAAGTAGACGCGCAACGACCAGGGAAAAGAATACCGAACTGCAGACGGCAATCGAGAAGGCCTTGAAGAACTGACCCGGAATGCCAGGCATCAGTCCGACAGGGGCGAAAACCACGATGATCGCGAATGTCGTCGCAACAACAGCCAAGCCAATTTCGTCAGCCGCATCGACCGCGGCATCGTAGACACTTTTTCCGGACTGCCGGATGTGTCGAACGATGTTCTCGATTTCCACGATAGCGTCATCGACGAGGATTCCGATGACAAGAGAGATCGCTAGCAAAGTGATGTTGTTCAGAGATTCATTCAGCGCATACATCACTCCGAATGTCGGGATGAGCGACAGCGGGAGTGCCGCGCTGGAGATCAATGTCGCGCGGATATCCCGCAGAAATACCCAAACCACTAGAACGGCCAGCAGCGCACCCAGCAAAAGCGCCTCGATGGCCGCGTCATATCCCTCCACGACCGCGTCGGTCGACGAGGTTACTTCGAGAACGCGCACTCCTGGACGGGCTGCTGCAAATTCCGCTATTCGTTTCCGAACGTCGCGAGTTACAGCAAACTCGCCGGTACCGACTGCCCGGTAGACACTGAAGCCGACTACTTCCAGATTGTTGAGCCGGGCCCTCTGGCGCGGCTCCGTCCACGACCGCTCGACAGTTCCCAACTCCGAGAGCTTGAGGCTGCGTCCATCGCTAAAGGCGATGCGCATGTGCTTCAGGCGAGCGACATCCGTGACGTTCCCGACCGTGCGTATCGCTTGTTCGACTCCGCCCACGGTCACCCGGCCACCTGGTTGGGTGATGTTCTGGTTTCTGATCTGATCGGAAACCTCGACGGCTGTGAGGCCGAGCGCTATCAGTCGGTCGGGGTCGAGCTTAATCGTAATCTCGGCGTCGACGCCGCCGGATCTCGAAATTCTGGATACGCCTGGCACCGCGAGCACGGCCTTGGCGATATCATTGTCGATGAACCAACTCAGATCGTCGGGAGCCATCGTCGGCGCGTCGACGATGAATGTGAGGATGGGCTGCCCAGTCGCCTCGACGCGCCGGATCACGGGGTCGAGGGCCCCTTGCGGTAGTTTCGAACGAATGGACATGACGGCATCGCGAACGTCATTCGTTGCACGATCGATATCCGTCCCGAGCACGAATTCGACCATGGTCACGGAAAGCCCCTCGTTCAGGATCGAACGAGTGCGATTGACGGTACCCAATCCTGCGACGCTGTCTTCGATAAAGCGCGTAATCTGAGTTTCGATTTCCGTCGGCGCGGCTCCCGCCCAGGCGACGCTGACGGTCACCGTGGGGATGTCCATATCGGGCATGTTATTGAGCCGAAGCTTCGAGAACGCGACCAGGCCCGACAGCGTCAACAACAGGAACACGATTGTGGTCGCAACCGGATTGCGGATCGCCCAACTGGAAATCTTGTTCATCGCAGAGTACCGCCGTTCACGGACGCGGTTTTGACGTTCACGATGTCGCCGTCGTTCAGAAGACCAGCGCCTTGGGTTACGATGCGATCTCCTACATCCAGCCCTCGCAGGACTTCGACGTTGTCGGTTGCCCCTCCGCTGATCGCCACCTCTGTGAGCGATACCAGATTGTCACGGCCGACCTTGAAGACGTGGGCCTTCGCTTCACGCCAGACCAACGCCTTGAGCGGAACCGTCAGCGCTAGCTTGCTCTCAACCACGATCTCCACGCGCGCGAACATGCCGGGCTTCAGGTGCGTACCGCCGGGCAGCGCAATGCGGACCGTGCCCAAGCGAGTCTTGGGGTCGACGATTGGCGAAACGATTCGGACGGTTCCCCGCTCGGACTTGCCGGTAGGACCAAAAATCGTTGCGGATTGCCCGGAGGCGGGGCCAAGCAGATCCGACTCGATTACGCGAGCATCGACCTCGATGCGGTTATCCTGAATGAGGCGGAACATCTCGACGCCAGCCTGGACCACCTGGCCTATCGCTACAGACCGAGATGTGATCGTGCCTGCGGCTGGAGCGACAATGACCGTTTGCCGATCCCGCGCTTCAGCTTCGTCGAGCTGCGCCTGTGCGGCCTGCAGCTTGGCTTCCGTCGTCTTGACGAGCGTCTCGCGCTGCTCGATCATCTGCGCGCTGATCACTCCGGACGAGACGGAATGTGCCCGCGCAGCGTCCGACCTGGCGATTGCAAGACTCGCCTGAAGTTCGTCTATGGCCGCCTTTTGCTTCGATATGGCCGCAGTCGTGAGATCCTGATTGAGGCGCGCCAGTACCTGCCCTTTCGCGACGAGGTCACCCTCGTCGACCGCGACCTCGGTCACGGCCAAACCGCCGACCTCTGGGCTGACCGGAATCTCACGCCAGGCGACGACGTTTCCCGTGGCGGTAATGCTCCTGGTGACCTCAGATTCCTTCACCGACGCAGCGATGACCGTCATTGCCGCCGAGGTGTCCTGCCCGTGGGCAGCGGAATGGAGGAATAGGAGGACCGCGATGGTTGCGATCCACATGCGCCCGTGTTCGGTAGTGACAATCATCCTGCACTTTCCTCTGCGCTCTGTGGACAGCCGGCGTCTCGTTTTCTGCTTCGGTGAACGGCGCACGGATATCTGGATAGAGCGCGAGGTTTGCTCGCGTAGAACAATTCGTGTCGGATTGTCTCGGCGCCAGCCGCTTTATGTCGAAATGTTGCTGGATCGGTCGACAACAGCAGATTGTTACGAATCGCGGCTTTTTTCGACCTTACTTCAATGTAGAACGTACCTTCCGAACGATCTACGACCGAAGGCCCATGAGTGAACAAACGCCACAGATCCTGGTGGTCGATGACGACCCGGAAATCCGGAAGCTGCTCGCCCGCTATGTCGAAGGGCAGGCATTTCGTGTCCTGTTGGCGTCGAGCTGCAGCGAACTCCGTGAACGCATCGCGAGCAATCAGATCGATTTGGTCGTCTTGGACGTGATGCTGCCGGATGGGTCGGGCCTCGACGCATGCCGAGACTTGAGAGCGAAACGAAACCAGATTCCGATCATTCTTCTGACCGCTCTAAAGGAGGACGTCGACCGTATCGTCGGGCTCGAGATGGGGGCTGACGACTATCTCGGCAAGCCGTTCAACCCGCGGGAATTGGTGGCGCGGATTCGCGCCGTATTGCGACGTCGCTCGGAGATAGCGTCTCCAGCCGAGAGCTCAAAGAAGTATCGGTTCGAAGGGTTCATCGCAGACCCACAATTGCGCAGCGTGGTCGACGCCCAAGGAGCCCCTATCGAATTGACCGGCGCCGAGTTCGATCTGCTGCAGGTATTCTTGGATCGGCCGGGACGCGTTCTTTCGCGGGACCAGCTTCTGGATCTCACGCGTGGCCGCGATGGCGACGTATTCGATCGATCGATCGACGTCCTCGTCAGTCGCCTGAGGCGTAAGCTGGATACTTCTGGAATCACACCTTTATTGAAGACGGTTCGCAACGGCGGCTATCAGTTCGTCGTGAAAGTCGAATTCCAGGACTTTCTATCGTGAACACGTTGCGAGCAAAACTCGCCATTCTCATTGCCGTGGTGATCGTTTCGGTAGTCAGCGTCTCGACGGGCGTGCTCATCTACCTGTTCAAGCCACCGGACGAACGGCAAGCGATCGGCCCTATGGCCGAACAGGTCCAGTTGCTGGAGCGGGTAGCGCGCGTCGCGCCAACGTTGATTACAATTCAGGAAAAGTCAGCCGGCGGCGAAACCGAGGCCGACCTCACCGCCTGGTTGCGCGACGCGCTGAAAGCCCGAGGAGCACCGCGCAACATCGTGGTGTCTCGGAAGAACGACCTGCCTCTGTTGTCTATTCCCGTAGATCAGGGCTGGATCATCACGCAGATCACCGACTTGCCTCCGGCCGGCGGCGTGTTCAATCTACTTCTGATATGGCTCGCGTTCATCGCATTTGGCGCGATGGCGGTTGCTCTTTTCTTTGCGAACCGCATGGTCAAGCCTCTCGTTCTGCTTGAGCGTGCCATCGAGTCGGTCGGGCCGGACGCCATGCTCCCCGAGCTTGCCATGACAGGTCCAGCGGAGGTACGCGTCGCCGCCAAGGCGCTCAACTCTCTCTCCTCCCGCCTCAAAGTGGCAGTAGAAAGTCGCATGCGACTTGTTGCTGCTGCCGGACATGACTTGCGCACACCGATCACGCGCATGCGTCTGCGGGCAGAGTTCGTCGAAGACGACGAGGATCGCGCGATGTGGCTCAAAGACATCGACGAACTCGCGCAAATTGCGGATAGTGCGATTCTCCTCGTGCAGGAAGAGTCCGGAAAGCCCGTATCCGAATCTCTCAGGCTCGACACTCTGATTTCGGAACTCGTGGGCGAGTTGCGGACACTTTCATACGACGTCACGCTCACTTGCTCCACAACTGCGATCGTGCGGGCAAACCGAACCGGTCTCAATCGCGCATTTCGAAATCTGCTCATTAACGCCGCTACCTACGGGAAGCGGGCGCGCGTCGTCGTCGAGAGCACGCCTTCGGAGGCGATCGTCATCATAGATGACGATGGTCCGGGAATTCCACCGGATATGCTTGAACGAGTTTTCGAGCCATTCTTTCGCGTCAGTCGAGCACGTAGCAAGCAATTCGATGGTGCAGGACTGGGCATGACGATCGCACATGAAATTGTGCAGCGCGCCGGAGGCAATATCACGATAGAAAATGGTCCCTTGCACGGTTTGCACCAGATCGTGAAGTTGCCGATTGAACATACCCCATGATCGGAATCCGTTTAGATTGCAGATCAGTACAGTTTCAAGTATTTGCGCGGATGACTTCCTTCCTAGCCTTCAGTCCGGCGACGACATTGCCAAACCCTGGGTTTCCGGAAGCGGGGCTACGGGAAGCTTGGGCTTCTTCGCTAAACCCGGCGGGGCTTTCATCCAACGGTAGCCTTGAAGGCCGGAGCGATAGCCCTCGTCGTAGAGTGCCTGCATGTAGGAGTGTTCAAATGACTCCGCCCACCTCACGCTGAACTTGGACGGGATGGCAGCGAGATTGAAGTCGGTGCCGTCGGACTGTGCCTTGGCATAAATCCGATAAAGGTCTCCGATGCCTTGGTTCTTGATGAGGGTAGAGACCGAACGTCGGGAAATCGAGAAGACTCCCGCCCCGGTGGCTTCCCATTCCGGGCTGATTTTCCCGTTTCGGATGATGAACAAACGCTTCGCCAATCGCCTCGTCGAGGGGTCGAGGTCGCTGGCGACCGTTGACAGAGACGGCACGAAGACCTGCTGAGTTACTCCTCCGTCCACATGCAGCTCTTCGAAGATGCGGCCTCCGGCCTGAATCTTGATGCGCACCGGAGGAAAGACTCCAGGTATCGACGCAGAGGCCAATAGAACTTTGCGGAAAAGACTGAGAGCCTGCGGATGACCACTCATGGCGATGCGTCCCATGTCCCAAAGCATGGGCCGCTGCGCGTCCAGGTTCGTCGTGCCGATCAGCAACACCCGTCCCTTTCTGCGCTCGCTGGCGATGTCGCGGAGGAAACGGTCGTCGACATAATTCGCGATCAGATTTTCGAGCGGAGAACTGTCAACCAGACCGGACCCGATCAGCAGAGGTACAATGCCCGGATCATAAATATCGTTGCGGGTGTATTTGGTGAATATCTCCCTTAGCTCTGCGTCTCTGCTTTGTCCCAGGTAGACGAAAGGCGCAATGAGCGCACCCGCGCTGACGCCGGTGACAAGGTCGAAATCGGGTCTGGTCCCGGCGTCACCCCAGCCGACCAGGAGACCAGCCCCAAATGCGCCATCGTCTCCTCCGCCCGAGATGGCGAGAACATTAACCTCGGGCGATTGCTGCCCCGGCCGTCTCCGTACTTCGCCGAAGGCACCGATCTGGGTTCTTTTCATGCTGGGAAACGCAGCGAGAGATGAGCCAGAGGTGTCTCCCCAGACACGGATATTCGGCATACCGGCAAGTTCAGCCTCGTCTGCAAGACGCTCCGGCACAACGTCACGGGGAATCATGGTTGCGCATCCGGCAGCGGAGACTGCAAACACCAGTAACGCCGCAATACGAAACATTCTTGTCCGCAGACATATAACTGCCACACACGTTGAACGCAGACCCGAGCAAGCCAGTAAGAGTATTTCCTTTCCTAGTGATCGCGATCCGCTGGGTTGATCAGCGAGGTCCATTGAAGTTCATCACCTGGTTCGGGTTGCTCACTCGCCTCAGCGCGCGCTTGGAATGCGCGCTCAGGCGACAGCGCCGCGCGACAGTGGTTCGACCATTGCACTGCTTGTTTTTTACGGCCTTGTAGTCCCGTTTGGCCCGTCATCGGTCCATTCAGGCGGAAATCCGAGCTTACCGCCGACCAGACCTGCAACGCCCGGAGAGCGGCCATAGGCGTCACACGCCGCGTACTTCGGAGCGAGACCCAAATTCGAATTGACCTTTTGCCAAGTAGGAAGATCGATTCCCGTACCGTCGAAAGGGCTTACGCCCTTATTGAGCAGTGTTGCGAAATCGTCGCCGAATGCCCCTGCCAATTCGTAAGCGTCACCCGCTTTTGACACTCGGGCTGAGCTAAAAAATGCTTGAGCGCCCCTGCCCCAGACCATAGCCGCCTGCTGCCGATTGGCGCGGTCAAGAGCCTCAGCCTCAATAGAGAGTTCTCCCAAACCAATTGGAATGCGGGGTGTAGGAATGGGAACGCCGGCATCAACAAACTTGGTGCCGATTGACGCCACCACTGAGATGCCCGCCGCGACCTCATTGGTCTCTGTTGCCCGAGTAATGGCAGCGTGGACGGTCAAATCCGCTGGAACGCTCGGCTCGACAACCTTAAATCGATCGCTGAGGCTGATACAAAGAGCGCGGTTCACAGCATTCGCGACCAATGCCCGCTGTTCGTTCGACAATGTCGGTGCCGCGGCAGACGGAAAGGCTGTCGAAGCGATGTTAATGGTCTTGGCAGCCGCCACCTGCTCCTTGCTCACGTGCAGGCGCGACCTCGTGATCTTACCGTCTGACGGTTTCAGTCCGTCGTACGACGATAGGCTGGCGCCCTGTACGAGTGGCGCTGTCGCGCAACCCGGCAGTAAGGCAACGATTGTCAACATGGCGAGAAATATCGAATAATGCCGCCCTCGCGCCGGTTGCCTCCAACCTGCCTCGATTCCTGCGCACCATAAGCGGTATCTCAACAGCGGAATGGGTCCGATCTGGGAGCACGCCCCGCATTTCAAAGGTGGTCTTAGCGGCCTCAGGGCGAAAAGAACTTGAACCATCGCTGTTGCGACACTTCCGCCCGCAACAGGCACCACCCGCATCGCAGCAAGCGACGTCAAGACAGCTACCCTCGTTAACTGCTCGTAAGCACTGAAAGAACGATGGCGCCACCCGAGATGGATCAAGCGTGATGCGTGATATTTGCCCCGGCGTTGTTGGTATGAGGGAAACATCTTGTGGGACTCGGACTGACTTGAACTGACCACGGAGCGCATTCAGGATCCCCTGTGTGATAACTTGCGCCATTGATAGACGGGTCACGTGGCTCGGAATCTGGTCGCCCATGACTGAACGTTGCTGTTCGGTCGCTATTTGTGTCAAAACATGTCCAGACAGGTTGGGGACAGCCTTCGTTACAAATATTCACTCCAACCTGCTCCGACGTGGCTAAACCCGCTTGAAGGCTATTGCCGGAAGTTCGTCGCACCATGCACATACCGCAAATTCTCGTTGTCGATGACGATCTTGAAATTCGAAAGCTTCTGGCTCGATACATTAAGGAGCAGGGATTTCGTGTGCAGCTTGCCTCCAAGCGTGCGGAGGTAAGCGAACGCATTGCTACCAACCAGATCGATCTCATTGTTCTTGATGTCATGTTGCCTGATGGATCCGGACTCGATCTTTGTCGCGATCTACGGTCCAAACGATCGAATATCCCGATCATTCTCCTCACCGCGCTGAAGGAGGATATAGACCGGATCATCGGTCTGGAGATCGGGGCTGACGACTACCTCGGAAAGCCATTCAATCCTCGCGAACTCGTCGCGCGCATTCGCGCCGTCCTTCGTCGTGGCCAAGATCACCGCTCCGCTCCAAGCGGAACGGGACGCTATCTTTTCGAAGGCTTCACAGCCGATCCGTTTGCGCGCTCGGTGATAGATCCGGAAGGTACCGAGATCGAACTCACCGGCGCAGAATTTGATCTGCTCTTAACCTTTCTTGATCGCCCCGGTCGCGTGCTCTCACGAGATCAATTGCTCGATCTGACGCGCGGGCGCGAAGGAGACGTACTGGATCGGTCGATCGATGTGCTTGTTGGTCGTCTGCGACGCAAACTTTCGGACGGCGGTGCAACTCACATATTCAAGACTGTCCGCAATGGCGGCTATCAACTTGCCACGAACGTCGTTCATTTGGATGAGTCCAGATAAACATTCTTCCAATGTTGACCTCCGTCTAATATGATCGAGTGCGCGGCTTTCGGCCTTAGCTCAACGGCTTCTCGTTATTTTGAATCGCCGGGATGCTGATCATCGCAGCTTGCGCGGCGCTCTGGTTCCTGCGCGTGCAACCAAGATACGGCGCGCCTCGCTGACGAGCGCTTCGTCCACTTGCGTCAGGTACACGCCAGACGTCGAACGCTCGAATAGGCCGACGTCCCCCGGTTTAGGCTTTGAAAAGGCTAACTCACATCGTCGGGGACCTCTTGGCGGAGCAGTGGTCCCTTCGCTAAACGTCGGCCGAGCGCCTCTAGAAACTTGTCATACCGCTCGCCACTCTTGGCGCGCGCCGATGCCTGCGTAGCCTCCGGCAAAGACGCGGTCGAGGTGAGCCAGGCCCGGATGAAAATGGCGAGCGCTTCGTTGGCGATGCCGATGTCGCGCTCCAGACGCTGAATGTTGCGATCGATCCGATCAAGACGTTTAGCCAAGGCCGCCTCCTTACGCTCCTCCGCATCCGGTGACAGGAACAAGGCGATGGCGGCCTCGGCGATCATGGAGCGCGACTGCTCGCGACGCCCAGCGTGGTCCGCTAAGCGATGCGAGAGGTCTGGGTCGAGATAGATCGAGAGCCGCTTCTTTCTATCGGCTCGCGCGGCTTTGTCGGATTTTTGCGGCATGACTTACAGCTCCATGCCATCGCCGGGGTCCAACGCGATCCGCCGCGCCGTCAGCCGCATGTCCCGAGCCAGCGCGCGGTTCGTGACAACCTCACGCTCCGGCCCCTCGGCATCGGGATCGAACTCGTTCGCGGCGGGCCTCGCCGGCTCGGGCGCGATATCCTTATGACGCTCAAGACCCGGTTCGCGTCGAAGACCAGCGTTGGCCGGATCGTCGTCGTCCGGTTTGGCAGTGCCCTTCATTGCGGCCGCAGTTCGCGGTACGGTGGCGATCTTGCCGGCCGGCGCCGCGACAGGTTTCAGGGCTGACCAGTCATCGGGCTTCGGTACGAGACCGGCCTTGGGGTTCTGTGGGACGGGCAGAAGCCGTTCCTTGAAGCGAGCATCCTCGAAATAGCGCGCCTTCTTGGCGCGGACGGGCGGGACGCCCGCGACCATGACAATTTCGTCGTCGGGCGGGAGTTGCATCACCTCGCCCGCGGTGAGCAGCGGTCGCGCAGTCTCGGAACGCGAGATCATCAGATGGCCGAGCCAGGGCGCGAGACGATGGCCGGCATAGTTCTGCATCGCGCGCATCTCGGTCGCGGTGCCGAGCGCGTCGCTGACTCTTTTCGCCGTCCTCTCGTCGTTGGTGGCGAAGCTGACCCTGACATGGCAATTGTCGAGAATCGAGTTGTTCTGGCCGTAGGCTTTCTCAATCTGATTCAATGACTGGGAGATGAGAAACGCCTTGATCTGATAACCGGCCATGAAGGCCAAGGCGGACTCAAAGAAATCCAATCTCCCTAAGGCTGGAAACTCGTCGAGCATTAGCAACAATCGGTGCCGCCGATCCTTCGCGTGCAGATCCTCGGTCAGCCGACGGCCGATCTGGTTGAGCACGAGACGCACGAGCGGCTTCGTCCTGCTGATGTCGGAAGGCGGCACCACGAGGTAGAGCGTCGTCGGCTTCTCGCCCGAGGCAAGGTCGGCAATCCGCCAATCGCAGCGCGCCGTGACGGCCGCGACGACGGGATCGCGATACAAGCCCAGAAACGACATGGCGGTTGAGAGCACACCCGACCTTTCATTATCGGACTTGTTTAGCAGCTCGCGGGCCGCGCTGGCGATGACAGGGTGCGGTCCGTTCTCGCCGAGATGTGGCGTCGTCATCATGGCGGACAACGTTGACTCGATCGGTCGGCGCGGGTCCGACAGAAAGGCCGCCACACCGGCGAGCGTCTTGTCCTTTTCAGCATAAAGGACGTGAAGGATCGCGCCGACCAGAAGCGAATGGGATGTCTTCTCCCAATGATTGCGCTTCTCCAGCGACCCTTCGGGATCGACCAGCACGTCGGCAACATTCTGAACGTCGCGCACCTCCCACTCTCCTTTGCGCACCTCGAGTAGCGGATTGCAGGCGGCCGAGTTCGCATTGGTGGGATCGAACAACAGCACGCGGCCGAAGCGTGCGCGAAAGCCTGCGGTCAGCTCCCAATTTTCTCCCTTTATATCGTGAACAATCGACGCGCCGGGCCAGGTCAGCAGCGTCGGCACCACGAGACCGACACCTTTGCCGGATCGTGTCGGCGCGAAGCACAGGACATGCTCGGCGCCGTCGTGTCGCAGATAGGTCCGGTCGAAGCGGCCGAGAACGACTCCATCTTCGCCAAGCAGGCCCGCGGCCTCGATCTCATCCGGCGCCGCCCAGCGAGCCGAGCCGAATGTGCGCACGTCCTTGGCCTCGCGCGCCCGGTAGATCGACATGAGGATGGCGGCGGCGATCGCAACGAGGCCACCCGAGGCGGCGATGCCGGCGCCTTCCAGAAAGATATGAGGCGCGTAGGCATCGAAGAGGAACCACCACCAGAAAAAGGCCGGCGGCGGATAGACCGGCACGCCGGCAAGCGCGAACCACGGCGAGCCGAGCTGCGGCTGAAAGCCGAGACGCCACGCAACCCACTGCGTCGCGATCCAGACCGCGAGCAGCACGATCGCGAACACGACGACAATCTGTCCCCACACGACGCGGCTGGCGGACAAAGCGAGTAAACCTCCCTGCGCGTTGCAATGCTATGAAGAAGAGCAAGGAATGCGGAGGTTTCAACTGCGTCTGTGTCAGTTATCGTAGAACAGCGTAGGTGATCGAAAAAATAATTGCGGCGTGCGGAGACAAACTCTCAACGTCCGAGGTAACGATCAGCGCTCAGCATCCAGTCCCATCTGCCAGAAATCGGCTTCGAGTCGCGACGCCTTGCCGAATGTCGCAGCGAGTTCATCGAAGCGCCGCTCGGTCATCGCGCGCGCTGCCAGATCATCGAGATGGCGTCGCGCCTTGGCCGCAACGCCCTGATAGGCATCGCCCGCATATTCGGCGATCCATTCGCGATGGGGATGGTTGCCGAGCGCATCGATTCCATCCGGCGCCAGATTGCGGCCGATCTCGGCATAGCCGATGACGCAAGGAGCGAGCGCGACATGCAAGTCGAGCAGATCGCCGGCCGCGCCACAGTCCAGCACGAAACGGGTGTAGGCGACGGTCGCCTGATGCTCTGGCGCGGCCTCGATGTCCTCCGGTGACAGTCCCCATCGGCCGCATAGCCGCACATGCAGGTCCATTTCGTCGAGGATGGCCACCAGCCCCGCCTGCGCCGCCTTCATGTCGACGAGCGTGCGGCTCTTGTAGGTCGCGAGGGCATAGGCGCGAGCGAACTGGATCAGAAATAGATAGTCCTGCACGAGGTAGGTTCGGAACGCCACTTGCGGCAGCGTGCCCGCCCCATCTGCCGCACAAAGTCATGGTCGACATAGCTCTGCCAGTCGGCAACGGCCGCGGCCTTCAGCCGATCGAAGATGTCCATCGGTCAACCCTCGTTCTTGTAAGCGGCGTCGAAGAAGACCCGCTCCAACGCGACCTCCCGCAGGAAGAAGTCGCGGCTCACCTTCTCGTCCGCCGGTCCGACACGATCCAGCTCCGCGCGCAGGAAGGCGACGAAGTCGCGGAAGTCGGGATTGTCGTGGAGCGTGATCCACTCGGCATGGACGAAGTTCGATGGTAGCGGCTTCGGGGCTTTCATGGCCCAGTCGAGATAGAGCCATTCGGCGACATTGAGCACCGCGAGCGCGGCGGCATAGGAGCGGGTCGCCGCGGCCTCCCGCATGATCGCCTTGAACCCCTTGGTCGGCTCGGTGTCCGGCGTCTCACCTCGTTCCTTCTCGGTGACGCCGAGTGCATCGAAGGCGCGCAGGAAGTAGGTGTTCTCCTCGCCCGAGACCATGCCGACGAAGCGGCCGAAGCGAAGCCGCGCTTCGAAGCTGTCGGCCGTGGCGATCGCTGCGCCGAGTAGGTCAGGAAGCTGTCGAGGAACCGATGATCCTGAATCAGATACCCTGCCATTACGCGATCCGGGATCGTTCCCGCGGACAGCTCACTGACGAAGCGATGCTGTACGGCCTGCGACCAGGTCCGTTCGCTTGCGCGACGAAGGGTCTCGGTGAAGCGTTCGGACATCGGACGGCCTCGCGTTGAGGCCGGCGGAAGACAGGTTGGAAAGCGCCCATCCCTTCGCCAGCATGATCCGGATCAGGTTCGAAGGGTTCCCGCGCGTGCAGCGTCTCAGCCCCGGCGGGCTCCCCTTGGTGACGGCCTTTGTACGGGAGCCGGCGATGGATGTCACCGCATCACAGGCCGAGACCGCGCTGTTTGCCGAAGTTCCAATCTATGCCGCCGTCCGCACGGGCCACGCCGGAGATGTGCTGGCCGATATGCTTCTCGATCGAGGGCGTCCAAGGCACGAGCTTGAAACCAAGTCCGTCGTCGATCATGGCGAAGCGGCCGGAGGCGAGCGCGAAACGCTGCCGGTAGGCGCCGGTGACGTATTCGCCCTCGGCGGCTTTCTGGAACGGCACGCCGCTCTCGGCCGCGAGCTTGTCGCCAAGCGCGTCCAGCTCGCGCTGCCTGAGCGTGCCGATCAGGTTTCGGTTGAACAGGATGCGCTCGCCATCGCGCCGGGCCATACCTTCTTGAATCAAACGGTCGGCACGCGCTTCCATCGCCTGCTTCACCTCCAGGCCGAAGCCGCCGCCGAGATGGGGCGGATCGCGAGCGACAAGCTGGCGGTCGAGCCAGGTCGCGCCGTTCGCCGTGGTCTGGGCTTCGATCGAGAGATCGGAGCGCGTGGCCAACGCCACGCGCCGATTGCCCTTCGCGTCCTCGAAGGCGCGCAATTCGACGATCGAGCCCGGCGTGCTGTCGCCGGACGACTCGATGTCCGAAAGTTTGATGTGGTGGGTGCGGCCGTCGACGCCATCCACCACGGCATAGGCCGTCCCGTACAACTCGTTGTCGAGGCCGCGTTCGACCAACCGGCCGATGATCGGCGCGCCATGCGCCCCGCCGGCCAGGACGTAGTCGGCCGTGCCGCGTGCGATGCCCTGCTCGTCGAGGGCGCGGTGCATGCGCTTGATTATGTCGTTGCGCTGGCCGAGTTCGCGCAGCGTGGATTCCGCCTCCTTGGCGACGACCCACTGACCGGCGCCGATGGTCTCGGCAAGGCCGAGATGTTCAAGATGGCGAAGCCGCCCGACCTTCTGGGTCAGATATGCGTCGGGCTGCCGATCGGGCGACGGAGCCACGTCGATGACGCCCTGCTCGTTGGCGTCGCGGACAAGCTGCCGGTCGAGCTGGGTCCAGCGCTCGGCCTCGACCTGCCGCTCCAGCGCGCGGCTGATGTCGAGATCGGTGCGGGGTCCGAGTTCCTGCGTGATGAGGTCCTGTGCGCGATCCCGCATCCCGCTCTTGATGTAGTCCCGGTCGATCACGAGGTCGCGGCCGTCATCGGCGCGGCCGCGCACAATGACATGGACGTGGGGGTTGTCGGTGTTCCAATGATCGACGGCGACCCACTCCAGTTTGGTACCGAGGTCTTTTTCAGACTGCGTCATCAGCTCGCGCGTGAACCGCTTCAGATCCTCCATGTCGGTCGCGTCCTCGGGGGACACGATGAAGCGGAAGTGGTGGCGGTCGTCCTTGCAACGCTCGGTGAACTCCTTCACGTCGGCGTCCTCGGTCTCCGGACCGAACATCTTCGCGCGCTCGCCGTCGCGGGTGACGCCATCCCGGCGAAGGTAGTTGAGGTGACGGGCGAGCGGCCCGCGCTGCCCCCTGTTGCGGACCACGAGCGCCTTGACGGTGCAGAAGCGCGTGCGGCTGGTGATGAGACGATTGGCGCGGATGCTGGCGACGCGGCCGCGCGCGAAATGCGGCCCACGACCCGACGTGATCTTGCCGGAGCGCGAGATGCAGCCCCCAGCCTTCTGCGCGGCGGCGAGCGCCTGGGCGACGAAGGGCAAGGCGCGCTGCGCTCGCGATGAGCGGATGCGGCCAGG
The DNA here is from genome assembly GCF_001295845.1 of Rhodopseudomonas sp. AAP120. GTDB lineage: Bacteria > Pseudomonadota > Alphaproteobacteria > Rhizobiales > Xanthobacteraceae > Rhodopseudomonas. The sequence goes on along the minus strand of NZ_LJIC01000009.1, from coordinate 4,596 downwards.
GCGGACGCGGAAATCATCGTCGCGTGTCATGGCTGAGCCCGCGATGTGCGATATTCGCTGAAATCATTCGAGAAATGGAAGACGCGCACATCGCGATGATGATCCGCGATGTGCAACAAATCGGAAAAAGCAGAAACAAAACAACCGACCGTCCAAGCCGCGATGTGCGGCTTTTTATCTTGCCTTCCCGCGGTTGTTGCCTGGTCTGCCCCCCAGCCCTTCGCCGTGTCTACGATTGCGTTCGCAGCGCAGCGTGGAAACACGATGCTCATCGCTGGTCTCCATCGGCGCGCGGCCGTCGCACGAAGATGCCATCGGAGGGCGGCACGAGCGCCGACAGATCGACGATCGCAGGTGCGCGCGATTGGCCGGAAGGAAGATCGGCCGGCTGGGAACCGTCTTCGGATTGGACGCTGGATCGCCCGACGAAGATCGGTCCACGCGACCATGACGCGTGCGATGCAGTGCCGGCCAGACGCATGACAGGGACCTTGCCGTCGATCATCGGCGCGATCTTCGCGACGTAATCGACGGTCTCTGCGGGCAGCGCGCGGCCATTCGCAAGGTGTGCGTCATAGCGCTTAGGCCCGGCATTATAGGCAGCGAGCATCGCGGCGATCGCACCATAGCGATCGTGCATCTCGCGCAGGTACGCCGCGCCGGCCATGATGTTGGCACGCGGCTGCCAAGGATCGTTGCCGAGGCTGTAACGCGCGCGCAGCTCGTTCCATGTCTTCGGCATGACCTGCATCAGGCCCATCGCGCCCTTGGGCGATCGCGCGGTCCGGTCGCCGGTGCTTTCGACGGCCATGACCGCGCGTATCCAGCGCTCCGGAATAGCGAAGCGCTTCGCCGCCTCGGCCATATGCGCCGCCCACGGATCGCGCGATGGAGCAGCGGTCTTCGAGGGCGTCGGAGGAGTCGTGAACGGGGACTCCGCTGTCGCACAGGAGACCACAACACATGCACTCAGCATGATCATGATCGACGACAGGAGCGCATGGAAGCCGCCGTTCCGATGCGCCATCAGCTTGCCATCGTGCTCGCTTCGGTCAAGGACAAGGCTGCGCCGGCCGCGATGCGGCCGCCCTTGACCTGCGCTGCGCGCGACGGCCGCGCTGTGAGCGATCGGGTCGGAGGGATGATCCGCGACCCGATCGATCAGAGGGATGACGGCAGACAAGGATCGGAGTGACGCGCACATTGTCTCAACCGTGCCTGTCCGGCTTCCGCCGACGGTTCGCCTTGCCGTTGGCGAAATCGACAATGAAGCCACTGGCGAGACGCACGCCGAGTATCACGTCGTCCAATCGGTAGTTGTTGTTGTTGCCTCTGAGGCGATAGCCGGCGTCCTCGACGACACGCACATCGAACCATTGATGCGGTGCTGTCTGGCCCCAGTATTTGCTGCGTCGTTTGATGCGCGCGACGAGCTGCTGATCCATCATGTCAGTCTCCGTTGGGGGTGAAGATCGGTCGGGATGGGCCTCAACTCTTGTCGTCGCGCTTCGACGGCCGGCTCCACATTAGATTCCAGACCTTGGCATCAGCCTCGGACTGAAAGAGCGCCGCGCGCAGCGGCTGGGTGAAAGTCGGATCGTCGATGCTGATCGACAGATAGTCGCCGGCCTTCTCGCCGCTGCGGCTCCAGGCGGCGCCGACTTCGAGGTCATCGGCGGCGAAGATGCGATGATCCGGCGCGTTCTCGGCGTCGGATTTCTCGGCCGGCCGAATTGTCAGTTCGACGTCGAGTGCGAGCGTGCGAACGCGACCACTGAAGCCAGTTTTGGTCTTCGTGAACGTACCGATCGGGGGCATGGCGATGATCCTTCCCTTGGTTTATGAAGCGAGCCATCACGGCTCGTCGGAGACCGGCGCGCGAAGGGATTCCGCGGCCGGATCGGTGTCGTCGGTGGTCCAGACAGGAATGGCGCGACCGACGATGGTGCTGAGGGGAAGCGGCCCGAAGTAACGGCTGTCGAAGCTGTCGGGGCTGTCCCAGTTCATGAAGAAGGCTTCGCCGTCATGAAGCGTGCGGCAGCCTTGCCAGTCGGGCAGCGGCCGGCCGCGCGTATCTCGCGTGAGCGCCTGCCCGTAGATTCCGTCATAGGCGATGATAGTGCTGCCGCGCCGGCAGACCGTCGTGCCACCGAGCGCCAGCACGCGCTTGATGAGCGGCAGGCCGCGCGGCAGATAGCGGCGCTCGTCGAGGAATGCCGCCAGCTCGGCGGGCGGCATGACGACGGCGAGATCGGTGACGTCAACATGATTGCCGGGCACGATGCGATACAGCCCGATCGGCACGCTGGCGGATGCGTTCCAGATGAAGCGGATGTCGGGCTGGCTCCAGGCCGGCGCGACGATCAGCGCCGCGCCAGCGAGCATCACCAGCAGCGTCATGCGCCGCGCGCTCATCGCGACACCTCGCGCCGCAACAGCCAGGCGCGGTGCTGAACGAGGCTATAGACGCGGAACGGCTCGTTGACGCTGATGCGATTGTTGAGATGCCGCCAGTGTTCCGGCGCAACGTCAGGCGGGTCGATGCCGATAGCTTCGATCGCGTCGATCGCAGTCAGCACGCGCTGCACCTTCGGCCAGCCGGAGATGCGCAACAGAATCTCGCCACCGGATCGCACGAAGGGCAGCGTCTGATAGGGCTCATCCGCTCCGACGGATCGAACGATGTCGATGCGCGAGATGATCGTGCCGTATTCGTTGGCGGCCCAGCGAACGAAGGCAAAGACGCTGCCCGGCGCGAAGCTGACGATGCGCCGATGGCGATCGAGACGGTGTTCGTCGACGATCCGGCCGAAACGGATACGGTGCTCGATGCGCTTCTCGCGCCACGTCAGTTCGACCAGCGTATGGTCGCCCGGTTGACCGATTGCACGCAGCCCTGCCGTCATGGCTGCGCTCCCTCAGCGAACGGCAGCACCGACGCGATGCGCACCCGCGCAAGTTCGGCCATGCCGGCGTCGATCTCGCAGCCGAGATAGCGGCGACCGGCGAGCCGGCAGGCTTCGCCGGCGGCGCCCGATCCGGCAAACCAGTCACTGACCAGGCCACCTTGCGGACAGTTCGTGCGGATCCCCGCTGTCGGGAGAACACGCGCCGCCCTGCGCGAGTGGCGGCAGCGCGAATGTCCACAAATCCGCGAACCAACCAGTCGCGTTAGCAAGAGTCCGAAGGACTCTGAGTTAGGGAAGTTAGAGGGGGCTGATTCCGTCTTGTCGCGCCAAAGAGTTACGGCGTGCGCGCGTTCCCAATAGTACGGGACTCGCGTTCCCAATGGTACGGGTGTCGGCGTTCCCAATAGTACGGGTGCGTCCACAGCTTTTGCACCAACGCGAGACAGGCTCATCGCACGCCTCCCCGCCGTCGGCGCGGCGTAACGGTGCAATCGGATTCCGCTGGTCGGAAGGTCAGGCGCTGTCGTCCGTCGGGATCGTCGATCAGCGTCAGGCGGTAGCCGGGCAGCGGCTGGCGCTGAACGATCGCGCGCAGCTCAAAACGGAAGCGGCGCAGCGGCGACAAGCTGCCGGACTTCAGATGCAGGTGCGGAAGATCGAAGCTCCAGCCGTGCGTCTGTCGGCCGCCATGCTTGCGCACGAGGCGATACAGCCAGCGCTCGAGGCCGCCCGTCAGATGGAAATAGGCGCGGTCAATCGTGAGGATCAGCGCGTCGTCGAGGACGCCGGCATAGAACCAGTCCGGCAGGATCAGTTCGATGCCGAGCGGCCGCCCGGTCGCGTCGAGCCGCTCTTTCCATTCGTTGATCCAGGAGAAGCGGTGCCGCCGTCGCTCGGACGGCTGGCGGATCGAAGTGACGACGGTGGTGGATTGCAGCCGGTCGAGCGCCGCTTTCAGGCGATCGTAGCTCAGACCGGAATCGCTGCGGCCGACAAAAGTGAGGATCTCATATGGAGTCGCTGCCATTAGGCGCGATGTGCGCAGGCCGCGGTCGCGTGCGTCGACGATCTGGCTGGCGGCCCAGATCAGAACGTCGGCGTCCCAAATCGTAGCCATGCCGTGTTCGGCGGTCGCCTCGACGCGGATCGACACCTCGCCCATGCGGAAGTCGATCGGCGTCACGCGACGGACTTTGGCGAGCGAGAAGAACGGCCAGGACATCAAGTCCTGCGCGTCTCGTGCGGCGATCGTGCCGGTGCGCGCCCGGAACAGTTCGAGTTGTTGGTCGTCGTATGGGCGGCGCGCCGACATGGCGACGGTTAGCGCGCTGCGCCGGCCGCATGGCCGGCAACAGATTCCGCCGTGGACTGGCGCGCGCAGGCGTCGATCCATGCCTCGATGTCGGCGATGGTATAGACCACGCGGCCACCGAGCTTGTGATAGATCGGGCCGGTGCCGTCACAGCGATGCTTTTCCAGCGTGCGTGGGGAGAGACCAAGAAGGCGCGCGGCCTCGGGCGTTCGCACGAAGCGCGGCCAAGTCTTCTCGGTCTTCTCCGACATTGCGGGCCTCCGTCGCAGCCGCCGACAGGGCGGCGAGTCGGTTGCGACGATGGCGAAGAATCCGCGGCTCGGCGGAGTGACAAAAATCGGGGGTCTTTAGGGAAAGTGTCCCCCCCCCCCCCCC
>NZ_LJIC01000089.1 GCF_001295845.1 Rhodopseudomonas sp. AAP120 | reverse complement strand
CCCGCCGATGGCGAGGCTTCGCCGCGCTATGAACCGGCTCGCGGCCGCGCCGCGCCGTTGGCCGCGCGCGGCTACGCGGTCGACGATGCCCAGCCCGATCACGACCAACCCGACTACGTCCCCAACGATCTCGACGTCCGCACCCTGATCCGGCCGCGACGCAGCGCGCCCCGTCGCGCGGCGATGCTGCACGATGCGGAGACACGCGAAGACGTCATCGCACGGAACAGCGCGCCGGCGGCTCGGCCTGCCGTCGAACAGGTTGCGCCGGATATGATGGCTCAATCCCCGGCGGCCATGGCCGATGCTGAGGTCAACGAACTCGTCCGAGAAGCGTTGACGGTCACAGAGCCCCCGGCCGATCTGCCGCCGATGCCCCCCCGCCGCGCGGCTTCGTCGAACGCCGTTCGATCCGAGGCGGCGTCAGTCCCGACCGTCGAGCTGGACTCGGCCGACACGGCCCACGTACCGAGCCAGACCGTAAGGCCGGCGGCGAACGATCAGGCGATCGTGCCTTCGGGAACTCCTGTCAGCCCGGCTGTTGCCGAGCCGCAGCTGCCCGAGCCCGAGCAGAAGCCGGAGCAGATCTCCGGCAAAGTCGTCGCTTCCGAGACTTCAATAGAGCAACCATTGACTGCCGCCGAGCGGCGGGAGCCGCCTGTGTCTCCTGCTGAGGTCAGTCTCCCCGACACTGCGGGCAGTTCGTCCCCGAATTACACCGCCGACGTCGAGAAGCTGATGAGCGAGGCCGTCGAGCTTACCAAGCCCCGGAAGAGACCGCAGCGCGCGCGGCGCGAAGCCCCCGCTGCGGTCCAGCACGCCACCGCGGCAGAGCTTCCGCTCGAGCCAGTGGTCTACGGGCCCTCCCCGAAGGCTTAGGGCACACCGCCGGGCACGACCAACAAAAAGCCGCCGCGCAAGGCCATTGCGCGGCGGCTTTGTCTTTTTGCCTGTTGGCCGACTAGCCGCCGGATCGACCCAAGCCGACTTTACAGCGACCGTTTGAAGTAGTGGCCGATCTCGCCGACGATGCCGCGGCGGAAGGTCAGCACACAGGCGACGAAGATCACGCCCTGGATCACCGTCACCCACTGCCCGAAGCCGGCGAGATATTGCTGCATGGCGATGATTACGAAAGCGCCGACCACGGGTCCGAAAATGGTGCCGAGCCCGCCGACCAGCGTCATCAGCACGATTTCACCCGACATCGACCAGTGCACGTCGGTCAGCGAGGCGTTCTGCGCCACGAACACTTTCAGCGCGCCGGCAAAGCCGGCCAGCGTGCCGGACAGGATGAAGGCCAGCAGCTTGTACTGGTCGGTCTTGTAGCCGAGCGAGATCGCGCGCGGCTCGTTCTCGCGGATCGCCTTGAGCACCTCACCGAACGGCGAGTTGATGGCCCGGTAGATGATCAGGAACCCGAGCAGGAAGCCCGCCAGGATCACGAAATACAGCGTGGTGGCGTTCTGCAGGTCGATGACCTTGAACATCTTGCCTTGCGGGATGCCCTGGATGCCGTCTTCGCCGTGCGTGAACGGCGCCTGCAGATAGATGAAGTAGAGCAACTGCGACAGCGCCAGCGTGATCATCGCGAAATAGATGCCCTGTCGGCGGATCGCGATTAGGCCTGTGATGACCGACAACCCGAACGCCGCTGCGGTGCCGACCACGATCGCCAGTTCCGGCGACAGGTCCCACACCTTGAGCGCATGGGCGCTGACATAGCCCGCGGTGCCGAGAAACATCGCGTGGCCGAACGACAGCAGGCCGCCATAGCCGATCAGCAGGTTGAAGGCGCAGGCCAGCAGCGCGAAGCACAGCCCCTGCATCACGAAGAATGGATACACCCCGGTGAACGGCACGATCACCAGCACGGCCGTCATCAGCCCGAAGGCGATCATCTCGTCGCGCACCGGGCGGCGGGTGGTGGCGGGAACGGAAGTCTGTGTCATCGTCGTCATGTCAGGTTGCCCGTCCCGTCAGCCCCGAGGGTTTCACCAGCAGCACCAGCACCATCAGCACGAACACCACGGTGTTGGACGCCTCGGGGTAGAAATACTTGGTCAGGCCTTCGATCACGCCGAGTGCGAAGCCGGTGATGATCGAGCCCATGATCGACCCCATGCCGCCGATCACCACCACGGCGAACACCACGATGATCAGGTCGGCGCCCATCAGCGGCCGGACCTGATTGATCGGCGCCGACAGCACGCCCGCGAGCGCCGCGAGCCCGACCCCGAGCCCGTAGGTCAGCGTGATCATCCGCGGCACGTTGATGCCGAAGGCACGCACCAGCGTCGGATTTTCAGTCGCGGCGCGCAGATAGGCGCCGAGTTGCGTCCGCTCGATCAGGTACCAGGTGAGCAGGCAGACCACGAGTGAGAACACCACGACCCAGCCGCGATAGATCGGCAGGAACATGAAGCCGAGATTCATGCCGCCGCGCAATTCCTCGGGGATCGCGTAAGGCAGACCGGACGAGCCGAAATAGTTCTGGAACAGCCCCTGAATGATCAGCGCGACACCGAAGGTCAGTAGCAATCCGTACAAATGATCGAGCCCGGACAGCCATTGCAGCAGCGTCCGCTCCATCAGCATGCCGAACGCGCCGACGATCAGCGGCGCCAGGATCAACGCCCACCAATAGCCGATGCCGAACAGGTTCAGCAGGAAATAGGCGCAGAACGCGCCCATCATATACAGCGCGCCGTGGGCGAAGTTGATGATGTTCAGCATGCCGAAGATCACGGCAAGGCCGAGACTCAGCAGCGCATAGAACGAGCCGTTGATCAGCCCGACCAGAAGCTGCGCCAACAAGGCCTGGATATTGATCGACATAGGGTTTCCAGCTCTCAGCGAGAAGTCACGTCAGCGGCGTCAGACGCCGAGATAGGTGTGCAGCTTGTCCATGTTGGCTTCGAGTTCCGAATTGGCGAAGCCGTCGATGATCTTGCCGTGCTCGACCACGTAGTAGCGGTCGGCCACCGTGGAGGCGAAGCGGAAGTTCTGCTCCACCAGCAGGATCGTGAAGCCTTCCTTCTTCAGTCGCGCGATGGTGTGGCCGATCTGCTGGATGATCACTGGTGCCAGACCTTCGGTCGGCTCGTCCAGCATCAGAAAGCGCGCGCCGGTCCGCAGGATGCGGGCGATCGCCAGCATCTGCTGCTCGCCGCCCGACAGCTTGGTGCCCTGGCTCTTCAGCCGTTCGCGGAGGTTCGGGAACAGCTCGAAGATCTGCTCGAGCGACAATCCGCCCGGCCGCACCTGCGGCGGCAGCATCAGATTCTCGCGCACGTCGAGGCTGGCGAAGATGCCGCGTTCTTCAGGACAGAATGCGATGCCGCGCTTAGCGATCTTGTCGGATGACGCCCGGCTGATGTCGTGGCCGTCGAAGGTGACGGTGCCGGTGCGCTTGCCGATGATGCCCATCACCGACTTCAGCGTCGTGGTCTTGCCGGCGCCGTTGCGGCCGAGCAGCGTCACCACTTCCCCGGTGCGCACCTCGAAATTCATGCCGTGCAGAATGTGGGACTCGCCGTACCACGCCTGCAGATCGCGCACGTTGAGCAGCGCATTGCCGCCGGCCGCGAGCGCTGTCCGGTCCAAAGTCGTCGCCTCAACCATGACCCGCTCCGAGATAGGCTTCCTTCACCCGAGCATCCTGGGTCAGGTCCTTGTAGTTCCCTTCGGCCAGCACCTGGCCGCGCGTCAGCACGGTGATGACGTCGGACAGATTGGCGACGACGCTGAGATTATGTTCGACCATCAGGATGGTGTACTTCGCCGAGATCCGCTTGATCAGCGCGGCGATCTTGTCGATGTCCTCGTGCCCCATGCCGGCCATCGGCTCGTCGAGCAGCATCATCTCCGGATCGAGCGCCAGCGTGGTGGCGATCTCCAGCGCGCGCTTGCGGCCGTACGGCATTTCGACCGCCGGAATCTCGGCGAATTCGCTGAGCCCGACATCGTCGAGCAATTCACGCGCCCGCTGGTTGTAGCGGTCGAGCACGCTCTTGGAGCGCCAGAAATCGAACGAATGACCGTGCTGGCGCTGCAGCGCGACGCGCACGTTTTCCAGCGCCGTCAGATGCGGGAACACCGCCGAGATCTGGAACGACCGCACCAGACCGAGACGCGCCACATCGGCCGGTGCCGTCGCGGTGATGTCCTGGCCTTTGTAGAGAATCTTGCCTGCCGACGGATGCAGGAACTTCGTGAGCAAATTGAAACAGGTGGTCTTGCCGGCGCCGTTCGGGCCGATGAGCGCATGGATATGTCCGCGGCGCACGCGCAGATTGACGTCGCGAACCGCAAAGAAGCCCGCGAACTCCTTCGTCAGCCCGTGCGTTTCGAGAATGATGTCATCGGCCAATGAGAGCTTCCCCCTGCCCGGTCCCGCGGCGGAGGCACATCCGCGGCCGAATTCTTGTTGCTGTCCGGTGTCGCGCGCCCTGGCAGGCGGTCCGACCCGTCTTTCTGGGCCGGACTATGCCGCTATTCGCCAGCCGTGCGCAAGATGCAATGCAGGCCAGCGTTAGTGAGCGATCCGTGTGGACAACAAGCCCGGTCCGTCAGGAGAACGCCTCTTCATAAGCCTCCGGCCGAAACCCGACCAGCAGCGTCTTGCCATGTTCCAGCACCGGCCGTTTGATCATCGACGGCTGCGCCAGCATCAGTGCGATCGCCTTGAATTCGGTCAGCCCTTCCTTGTCGGCATCGGGCAGCTTGCGGAAGGTGGTGCCGGCGCGGTTGAGCAGCGTCTCCCAGCCCGCCTGCTTGGCCCAGCGCGCGAGGTGCGCGTGGTCGATGCCCGCAGCCTTGTAGTCGTGGAAGTCGTAGGCGACGCCATGGCCGTCGAGCCAGGCCCGGGCCTTCTTCATGGTGTCGCAGTTCTTGATGCCGAAGATGGTGACGGACAAGCGGAAACCTCAGGTTCGCAGCAACGGCATATTCAGGCCGAGCGCCCCCGCTCCGTCAAGCGCTGCGACCGAATCGCTGGAGCCCGGCGCCGCGACCATGCCGGGATGAGCATAAGGTCGCAGAGCGGAGCGCTCTCGCTGTCACAGGAGTTACATCGACGGCTCCTAGAGCGGGCTGACGCGGTCCGTTCCGGCCGCGCCTGATCAAGCGAGCCACGCCATGTCGACCGAAATCGAGCGCCTGAAGCAGAAACTCGACCGGCTGATCGCCGATATCGAGGCCGACAGCCGCCCGCGCGTCGAGGCCTGGGCCGACAAGATCGAGCGAAAGGGCTTCGCCCCGAGTGCTGCCAATCTGGCGCATTATCTGGCGCTGCGCCGCCACGATCTGCGGCCGCTGCAGCGGGCGCTTGCGGCGCTCGGGCTGTCCTCACTGGGCCGTCTGGAAAGTCGGGTGATGCCGACATTGCTGGCGGTCCGAGCGACGCTCGCCGAGCTTTGCGGCGAACCACGATCCGTTCGGCCGTCCCTCCACCAGTTCTTTGCCGGCGAACACGAGCTCGCGCAGCGCAGCGAGGAGATGTTCGGGGCTGCGTCGAGCGGCCGCGCGACCGCCCTGCTGGTCACCTGCCCAAGCGAGGCCGCGGATGACCCGTCGTTCATGCTCCGGCTCGCCGAGCGCAAGGTCGAGGCGGTGCGGATCAATTGTGCGCATGACGACGCGGCCGCATGGCAGCGCATGATCAATCATCTGCACGTCGCCGAGGAGACCACCGGCCACCGGATGAAGATCCTGATGGACATCGCCGGCCCGAAGATCCGCACCGGTGCCGCACGTGCTCCAGAGGGCCGCGAGCGCATCCTGACCGGCGACCTGATCGCGATCGTGGCCGAGGGCGCGTTTCACCGCATCGATCTCGCCGAGGATCATTTCGCGATCGAATGCACGCTGAGCGATCCGTTGATCAACAGCGCGGTCGGCGCGCGGGTATTCGTCGACGACGGCAAGCTCTGCATCCGGATCGAACGCAAGACCTCTTGGGGCCTAGTCGGCCGGGTCACCTCGACGTCCGACAAAGGTCTGCGGCTGAAGCCGGAGAAAGGCCTCAACTTCCCGGACACGCTGCTCGACATTCCGGCGCTTACCGCGAAAGACCGCGACGATCTCGACTTCGTCGCCGAACATGCCGACGGCATCGAGTTTTCCTTCGTGCAGTCCGTCGCCGACGTGGAGACGCTGCAGGCCGCCCTTGCCGAGCGCCGCCCGGAGGACTGGCGGCGGCTGTCGCTGGTGCTGAAGATCGAAACGCCCGAAGCGGTCGCCAATCTGCCGGACATTCTGGTGCAGGCGGCCGGCCGGCAGCCGACCGCAGTGATGATCGCCCGCGGCGATCTCGCCGTGGAAATCGGCTTCGCCCGTCTGGCCGAAATGCAGGAGGAGATCCTGTGGATCGGCGAAGCCGCGCACGTCCCGGTGATCTGGGCCACGCAGGTGCTGGAGCAACTGGTCAAGAAAGGCACGCCCTCACGCGGCGAGATGACCGACGCGGCGATGGCGGCGCGCGCCGAATGCGTGATGCTCAACAAGGGGCCCTACCTGTTCAAGGCGATCACCGAACTCGACAACTTGCTGGGCCGCATGGCCGTCCATCAGCACAAGAAGACACCTCAACTGCGCAAGCTGCAGAGCTGGGGCTGATAGCTGCCGCCGCAGAGCCGGACGCCACTCGCCCAATGGAAGCCTGGTATCGATTGTATCTGGCGGCAGAGTCGGAGGTGCGGCGCGGTTTGAACAGCGGCGGCCGCAACCCCACCACCTCAGAGCGCTAGTCTCCTCGGCTCCTCGACCACGGTGAACGTCTGCGCGAGCGGCGGCAGGGAAACCGGTTCCGGCTGAACCACGTCCCCTCGCCGCTCGAGAAATCGCACGCACTGCATCTCCCGATCATAGCCGAGCAGAACGCCGAGCATAAAATCATGCTCGGCGGACAAGCCGCATAATGGTCCAACCATGAAGCTGCTCACCGCCTGGACCGCCAATGGGCTTCCGAACACGACATTGACGCGGTCCGGGCATGCCTCATGGATATGGTGGGCGATGCCGCGGCTCTGCAGGCGGGCAATCACTGGCGACGCCGCCTCGAGGGTCATCGTCATCAACGCGAGCGGGCGCATCCCTTTCGAAAGCTCGTAGAGATGGTGATTGAAGATCTGCAGCTCAGGGCTGCTCAGATCAGCCCGCTGACCCATGCCGTGATCCTCTTTTCGGTTTTTGATGACTGATTGTCCTGATCCAGCGGCAAGCCGACGAACTGGCCATCGCGCTCCGCCTTCGACCCCGTGTGATCGTAGCCGGACGTTGGGGTGAAGCCGACGACCGTGGCTCCTTGCTCGACGACCAAATCGTAAAGCACGCCCATCGCATCGACAAAACAATCGGGATAGCTCACCTGATCGCCGGTGCCGAACAGCGCCACCTTCTTCCCGCTCAGCCGGGCCCCGGTGAGCTTATCGAGATGCGCTTCCCAATCCGCCTGCAGATCGCCGGCGCCGTAGGTCGGCGTCCCGAGGATCAGCAGCGAACAATTTTCGAAATCTGCAGCACTCGCCGCCTTGATGTCGATGGCACGGCCATTGGTGTGTTTTGCGATGCGGCTCGCGACCGCCTTGGTGGCTCCGGCATCGGAACCGAAAATAACATTGACGCTCATGGGTCTCTGGTGCTCGCAGAAAATACGACGGCTGGCATAGGCATGGCTGCTTCGCCACCTGTTCGTGATGAAGTAATCGAACGCTAGTGTCGCGCCCTGAGCACCTCAAACTCAAATAACTATCATCTGCGCAAATAATAATCAGCTTAGTGATTGACTAATTCAAAACTACCCTGGCCCACCACACAGACGTACCATTTCTCGCCCCCCCAACTTCAGGCGGCATACGTTGATACCAGCAACGTAGATTTCTATAGCGGCACGGAGTCGGGTTCACCGGCGGCCACCGATCTCAACGAAATTGCAGATCGACAGCTGTCGAGCGGCAGCAATTTCGCGGCGGTCGCCATTCTTCAAAGCTCGCAGGAAAGCGGACTGCCGGCCCCGCGATCCACCTTCGGACGAAAGATCTGATTACCTTCACGGATTGACAAGTCGGCGAAAGCGCGCCCTAAGACGACATTCAGCATCAGTTTGCCGCGGAACCTTGTCCGGCGGCCCGCCAGCGATGCGTAGCTCAATGGGGCATCTGAAGGCGCGGTGATTTCTGAGAACCAGATCGTAGTCGTCGGGGGCGGCATCGCCGGGCTGTGTGCGGCGATCGCAGCAAGGCACCTCGGGGCGTCAGTGCACCTGCTGGATAATTCGCCTGCCGCTCTGCGCGGCGGCAACGCGCGCCACGCCCGGAATTTTCGCGTGGTGCATTCAGAGCCGACGCAGTTCGCGCCCGATAGCTATCAAGCCGCCGAATTTCTCGCCGAACTCGACGGCGTCACCGGCGGCGGCAGCGACCCTACGTTGGCCGAGCGCCTGGTCGCCGGCTCGGAAACGCTGGTGCCGTGGCTGATGGCGAACGGCGTGGCCATGCAGCCGCCGTCGCTCGGCGTCGTTCCCTATTCGCGCCGCACCGTGTTTCCGCTCGGCGGCGGCAAAGCGATGATCAACGCCCTGTATCGAACCGCAGCCGCGCTGGGGATCGCGGTCAGCAACGACGCCAATGTCTCCGCGCTCCGCGAATGCACAAGCGGCTGGACTGTCGAAATCGGCGCACCCGATGACGAAACCTCTGCGATCAAAGCCCGCACCGTGATCATCTGCGCCGGCAGTCCCGGTGCCGATCCGGCATGGCTGCACAGGCATCATGGCGCGGCGGGGGACGGCCTCATGATCCGCGGCACGCCCTACGCCGACGGCCGTTTGCTGGAGCAGTTGTTCGCGATGGGCGCGAGCGCCGTCGGCGATCCCACCGCGTGCCACATGGTGGCGGTCGACGCGCGCGGTCCGCGGTTCGACGGCGGCATCGTCACCCGCATCACCGCGATCCCCTACGGCATGGTGGTGGACGCCTCCGGCGCACGGATCGATGCCGTCGGCGCTGGCCAGGAGCCGACGCACTATGCCCGCTGGGGTCCGCGGATCGCGGCGTGCGAACGACAGACCGCCTACCTCATCCTCGACGCCGACGGGCTGCAACGCGCCGCGCCTCAGGCATTTGCGCCAATCGAAGCGGCTTCGGTCTCCGCCCTCGCCGCAACGCTTGGCTTGGAATCGGCGGCGCTCGAAACGGCCGTAGCCTCGTTCAACGCAACGCCGCCCACTGGCGCGCGTCCGCTGAAATGCGCGCCGTTCGCCGCCTATCCGATGCGCGCCGGCATTACCTTCGTGCATCACGGCGTCGCGGTGGACGATCGGCTGCGCGTTGTGTGGACCGATGGTCGCACCAATGACACGCTGTTCGCCGCCGGCATGATCATGGCCGCCAATGTGCTGCGCCGCGGTTATCTCGCCGGCCTCGGTCTCACGCTGGCGGCCGTGTTCGGCCGTCTCGCCGGCGAGGAGGCGGCGCGCCATGTCGTCCGCTGATCTCACCGCGGAAGCCGAGCGCCAGCTGCGGATCTGCACGGCCTGCATGTATTGCGACGGCCTGTGTCCGGTGTTCCCGGCGATCGACAATCAGCATCGCTTCGAGCTGACGGATATCAACTATCTGTCCAACCTCTGCCACAACTGCCGGGGCTGCTGGAGCGCCTGCCAGTACACGCCGCCGCATCCTTTCGCCATCAATCTGCCGGCGATGCTGGCGGCGGTGCGACAGCGATCCTACGCAGAGTATCTATGGCCGACTGCGCTGGGCCGCGCCTTCCGCCGGCCGATGCTGAGCATTGCGCTCGTCGTCGGCGTCGCCCTGCTGTTCACGCTGGCCGCCGTTTTGCTATCGGCCTCGCCCGCTGTATTGCTCGGCAGCGATCGGAGCGCGGGCGCGTTCTATCGCGTGCTGCCATGGCCGCTGATGGCCGGGGCCGCTGGCGCGTCGCTGCTGTGGGCGGTGCTGTGCATCGCGCTGGCGACGCTGCGCTACTGGCGCGCGATCGCACCGCCGCTGCCGGCGGGCGCACTCCTGCGCGCTTTGCGTCCGGCGCTGCGCGATATCATCACGCTGCGCCATCTCGGCGGCGGCGGACCGGGCTGCAACGACGTCGACGAGCGCCCCTCGCATCAACGCCGGATCGCACACCACGTCATGGTGGCCGGCTTCCTCGGCACCGTTCTCTCAACCCTCACCGCCGCGATCTATCATCACGCCTTCGGCTGGCTCGCGCCCTACCCGCTGACGAGCCTGCCGGTCTTGCTCGGCGGCGTCGGCGGCGTCGCCATGCTGGCCGGCATCGGCGGCCTGCTGACGATCGAGCGCCGCGCCGACCAGCAGCCGTCGGACCCACACGAGGTGCAGCTCAACCTCGCTTTCCTGATCCTGCTGGCGCTGGTCACGCTGAGCGGTCTGGCCGTCTTGGCGCTGCGTGAGACGGCGGCGATGGGCCTGTTGCTGATCCTGCAT
Source organism: Rhodopseudomonas sp. AAP120 (assembly GCF_001295845.1). Lineage (GTDB taxonomy): Bacteria > Pseudomonadota > Alphaproteobacteria > Rhizobiales > Xanthobacteraceae > Rhodopseudomonas. The sequence continues at coordinate 39,263 of NZ_LJIC01000089.1, read as the reverse complement.
CTCGGGTTGGTGTTCGGCTTCTTCCTGGCGTTGCCCTTCACCAAGGCGATCCACGCGCCGTTCCGGGCGGCCGCGCTGCTGCGCGCCGCGGCCGAAGCTGAAGAAGCGAAACCGCTGGCTCGCAAACGCGGCGACTGACTTGCCGGCCCGTCTGCGGCGGACCGTCTTGATCCATCTCAAGACCGAGCCAAATTATAGTGCCGAGCCGCCGGCCAGCTGGCCGGTGAGTTCGATTGACACCCCGCTGTTTTCCGATCAAACATCGCTCCGCCGACGGTTCCTGTCTTCGGACGGGACGAAGAGGGAATATCGGAAGCCGGCATCCTGATCGGATGCGACGTGCCGAAGCTGCCCCCGCAACTGTGAGCGGCGAGTCATCGCAACATGCCACTGGATTGTTCCGGGAAGGCTGCGCTGGCGACGACCCGTGAGCCAGGAGACCTGCCGTCGCCTGCTGATTGACGCCATTCCGGGCGGGGTGTTCCGGGGTGAAGTTCGGCCGTTCGGAGTGCAGGTCCGTTCGCCGGTTTCGCATCGTCCCCAGGGGCGATGATCAACCGACGGACACGGCGCGATGCCGCTCTCGATTGTCAGCTCGGACGGGCGCGACGGATGCGATCCGTCGCGCGCGACCGCGCGCCCTGCCGATCTCGTGGTGATCGCCGGGTCCGATTCCGAGCTCGCCCGCTACGCGCAGGCGTGGCACGGTGCCGGCCGCGACCTGCCCGCCTTGCATATGGCAAACCTGCGGCGGCTCACGCCCAATCAAATCGAGCAGCTCAACACCGCGATAGCCGGTGCTCGCGGTCTCCTGATCCATCTGCCGCCGGACATCGACGACCGGCGAAGCGACATCACCGCGATGGCGGAGCTGGCCCGGTCGCGGAACATCGCCCTGGCGGTCGTCGGCATTGCGGACCAGGCCGACCCGGCGCTCGCCGCCTTGTCCAACATGCCGCGCACCACGCTGCGCCGGCTCGCCGCGCTCTGCCGGCGTCCGGATGCACGCTCGGCCCGCGCGGTGCTCACCCAATTGTCGCTGTCCGCTGGCCTGTCGATCGAGCCGTGGCTCGACGAGCCTGCGGCCGCGGTCCCCGAACCGATCCGCGGAGAAGCGCGATGAACTACGTCTACGAGGCGAACGGCGACGCGATCTATCGCCAGTCCTTCGCCATCATCCGCGCCGAGGCCAAACTGCAACGCTTCGCGCCCGATGCCGAGATCGTCGCGGTGCGGATCATTCATGCCAGCGGCATGGTCGATGTCGCGGACGATATTGTATTCAGCGGTGACTTCGTCGCAGCCGGCCGCGCCGCGTTGCGGGCCGGCGCGCCGATCCTGTGCGATGCGCAGATGGTCGCGAATGGCGTGACCCGCAAACGCTTGCCCGCCGACAACGAGGTGATCTGCACGCTGAGCGACCCGCGCGTTGCGGCGCTCGCCGAACAGATGAGCACCACACGCTCGGCTGCGGCACTCGAACTATGGCGCGAGCGGCTGGACGGCGCCGTGGTGGCAATCGGCAATGCGCCGACCGCGCTGTTCCGCCTGCTCGAAATGCTTGCCGAGCCCGGCGTGCCGAAGCCCGCCGCGATCATCGGCATTCCGGTCGGCTTCGTCGGTGCCGCGGAATCCAAGGAAGCGCTGCTGGAAGCAGCGCCCGCGCCGTGCGTCGTGGTGCGCGGCCGCCGCGGCGGCAGCGCGATGGCGGCAGCGGCGATCAACGCATTGGCGAGCGAACGCGAATGAGCAAGCCGACCGTCTACGGCGTGGGCGTCGGCCCCGGCGATCCGGACCTGATGAGTGTGCGCGCCGCGCGGCTGGTCGGCGCCGCCAAGGTCGTCGCGTACTTCCGCAAGGCCGGCCGCGCCGGCCACGCGCGCACCATCGTCAACGGCCTGCTCGCAAGCGACGTCATCGAAGAGCCGCTCGACTATCCGGTCACGACCGAGATTCCGCTCGACGATCCCGCCTATGCGGCGACACTGCGCAGCTTCTACGAGGAATGCGTCGCGCGGCTGTCGGCGCATGTCGCGGATGGCCGAGATGTCGTCGTGTTGTGCGAAGGCGATCCGTTTCTCTACGGCTCTTTCATGCACCTCTACGACCGGCTGGTCGGCGCGGTGCCGGTCGTGGTGGTGCCGGGCATTTCCGGCATGGCGGCATGCTGGACCGCCAGCGGCACGCCGATTACTTACGGCGACGACGTGCTGTGCGTGGTGCCGGCGACGCTGCGCGCCGACCGGCTCGCCGAGGTGGTGCGCACCGGCGACGCCGTGGTGATCATGAAGCTCGGCCGCAACTTGCCGAAGGTGCGGCGCATCCTGCAGGACGTCGGCCTGCTCCACCGCGCGATCTATGTCGAGCGCGGCGCGATGGCCGGAGAAACCGTGCTGCGCCTCGCCGACAAGCCGACCGACGACGCGCCGTATTTCTCGATGATCCTCGTTCACGGCCAGGGGCGACGGCCATGAGCGGTTCGCTGATCGTCGTCGGCCTCGGCCCTGGCGCACCGGAGCTGATCACGCCGGAAGTCACCGCCGCGCTCGCCGCGGCGACCGACCTGGTCGGCTACGCGCCCTATGTGGCGCGCGTCGACGCGGCACCGGACGTGCGCCGCCATGCGTCGGACAATCGCGAGGAGATCGACCGCGCTGCGTTCGCCCTCAAGCTCGCCGCAGAGGGCCGCCGCGTCGTCATCGTCTCCTCAGGCGATCCCGGCGTGTTCGCGATGGCGGCGGCGTTGTTCGAGGCGGTCGAGGCCGGCGAGCCGGCATGGCGCGATCTCGACATCCGCGTGCTCCCCGGCGTCAGCGCGATGTTCGCCGCCGCGGCGCGGATCGGTGCGCCGCTCGGCCACGACTTCTGCGCCATCAATTTGTCGGACAATCTCAGGCCCTGGGAGACCGTCGAGAAGCGGCTGCGCGCCGCGGCCGAGGCCGACTTCGTCATCGCGCTGTACAACCCGATCTCGAAAGCGCGGCAGTGGCAGCTTGAAGCGGCCTTCACTCTGCTGCGGGGTATTCACCCTGCGTCTGTCCCGGTGATCTTTGCCACCGCGGTCAGCGCGCCGCAGCAGCGGATCGACGTCGTGCCGCTCGGCGAGGCGCAGCCGGAGCGCGCCAATATGCGCACCGTGGTGCTCATCGGCTCATCGCAAACCCGCATCATCGACCGCGGCGACGGCACGCGCTTCGTCTACACGCCGCGCTCGGTCGGGGTGCTGTCGTGAGCCAGCCAATCCATCACGTCGGCAACGCTCGCGACCGTGCGGCGCGCCGGGATCGCGGGACGGCGCACCATCACCACCGGCAGCCCGAGATCGCGCGCGGCCTCGATCTTCGCCACCGCGGCGTCGCCGCCGGCATTCTTGGCGACGACGATCTCGATGCGGTGTGCTTCGAGCAGAGCGCGATCGCTGGCTCGGTCGAACGGCCCGCGTGCGACGACGACCTCGACGTTTGCCAGTGGCAGCGGCCCGCGCGGCGGATCGACCAGCCGCACCAGATAGGCGTGCTGCGGATGATTGGCGAACAGATCGAGGTTCTGCCGTCCGATACCGAGAAAGACACGCCGCGGCGCCGCGCCGAGCGCGACCGCCGCCGCCGGCAAATCATCGGCCTCGATCCAGCGATCGCCGCTTTGTGCCTGCCAGGGCGCGCGTTCGAGCGCGAGCAGCGGGATGCCGACGCCAGCGCAGGCTTCTACCGCATTACGGCTTATCTGCGCCGCGAACGGATGCGTCGCATCGACGACGCGGTCGATGCGCTCCGCGCGCAAGTAATCCATCAGGCCTGCGACGCCGCCAAAGCCGCCGATGCGCGACGGGATCGGCGGCAGCTTCGGCGTTTCGGTACGCCCGGCGAACGACAGCACCGCGGCGATCCGCGACTCGGCCGCCACGGCCGCGGCAAGACGGTTCGCATCGGCGGTGCCGCCGAGGATCAAGAGACGCAAAGACTGGTCGGAGCGAGGTGTCATGGCCCTCAGCGATGACACGACCACGCCGTGGCTGTCCATCGTCGGAATCGGCGAGGACGGAGTTGATGGCCTCTCCGAGCAAGCGCGCGCGCTGCTGACGCGGGCCGAGCTGGTGATCGGCGGCGACCGCCATCTGGCGATGGTCAGTGCGCTCGGCAAGCCGGCGTTGCCCTGGCGCGTGCCGTTCGCGGACTCGCTGCCGGACGTGCTGGCGGAACGCGGGCGCCGCGTCGTGGTGCTGTGCTCGGGAGATCCGTTCTGGTACGGCGCCGGCGCGGTGCTCGCCGGTCATCTCGCGCCAGACGAATGGACCGCGCTCCCGGCCCCGTCGACATTCTCCTGGGCCGCGGCGCGGCTCGGATGGCGGCTGGAACACACGATCACACTCGGCCTGCACGCGCAGCCGATCGCAGCGATGCGATCCTATCTGCGGCCGAGGGCGCAGCTGATCGTGCTGGTGCGCGACGGCTCCGCGGTCGCACAGATAGCGGCCTATCTAACGACGTCGAAATTCGGCGGCTCACAGCTCACCGTGCTCGAGGCGCTCGGCGGACCGCGCGAGCGCGTTCGGCAGTCGATCGCCTCCGCCCTCGCCTTCACCGATATCAGCGCGCCGGTCGCGCTCGGCATTGCGGTCGCAGCCGAGCCGAACGCCGCGATCATTCCCGTCACGGCGGGTCTGCGCGATGCGCTGTTCCAAAGCGACGGCCAACTCACCAAGCGCGAGATCCGTGCGGTGACGCTGTCGAGCCTGGCGCCGACCGGCGGCGAGCTCTTGTGGGACATCGGCGCCGGCTCGGGTTCGATCGGCATCGAATGGCTGCTGGCGGCGCGAAGTAATCGGGCGATCGGCATCGAGGCGCGCGCCGATCGGCTGGCGAACGCGCGCGCCAATGCCGAGGCGCTCGGCGTGCCGCAGTTCGATCTGCGGCTCGGCCAGGCTCCGGAGGCGTTGGCTGACTTGCCGACGCCGGACGCGGTGTTCGTCGGCGGCGGCGCTGGCCGGCCCGGAGTGCTCGAGGCAGCCTGGCAAGCGTTGCCCCAAGGTAGTCGGCTGGTCGTCAACTCGGTGACGCTGGAGAGCGAAGCGCTGCTGATCGCCTGGCACGCGCGCCACGGCGGCGAGTTGCTGCGGCTCGGCGTCGAACGCGCGGCGCCGGTCGGGGGTCTCACCGCATGGCGCGCCGCAATGCCGGTGGTGCAATGGAGCGTCCGCAAATGACGCGCGTGGTGATCGGCCTCGGGTTTCGCGCGGCGGCGCCGCAGGCGTCGATCGCCGAAGTGATCGACGCCGCGCGCAACGCTGCGGCGCCGGCTTGGCCGACGCTGCTGGCAACGCCGGCCGACAAGAGCATCTATCCGCCGCTGATCGCTGCAGCCAAAGCGGCTGCCCTGCCCTGCCTCGCCATCGACGAGCCATCGCTGCGGCAGGCCTCGGCGCGGATCACCACGCATTCGGCGCGCGTCGCACGCGCCCGCGGCGTCGGCAGCGTCTGCGAAGCTGCTGCGCTGGCAGCCGCCGGGCCGAACGCACGCCTTATCGTATCTCGCATGCTGTCGCGCGACCGCCAGGCCACCGCCGCGGTCGCGATCGAGGACACCAATCGATGACCGTCCACTTCATCGGCGCCGGCCCCGGCGCGCCCGACCTGATCACCGTGCGCGGGCAAGATCTGGTGCGGCGCTGCCCGGTCTGCCTTTATGCCGGGTCGCTGGTGCCGCGCGAGATTATCGCGCAATGCCCGCCGAATGCCCGCATCGTCGACACCGCACCGCTCGATCTCGATGCCATTACGGCGGAGTTCGTCTCCGCCGACGCGGCCGGCCACGACGTCGCGCGGCTGCACTCCGGCGACCTGTCGGTGTGGAGCGCGATGGGCGAACAGATCCGCCGGCTCGAAGCGCACGGCATCGCCTACACGGTGACGCCCGGCGTGCCGTCCTTCGCGGCAGCAGCCGCGGCACTCGGCCGCGAGCTCACGCTGCCCGAAGTCGCGCAGACCGTGGTGCTGACGCGCACCTCGGGCCGCGCCTCCGCGATGCCGCCGCGCGAAACGCTGGACGCCTATGCGGCGACCGGCGCGACGCTTGCGATCCATCTATCGGTGCATGTGCTGGACAAAGTCGTCGCGACGCTACGGCCGCATTACGGCGACGACTGCGCGGTCGCGGTGGTGGTGCGCGCGAGCTGGCCGGAGGAGCAGATCATCCGCGGTACGCTGACGACGATCGCCGCGCAGGTCGCCGCAGCGGGGATCGATCGCACCGCGCTGATCCTGGTCGGGCCATCGCTGGCCGCAACGGATTTTCGCGACAGCGCGTTGTACGATGCGGGCTACGACCGGCGCTACCGGCGCTCCGCGCAGGACGAGCGCACGCGTGACTAATCACCCCCGCGGACTCATCGTCGCCGCCCCATCGACGAACAGCGGCAAGACCACCGTGACGCTGGCAATGATCGCGGCGCTGCGCCGGCGCGGCCGTGTCGTGCAGCCGTACAAATGCGGGCCAGACTATATCGACCCGGCATTCCACGCGGCGGCGGCCGGTCGGCCCTGCTACAATCTCGACTCCTGGGCGTTCAACCGCGGCCGCGTCGCCGCGCTGCTGGAGGCCGCGGTCGGCGCTGATCTCAGCATCGCCGAAGGCGTGATGGGTTTGTTCGACGGCGGCAGCCATGCCGGCGCGTGGGGCCACGGCGCCACCGCCGATATCGCCGCCGCAACCGGCTGGCCGGTGGTGCTGGTGATCGACGTCGCCGGGCAGTCGCAATCCGCCGCCGCGGTCGCGCTCGGCTTCGCGCGCTATCGAGCCGACGTCACCGTCGCCGGCGTCATCCTCAACAACGTCGCCAGCGCGCGGCACGAAGCGCTGGTGCGAGCCGGCTTCGCGGCGCATCCAATCCCCGTGCTCGGCACGTTGGTGCGCCACGCCAGCCAGTCGATCAAGAACCGTCACCTCGGGCTGGTGCAAGCGCGCGAGCACGCGCAACTCACTGAACGGCTCGACGCGCTGGCGACGCTCGCCGAGCAAGGCATCGACCTTGCCGCGCTCAAGCAACTGGCGCAGCCGTCCCGGTTCGACACGCCGGCGACGCCGGCCTTCGCCCCGCCCGGCCAGCGCATCGCGCTCGCCAGCGACGATGCGTTCTCGTTTATCTATCCGCACCTCCTCGCGGGCTGGCGCGCCGCCGGCGCCGAGATCGTGCCGTTCTCGCCGCTCGCCGACGAAACGCCCGACGACAGTTGTGACGCGGCGTGGCTCCCGGGCGGCTACCCCGAACTACACGCCGGCCGGCTCGCCGCGTCGTCGCGATTCATCTCTGGACTACGCGCCTTCGCCGAAACGCGCCCGGTCCATGGCGAGTGCGGCGGCTACATGACGCTCGGTGCCGGACTGATCGACGCCGACGGCGCACGCCACGCCATGACCGGACTGCTCGGGCTGGAAACCGACTTCGCCCAGCGCAAGCTGCATCTCGGCTATCGCGTCGCCACATTGCATGCGCCTGCCGCCGGCCATCCCGCCGGCACAGTGCTACGCGGCCACGAGTATCACTACGCGCGCGTGCTCTCGGTATCCGACGAGCCGCTGGCCGACATCCACGATGCCTCCGGGGTAGCGACGGCGGAGACCGGCAGCCGCCGCGGCCACGTCACCGGCACCTTCTTCCATATGATCGACAGTTCACAGGAGCCTGCCGCATGATCCCGGCCGCTCCAACTTCCTCCTTCCCGCCCGGCAGCGTCGCGCTGGTCGGCGCCGGCCCCGGCGATGCCGACCTGCTGACGCTGCGGGCGATCCAGCGGCTGCAGGTGGCCGACGTCGTGCTGTATGACGATCTCGCCGGCGAGGACTTCATGTCGTTCGTCGGCCCCAATGCCGAACTCGTCGCCGTCGGCAAGCGCGCCGGCCATCCGTCGCCAAAGCAGGACGAAGTCAGCCGGCTGCTCGTCGCCTATGCACGCAGCGGCAAGCGCGTCGTACGGCTCAAGGCCGGCGATCCGACCGTGTTCGCGCGATCGGACGAAGAGCTTCGCGCGCTGCGCGAGGCCGGCATCGCGGTCGAGATCGTGCCCGGCATCACCACCGCGATGGCGGCCGCGGCTGCACTCGGCGCGTCGCTGACAAAACGCGGCGTCGCGCGCCGCGTGCAGCTGGTCACTGGCCACGATGTCGATGGCCGACTGCCAGGCGATCTCGACATCGCCGCGCTGGCCGATCCGGCCGCGACCACCTGCATCTATATGGGCAAGGCGACCTTCCCGGCGCTGGTGCAGCGCCTGCTCGCGCATGGCCTCGATCCGGCGACCCCGGCCGCAATCGTCGAGAGCCTCGGCTCGCCGGAGACGCGTATGCTCCACGGCACGATCGTCGAGATCGCCGCGCAACTCACGACGGATCGTCCGCAGGGAGCCTGCATGATCCTCTATGGATTTGCTCTGGCGGCGTCCTGACAGCGGCCCAGCGAGACGACATCGAAGCCCGCTCGGCCGCGCGGTTCTTCGGTTGGAGCCGCAAACCCAGATCGATCGATCAGCCGTCTCGTGATCAGATCGATTCTCGCGTGAAGCCGGCCGCCGCAGCAGCCGGACGACAGGCCGCGGCGCCGTCGTCCGGTGCCTCTCACGCGATCGTGTCCGGGAGTCGCGCGGCCCACTCCGTCACAGCGCCGACATCTTCATCGTCACTCTTCCCCTCCGGCGGTTGCACAGATCCGTGCTGGTATCGAATTTGTACTTATCGAAGCGCCGCAGCACGCGCGCATCGTGGCGCGCGAGCCACACGTAGGTGACCGAGTCGGGTCATCGCTTCTCGCGAAATGAGGCACAAGGGTATCAAACATCAACGATTACTCATCGATGATGTAGCAACTCAACTCATCCGAGTGCATTCAAGGCGATCGCGCCACTCGACAACAATCAGAAACTCAAAAGAAGCGGCGACCTGCACGACCTTGACGCAAGTCAACATCGCGCAGCTTCCGAGACGGACATGTTACTCGCGATCGCACTCGCCGAATAACTAACTCGATCGCCGCAACCGTGTGCCTCCGCTGACCTCCGCCCCGAAGAGGCGAAGGGCGACGCGACGCACCAGGCGAGTGAAGCAACGTCCTGATCACTTGTTGTCCGCCGACAGGAGCCGAGAATGACCTACGCCACGACATTTCCCTACACGGGCGAGACCCTGAAGACCTTTCCAAACGCCACCGATCAGGAGGTCGCGGAGGCGATCGACGCCGCGCACAATGCCTTCCTCACCTGGCGCGACGTGTCGTTCGAAGCGCGGGGAGCCGTTCTGCAGAAGGCCGCCGACCTGTTGCGACGGAACGCCGACGACTACGCCAAGTTGCTGACGCTGGAGATGGGCAAGCTGTTCGTCGAAGCCAAGGCCGAGGTCGAGCTTTCCGCCAGGATCTTCGAGTACTACGTTCACAACGCCGAACGCCTGCTGCAGCCCGAGCATTTGCCGGTCGCCGATCCGGCCGAGGGCGAGGCCGTGATCGTCTGCGAGCCGCTCGGCGTGCTGCTCGCCATCGAACCCTGGAATTTTCCTTACTATCAGATCGCGCGCATCATCGCGCCGCAGCTGTCGGCCGGCAACACGATGCTGCTGAAGCACGCCTCCAACGTTCCGCAGAGCGCGGCGGCATTCGAGCGGCTGATGCGCGAGGCCGGGCTCCCGCACGGCGCGTTCGTCAACCTCTACGCGACGCGTTCACAGGTCGAGACGATCATCAACGACCCGCGGGTGCACGGCGTCGCCCTCACCGGATCGGAAGACGCCGGTGCGATCATTGCGAGCCAGGCCGGCAAGGCGCTCAAGAAGTCGACCATGGAACTCGGCGGCGCCGACGCCTTCATCGTGCTGGCCGATGCCGATCTCGACAAGACGGTCAAATGGGCGGTGTTCGGCCGGCACTGGAATGGCGGTCAGGTGTGCGTGTCGTCCAAGCGCATGATTATCGTCGATGAGATCTATGACGAGTTCCTGGCGCGCTATCGCAAGGGCGTGGCCGAACTGCGAGCCGGCGATCCGTTCGATGCGGCGACGACGCTGGCGCCGCTGTCGTCGCAGGGCGCAGCCGACGAGATCAAGGACCGTATTCGTCAGGCTGTCGCGCATGGCGCGAAGGCCGAGGAAGTCGGGCCGACCGTGCCCAATCAGGGCGCCTTCGTCCAGCCGACGATTCTGACCGACCTCGGCGAAGACAATCCGGCGCGCTATTGGGAGTTCTTCGGCCCGGTGTCGATGCTGTTTCGCGCCGCCGACGAGAACGATGCGGTGCGCATCGCCAACGACTCGCCGTACGGACTGGGCGGCTCGGTGTTCACCTCAAATCCGAAGCACGGCGTCGAAGTCGCACGGCGAGTCTCGACCGGGATGGTGTTCGTCAATCATCCGACCAAGGTGGAAGCGGACCTGCCGTTCGGCGGCATCCGCCGCTCCGGCTACGGCCGTGAACTGCTCGGTCTCGGCCTCAAGGAATTCGTGAACCACAAGCTGATCGACGTCGTCGATATCGACGCCAGGTTCTAGCCGCACCACGACCGCCGGCCTCGCGGTCCGGCGGCGACGCGATGTTTCGCGCGGCGCATTGCTAGAGGCGCCGCGTATCACCTCTGCAAACTCTAGGGGACCGACATGGTCAAAACGATGAAAGCCGCGGTGGTCCGCGAATTCGGCAAGCCACTGGTGATCGAAGAAGTAACCGTACCGACGCCCGGCGCCGGCCAGATCCTCGTCAAGATTGCCGCGACCGGCGTGTGCCACACCGATCTGCACGCCGCCGACGGCGACTGGCCGGTCAAGCCGAAGCCGCCCTTCATTCCCGGACATGAGGGCGTCGGCTATGTCGCGGCGGTCGGCGCGAACGTCAAGCACGTCAAGGAAGGCGACCGGGTCGGCGTGCCCTGGCTCTACACCGCCTGCGGCCATTGCAAGCACTGTCTCGGCGGCTGGGAGACGCTGTGCGAGGAGCAGCAGAACACGGGCTATTCGGTGAACGGAAGCTTCGCCGAATACGTCGTCGCCGATCCGAACTACGTCGGCCATCTGCCGGACCACGTTTCCTTCGTCGATATCGCGCCGATCCTGTGTGCCGGCGTCACCGTCTACAAGGGCCTGAAAGTCACAGATACCAAGCCCGGCGACTGGGTGGTGGTCTCCGGCATCGGCGGCCTCGGGCACCTGGCGGTGCAGTACGCCAAGGTGATGGGACTGAACGTCATCGCGGTCGATATCGACGACGCCAAGCTCGACCTCGCACGCCGGCTCGGCGCCACCTTGGGGGTGAACGCCCGGCACGAGGATCCCGCGGCCTTCGTGAAGAAAGCCGTCGGCGGCGCTCAAGGCGTCCTTGTCACCGCGGTTTCGCCGAAGGCCTTCGAACAGGCCCTGGCGATGGTCGACCGCGGCGGAACGGTGTCGCTGAACGGCCTTCCGCCGGGTGATTTCCCGCTCTCGATCTTCGACACCGTGCTGAACGGCATCACGGTTCGCGGCTCGATCGTCGGCACCCGGCTGGACCTGCAGGAAGCACTCGATTTCGCCGGCGACGGCAAGGTGAAGGCGACCATCGCGACCGACAGGCTGGAGAACATCAACCAGATCTTCGCGCGGATGCACCAGGGCGAGATTCAGGGCCGCATCGTCATCGACTTCGAGTCGTAGCGCTGAGATCTACGAACCTCCAGCAACGCAGCGGCATCCGGTTTCTCCGTCCGATGCCGCTGCGTTCGCTGAATGGCGAGTGACGCGCGGTCAGGCCTTTCCGGCCAGCGCGGTCACGAACTCCCGATAGGAATGCAGCGGGCGGCCCAGCATTCTGGTCAGGCGCTGGACGTCGCCGCGCTCCGGCACCATGCCGTCGCTGACATAGGCTCGGCCATCAGCCTGCCGGCATAACACGCCCCGCCAACGCTGCGCTGCAACGGCGAAGCCGGTTAGTGACCAGCCGCGGCGGCGTGCTGTGCCGCCATCTCCACATCCGCCGCGTTGACGCGCTGGAATGCGGGCCGCGCGGTCACACGATCGGCGTAGCCCACGAACATTTCGGTCTTCGGCACCAGCCCGAAGCTCATCGTCCAACTCAGGGCCATGCCCCACAGCACGTCCGCGGCTGTGAAGCGCTCGCCGAGCAGATACGGCCCGTTTGCGAGTTGCGCTTCGAGTGCTCGGAGCATGGTGTCGTAGTCCGCATAGGGCGACATCGCCACCGGCGCCGGCTCGCGCTGCATGAACTTGTCGACCACCGCCGGCTCGAACGATGAGCCGTAATACGCGATCCAGCGCAGATACGGTCCGCGCAGCGGATCGTCCAGCGCCGGCGCGAGGCCCGCCTGCGGAAACAGGTCGGCGAGATAGATCGTGATCGCGACCTGTTCGGTGACCAGCGCGTCGCCGCGGCGGATCGCCGGCACCTTGCCGAGCGGATTGACCGCGAGATAGCCGGGCTGACGCTGCTCGCCGGCCTTCATGTTCAGCACATGCAGGTCGTAGGGCGCGCCGAGCTCCTCGAGCAGCACGCGCGTGCCGGTCGCCCGGGCTTGCGGCGAATAGAACAGGGTCAGTCGGTTCGGATCGGTCACGGCGCTCTCCATCGGCCAGCTGCGAGCGACCTTCATATCTGCCCATACCTGACATCTTGTGTCAGGTATGGTTCAATGAATCATGCGCGCGAGCCGGATGCTGTCGATCCTCACCACCCTGCAGGCCAAAGGCCGGGCCACCGCGCCTGAACTGGCCGAGGCCTGCGAGGTGTCGGTGCGCACGATCTATCGCGACATCGACGCCCTCGCCGCGTCCGGCGTGCCGGTCTATGCCGACCGCGGCGCCGACGGCGGCTATCGGCTGCTCGACGGCTATCGGGTGCGGTTGAACGGCCTGTCGCAGAGTGAGGCGGGCGCGCTGTTCCTCGCCGGCCTGCCCGGCCCCGCCGCGGCGCTCGGGCTCGATGCCGCGATGATCGCCGGCCAGAACAAGCTGATGGCCGCGCTGCCGGCGAATGTGCGCGAAGATGCCGGCCGCATGCAGGAGCGCTTCCACCTCGATGCGCCGGGCTGGTTCAACGAAGCCGACGAGCCCGCGCACCTGCGGGCCATCGCCGGCGCCGTGCTGCGCGGCACCTGGGTCGACATCCGCTACCAGAGCTGGCGCGCGCAGAAGCAGCGCCGCATCGCGCCGCTCGGACTGGTGCTGAAAGGCGGCAGCTGGTATCTGGCCGGACAGTTTGATGGCAACGTTCGAACCTATCGCATCGCCCGCGTGCTCGACTGCACGCCGCTCGACGACCGCTTTCCACGCCCGGCCGATTTTGATCTCGCCGGCTACTGGCAAAGCGCGACGCTGCGCATGGAAGCCGAACTGCATCCAAACGTCGCCACCGCCCGGCTGTCCCCGCTCGGCGTCAAGCTGCTGAATGCGCTGAGCCAGCCTTACGTCAAGGCACGAACCCAATTCGACGACGTGGCCGATGCTGATGGCTGGCGCGTGGCGAGAATTCCGGTCGGCACAACGGTCTGGCATGCGGCCGCCGAGTTGCTGCGGCTGGGACCGGAGGCCGAGGTACTGGAGCCGGCGGAGCTACGAGAGACGATCGCAGAGATGACACGGGCGATGGCGGAGCGGTATGGGTCGTCACGTCGGAAGTCTGTCTCTCCGAGGTGAGGCACAGTTGCACATCGCCGATGATCGACGCTTGTTGTTCGCCATCATGCTCCAAAGCGCGCGGCCGCGAACGCATTTCGCTCAACTCGGCGACCCGCAGATGAAAGCGATCAGGCGGTGATGTTCACGCCACGGACTTCGCCCTGATAGCGCTGCATCGTGTTGAGCGCTGTTTGCAGGCGGGTGAACCGATCGGAGTCGTTCGTATTCTGTGCCCGCGCCATGCCATTGCGGACCGACTGCATGAAATCGACCTTCTGCGTATCGTCGAGTCCGGGGGACGTACCGTCGGGCCGAAAGCTCACGGTCATGCTGACGAAGGTGGAGCTTTCGTCGAACGTCATCTCGCCACTGGAGATCTTGCTGTTGATCCAGTCGAACAGCTGCTGACGCGTCATCTGGGTGAAGTCGGTCTTCTGCACGCCGCCGCTGTTGGGTTGACGCGCTGCTGACGTATCGCCAGACGCCGAGGCCGTCGCAACCTTGGCGCTGCTGGTCCAGGGGTTGATCATCTGGGCCGCATACGACCCGATTCCGGAAATGCTCATGGCGCGCCTTCGATCCGACCGTTCGACGAGACTCGAAGCAACCACCGTGCCATCGGGAACCGCGATGTTTCTCTTTGTTTCCAAGGCAAGTTACACGTCGCGCGCATCACATCCGGCAGCAAGCAGGAAACTCTTGCCGGGTGCCGGTCGATCTTTGCCGCGCCGCGACGATCGCGGAAAGCCCGGTAAGCGCTGCGCTATCAATCAGGGAGAGAACGTTTGAACGAAGGTCTCGTGGTGATCTCCGGCTGCTCCGGCGGAGGAAAATCCAGCCTGCTCGCCGAACTGAAAGCCAGAGGACATCGCGTGGTTGAAGAGCCCGGCCGACGCATCATCGCCGAGGAAACGGCGAATCGCGGCAACGCGCTGCCGTGGCGCGATCTCGCCGCGTTTCTGCGACGGGCGATCGCCATGGCGATCGCGGATCATGCGGCAGCCGCAGGCAGCGCCGGCTGGACGTTCTTCGATCGCGGCCTCGTCGATGCGGCTTCGGCGCTTCAGGAACTGACCGGCGAGCAGGTCCTGCATCCGCTGTGCACGGCGCACCGCTATCACCGGCAAATGTTCATGGTGCCGCCCTGGGCGGAGATCTACGTCACCGATACGGATCGCCGGCACGGCTTCGAGCCGGCCGTTGCGGAGTATCAACGGCTCGCCACGACCTATCCGGCGCTGAGCTACGACGTCGTGCTCCTGCCAAAGACAAGCAGCGTGGCCCGCGCTGATTTCGTGCTGTCTGCCCTTGCGGAGCGCGATCACTAAGGCCGGCAGCCCACCGCCTCGGCTTCCTGAATGCTGCAGAACCAGCGCTGGCCCGGCCCCATCTTGAGCTTGGCGTAAGAGCGGCCCCCCGGTCGCTGGTAGGTGCACTGGCCACCCCGGCTGAAACTACCCTTGATGGTGCATTCCGGGGATGGCGGGTCGGCGGTGGCCGCGGTGCCGAGCAGGATCTCTGTCGCCGAGCCCGGCGCCCTGTCCGCTCCGACAATCTTGGTCTGACGGTTTCGATTGCGCCAGGCCGAAGGCGGGATGAACGCGCCCGACCAGAGGCCGGCCTGTGCCTCGCGGGCGGTCGCCTCCGACGCTTCATAGGCGCGCGACCCCGCCAGCGATAAGGCCCACCCGGAGCGCACGATCCACTCTTCGACACTCTCCGTGCCGACTGCACAACTCCCGAGCGACCTGCCAAATTTGTCGCGGCCGGCCACCTGACAGGTCCATGATTTATCGCCGAACCGCTTGATCAGTTCGTCGCGCGCCGCAAGGCCGCACGTCCACCCCGTGCCCTTTTCGTCGACGCACACCTGATCGTTCTCCGGCACGTCAATGCCCTGCAACCGGATCTTTGTGCCTTTGATCTCGATCGTGCCGCCGTCGACAATCTGCGGGACACCCGCGACTTCGATAGCGTCGTCACCGGGCAGGCAGACGTACTGCGTTCCCCGCATGCCCAAGCAGCGGGCCGCGCCGAGTGTGAAGTCGATCTTGACACCGGTATCGCGCGATTTTCCATACGGTCCGCGATCGTTGATCCGAATATTACAGGTGCGTCCGTTCGTGGGATTGGTGACCGTGACACTGGTCCCCAGTGGATATTCGTGAGACGCAGCCGTGAGGCTGTCGTGCCTCATCGGTTCGCCACTGCTGGTCCGCGTTCCGATCGTGTACAGCGAGGCGAGTACCTCTTTGCCGGAACCGCAATTGCCGGTCCGATGCACGAACCTGTGCACGGTGTCCCAGCCACCCGCGTTGGCAGCATTGCTTGCGAGCACGACCACCATCGCGACCGCGCTGCAAATCGCTCCCTTCGAGATACTCCGCATCAGACCTTCGCCTTGCAAAACGCTTCGCTTAACACAGTCTTTGCGGAAATGAAGTGGCGCGTGCTGACGGCAGGTCGGCGCCGTTCGGATGCCGGCAGTTTCACAGCGGAGTGGACGATCAATCGAGATTCGGGGGTCGATCGCCCCGGAGTGGCCGCAATGTGGTGGTGGGATTGCACAGAGTGTCTGCGGCGCGAGCTCGCACCACCGGTGGGTCGGCGTTGGCGATGTCGAACAGCACCATTCGTCAGGGGACGACGGCGACTTCACAGCAGCCCGACCGACTGAGCGAGCTGCTCCGATGGCTTATGATGCGGTTTCTGAAATAAGCAGACAATCACTCAGCCGTCTGTTGAAAGGCTGATCGCTTTCCACGCTTCGATTTCCTTTTTCAGTGCTTCGATCCGTCGCGACACCAATTCAACGGCATCGCTTCCGAGCAGAAGCTGCGGCGGCGGATTGTCGGAATCGATCAACGTCAGCACCGCGGCTGCAAGCTTTTCAGGATCACCGAGTTGATGGCCGCTCTTGGCTTTCCGCGCCGCTCGGATCGGGTCGAACAGAGCATCGTAGTCCGCGATCGAACGCTCCGTTCGGACCATCGAGCGCCCCGCCCAATCGGTTCGGAAAGAGCCCGGACAAAGTGTCGTCACATGCACACCGAACGGCGCCATCTCGGCGCGCATCACGCCCGATATTCCCTGAAGTGCGAACTTGCTCCCGCAGTAATAAGCGATGCCCGGCATGGTGATCATGCCGCCCATGGACGTGACGTTCACGATGAACCCGCGGCGCCTTTCGCGAAACCGCGGCAGAAAGGCCTTGGCGACAGCGACGGCGCCGACAACGTTCACGTCGAACTGCCGCCGCATGTCCTCAAGCGGCGACTCTTCCAGAACGCCTTCATGCCCATAGCCCGCGTTGTTGATCAACACATCGACGGGCCCGTGGTCGTCTTCGACCTCGCGCACGACGTCTTCGATCTGGTCGAACTCCGTGACGTCGAGCAGCGGATCGCACGTCCGGCACGTGCTCGTTCAGGACGGCTTTGGCGTCGTCCGATCGGACGGTGCCGACGACCCGGTGGCCCTGACGGCTCGCCGCCGTCGCGATCGCCAGGCCGAAGCCGGAATTGGCGCCGGTGATGAAAAATGTCTTCTGGGGCATGCGCGCCTCTCTTGTTGGCTTCATGCCCATGACCAATAATATTACGCGGCTCGAAATCGATCGGGATTTCTGTGAAAGAATTGCCTATTCCTATGATCTCCGTCGACGACCGCCTCGACGACCGGTCGTTGGCGGAGCTCGCCGCTCCCCTTGCGCCGAGCCAGGGATACAATCCGACCCGGCTCCGAAATGTCAGGATTCTGAAAAGCGAGGCCGTGCTTCGCGACGTGCCTGTGCTCTACAAGCCGGGTGTGGTGTTCGTGTTGCAGGGCCGCAAGCAGGGGCTGCTGGACGGCGAGGTCTACCGGTACGATGCACGGCACTATCTGGCGGTGTCCGTGCCGGTGCCGTTCCGCATGGAATCCGACGCCAGCCGCGCGCATCCCTTGATCGCGGTCTATGTCGATTTCGACATGACGTTGGCTGCCGAACTCGCCGCGATGCTCGCGGGGCGGCAGGAGGGGGCCGATGCGGCCAGGGTGCGAAGCCTGACATCCAGCAGAATGACGCCCGAGATCTCGGATGTCGTGCGGCGTCTGTTGCGCGCGCTCAGCGATCCACTCGAAGCCGACGTTCTCGGCGCGGGCCTTCTGCGCGAGTTGCACTACCGCGTCCTGGTCGGCCCGCAGGGCGCGGCGATGATTGCGGCTTTGCGCCAGCAGGGCTCATCCGGCCGAATCGTTCGGAGCCTTGTCCGGCTACGCGAGAGTTATGGGTCCAACATCACCGTTGCGGCGCTGGCGAATGAAGCGGGCATGAGCATCCCGTCCTACCATGTGCACTTCAAGGCGCTGACGGGAAGCAGCCCGATCCAATACGTAAAGTCGATGCGGCTCCACGAGGCGCGGCTCATGATTGCACGCCAGGACCGGTCGATCGCCGACATCGCCGCCAGCGTCGGCTACGCAAGTCCGGCTCAGTTCAGCCGAGACTTCAAACGACATTTCAAGCGCACGGCGTCGCAGGAAGCCCAATGGATGCGCCAGCACCTGGGTGAGTTCATCTAGCAATGTTCCCCGCATGCCCAGGCACTTCGCCGCGCCGGGCGCGAAGTCGATCCTGACGCCCGTGTCGCGCGACTTGCCGTACGGTCCGCGATCGTTGATGCGGATCTGGCAGGTGCGGCCGTTCACCGGATTGACGACCGTGACGCTCGTCCCGAGCGGGTAGTCGAGAGACGCCGCCGCGAGGCTGTCGCGGCGCATCGGCTCCCCGCCGCTGGTCCGCGTTCCGATCGCGTACAGCGAGGCGAGAACCTCCTTGCCTGGCCCGCAATTGCCGGTCCGATGCACGAACCTGTCCACGGCGTCCCAACCGCCCGCATCGGCACTCTAAGTCGCGAGCGCGACCAGTATCGCGACCACGCCGCCAGCCGCCCTCTTCGAAATGCTCCGCATCAGTCCATCGCCTCACAAGGGGCTTCGCATAACCCAGTCGCCGGGGAAATGAAGGGCGGGACACTAAGGAAGAGCTGTGTCGCTGCCGGTTATACGGGCGACAGGCCGCGCACGGGACCGCAACCCGCCTGCGCGACATTAACTTTCTGGTGACTTCAGATGGGCGGGGTCGCGGCCTTGAAGCCGGCTGCCTTTACGGTGCAATGCAGCACCGCTGCGTGGAGAGCGCGCCAGCAGCAACACGTTTGAGAGAATGCGCGCGTCGGCTTCATGCGAATCGGAGAAGCAAAAGGTGCACAAAGCCGTTACTACCCAATCGCATCGACATTCAATGAATCACAACTACCTTACGCTACGCGCACCTCAGCCTCTTCAAAGAATTTTGCCCGAATCTCGACGCCAGAAGCGCCACCGAATTGGATCACGCTGGCACCACTCGAACAGCCCCCTTGCAACTTGGCGTACTGAGGGTGCAAACTTGTCGCTGTCGCGAATAGCGGAAAGAACTCGCGCACTCTCTGAACTCTGACCGAAGAGCGGCATTAAACTGTAACTGACGCTCGGCCGCTGGAAGTCCTCATCGTCCGGCAACATCGAAATTAGCTTGGCGATTTCGTCAACGTCGAAAGTCAGAACCTCCGCAATCGCTGAAGCACGAATATCGTTGGGAATCTCGTTGGAATAATAACCTATATCGTCATGCCCTAGCAGCTTTGCTAGTGCAATGGGGAGGTTGAGTGTCAGTTGATTGGCTGGCCTCGACTTAAACGCCTTGATCAAACAATCCCATGCCGCCGCCTCGCGATAGTAGCGCGATCGAATCGTACGAACACCAAGATCGTGCGTCTCAATGTCCGCGTCCATGACCCACGTGGACAATCGTTCGAGAGAAACGTTCGGCGCTTCGCCGAGAAGAGTCGGAACCAAAATTGATGAAAAATCTGATTGGTCAAACCGATTCCAAAGTCTCTTTTCAAAATTGAATGTGGCTCCAACCTTGGTATTGGCCACTCGAAATTGCCGCGCAGCAGTTTGCAAATCTATCCACCAAGCTAAATTTTCCGCAGGATCATAGACCACACCTAGAGTTACAAGGTCATGTTCAGCCCAGAAATGGATGTGCGAAGCCGTCGCGGGTAATCTGCAGGTCGTACGAGAAATATAGCTAACACCAGACTTGATTTGAACCGCGACTTCACGTGGGCGAACTTCACCATCCACAACCAACATCATCGTGGCGTCATGCCCAAAATCATGTTGCAGATTGATTTCCTTTAACAGGCAGCCCGCTTTCTCCACGACGTCGCGCACATAGTTCACCCCAGATCGCTCAGTAATGAGGTTTCCGCGAGTTCTCATTGGACATGCCGAACCAATCTCATAAGTATACCCACCCCTTTTGCGACTTAACGCGGACTAGCGCCATAGAGCCGCCCAAGGCTTTATGCGCGCCCACCACTCTGCTGGCGTCAATATCCGCAAAGGTATTTGCCGCAACCGATCTCGCTTCTTCACGATTGTCGCTCTGTCGCAACTACAGAAAGCGTCGCAACCGAGTCCAATTGCATTCCCAATTAACTCGCGGTCGGCCGCATCTGGTAGAGCAGCGACAAAAGGTGCTTCGATCAGCTTGCGTCCGAGTTCGTTGGAATATCTGCGATCATCGTCATCGAGGTTCTGGTTTACAATTCCAATTGCGTAATCGAGAAATTGCCTCGCAGGGAGTTGTCTTTCGTGCACGACAATTCATCGAGCGTCTTCTGCGATCCTACAATGTCCCAGTCTGCCCGCGCGCCGACATAAAACACGTGCACAAGCGCCTCAATGTCTTCTGCCAACGTAGCGTCTATTTCTCGCGGGATCGGTGCGTGATCGAAAATAGCCTCACAATACTTCACAAGTACATTTATTACGTTTGTATCCAAGAACACTCTTTTCGGGATTTGCTCGAAGGGAAAGCGTCCGCAATCCTCGCTGTGCTCCTCCGGCGTTCGGTAAAGCACATACCTTTCCTGTATGGCAGCCACATCAAATCACTCCCACTCGATTATTCTTTGTCAGGGTAGCGCGTTGATTTTTCGACATAATTTTTCCTGCCGGGATTACTGAATCCGATAGGCGATCCGTCAAAAATTTTTGCTACTGATTTTCCAGCAGAAAATCACGATCTTGCGTTGAACGTCGTTTCCGAATCTATCGGCAACGATCGAGAGATTTATCGACGCGTCGAACACAAGAACCGACGCGCGATAGCGTGAACGCCATTCCGTAGACCGGGCAAAAAAGACCGTCAACATCAACGTCACGTGGAGCCTGACGTCCGATATGTGCAGTCATTCCGCGCACTATCTGGTCGATTTGCGAGCCACCGCTTCCAGGTCGGCAGCCGCGCTGGACGTCCAGCCGTTCCGCTGAGCCCACCGGCGAATTTCAACAGGGTCGAATGAGTGGCCTTCCTGACGAAGCCGCGCGATTGTGCGCTCTGCATGTTTCTTGTCTGAGGGATGATTGAGTCCGGTGCTCAAGTTGATGGCTTGGGTCAATCGCTGCAGCGCTTCCTCCACGGGGCTGGACAAACTACTGACCGGCGCTGCTCCAGCGGTCGTTCCTACTATCTGAGCTTCCCACGTTGCTTGCCACTCCTTGCCCTCCGTGTCGTTCCACGGAAGATAGACAATCGCTTGCGCTCCGATTGAATCGTCGAGCTTGTTCATGTCTTTATCTGAGATGTGTGCGCCAATTAGAAGCCCTTCGGACGAGCTTCCCCGGAAGGTCTGAGCACTTTCCAGTTTCATCTGGATGCCTTGGTCAATCAGAACGGCTTGCCCCTTTACCAGTGCGTTCACGGCGTTTGTTCCCAGGAACTCGGCCACAATCGTTCGATCGAAGCCTCCCTTCTGCGGCACGACCAACGTCACACTGGCGATATTCTTCGCTTTGCAAATTTCGAGGACGCTCTTGAAAGCGAGCCGGACTTGGTCCGGCGACCGCTCAACTACATACCGTACGATGGACAATTTATTCTTCCTCCCCTTCGGGACTCAGGACGCAACAATATGCGAAAGGCAACTAGCGTCGACCAGAAAAAGCAGATTTCCCGGATAAGCTGGATGATTGGGCGCATGGTTTGAGTCTCCCTTCGCTTCGCGCACCGCCTCGAGGATCCGGCTTTTGGTGACACGGCCGAGATAGCTGTCCGGTCGCCAGCTGGCTTCGACCATGTCGAGTTTGACGGCGTGCGCCAGCCGGCTGATTGTGGCGGACCGCTCGATCTGCCGCACGATCATTGCCGGTCAAAAATGAATGTCGCCGACTGCGAGCGCGCGCGTACCCAGGGATTCTTGAGGAATACGGTGTCCTTTGGCGAAGAGAGCTTCGACGGGATCGCGCAAGTATTCCGGAAGCCAAACGAGGTCGGCTACTGTTGCCTTTTCAGTGCGCTGTAGACTTGTTCGCGTACCGCGGTCGAGAAGCCAAGCGTAGAGCGCCGCAGCAGGTTGAAGCGCCAGGCTGCCCCGAAGCGCACGGCGCTCCGCTGCCCGGCTCGCAATGCGCAGCCCCGCGGGGTCGAGATCGCCAAAGTAGAAAAGTCCTTCGGACTGGAACCGACTGATCAATTCGTCGATAAACATTTCATCGTAGGCCAGACTCTTGCCGTGACCGCCGCCGGCATAGGCAACGGCGGCGTAGCGTCCCACACCGCGGTTCCAGGCGGAAAACGAGGCCCATGTGTCGTTGTTCTCAACAATGAGGATCGGCTGGCCGCGTGCAGCTGCGGGTCCCGCCTCGAATGGCAAAGGAATGGGGCATAGACGGCAACCGAGTGAACTGAGACTGACTTGCCCGAAAAGATTGGTTGTACCGCCGCGTAGTTGATCGAGCCGCTTTTCGTCGCCGAAAATCTCTAACGAACGTTCCTTGATCGGCACGATGAGGCTCAAATCGGGATCACTTTTGAGCCATTCGTTGATGCGCTTAGCCGATTCTAGCCGCAACCGGTTGCGCTCTCCTGCTGCAAAACTAAGCAATGGATGCCAAGCATAGCCGGCAATAATGACGGGTGGTCGGGGTTGTCGTTGACCGACAAGCATAACAAATCCCGGCAGGGCCGCACCGCCGGCGCGGTCCCAGCTTCGTCTTTGCTTGGGAAGAAGTATCTCACCCGTGTCCGCAGCATTGAGTAGCGCCTCAGCCAAGCGGGTGCGCCGATCCGGTTGCTCCGCAAGTTCGGGGCATGCCGCGGCGAATTCCCGGCGGAGCATGTCTAGCGGGATACGCCTTCGTCCCGTTTTCTTGAGAGCGCGCACAAGGCGGCGCGCTGCCTCAGGCGGCACGTTCGCCCCCCTTCAGCAGATAGTCGCCGGAGCGCACGCGGATGTATTTCGGCTGCCCATCCAACAGGACGCGCTCGCCCTGCACCAAGCGCGTAATCGCGGGAAACATGTTGAGGACGTGCTTGTCCTCGCTGCACGTCGTCACGAATAGCTGAATGTCCAACAGGTCCGCCATCGTTTTCTGCAGAACAATGTGCTCCATCATGTTGGACATGCCGTACGTATTGTCGAGCATCAAGAAACCGCCCGAGGCTGCGTTCTTTCCGTCTGTACGCTCATCCATCGCCAGCTTCTGGATCACGGTATAGAGCATCATCGCAACGGTTACGCCCTCACCGCCCGACAGGCCCATACGGTCCACGCGCATATACGGCTGGATTGCATCCCGCTTGGGCTTGAGGATTTCGATCTCAAGCGCGCGACCAGCGTGTACACGGTTCAGCAATTCGGCAGCCAGAACGGCACCATCTGAGGGAACACGTCCGGTCTGTACCTGCTCGTCCAACCAGATCGAGAGCTGGTTGCGTACCATTTCGACTGGCACGTCACGCAGGCGCCGCTTGATCTTCAAAATGCGCTCGCCGCCGTAGAAGGCAATGTGGTCGGGAATCTTCGAACAGCGAGCGGCGCGCAGCAGGAGATCATCGGCGTGGATGACATGGAGCCGAAGCTGTTCCAGACACGCATTTTGATCCCGCATCTGGTTTTCTATTTCGCTGCGGACAATTCCGATGCGCTCGATAATACGCGCTTGAAGCGTCTCGCGCTCCGTTCCGGCCGAACGGTGCGAGTAACGGCGCAGGTGATCGGCCACTTGAGGTTCAAGGCGGCGGAAGCTTTCGCCTTCGATCAGTTGGCGAATTTGCTCGAAACATGCTTCGGCCTCGTCGTCCAGCCGGCTGATTGTGGCACGGGCCTCCCCGATCCGGCTGATAACCTGATCGAGCGCAGGCTCGAGCTCATCATGATTCAGGCTTAGGTCTGGCAATTCTTCCCGGCTCGCTTCAGGGAGGTGTCCCTCAGCCCGTTTGGCGAGCGCCTGGATGCCGCTCAGCTTGCCCTTGATGTCAGCATGGCGCGTGCGCAAACCCGAATGCTCGCGTTCCATGTTGCGAATTTCGATTTCGAGCGCCTCTCCCTGTTGCTCACGCAGAGCAGCTTCATTGGCGCACGTTTCGGCTGGCGCTTGCGCGAATTCCGGAACCGGAATGGGTTTCAGACCGCTTTTCTTTTCAGCACGCTCGATCTTCCCGCTGACAGGACCAAGCGCCGATTGCGCCGACGTTAGCGCCGCGTCTACCTGGACGACAGCCGCACGGCATTCCTGCTCATTCTGATCCGCTTCCTTGATCGCACGCGCAAGATCGGCAACGGCGCTAAACGGCTCAAGATCAGCGGGCTCCAATCCTTGGCTGGCCTGCGCGTATTCCTGTTCAAGTTTGAAAATGCTCTCTTTCACTGCCGAGAGCTGGAGCGAAACCGTCGCCTGTTGCGCGTCCCGCTTGCTGGCGAGGGCATGTTCAGCCGTTTTGTATTGGCTGCGCAAATCGTCAAACGTGCCCATTCGATCGGCGGCCGCACCGTCCGTTTCCGGGTAGTGTGCCTTGTCGGATCGTCGTGCGTTTGCATCGGCGCGAAGCGCTACCGCACGCCCCCCGTAGTCGGTCGCCGCCGCACGCGCTTTCACGGCAGCGGCGCGAGATTTCAGCGCGGCATCCTGTTCTTGCTGCTGTTCAGCAGTTGCCACCGGAATGCGCGCAGACATTTCGGAGATATCGACATACCGGCGTTTGAACTGATCGACAGCCTGTTTCGCCATTTTCAGCCGGCTGATTACATCGGCAAGCTCATGCAGACGGTCGCGGAATTGCGCACGCT
This sequence comes from Rhodopseudomonas sp. AAP120, assembly GCF_001295845.1. Classification (GTDB taxonomy): domain Bacteria; phylum Pseudomonadota; class Alphaproteobacteria; order Rhizobiales; family Xanthobacteraceae; genus Rhodopseudomonas. The sequence continues at coordinate 14,463 of NZ_LJIC01000089.1, read as the reverse complement.
CCTGCGCAATCGCCTTTTGCCGGGCGATGGCATCCTTGACCTGCTGATCCGCACGCTCCTTATCGGACTTAAACTGCTCGCAGCGGCGCAATATGTCGTCAGGGCGGTCATCGCGGTAGTTCTTGTGAAGCTCGCGGAGCTGATCGACGAGCGTGCCAATCGCCTCGATCTGTGCCACACAGGACACAAGCTCCGCTTCCTTGGCTGACAAAGCATCTGCAAGCCGAGACTTTTCTTCTGCAGCCGCCTGTTTGTTAACGCGCGCGGCGCTGAAGGGACCAAAGACGATTCCCGTTTCCGTGGCAGACGTGGCCGTGGTCTGCAGCGTCGCCTCTGAGACGACCACCGGGCCCTTGAGCTTCAGACGGCTATCACTTGCCAGCGTCGACAGGCGCTTGCGGTCAAGGCGCGCAACGAACACGCCGCCAAAGCATGCCGGATCATCGCGTAACAGCGCCAATGCTTCATCGGCATCCGGCTTGAACTGCGCCAGATAGTGTTCTGCCGGCTGCGCATCGGAAATACCGGCCTCCTTAAGAGCTCGGGCCACCAGAGCGACATCGGCCGGCACGGACGATACCCCTTCGGCGTCGAGAAAACTAAGCTCGCCTGCGATCGCCTCGCGCTCGGTCGCAAGCTTGCGGTGCATTTCTTCGGATAACGCCCGCGCGGCGCGCGCACGCTCCGGCAAATCCGGTCGATACGGGTCTTTGGATTCGCCAGCCAATATTGCGGCAAGCGCCGCGCTGCCAAGAATGGCCTGCTCCAAGCTCCGGCCGGCCTCGCCGAGCTTTGCGAGACGCACAGCCTCCTCTGCACAACGGCGCGAGTCCGCAAGCGCCGCAGTGCGGACGCCTTCGAGATCGCGCGCTTCCTTTTCTCGCTGCTCGTCTTGCAATTCGGTATCGGCGACAGCATCGCCTTGAACCTTTAACTCGCTATCGATGCGCGCCACCGCTGCGGCAGGACTTTCTGCCGCGCGAATGGCACCCTGGCGCTCAAGCTCCTTGCGCTCGCGGTCATGCTCCGCCACCCTCGCGGCGAGGCGTTCGACTTCGGCCTTCAGCTCCTGTGCGCGGCCGCTCGCCGCACGATCCTCCTCGGCGTGCGCTTCAGCCAGCTGATTTGCGTCACGGGAGCGCTGTTCGTAGATATCGGCATCGCGCTCGGCTTCGGCAGCCAGCTGATCCAGCAAGGCGTGAAGATTCGCTCCGGCGCGCGCAAGGAGTGCGCGGTCAGGAGCAAGATCCCGATCGATGCGGTCCAACTCCGCCTCGAAGGCTTCCCGCTGTCCCTGCGCCGACGATAATTTGCGACCGATATCGGTGGCGCGCGCCGATTGGAGTTTACGACCTGCAGCTGCTGAGCTGTCTTTTGCCCGTTCCACTGCCGCCTTGGCATCGCTAAATCGCCGGTCGGCAGCCGCCCTCTCCAGAAAGAGAACCTCCCCTTGGAGTTTGCGCTCGCGGGCGCGAGCGTCTTCAACACCCTGCCCCTTGATAGCCAATTCACCGCCGACGATCTCCCATTCCACTTCCAGCTTGGTCTGATCGATCTTGAAGCGGGAGAACAGACGGCCTAGCCGCTTGAAGTCGTCGGCACGTTCGGCTTCGGCGGTTTCCAGAGCCCCGGCGGCGGAAATGAACGGCGTGAAGCCGTCTGCAAGCTGCGTGAGAACCTTGAGCTGGTCCTTTCGCTGCGGCAGGCCGCGGATTTTCGCGAGTCCGGTCTCCAAGGCCTGCACGACACTGTCGGCAGCATCCGCCGGAATCATGAAAGCAAAAATCTTTTCGAGAAACTGCTGCTCGGACTTGAAATCGAGGAATGCCGCGCCGATGCCGCCCTCAGTGCCACAGAAGCGACGTTGCACTTCGATGACTTTCAGCTCCACCCCGAGTTCGGAGGTCAAATGCTTGCGCCACGCAGTGAGCGAGTCGGTGGAGAAGAATGTCGGCTTGCTGCGCATGTCGCGCGCCCAACGCGTGAAGTCATCGAGCGAGCGCAATGGCGTATCACCCGACAGCCCGCGGAAAGGCAACGTATCCAATGAGGTGTCAGCGTCGGCTTGTAAAGCGAAGAACCGCCGGTGTCCCGGTTCTCCGTCATCCCCCTTGGAGGCGGGCGTGAGCCAAAATACCTGGCCGATGACATGACGCACCGGTTTGTTGTTCACGCCGGGTTTGATCAGCTCGAGCGCGACCACGCCAAGTCGTCCCGGCATGAAATAATGCTCGATCCTGTGTTGGCGGTTGATTTCCGTGCGCAGAAACTTGCGACGATCCGGCTCAAAAATACTGAACAGGAGCGCGAGGATGGTGGTTTTTCCGACGCCGTTGGGCGCGTGAATAACGTGATGCAGTGCCGAACCGGTGGCATCTGTCGGCTTGATCAGAAGCTCCTCAAACACGCCATCGACATAACCGCAGGCGTCCAGATATGCGCGACTGATCTTAAGCATGAGCATTCTCCCTCGCCTCACTGGCGCCACGGGCCAGATCGAGAAGCGGCACAGCGGCATGCTCTGCGAGCATCATCCGAAAACGCGGCGTGGCAACGTAAAGATGGTTTCCGTCTTGACGCTCATCGACCGCCACGAATCCCGTTTCAAACAGATGATTGAGGACCAGCCCGACGAGCCCATGCAGGTGGCTGCGTGCCGTCCGTCGCGCATCCTCGACGATCTCGGGTAATGCCCGGATATATTGCCAGCCCTTGCGCCAGCGTGCGGCTGCCGCATCGCCGTTGCGATCCTGCGATTCCAACGCCTGACATAGCTTGGTCAGACGATCTCTGATCTCCGATAACGTCGCGCTAGGCGACATGATCTCATCGCTGTCGAGCACATCTTGTGCCGGATAAAAGGTCGCGCACGCAGCCACTAACACGAGCGCCACGACCGCAGCGTCATCATTGGAGACGTTCCGGCGGAAGCGCGAGATCGTATAAGCGAAGACGGATTCCATTTCCGTGCCCAGCACAATGCCCGTGCGCGCGCTCACACCGACCACCCGCAGCTTCAGACCTTCGGCGACGGACGCGACAATGGCTTTGAAGCCTCCGTCATCCATCCAACGGCGGACCAGATCGCGGTATTCTGGGTGCGCTTCGGGCAGCGCACGCGGATGCAAGCCCCACTCGACAAGCCTCGAGGCGTCTTTCACGTCATTCGGAAGCATGGACTCCTCCGCCCGTGGCGCGCGAGAATCTCACATCGGTGCCCTCAACGAACCCCGCATCGAAACGCGTGCTCAGAATCGACGCGCCGCCGGCAACGTCTGTCGTGCGCGGATCGATTGCCTGTTCCAGGATAAGAAAAAGACAGCGTTGAAAGGCCGCATCATCAGGGCGGTCCAACGACGCCTGCGACAAAATCTCACCGAGAGTGATAGCTCCCGTTGCGAGAATGGTCGCGCGTGCAAATTGCTCAGCTCGCGCGATGGTTGCCTCGTCGAATGGCAATTCCAGCCCCACGGTGGGATCATCAAATTCAACGGTCGGATCGAAGACGTCCGCCTCTTCAACGTCCGGCTCGAATGCGGCGATCGCGGCTGCGATGTCGAGGACAAGCGGCGGCAGCGTCCCGGAAATCGCGCCAAAGACACCGGATGTATTCTCAATCAAGAAGTTCGCCGGAGCCCGCAACAAAGGATCGAGAATCTCATTTTCGAGATCTGGCAATCGCGCCAAGGGCCGCAGCTTGAGGGTGTCAGCCTGGAGGTGCAAATATTCTTCGGCCGTCTTCTGCACCACGACGATGAGCTTGCGGTGACGCGTTTGCACATCGAGCAATAGCGTGCGGATACGCGAGAGGTGGCGGCGATCCGTCTCGTCCGTCACGTCAGCCACCGTGTCACTCAGTTGGGCGAGCATGGCGCCCTCGCGCATGATGGACGCATCCAGCAGACTGCGCGCCTCCTCCATCTTCGGGCCAAGTTCCTCGTGCCACATCACCTTGAGGATGGCGCGGCGTGCTTCCGCCATAAGCAACCGGATCGCTTCGGCAAGACGAATGCTGTTGGTTCTGGTCCGTTCGGCTGCGGACACCGCATGATCGTAGAGGCCCCGCTTGAGAAACTCTCCAACGATGATCTCGCTGACCTGCGTCGCGGTCAGTGGATCGTGCGCCAACAAGCTGAGATGGATTTCAATCGCTTCCTGGGTCAGCCGGTAACCCACCGTCCCGTCCGGGAGCGGCTCAGCCCGCAGCAATGCGAATTCGAAAAAAAACCCATCAGGCTGATCTGGATCAAACAAACGGACCTTGAAGCGCGCGCGGCGGTCGCGAGCGTTGGTCAAGCCGTCGAACACATGCTCTGCCAGCGCGGTGGCATCCGAGTCAGAGAGATTTCGCGACTGAAGCCGCGCCAAATCCGCAAGATATTCAATCAGTTCTGCGCGGCCCGCCGTGCCGCCGGCGCCCATCCGGTCGATCAGCAATTCGATGGCGGCAAGCGCCAGATAGCGCATGTCTACGCGCTCCGCCGCCTTGGCGGAGACGTGCAGCATTCCCTTGTTGTCTTCGGCCCGCTGCAGGGGCGCAATCAAAGACAGCGCGCGCAGATGGCTGGTCAGGCGCGGTGCAGCATCGGCGGACATGAAACGCTGGTCGGACATGGACGCAATCGATTTGTCTGTGGATTGCCCCTGCAGGCATTACGGAGTGCAACTTTTAATGCGCTTTTCCCCCAGTGAGCACACACTAAGATTGAGGCGGGGTCTACCCGCACGAAATCAGGCGTTCTGGCTTGTCCCCGGAACCCAAAATATGGAACAATTAGAGAACAAATGCAACGGGACAGCCGCCGCGGGCCGTGGCGGTCGTTCCCCTCGAACGGCGCAAATGCACCGCTTCTCCGGAGGCGGGCATTCAGCCCATTGGCGCGATAGCTTTCCTCCGGCCACTAGCAAATTCGGTTACTTATCCTTTTGGGCCTTCATCAGGTAGTCCGCCCCCCAGGTCATCGTCCTTCTCCCGGTCTGCAATTTGCGACCGGCCAACCATGGAGACCAACGATGACGTACACTCAGCAGCTTTCGACCGCACAGAACCATTCAAACATAAGGATTTGGACGTATGGAGAACTTCCCTTACCGGACTGGATACCACAGCATATGGTGGGAGGAATCGAGCCGAACGGAACGTTTATGCTCACAACAGAGCTCGGTCGCGCTCGTGTCCATCCCGGAAACGTCATCATAGAACGTTACGGTGTCGTATGGGTCCGCCCGACTGAAGAGGCCTCCGACTTTGTAGATGAGCTCAAGATAGATACAGAGCCACCAATCGCGAATGTCGGCCCTGGGAAGGCGCGCCAGTTTGGAGCAGGCGGTCGTACAAAAAGCAAAACAACGAAGACTGCTTCCAAGGCAGTAGACCACCACCCACGTTATTTGCCTCCCATCGGTTCCCAACCGTCCATCGAGTGGATTCACCTGAACCGTCTCTCGGTAGACGAAGTTTACCAAAGGTCTACTGACAACGAAGCCTCGCGGAGGCTGATTGCGAGCATCGCAGCCAAATTCGATTGGCGCCTGTGTGGCCCCCTGGTCGTTTCCCGACGTACCGACGACACACTTACGATTATTGACGGTCAACACCGATGGATGGCTGCCTCCAGAAGAAGTGATATTCCGCAGCTTCCCTGCTGCGTCTTCAGATACGAAAGCATCGAAGAGGAGGCGCGGATGTTCATACTCGCCAACAGAGCGAGGAAACCCATGAACCGCCTGGATGACTATTTCGCAGCTCTTGCCGCAGCAGATGAGGACGCTCTGGAAATTCAGCAGCTCGTTGTGGACGCTGGGTTGCGGGTGGCGCGAAATACGTCATCAGCCGCCTGGGCCTCAGGCGAGATCGCTTTCACTGCGGCCATTGCAACCTCGATCCGAAAATTTGGACCAGCGATTACCTCAGCTGTACTCACGAATATGGCTGTGGCTTTCCCAGAGCAGAAGCTGCGCCATGGCGGCGCGATTTTCGGCGGGCTCGTTCGGATTATGTCGCGTCCCGAGCCTGACTTCGATCCTGATCGTCTCGTGAAAGCCCTTCAAACAAAATCAGCCGATGAGTGGGGAGCCTATGTCGTCGGGTTAAAGGGCGGTGATACGCGGGCCATGGCCCTCCGCGAGGCCATAATGAGTGCCTACGATAAAGAAAGCTCGGACGTAGAAGCATAAAATAAAGTAGACCTCTTAGAATAACTATCTGCGCAACAGGAGCGCTTCGGTTAACGCCGAAGCGCTCGCGACATCACGGTACCCGTTGGCGATACCAAGTCGGGCGCTTTAAGATTCGACTGAAAAAACTGGCCGTGCGACGGTGAATCCGATCACGCGAAAGCAACCAAAAAAAGACCATCAGCATCGATAACGCATCTGCATTGACACTCGCCGGCGAACACAACGTATGGCCCTCAGCGTGCATTTTTGCATGTCAGCGTAGTTTACCCATCATCCCCGATCGCGAATGACGCTCAGTCATATCTGATGGCGACGGCGCAAGACGATCCGGATGTGCCTGTCGCCCAATACGCGTGCCGGCTTCACATCGCTAAGCGACCTTAATTGTCTTAACGCCGGCCTTGCTTAAAAGCTGATACAGGACAGCTATCTTACTGCGGTCGCCGCGCTGCGCACAATATGAAAACAGCACACGTTGCTTCGCTCGGGTGAACGCTACGAAAAACCCTGCCGTGGCCTCGATCTTGTCGTTCGCGAAGCTCCACCACGCCTGGTCATCAAGACCAACGAAAATGACCGTGTGATACTCCAAGCCTTTGCTCTTGTGGATCGTCATCAGCGGCACAGTGTGCACGCCTTCGTATTCATCGAGAGCTTCGGTCCAGTTCGCGGCGGAACTTGAACTTGCCTCCAAATGCAGTGCCGCTGCATCGCTGACTTTGTCGAACCAATCTCCCTGACGATATGCGGGAGACGCGGCAAGGATGTTCGCCCTCCCGATGAAGGCGATCAGCGACTGAACAATCTTCTTTGCGTCAGCCTGGCTAGTCACCGGGACCGGATAGGTCTTCCTGAAGTCCGCTTCGAAGGCATTAAGCCGTTTGACCAACTTAGCTCGTCCCGCATCATCATCGAGCGCGAGGCCGTTGAGCGTACACATCATGTCGAGGCAAGCCGTCCAATGCCGCCCCGCGCGCACCGTGGTAAACAGGCGCAGAAGCACGATGAGGAATTCGGAGAGGTCTTCGACGAGCAGTTCCTGCATCGTCACCTCGCCGACCTGTTCGACCTCGTTTCGAAGTGGCAGCTTTTTCTTCGCGAAAGCTGGCTCCAGCACCTTCATATAGTCGCCGGCCTTCTGACGAATGAGAATGCAGAAGTCGCGGGGCGTTAGCTTGTGCTCCGCCATCTGTTTGCCCACAAACTCTGCAAGGCGATCAGCCTCCACGGCCGGTGTAGAGAAGTCCCAAACGGCGCAGCTGTCGCCAGACACCGTCCCTTTTGTCTTCGACACCGGCGTTGACGACTTGGCGTCAAGCGCTTTCGCAAGCACGTCCTGAATAGCGACGAGGTCCGGCGAGGAACGGTAGTTGTTGAGCAGCGGCGTGCGCTTTGCCTTGAATTCGGTCTCGAATGGCGTGAACGGGTCGTCCATCGCCAAGGCCCACCGCATGATCTGCTGCTTGTTATCTCCGACCGCTGTGACCACGGTATCGGAGCCTAGAAAGATCGCCTTCGCGAGGTCGTACTGCGATTGGGTCGTATCCTGAAATTCGTCCATGAAGAGATGAGAATAGGTCAGCTGCAAGGCGTGACCGACCATAGGATTGCTCGAAATCAGCAGTCCCGCCAATCGGCTGAGCATCGGGAAAGTCAGCGACGATCCGCCTGGATCGTGTAGCCATGACTGCCAGAATTGGTCGGCAGCCCATTCTCCGGGAGATGTGATGGTCGGGGCGCCCTCGGGCAGAGGCGTCCCGAATAGCCAGCGACGCTGGAAGTCCTTCGAGTGGATCGCCATGACATCGGCCCGGCTCCCGATCGCCTTTGGCGGCGGCGACAAAAAGCGCAGGAACTCGTCGAACGTCCGATCATACGCATCGACGACAACCTTGTAATCGGGGCACGGTCGCCATCGCTCGGGCAGCGCCTGTCCGAACCGGTCGATGAGACTTTTTGCGAAAGCGTCAAAGGTCAACGAGTCGAAGCGATAGGCGTGATCGGGATGGCAGCGGCTCTTCACGCGCGCTGCCAGATTGGAGGCGGCGTCGCGCTTATAGCTGATGGCAAGAATTCGCTTCGGCGGTGGTGCGATGCCGCACTGGAGCAAGTATGATGCCCGCTGAGCCAAAAGTTCTGTCTTGCCTGAGCCCGGTCCGGCAATAACGCACCGATTATCGGTTGAGTGAACAACGTCGAGCGCATTCAGTTCGAGCGCATCGACGTCGATCGGCTTCCATTGGTCGGGCTGCACCCGGCGGCTGACGAGCGTCATGACTAGTCCCGGTTCAGGTTTTCGTCGATGTGTTTGATGAGCCGTCGGTAGACGTCCGGCATTCCTTTCTTGAGTGCCTTATCGTCAAGATGTGCCAGAACTTCGATGTGCGTTGCGGGCTTGCTGCGTGTCAGAAAGTGATACCGGTATGCGGGCATGTGGGCTTTGTAGCCAGCAAATTCGGCCGCCTTGTACTCTGCGATCCCGTTTCCGCCCTTGCCGAGCACCACTTCCACCGCCTCGTCCGGCGTAAGTGAGGGGCCGCCCCCTTTGGCGATGATTGCCTTGTACGCGTCCGGGAACGCCGAGAGCATCTCCATGTCGAGATCGAGCGGAGCGGAGTAGAAGACTCCGTATGGCTCCAAGAAATTCACCCAGGTTTTCAGCGTGCTCCAATCAGACGAGTCCCAGCCCTTCATCTTATCTGGATCGACAACAAAATCCTTTCCCTTCAGCAACGTATCTTGGTCTTCTCCGCGAGCGACGAGCTCCTTTAGCGAGTTCGACACCCGCCCGTAGCCACCGTCCTTACGGCCCAGATCGAGATCAAGGAGCGTCGCATGGGGAATCGATAAATTGTTCAATAACTTCCAGAAATACTGAACATGGCGGCCGCCGATGGGCACGATGGCCACAAAGGAAGGGTCGAGCGTGAGCCCTTCCGCCTGCGCGAGCCGGGGAATGACGATGCGTTCGGAATCACCTTCGACGAGGACGACGAAGCGCGCGAAGTAGAGTTCCGGAAACGCTAAGAGCGCTCCCCGGATGAATTTAGCCGCCTCAGTCGCGCCGGAGGGAAGCTCGATCGTGCGCAAAGTTGAAGCACGCGTATCTTGATCACATCGGCAATAGCGGACCTCTGTCGGTTCAATACGGCTGAGCACCGATGGTGAATGGCTTGTAATGAGCGCCTGCGCCGCATTTCCGCCGACTATGGAGCGGACCTGCTTGACGATGCGTGAAAGGTAGTATGGTGATAGGTGGTTCTCCGGCTCCTCGAGGCCGAAGATGCTCAAAGCAGGAATGCGCAACTCTTCCGCGCGGAATCCCTCGATCTTGGTGGCCACAGCATCGCGCTCTAAATCGAAGACCGCGGCGGCGAGAGCGAAATAGAAGAGTGATTGTTGACCGTCGCTCAGCACATCCAGGCCGCGCTCGATCTTTGCTGGCCCGTGCTGAAACATCACTTGTATATGCGCAACGACCTCTTCGAACCGTTTGCTGACGAGTGTGAGGCCTGGATCGGTGTCCGTCTCCTCGTCGTGCAATTCCTTCCATCGCACGTTGAGCGCTTTGCTTATCGCATCGATGGCGGCTTCGCCGCCGAAGGCATCAGAGAGCTTCTTTGTCGCGTCATCGACAGCTTTACGCGTGCCTTTCGACCACTCGATCGCTTTGATGAGGCGAGCGGCAAGCGCGCCGGTAGTGGCGCGGATTTGTGTGGCCGCGTCGCGCGAGGCCGGCGTGTAGTAGAACTGGATAAGCCCGCGGTCGGCTGGTGAGACAGTGTGTTTGTCGTCCGCCTCGACCTTCTCTTTGAGATGATCGACCCAAAACAGTTCTTGCGTAACCTCTCCTTCCGCCGTGCCGTCGTCCTGCCAGCGAGCTTCCAACCGCAGGCGGCAAGCAGGTACCTTCTTCGGTCCTTCGAGCTGCTGATGCCGAAACGTCGGGGCAACGGCCTCTGCAGTCGCTGAACCGTCTTTCAGTTCGGGAAGCGTGATGACAACGTCGATGAACAGGTCCCGTGTCGTCCGATCGTCAGGCGCTACGTCTTTTGGCAAATGGAAATCGGATCGGTGGAGCGTGCGCTGCGCTCGGGTTACGCCGAACATTTTGGCGAGCGCCTGAAGCAGCGCCGTCTTGCCGGATGCATTCGGTCCAACGATGGTCGTCAGATCGCCTGCCAGGGACACGCGCTGGGGCGTTGGCCCGAAGGAGCGAAACCCTGAGATCGAGATTGATTGGATACGCACTGCCCCCCGGCGTTGAAACGTCTGTCTTTTACTCGTTCTCCGCCGCGCGAGTTGCGGCGCCAACTGTTTTCGGATAGACTCCTCAACCCGCTGGCCGCTAAAGACCTTGCGGACATACAACTGCTTTTACGCACAGTTGGGCTCCACTCGCCTCTACATCACGCTCAAGAGCCGTCGGATTCTGACAGCGCTTCTCGGGGTCGTACACCAGGCAGATAAGCGTCTCCACGCCCGGCACGGTCCGATAACGGTTAGCGTCGATGATCAGCTGGTTTGCGACTTCCTTTTGCCCGAGAGACGCGCGCGTCATTTTCGCCTCGACGACGACGCGCTCTTTGGGCAGGTGGAAATCAACCCGCGAGGACGACCCCGCATAGCTTGGCGTATGTTCTTCGGGCCTCACATCATCGAAATGCAGCTTGAGGATGGCGTGCAACAAGTCCTGAACGTCGTACTCGTCCTTGATCTCAAACGGTGCGCGATGCTGCTGACGGCTGCGCAACCGCTCGGCGAAGAGCGGAAAGCGCCGGCACAGCGCAACAATCTGGTCCACGGCATTGTCGGGCGAGCTGAGACTGATGCGGTCAGATACCCGGTTGACCAGAATGAGAAGCGCGGCAGCTTCTGCTTCGTCGTTGATGCTCACCGCGCCGGAAAGCAGACGCTTCAGGAGATCTTGTTCAAGATCGCCCACCACCGCGCCGCCGGGAAGCCCAATGGCGAAATCGATGCAGGCGGCGACGATGACCTCATGCGTCGGCAACCCGCTGATGGCGACTGCCGGTACGACGACGCTTTTGGCCTTTTCTTTATCCAGAAGGTGCAGTGCAGATAGCGCGGCAAACCGTGACACGTTCGTCTTGAACTGGCCTTGCGAAAATCCACGCAAGATTATTCCGGCCAGCCACTCCCGGTGTTCCGTTGGCACTTTTTCGGAACAGAGGCCGAAGCTCACGCCAAGAATTTCCACGGGATTGAAGATAAAGGAATTGCGGTCTGCGGGATAAATCTCCCTGCCCCGCAGATGCTCGATCTCGTCTACCCAGAGCGCGACCGTCTCCGCGGGCGCGAGATCGATGACATAGCCGTATGCCGACAGTTCCGGTGTTCGGCGCAACAGCGCTGCAGTTGAGTTTGTCACCGGGCGATCAAACGGTCCACCCGAAAGCGTCGCGTCTCTTTGCAATATCTTGGATGCAAGACCCGCCGCAGCGGTCGGCCAGGAACCGGAGCCCCGCAAAATGCGGTTGGCCTCATCCTGAACAGCCGCCGTGATGCTGAGAACGACGCCGTTCATAGGAACCACCGGCTCCATTTCAGCTTCACCGATAGCGCCGTGGTCGAGAAATCCGGCACATCCTTGAGTCGGCCGAGGAGTTCGGCGATGCGTTCGGAGTAAAAGATCGTCACAGGGGTGCGTGCCGGCAACGTCGACCGCCATGACAGACTCGTGAACTTCAGCGTCTGCTCGGCAATGTAGTCTATATCCTTGAAGGTCGAGTCCGGGTGCAGGCTGATCAGCAATGGTGCAGGCAGGGGTGAATTGGCCCGCTTGATCAGCTTGTGCGAGTTGGTGGCGAGCAGACGCGTCGACTTGCCTATGCGCGCGATGGTGCCGCGCATCGGGGCGAACTCGCCCTTCATGATATCGCTGTCGCGTTTGATCGGTTCACCTTTCTCCGCGCGGTCCATGATGATGAACGGATGATCGTGCGAGACGGCAACGAATGCCATCTGAAGCACCTGTTCTGCGCCAATCTCGCGCACGCAGGCAAAGACGATCTTGCCGACATCCACGCGCTTGAGCGGCCGATGGGCGTGGAAGATCACCCGCACCGTGTCTCCTGGCCGCCAATTGTTCCGCGTCTTCAGTTCGCGAAGCACCGACAGCATGGATTCCCGCACCATCTTCGGATAGTCGGCGTAACTGCACTCCTTCGACACGTTGCCGAGAAGATAGGTGCCGTCCCCGCTGAAGACGGTCGTAATACCGACGAATCGTTGACGGTCTTCGAAGCGGCTTCCGGAAAATTCCGCAAAGCCCATGCCGACAACCAGTTCGTCGCTGATCGCCTTGTCCTGGTTTACGGTCCATGGGGTCCCGTTTAGCTTCGCGTAAACGGAGACCGCAAAATTCTGAAGCGTGTATTGCAGGTTGCCCGGCATCTGCGTGACGGTCGGCATGCGGACCTCTTGCGCAGGAATCCCGAGCGTCAACAGCAGGGCCTTAGTTCGCAGATACGGATTCTGAAGTCCCTTCAGGTGGGCGTGCTCTTCGAAAAGAACAACGATCGCGCCCTGCACATCTTCGACGGCGGACAAGCGGTTTTCAATGGCGCTGCGATAGGCAGCCTCCGAGCCGGCCCTGTCCGATACTTGAACCTGAACCGGGCACATTACGAACTCGAGGTTCACGAGCCCGAACAGGTCCCTGAAACCCCGAGCGAAGCCGCGGTGATTAGCCCCAAGCCCGTCGCGGAACGCGCGCAGGAACGCCTCCACCTTCCCCTGTGTCGAGGCTGGAAATACGACCAGAAGGCGCGGCGACTTATTCGCGAAGGTAGTCCGGTCGAATGGCCCGAACTGCGTAAGCCCCGGCCAGGCAAACGCGCTGCTCTGCGCTCCCGTCCGGTCAAAGACGTAATCAACGGGCGGAGCCACATAGACAGTCTCCGACGTGTCACTGTTGGCGAGTACGATGCGGTCACCGATCTTCGCCTCCTGCCCGAGCGCGATTGGAAGCTTTGTTCGGGAAAGCAGCGTTCCGAGTTTGGCCACGACCTCATCGAACTCAGGCCCCAACAGGTAACCGGCCTGCTCGTCGTCGAGCGCGACCATCAAGGACCGATACTGGCCCGGCCCGAGGATAGTGGTCAGGCAGCGTGCAACGCCTTCCTTCGACCCTTCCAGCTTGACCTGTTCGGTCTCTATCGACGACGCGCCGTCGGTACTTTCAGAGAGGTAAGTGACATTGCCTTCGACACGCGCGATACGGCCGACGAGACGGCGCTTGCCCGGCTCGTGTTGCCGCCGGACTACATGGAGCCCCGTGAGATCGATATTGGCCTTCTGAAGCTCATTCAAAGGTGCCGAAATATCGAACTGCATTTCAACGTTGATGAAGATGCCGAGCTTCGATTGCCCGTCAACCGGCTCATAGGTCTTTGGGTTCAGTATGAAGCGCGGAGTGACCGTGAACTGATCGATGAGCGGATGGTTGATGCGTGCTTTTTCGGCGGCTGGTTCGATGAGCTCGGTGTGTTGCGCAAGGAATGTGAAAGGCCGCCGCCGGATGGGATTATACTTCGGTAGCGCGACCCCGATGACATCTTCGACGCGCGAGCGCAGGAGCCATCCGTACTGCGCAGCTGAAGCTGACAGTTGCTCGCCGTCAACGTTCGGGCCGCCGGCGCGCAGACGCAAATGGTAAAGCTTGCCCCCCGCCCAGTGTACAAACCAGAATCCCTGCAGCCGCTCGCGCTCCGCCTTTACTTCGGAGGGGCTTGGCATTTCACGGACTACGAGTTCGATGAGGTCCGGGGTTTCAACGACAAAGCCGTTGGTGATGAGCGCTCGGGATCGACGGGTCGTGTGAACCATTGGTTTCTCAAGAACGCAAAATCTGGAATCTAGCGGCAATCCCCAATGGCGGAAAGGAACTCTCTTCCACCAGAAGTAAGCCTTTGACAGGGTTGGATTTCTTGGATCCAACAAAGTTCCATTGGCGGGACGCTCGTACAGGCCAAGCCAGCGAATCACGGCGTTAGCGGTGTGTGCGGAAAGCCACTGTCGCCGCAATCGCCGACGTTCGGAATCTCCCGGGTCGACGCCGCCGCGATGGCGGTAAAATAAAACCTTCTCGCTCTGCTGGGGCCGCAGCCTTGAGGGTCTGGAAAAATTGTAATCTTCGTGCTACATATTCACTCAATTTGTAGTGCGAAGGTGTCAAAGTGCCCACTCCACACAACCCTCCCGCTGCGGTGCGGCGGGCACTGCGTAAGCTTGGGTCGGACATCCACGATGCCCGTCGGC
>NZ_LJIC01000088.1 GCF_001295845.1 Rhodopseudomonas sp. AAP120 | reverse complement strand
TCCCTCTCCCCGCATGCGGGGAGAGGGGTGGGGTGAGGGGGCGTCTCCGCGAGTCTGAGCCGCTCGGCCCTGCGGAGGCGCCCCCTCACCCAACGCGCATCTGACGATGCGCGTCGACCTCTCCCCGCGCGCGGGGAGAGCTGACATCCGTGCACGCCGCGCGGGCGATCGGATCATTTCTCCTCCGGCCAATACAACCGCATCGGGTTGTCGACCAGTAGTTTAGTTTGAAGTTCCTCAGTGGTCGCGATGTGCGGGATGAAGTCGACCAGCAGGCCGTCGTCGGGCATGTGGTCCTTCAAATTGGGGTGCGGCCAGTCGGTGCCCCACAGCACGCGGTCCGGGAAGGTCTCGACGATGCGGCGGGCGAACGGGATCACGTCGCGATAAGCGTTCTGCTCGCCGTTCAGCGCCGGCCGGCCGGACACCGACAGCCGCTCCGGGCAACTGACCTTCGACCAGACGTTGGTATGCTCGCGCATGAAACGGACGAACAGCTCGAATTCCGGGCCGTCGACCGGCTTGGTGACGTCCGGCCGGCCCATGTGATCGACCACCACGGTGGTCGGCAGCGCGGTGAAGAAGTCCCACAGCTCGGGCAGATCGACCGCTTCGAAATAGATCACCACGTGCCAGCCGAGCTTGGCGATGCGCTCGGCGATTTCGACCAGCTCATCCTTCGGGGTGAAGTCGACCAGCCGCTTGACGAAGTTGAAGCGCACGCCGCGCACGCCGGCGTCGTGCATCGCTTTCAGCTCGTCGTCGGTGACGCTGCGGCGAACCGTCGCGACGCCGCGCGCCTTGCCGTTCGAATGCACCAGCGCATCGACCATCGCCCGGTTGTCGGCGCCATGGCAGGTCGCCTGCACCACGACATTGCGGGCGAAGCCGAGATGATCCCGCAGCGCGTAGAGCTGCTGCTTCGACGCATCGCACGGCGTGTATTTACGCTCCGGCGCGAACGGAAACGCGTCCCCCGGCCCGAACACATGGCAATGCGCATCGACGGCGCCCGCCGGCACTTTGAAGGTCGGCTTCGAGGGGCCTTGGTACCAATCCAGCCAGCCCGGGGTCTTTTCGAATTTCATTCGGTTACTCGTCTCAAGTCAGCACCGGTTCAAGGCGCTCGTTGAAGTCATCGTATTTATCTCGCCTCGGCCTCTCATCTCCCCTCCCCCTTGCGGGGAGGGGTCGGGGGTGGGGGTCCCCAGGCACAGTGCCCGTGGCCCCCCCCCCC
>NZ_LJIC01000087.1 GCF_001295845.1 Rhodopseudomonas sp. AAP120 | reverse complement strand
GGTGCCCGCGTCGCCCCTCACCCCAACCCTCTCCCCGCAAGAGCGGGGCGAGGGAGTACGCAGTGCTCAGTTCACCTTCTCGATCGCCATCGCGACGCCCTGGCCGACGCCGACGCACATGGTGGCGAGTGCGAGCTTGCCGCCGCGGGCTTCCATGCCGTGCACCGCGGTCAGCGCCAGCCGGGCGCCGCTCATGCCGAGCGGGTGGCCGAGCGCGATCGCGCCACCATGCGGATTGACGAAGTCGGCGTCGTCGGCGACGCCGAGCAGGCGCATGCAGGCGATGCCCTGGCTGGCGAAGGCCTCGTTGAGCTCGATCAGGTCGAAATCGCTGATCTTGAGCCCAAGCCGTTCCATCAGCTTGCGGGTCGCCGGCACCGGACCGATGCCCATGATGCGCGGCGGCACCGCCGCCGAGGAGAGCCCGAGAATCTTGGCGCGCGGCGTCAGGCCATACTTCTGCACGGCGGCTGCCGACGCGATCAGCAGCGCCGCCGCGCCGTCATTGACGCCTGAGGCGTTGCCAGCCGTCACGGTGCCGGGATTGCGCACGATCGGCTTCAGCTTGGCGAGGCCTTCCAGCGTGGTTTCCGGGCGCGGGTGCTCGTCCTGGTCGACCACGGTCGGACCAGCCTTGCCCTTGCCGGGGATCGTCACCGGCGCGATTTCCTGCGCGAAGTATCCAGCCGCGATTGCCGCGCCGGCGCGCTGCTGGCTGCGGATCGCGAAGGCGTCCTGGTCGGCGCGCGAGATCTGGAACTCCTCGGCGACGTTCTCGCCGGTCTCCGGCATCGAATCGACGCCGTATTGCTGCTTCATCAGCGGGTTGATGAAGCGCCAGCCGATCGTGGTGTCGAAGATCTCGGCCGAGCGCGAGAACGCTTCGGTGGCCTTGCCCTGCACGAACGGCGCGCGGGTCATCGATTCGACGCCGCCGGCGATCGCCAGATCGATCTCGCCGCCGCGGATGGCGCGGCCCGCCGCGCCGACCGCATCGAGGCCGGAGGCGCACAGGCGATTGAGGGTCTGGCCGGGGACGGAGTCGGGCAGGCCGGCCAGCAGCGCGGCCATGCGGGCGACGTTGCGGTTGTCCTCGCCGGCCTGGTTGGCGCAGCCGAAGAACACCTCGTCGACGGCGCTCCAGTCCATGTCGGGATGTTTGGCCATCAGCGCCTTGATCGGAACCGCCGCGAGGTCGTCGGCGCGGACCTTGGCGAGCGAGCCGCCGAACCGGCCGATCGGGGTGCGCACTGCGTCGCAGATGAAAACGTCGGCCATCGAAACTCTCCCTTGTGGCGATCCGGGCTGGGCCGGATTTGTGCCCGGGTTTTAGGAAGCAAGCCCCGGGCGGTCAATGCACACGCCACGCACAACCACGTGCGGAAACCGTGCATGACGGGCGTGCTGCGGTGGAGCGGGTCAGGGGAAGTTTGCTAGAGATTGGCCATGACCATCCGCCCCGACATCGCCGTGCCGCCCGATCCGTCCCCGCCCAATGAGGCGCCGGCGAAGATGTCGCCGATGATGGAGCAGTACCACGAGATCAAGGCGGCCAATCCGGGGCTCTTGCTGTTCTACCGGATGGGCGATTTCTACGAGCTGTTCTTCGAGGACGCCGAGATCGCCGCGCGGGCGCTCGGCATCACGCTGACCAAGCGCGGCAAGCATCTCGGGCAGGACATTCCGATGTGCGGCGTGCCGGTCGAGCGCTCCGACGACTATCTGCACCGGCTGATCGCGCTCGGCCATCGCGTCGCGGTGTGCGAGCAGACCGAGGACCCGGCGGCGGCGCGCGCCCGCAAGAGCGTGGTGCGGCGCGACGTGGTGCGGCTGATCACGCCGGGCACGCTGACCGAAGACACGCTGCTCGACGCCCGCGCCAACAACTATTTGCTGGCGATCGCCCGTGCGCGCGGCTCGTCCGGCGCCGACCGCATCGGGCTCGCCTGGATCGACATCTCGACGGGCGAGTTCATCGTCACCGAATGTTCGACCGGCGAACTGCCGGCGACGCTGGCGCGGATCAATCCGAACGAGGCGATCGTCGCCGACGCGCTGTACAGCGACGCCGAGATCGGCCCGCTGCTGCGCGAACTCGCCGCGGTGACGCCGCTGACCCGCGACGTGTTCGATTCGGCCACCGCCGAGAAGCGGCTGTGCGATTACTTCGCGGTCGCCACCATGGACGGCCTCGCCGCGCTGTCACGGCTCGAGGCCACCGCGGCCGCCGCCTGCGTCACCTATGTGGACCGCACCCAGCTCGGCAAGCGCCCGCCGCTGTCGCCGCCATCGCGCGAGGCGATCGGCACCACCATGGCGATCGACCCGGCGACCCGCGCCAATCTCGAACTGACTCGCACGCTCGCCGGCGAGCGCCGCGGCTCGCTGCTCGACGCGATCGACTGCACCGTCACCGCTGCCGGCTCCCGGCTGCTGGCGCAGCGTCTCGCCGCGCCGCTGACCGATGCGGCCGCGATCGCGCGGCGGCTCGATGCCGTCGAGGCCTTCGTGGCTGACCCGACGTTGCGCGAAATGATCCGCAGCGCGCTGCGCGCCGCGCCCGATATGGCGCGCGCATTGGCGCGGCTGTCGCTCGGCCGTGGCGGCCCGCGCGATCTTGCGGCGCTGTGCAGCGGCATCCGCGCCGCCGACGAAGTGCTGGCGCAGCTGTCGCGGCTCGCCGAGCCGCCGCAGGACATCGCCGGCGCCATGGCGGCGCTGCAGCGGCCGTCGCGCGATCTCTGCAACGAGCTCAGCCGCGCGCTCGCCGATGAGCTGCCGCTGCTGAAGCGCGACGGCGGCTTCGTGCGGGACGGTTACGAGCCGGCGCTCGACGAGACCCGCAAGCTGCGCGACGCCTCGCGGCTGGTGGTGGCGTCGATGCAGGCGCGCTACGCCGACGACACCGGGGTCAAGGCGCTGAAGATCCGGCACAACAACGTGCTCGGTTACTTTGTGGAAGTCGGCGCCCAGCACGGCGACAAGCTGATGTCGCCGCCGCTGAACGCCACCTTCATCCATCGCCAGACCATGGCCGGCCAGGTCCGCTTCACCACCGCCGAGCTTGGCGAGATCGAGGCCAAGATCGCCAATGCGGGCGATCGCGCGCTCGGGCTCGAGCTGGAGATTTTCGACCGCCTTGCCGCCTCGATCGACGCCGCCGGCGACGATCTGCGCGCCGCCGCGCATGCCTTCGCGGTGCTCGACGTCGCCACTGCGCTGGCCAAGCTCGCGTCCGATAACAACTACGTGCGGCCCGAGGTCGACGAGTCGCTGAGCTTCGCCATCGAAGGCGGCCGGCACCCGGTGGTCGAGCAGGCGCTGAAGCGCGCCGGCGAGCCGTTCATCGCCAACGCCTGCGATCTGTCGCCGGGGCCGGCGCAGAAGAACGGCCAGATCTGGCTGCTCACCGGTCCCAACATGGCCGGTAAGTCGACCTTCCTGCGCCAGAACGCGCTGATCGCACTGTTGGCGCAGGTCGGCAGCTACGTGCCGGCGGCGCGTGCGCGGATCGGCGTGGTCGACCGGCTGTTCTCGCGCGTCGGCGCCGCCGATGATCTGGCGCGCGGCCGCTCGACCTTCATGGTCGAAATGGTCGAGACCGCCGCGATCCTCAATCAGGCGTCGGAGCGGGCGCTGGTGATCCTCGACGAGATCGGTCGCGGCACCGCGACCTTCGACGGGTTGTCGATCGCCTGGGCGGCGATCGAGCATCTGCACGAACAAAATCGCTGCCGGTCGCTGTTCGCGACGCACTATCACGAGCTGACCGCGCTGTCGGCCAAGCTGCCGCGGCTGTTCAACGCCACGGTGCGGGTCAAGGAATGGCGCGGCGAGGTGGTGTTCCTGCACGAGGTGCTGCCGGGCTCGGCCGACCGTTCCTACGGCATCCAGGTCGCCAAGCTGGCTGGCCTTCCCGCCAGCGTGGTGTCGCGCGCAAAATCGGTGCTGGCCAAGCTCGAAGCCAATGACCGCGGCCAGCCCAAGACGCTGATCGACGATCTGCCGCTGTTCGCCATCACGGCCCGCGCGCCGGCCGAAGCCGCACCGCCGAGTGAAGCCGAGCAACTGATCGAGGCGGTGAAGGCATTGCATCCCGACGAGATGAGCCCGCGCGAGGCGCTCGATGCGCTGTACGCGCTGAAGGCGAAGCTGCCGAAGGCCGTGTAATCCCCCGGCGTCATTGCGAGCCAACGGGTCGGCGCGAAGCGCCGCCCGATGACAGGCTCCGCGAAGCAATCCAGTCCCGTGCACGGCGCTGGATTGCTTCGTCGCTTCGCTCCTCGCAATGACGGTGGTCGCTGAAAGACCGCCCACCGCATCACTAAAACGATAACGGCCGGGGCGAGCCCCGGCCGTTCAGCAGATTGAAGTCTTGTGACGCTTACTTCTTGGCGGGCGCCGGAGCCGGAGCCTTGGCGGCCGGGTCGGCGGGCTTCGCCGCATCGGCCGGCTTGGCGGCGTCGGCGGCCGGCTTGTCCATCCGTTCGACCTTGGCGGCCTGGCGGAGCTGCGCGACGTAGTCGGACTGCGCCTTGCGGGTGACGTACTGCTCGATCTGCGGCTTGACCTGATCGAAGCTCGGCGGCTTGCGGTTGCGCTTTTCCTCGACCTTGATGATGTGCCAGCCGAACTGGCTCTTCACCGGGTCCGAAATCTTGCCGGGCTCGAGCGCGAAGGCGACGGCGGAGAATTCCGGCACCATCTGGTCCTTGGTGAAGAAGCCGAGGTCGCCGCCGTCGGACGCGCCCGGGTCCTTGGACTTCTTCTTCGCCAGCTCGGCGAAGTCGGCGCCCTTCTTCAGCTCTTCGGCGATCGCCTTGGCCTCGTCCTCGGTCTCCACCAGGATGTGACGGGCGCGGACTTCCTGCTCGCCGGAGATCTGCTTGGCGGCGTCGTCGTACACCTTCTTCATCGCCGCGTCGGTGGTGGCGGCCTTGCCCTCGACCGAGAGCAGATCGTCCATCAGCAGGCGATTGCGGGCGAAATCGAGCCGCTTCTTGAATTCGGCGGTGTCCTGGATCTTCTTGTCCTCCGCCGCCTTGGCGACGATCTTCATGTCGATCAGGAAGGACAGCACGTTCTCCTGCTTGGAGGCGGGGTCCATCTGGGCCAGGCTCGGCCCGAGCTCTTCCTCGGCGCGGGTGACGTCGCTCTGGCGGATCTCAGCGCCGTTCACCTTGGCCAGCACCGGGTCCGCGTCCTGGGCGCGCGCCATCGGGCTCGCGAGCAGCGCGAAAGCGAGACAACCGGTCGCGGCCGCGGCAACGAAGCCGGTTCGCAGGGCCGATAAGGCTGCGGATGACGCAGGGGTCATGGAAAATCCTTGTTCTGAAAGCCGGGGTGCCGGAAGCGGCGGGACAGTCACCCAATCACGGCGACTTGGCAACGTGAAAACTCTGTCAAAATGATGAAATCACGCGGTCGGCGGCGCGTTGACAACCCCCCACCCCAGCCATATCTCTGCCGCCACTGGCACGGGTATCAAGGTCGCGGACGGCCCCGGCCGCGCCGCCGGCCCTCGGATTGCTGGATGCCAATCATTTCGCGCCGCACCTGTATCCCGATAGGTCGCCGGCGTCACGATGAGTTGATAGTGGCTCGAGCGAACGGCACATCGGCTTCGACGGCATCACGGCCGTGAAGTCACACTGCAAGGACAGGAAGCTGGCATGATCGGCGCGTTAGCCCGCAAACTTTTCGGCTCGTCGAACGATCGCAGGATCAAGGCCTATCAGGCCCGGGTCGCCGCGATCAACGCACTGGAGCCGGAAGTGGCGGCCCTGTCGGACGAGGCGCTGCGCGCCCGGACCGACGAATTCCGGGCGCAACTCGCCGCCGGCAAGACGCTGGACGACCTTCTGGTCCCCGCCTTCGCGACGGTCCGCGAGGCCGCCAAGCGCACGCTCGGCCAACGCCATTTCGACGTGCAGCTGATCGGCGGCATGGTGCTGCACGAGGGCGACATCGCCGAGATGAAGACCGGCGAAGGCAAGACGCTGGTCGCGACGCTGGCGGTCTATCTCAACGCGCTGCCCGGCAAGGGCGTCCACGTCGTCACCGTCAACGACTACCTCGCCACCCGCGACTCCGGCTGGATGGGGCAGATCTACGGCTTCCTCGGCATGACCACCGGCGTGATCGTGCACGGCCTCGACGACAGCCAGCGTCAGGCCGCCTATGCCTGCGACATCACCTACGGCACCAACAACGAATACGGCTTCGACTATCTGCGCGACAACATGAAGTACCGGCTGGAGGACATGGTCCAGCGTGGGCATCATTTCGCCATCGTCGACGAAGTCGACTCGATCCTGATCGACGAAGCCCGTACCCCGCTGATCATCTCCGGTCCGCTCGACGACCGTTCCGACTTCTACAACACCATCGACACCTTCATCCCGCGGCTCGACAAGTCGGACTACGACATCGACGAGAAGCAGCGCACCGTGACGCTGACCGAAGGCGGCATGGAGAAGATCGAGACGTTGCTGCGCGACGCCGGCCAGCTCCGCGGCGAGTCGCTGTACGACGTCGAGAACGTCTCGGTGGTGCACCACGTCAACCAGGCGCTGCGCGCCCACACGCTGTTCCAGCGCGACAAGGACTACATCGTCCGCAACGACGAGGTGGTGATCATCGACGAGTTCACCGGCCGCATGATGCAGGGCCGGCGCTATTCGGAAGGCCTGCACCAGGCGCTGGAAGCCAAGGAACACGTCACCGTCCAGCCGGAAAACCAGACGCTGGCGTCGATCACGTTCCAGAACTACTTCCGGATGTACGACAAGCTCGCCGGCATGACCGGCACCGCGGCCACCGAGGCCGACGAGTTCTACGACATCTACAAGCTCGAAGTGGTCGAGATCCCGACCAACCTGCCGATCTCGCGTCTCGACGAAGACGACGAGGTCTATCGCACCCAGCAGGAAAAGTACGCGGCGATCCTGGCCGAGGTCGAGCGCGCCAACGCCCGGATGCAGCCGGTGCTGGTCGGCACCGCGTCGATCGAGAAGTCCGAGGTGCTGGCCGATCTGCTCTTGAAGAACGGCTACAAGCAGATCGACTTCGGCGACCCCAAGGGCCTCGACAAGCTCTACGCCGCTGCCCGCGCCGGCAAGCCCGCCAAGCTGTTCGCGGTGCTGAACGCGCGCTTCCACGAGCAGGAAGCCTATATCGTCGCCGAAGCCGGCGTCCCCGGCGCGATCACCATCGCCACCAACATGGCCGGCCGCGGCACCGACATCAAACTCGGCGGCTCGCTGGAAATGCGCATCCCGCAGGAGACCGCGGGGATCACCGACGAGGCCGAGAAGGCGGCGAAGATCGAGCAGATCAAGGCCGATATCGAGCGCTTCCGCGACATCGTTCTGAACGCCGAGGACGAGATCGAGATCGAGCCCGCCAAGGGCAATAAGCCGGCCAAGACCGCCAAACGCCCCGGCGGCCTGTACATCGTCGGCTCCGAGCGCCACGAAAGCCGCCGCATCGACAACCAGCTGCGCGGCCGCTCCGGCCGTCAGGGCGATCCCGGCCGCTCCAAGTTCTTCCTGTCGCTCGAAGACGATCTGATGCGGATCTTCGGCTCGGGCAAGCTCGACACCATGCTGACTCGCCTCGGCCTCAAGGAAGGCGAGGCGATCATCCATCCGTGGATCAACAAGGCGCTGGAAAAGGCGCAGCAGAAGGTCGAGGCGCGCAACTTCGACATCCGCAAGAACCTCTTGAAGTTCGACGACGTCCAGAACGACCAGCGCAAGGTGATCTTCGATCAGCGCATCGAGCTGATGAAGGAAGACAGCGTCGTCGAGACCGTCACCGACATGCGCCACACCTTCATTGAGGATCTGGTCGCCAAACATGTGCCCGAGCACGCCTATGCGGAGCAGTGGGACGTTGCCGGTCTCAAGGAAGAGCTGCAGCGCATCGTCGGGCTCGACATTCCGGTCGACGAATGGGCCAAGGAAGAAGGCATCGCCGACGAGGAGCTGATCTCGCGGTTGGAGAAGGTGTTCGACGAGCACATGGCGGCGAAGGTGGCGCAGTGGGGCCCCGACGTCATGCGCTACGCCGAGAAGAGCATCCTGCTGCAGACGCTGGATCATCTGTGGCGTGAGCATCTGGTGATGCTGGACCATCTGCGCCAG
This sequence comes from Rhodopseudomonas sp. AAP120, assembly GCF_001295845.1. Lineage (GTDB taxonomy): Bacteria > Pseudomonadota > Alphaproteobacteria > Rhizobiales > Xanthobacteraceae > Rhodopseudomonas. The sequence continues at coordinate 18,123 of NZ_LJIC01000087.1, read as the reverse complement.
GTGATCGGCCTGCGCGGCTACGGCCAGCGCGATCCGCTGCAGGAATACAAGTCGGAGGCGTTCAACCTCTTCCAGGAGATGAGCTCGCATCTGCGCGAGGCCGTCACCGCTCAGCTGATGCGGGTCGAGATCATCCCGCCGGAGCAGCCGCGCGAGCTGCCGCCGATGGAGGTGCACAAGGCCAATCCGGACACCGGCGAGGACGAGATGGCGATGGCCAACGTGTCGCTCGCCCCCGCTCCGGTGGTCGACAAGGCTGCCCGCGATCCGAACAAGCCCGACACCTGGGGCAAGGTCGGCCGCAACGAAGACTGCCCCTGCGGCTCCGGCAAGAAGTACAAGCACTGCCACGGCCGTTACGCGTAACCGCCGCCAGGCGGCGTTCAGCGGTCGGACCGTGATGAGTTGATATGGCAATGCCCGGTTTCGCGCCGGGCATTGTCGTTCTCGGGGGTCGCAGAATGACGGACGGTTAGTTCGTCAGCCTGAACTCGACCCCTGCGATGGTGAAGCCGCTGTTCGTTGCGGCAAGACCCTTTGCTTGCGCCGCCTGGCGGACCTTGGCGGGGTCCGCGACCTTGAAGGTGATGGCGGTCATGGCTTCGCTGGTACCTTGCATAAACCGGAATGTCGCGTTGGGGAGCTGAAGCTCGGCAGCGCCGTCGGCGCCTTTGCCGACCGGCAACTCGAGGATGCGGCCCCAATGCGCCGCGAGATCGGCCGGGTCGGGGCTTTGCATCTCGACGGCGGTCAACGCCTGCGTCGTGTCGGTGCGGATCTCCTTGTCCCAGTCTGGCCCGGCCGGCGGATAGGGGCCGCGAATGTTGTCGCTGCCTGCGGTGTGGTTCAGTTCGATGAAAGCGGCGCGGCAGTCGCGCGGGTGCAGTTGGACACCGTGATACGGCGCGTGGTCGATCACGTTGGCGGTGCGGACGCCGAGGCTGGCGGCATGGCGGCCGCGCGCATCGGGATCGTCGCAGCAGAAGATCGCCATGTAGCCGCCGCGGCCGCCCGTCTTCTCCAGGAAGCGGCCGGCCGCCGTGCCGGGTTGCGTCGGCGCCACGATCTCAAGGAGCGTAGTGTCGACCGGCAGCAGCACGTTCTCCAGACCGTATTTGCCGACATGCGGATCGCGGTAGCAGATGTTGAGCCCCATGATGGCGGCGAGCTGCGACGCGGCGGGCTCGATCGGCTCGGTGACGAGGCAGATCTGGCGCAGGCGAAGGAACGGCGCCATCGTCAGCGGCCCTGGAACGACGGCGCGCGCTTCTCGACGAAGGCGGCGGCGGCTTCCTTGTGATCGATAGTCTCGGCGCAGCGCGAGTGATGCAGCGCTTCGGCGTCGAAACAGGTCTCGAGCGACAGGCTCTCGGCGTTGTTGATGTTGGTCTTGATGTAGCCGAGCGTCACGGTCGGGCCCTGCGCCAGCGACAGCGCCAGATCGCGCGTCGCCTGCTCGACCTCGGCGTCCGGCACCACCTTGGTGACGATGCCGAGCGCTTGCGCCTCCTGCGCCGTCAGCACCGGCGAGGTCAGATACAATTCGCGCGCCTTGGCGGCGCCGATCAGTTGCGTCAGGAAGTAGGTGCCGCCGAAATCGCCGGACAGCCCGACCTTGGCAAACGCCGTGGTGATCTTGGCCGAGCTACCCGCAACGCGCAGGTCGCAGGACAGCGCCATCGACAGACCCGCGCCGGCCGCGGCGCCGTCGACCTGCGCCACCACGGGCTTCGGCATCTGATGCAGGATGCGCGACACTTCCATGCCGCGGCGCAGATTGGCGACCTTCTGCTCGAGCGGCGGCGGCGCACCCGCGGCCGCCATCGACTTGACGTCGCCGCCGACGCAGAACGTGCCGCCGGCGCCTTTCAGCAGCACCGCGCGCACCTCCGGATCATCCTTGGCGCGATGCGCCGCCTCGACCAGGCCGCGGATCATGTCCTGATTGAGCGCATTGCGCCGCTCGGGACGGTTCATCGTGATGGTGAGCAGGCCGCGGTCGAGATGCTGCAGGACGATGTCGGTCATGGCGGGTCCTTGTTGTTGATCGCCGGCGGGTGGCGACGTTTGAGGGCGTTCCCCGGATGCTGCGCAGCGCGCCGCGTTTGCGGCGTGGTGCGCTGCTGATTCGGGGCCCCGGTGACGGCTTCAGATGCAAACCGGGGTCCCGGTTCTGCGGAGCGGCACCTCGTGCCGCACCGCGCCCGGGACAAGGCGTTTCGTTACTTCTTCACCAGCGGGCAGCGCGATTGTTCGAGCGGCTGGAACGCCTGATCGCCCGGGACGGTGGCGAGCAGTTTGTAGTCGTCCCAGCGGCCCTTCGATTCCGACGGCTTCTTGACTTCGAACAGATACATGTCGTGCACCATGCGGCCGTCTTCGCGGATGCGGCCGTTCTTGGCGAAGAAGTCGTTGATCGGCGTTTCCTTCATCTTCTTCATCACCGCGGCAGCGTCGGTGGTGCCGGCGGCCTTCACGGCCTGCAGATAGTGCATCGTCTCGGAATACAGGCCAGCCTGCGCCGAGGTCGGCACCCGCTTGGTGCGCTCCATGAAGCGCTTGGTGAAGGCCCGCGTCTCGTCGTTGAGATCCCAATAGAACGCCTCGGTCAGGATCAGGCCCTGCGCGGTCTCGAGCCCGACGCTGTCGATATCGGAGATGAAGGCGAGCAGCGGCGACACCTTCTGGCCGCCCTTGGTGATGCCGAATTCGGCCGCCTGCTTGATGGCGTTGATGGTGTCGCCGCCCGCATTGGCGAGGCCGATCACCTTGGCGTTGGAGCTCTGCGCCTGCAGCAGAAAGGACGAGAAGTCCGAGGTGTTGAGCGGATGCTTCACGCTGCCCAGCACCTTGCCGCCGGACGCCTTGATGACGTTGGTGGTGTCGCGTTCGAGATCCTGGCCGAACGCGTAGTCGGCCGTCAGGAAGAACCAGCTGTCGAGCCCCTGCTTCACGGCCGCCAGGCCGGTGGTGTTGGCTTGCGCGTAAGTGTCGAACACGTAGTGCACGGTGTAGGGGCCGCAGGCCTCGTTGCTGAGGCGGATCGAGCCCGGGCCCGAGAACATGATGATCTTGCCCCGCGCCTTGGCGATCTCGGCGGCGGCGAGCGCGGTCGCCGATGCGGCGACGTCGATGATCGCCTCGACGCCCTGATTGTCGAGCATGTCGCGTGCGATGTTGGCGGAGAGATCGGCCTTGTTGAGATGATCGGCCGCGATGATCTCGATCTTGCGGCCGAGCACGCTGCCGCCGAAATCCTCCACCGCCATCTTGGCGGCGGTCTCGCTGCCGGAGCCGGTGATATCGGCATACAGACCGGACATGTCGAGAATAGCGCCGAGCTTCAGCGGCGGCTGGGACTGCGCCTGCGCGGCCGTCATCACGGCGAGCGACAGACATGCGACAACAGTTGTCCGGATCGTTCTCAAAGCGTCCTCCCCTGACCGGCGCCGGCTTCATCCGCAGCGCTTCTGGTCGTGGTGCGATCATGCCGTATCGGTCGCAACGCGGCAAGCAATCAGGTTTTCCGGCAGGTGGAATGCGCTTGCCCGAAGTCATGACGCTTAGTAAGCGAGCGGATGTGCGGACGATCCATCGGAGTCGATGCGGCGGCGAATGGGCGTGATGATCGCGACCAACTCACAGAGAGGTGTCGGCCTCTGCGCGACGATCGCCGCATTGCTGCTGATCACCAGTGGCGCTGCACGCGCAGCCTGTATCGATCTGCCGTCGCAAGGCGAGGGCGTCGTCGCCGCGATCCAGGATGCCCGCACTGTTCGCCTCGACGATGGCCGCGAGATCCGGCTCGCCGCGGTCGAAGCCGAAGCGGCGCATCGCGGCGAAGCGATCGCCGCGCTGTCGCTGCGGGCGCTCGGGCGGCGCATCATGCTGCACGGCGCTGACGACGCGCCCGATCGTTACGGCCGGCAGCCGGCGTTCGTGTTCGTTGAAGGCGAGGCGAGATCGCTGCAGGACGAGCTGCTCGAAGCAGGGCAGTTGCTGGTCGGGGTCGGGATCGCGGCCACGGACTGCCGCGCCGAGCTGCTCGCTGCCGAAACGACGGCCCGCGATTCCCGGCGTGGTCTCTGGGCCGTGGGCGCGGCCCTCAAAAACGCCGAAAATGTGGACGATGTTCTGTCGCGGGTGGGGCGCTTCAGCGTCATCGAAGGCAGGATATTGTCGGTTCGCGAGGCCGGCGGGACGATCTTTCTGAACTTCGGCCGGCGCTGGACTCGGGACTTTGCGGTGACTATTTCAAGGCGCATATTGGGATCGTTCGAGGCTGCGGGCATCTCGCCCAAGTCCTTGGAGAACAAGCGAATCCGTGTTCGAGGCTGGGTCGAGCGGCGTTCCGGCCCGCAGATCGCGGTTCGCGACGTGGGACAGATCGAAGGGCCGGGCGCGCATTGGCGTCCGTAGAGAGCCATCACGTGGTCGCATCCGAGGGACGGCGCAGCATCTGGAGGAGCCGCCGCTGGCTGGTATTGCCGCTGCTCGGCGCGCTGACGCTGGCGGGCTGCGGCGATTTTCGGCGTTTCGAGACCGCGTCGATCCCGTCCAGCACGCCGGCCGCCAAACCGGTCCGGCCCGCCGTGCAATCGCCGGCCGCCGAACGCGAGCACGAGCGCATCCTCGCCACCTATGGGGGCGCCTATGACGATCCCAAGCTCGAAGCGCTGATCACCAGCACGGTGGACCGTCTGGTTGCGGCCTCGGACCGGCCCGATCTCACCTACAAGGTGACGATCCTGAACTCGGGCGCAGTCAACGCCTTCGCGCTTCCGACCGGGCAGCTCTACGTCACCCGCGGACTGGTCGCGCTGGCGAGCGATACGTCGGAACTTTCGTCGGTGCTGTCGCACGAAATGGCGCATGTGCTCGCCAAGCACGCCGCGATCCGCGAGGACCAGGCGCGCCAGGCGGCGCTGGTCACGCGCGTCGTCACCGACATGGGCACCGATCCGGAGATGACGGCGCTGGCGCTCGCCAAGACCAAGCTGTCGATGGCGAGCTTCTCGCGTCAGCAGGAGCTGGAGGCGGACGGCATCGGCGTCGGCATCTCGGCCCGTGCGCAATTCGATCCCTACGGTGCCTCGCGCTTCCTCACCGCGATGGAGCGCAACGCCGCGCTGAAAGCCGGCCGCGGCGGCGACGGCCGGTCGCAGGACTTCCTGGCGTCGCATCCGGCGACTCCGGAGCGGGTACGCAATGCGCAGAACAATGCGCGGCAATACGCCTCGGCGGAACAGACCGCCAAAGGCGAGCGCGACCGCGAGACCTATCTCAACGCCATCGACAACATCGTCTATGGCGAGGACCCGAGCGAAGGCTTCGTCCGCGGCCGCCGCTTCCTGCATCCCAAGCTCGGCTTCACCTTCCAGGTGCCGGAGAGCTTCACGCTCGACAACACCGCGCAGGCGGTGATCGGCGTGCGTGAGGGCGGCAACCAGGCGATGCGGTTCGATGTCGTGCGCGTGCCCGCCGAGCAGTCGCTCGGCGACTACCTGAATTCGGGCTGGATGGAGAATGTCGACCGCAGTTCGACCGAGGAGCTGAGCATCAACGGCTTTCCGGCGGCGTCGGTCTCGGCGCGCGGCGACCAGTGGCAGTTCAAGGTCTATGCGCTGCGGTTCGGCAGCGACGTCTATCGCTTCATCTTCGCGACCCGGCAGAAATCGGCTGAGAGCGATCGCAACTCGCGCGACACCGTGAATTCGTTTCGCCGGCTGACGCTCGACGAAATCCAGGCGGCCCGGCCGCTGCGCATCAAGGTGATCACCGTGCAGCCGGGCGACACCGTCGAATCGCTGTCGCACCGCATGGCCGGCGTCGACCGCCCGCTGGAGCGCTTCCGGGTTCTCAACGGCCTCGAAGCGAACGCCACCGTGAAGCCACGCGATCTAGTGAAGATCGTGGTGGATTGAGACGCGGCCCGCTTTTGCTTTCGTAGCTTCAGCCGCGGGCGCAACCTGCCCCTTCTCCCCGCCTGCGGGGAGAAGGCCGGGATGAGGGGGCGTCCCCGCAAGGCCGAGTGCCGGCGATCTACGTCGATGACTTCGCGGACAGCTCAGACTCGCGGAGACGCCCCTCACCCGATCCGGCATCGCTTCGCTCTGCCGGATCGACCTCTCCCCGCGCGCGGGGAGAGGTTGCGCTGTGCTCGGCGCGGTGCCGTCGCGAATGTCCAAGCTGTTCTCTTGATCGGGACCCGACATACAAAAAAGGCCCGGCTTGCGCCGGGCCTGATCTGATCGACAGATGCGACGCGGCTTACGCCGCTTCGTCGGTCACGGTGTCGTCGCTGTCGCCGTCGGCGTCGAGATCGCCGTCCGCTTCGGCTTCACCCTCGGCGTCCGCCTTGGCGCCGCGGCGCGGGCTCTTGGCGAGTTGGCCTTCGACTTCCTTGACGGCCTCGGTCTCGGTGACCTGCTGGACCACCGCGATCTCGCGCGACAGCCGGTCGAGCGCCGCTTCGTAGAGCTGGCGTTCGCTGTAGGACTGCTCGGGCTGCGACTCCGAGCGATACAGGTCGCGCACCACTTCGGCGATCGCAACGATGTCGCCGGAGTTGATCTTCGCTTCGTACTCCTGGGCGCGGCGCGACCACATCGTCCGCTTGACGCGGGCACGGCCCTTCAGCGTCTCCAGCGCCTTCTTGACCAGGGCCGGGTCGGACAGCTTGCGCATCCCGACATTGGCGACCTTGGCGGTCGGCACCCGCAACGTCATCTTGTCCTTGATGAAGTTGATGACGAACAGTTCGAGCTTGGCGCCCGCGATCTCCTGCTCCTCAATCGCCAGGATCTGGCCGACGCCGTGCGCCGGATAGACCACGAACTCGTTGGCCTTGAAGCCCTGGCGCTGAGTCACCGCCTTCTTCGGCTCCTCGGCCTTGGCGGGCGCCGGCTTCGCAGCCACCGGCTTCACCTCCGGCTTAGCGGCAGCCTTCGGCGCCGCGGCGGCAGGCGCGACCGGGGCCGCGGCCGGAGCCGAGACGGGCGCCGAGACAGGCGCCTTGGCGGCGGGCTTGACGGCTGGTTTCGCGGAAGCGGCCTTGGAGACGGTTGCCGCAGCGGCGGGTTTCGCAGTCTTGGATGGCATTTCACTTCTTTTGGTTTTCGAGGACTTGAGGGCCGTCGCCTTGGAGGCCGAAGCCTTCGCGGCGGAACCCTTAGCGAGTGTCGGCTTGGCGGTATTCGCCTTGGTGGCGGTCGCCTTCGCACGGGGCGCCTTGGATGCAGAGGACCGCGGCGGAGTCGATTTCGCGGGCCGGGTGTCCTTGGCTGAAGTCCGGGATCGGTTGTTGGTTGCGCTGCGGCTGCCAGCGTGCTTGGCACCCTTCGAGGAAGCACTCATTTTACGCGTTTTCTGTGACACAGCCTGCGCGTGGAACCGCCACGCCCCTGTTCGTTGTTTTTGACGGGATCCCTTCCCGGCCGCAAAAACGGCATGCCGAGTTTCTAGAATGTGCCAAATATAGCACATTTCCCGCAAAAATCAATGATTTATGACGAATCGCCCCGGTTCCTTGCGCGGACCAGGTCGACTCATCATCAACAGGGTTAAGCCGGGTCTGAGAAATCACGCCCCGGCGGGCGTGCCGGTCGCGTGCGCCGGCTTAGTCGCCGGTGCCCGGCTCCTTCGAGAAGAACTTGTCGAACTTGCCATCCATGCCGTCGAACTGCTTGGCCTCGTCCGGCGCGTCCTTCTTCTGGGTCAGGTTCGGCCAGGTCTTGGCATATTCCGAATTCAGCTCGAGCCACTTCTCGAGCCCCGGTTCGGTGTCGGGCTTGATCGCGTCAGCGGGGCACTCGGGTTCGCACACGCCGCAGTCGATGCATTCGTCCGGATGGATGACCAGCATGTTCTCGCCCTCGTAGAAGCAATCGACGGGGCAGACTTCAACGCAATCGGTGTATTTGCACTTGATGCAGTTTTCAGTGACGACGTAAGTCATCCGAAGCTCCGGAACGGTTCTAATTTTGAGTGTTTGCGTACCGCAGGTGTCCCACAGCCGCAAGATGAAGATGCCTATTCCCGTGGCACTTCGAGATCGGCATAAAGTCCAGTAACCGAGGCCGCATCGCCGCGGCGCTCCGCAAATCCAATCACTTTCAGCACGCGCACGCTACGATCCAGCGCAATCGTCAGCACGTCCCCGACCTTGACGCCGTGCCCCGGCGACGTCTCACGGGCGCCGTTGATCCGGACATGGCCGCTTTCCACCAGTGCGGCGGCGGTGCTGCGGGCCCGCACGACCCGCGCATGCCACAGCCATTTGTCGAGACGCTGCCGCTCCACGCACCACCCTGGATCAGCCGCGCGATCGCGCGGCGAAACTCACTCCTTGCGGCCGGCGGCGAGCTGCTCCTTGAGGGCCGCGAGCTTGGCGAACGGCGAGTTCGGATCGATCGGCCGATCGCGTTCGCGCGGCGGTGCACTGGAATGCACTTGCCGGTGCGACCCACCGCCCTGATTGTCGCGGCCGCCTTTGCCGCTCTTGTCCGAAAACTTGTCGCGGCCCTTGAAGCGCTCGCGCGGCGGACGGCCTTCACCCTGCGCCTCGCGGCGTGGCGCGCCGCCGTCGCCTTCACGCCGATCGCGGCGGAAGTCGCCCTTGCCGCGCCGACCGCCCTGATCCGGCCGGTCCTGACGCGCACCGGCTTCGCCCTCGGCGGCCTGGCCGCCCTGGCCATGCTGCGGGCGATTGTGCGGACGCTTGTTGCGGTCGTGGCGCGGACGATGTTCGTCGGAGCGGCCACCCGGGCGCCAGACTTCGACCAGTTCGGGCTGTGGCTTGGCGTCGAACGCAGGGGCTGCTTCGGCCGTGGAAGCTTCACCCGTCGTTGCTTCAGCAGCGGGCGCCTCGGTTGCGGCGGCTTCGGGAGCCGCGACGTCGCCCGCGGGGGCTTCGCCAGCCGCCGTATCCGCTTCGGTCAGCGCGACGATTTCCGACGAACTCGCCTCGGCCGGCACGGCGTCGAGCGGCTCACCGGCCGGAGCCTCTTGCGCTGCAGCCTCTTGCGCGACCGGTTCGGCTGCCGTCTCGGCGGGAGCAGAGTCGGCTTCCGGCGTTTCGGGTGACGCAATAGCTTCGAACGCGATCGCGCCGGCCAGGATGGCGTGATCCTCGGCCGACAGGGCCGTCTCGGCACTGGCGGGCGCTGTGGTCTCGGTCGCGGCCGGCTGCGGCGCCGGGGCCTGCGGCAGCGGCGGCCGCTTTTCCATGCGGTAGCCGAGCGCCTTCAGGATCGAGGCGAAGTCTTCGCCGGCCGATCCGGTCAGCGAGGTCATCGCCTGGGTCACCACGAAGCTGCGGCCGTCGAAGGCGCCCGCCGGCTTCTCGCCGGGCATGCCTTCACGCCAGGCCAGCGCCGGACGGATCAGGTCGGCGAGACGTTCGAGAATATCGACGCGCACCGCGCGTTCGCCGCACATCCGGTAGCCGAGCGTGCGGTACGCATCGCGGTCGAGCGCCTTGTCGACCGGAAACGAGGTGCGGCCGCTGCTGGCGAGGTGCTGCGCGCCGGACAGCGCCGACATGTCGACATTGTCGAGCTTCTGCGCCCACAGCAGCGAGGCCAGCGCCCGTGCCGCCGGCTTCAGCAGCGACGGAATGTAGATGTGATAGGCGCCGAACCGCACACCGTATTTGCGCAGCGTCGCGCGCGACGGCTGGTCGAGATCCTTCATCTCGCTGGCGATCTTGCTGCGCTCGATTACGCCCAGCGACTCGATCAGCTGGAACGCGATGCCACGGCCGATGCCGGTGATGTCCTCGGCCTTGCCGAGCTCGAACAGCAGCCCGAGAATCTTTTCGATGTGAGTCTTGAGCCAGAGATCGAGCCGCGTCTGCACGGCTTCGCGCGGCGCGCCGGCCAAACGATCGTCGGCGATAATCCGCAGCCGCGGCCGCAGCACGTCGTCGGAGCCGACCAGCCGCGCCACCGCGTCGCCGGTCCAGCGCACGATGCCTTCCGAGGTCAGCACGAACTGCTCGTCGGGGGCCGCCGCGAGCTTCTCGGCGCGGGCGTCGATTTCGCCGGCGAGAGCCTTCTGCGCGGTCGCCTGCAAGGCCTTCGCATCCGACCCGGCCTCGGCCGCGTCCGGCGCGAAAGTGAAGCCGTCGAGACGACCAATCACATGTCCCTCGACGATGACCTCGCCGGTCTTACCAATTTCCGTATTCAACATCGTGTTTTCCCGCAGGCGGCGCATCAATACACTGGTCCGACGATCTACGAAACGTTCCGTGAGGCGTTCGTGCAGCGCATCTGACAATTTATTTTCAATGTCGCGCGAAATGCCTTGCCAGTGGTCAGGATCAGCCAGCCAGTCCGCCCGGTTGGCGACGAAAGTCCATGTCCGGATCTGAGCGATCCGTGCCGAAAGCGTGTCGATGCCGCCATCGGTCCGATCGGCCTGTTCGACCTGAGCGGCGAACCAGCTGTCCGGAATCCGGCCTTTCTGCATCAGAAATCGATACAGCGTCGTCACCAGTTCGGCGTGGGCCGCCGGCGCGATCTTGCGATAGTCCGGGACCTGACAAACGTCCCATAGCCGCTCGACGGCTGCGGCGCCATGCGCCATCTCGCGCACCTCGGCGTCCCGGGCGGCGTGATCGAGCACCCGCAGATCCTCGGCGACTGGCGCGCGGGTCAGCGCCTCATGGCGCGGCGTTTCCGCCAGCGATACCTGCAGGGCGCCGACCGAGCTGAAATCGAGCGCCGAATTGCGCCATTGCAGCATCTTCACCGGTTCAAACGTGTGATTCTGCAACGCGTTGACCAGTTCGGGCTCGAACGGCGCGCAGCGCCCGGTGGTGCCGAAGGTGCCGTCGCGGGTGGCGCGTCCGGCGCGTCCGGCGATCTGCGAGAACTCCGCCGGCGTCAGTCGCCTGAACTGGTAGCCGTCGAATTTGCGGTCGGAGGCGAAGGCGACGTGATCGACATCGAGATTGAGCCCCATCCCGATCGCGTCGGTGGCGACCAGGTAATCGACGTCGCCGGACTGAAACATCGCCACCTGCGCGTTGCGGGTGCGTGGCGACAGCGAGCCGAGCACCACGGCAGCGCCGCCATGCTGGCGCTTGATCAGCTCGGCGATGGCGTAAACTTCGTCGGCCGAGAACGCCACGATGGCGGTGCGGCGCGGCTGCCTCGTCAGCTTGCGGTCGCCGGCGAATTCGAGCTGCGACAGCCGCGGCCGGGTGACGATGCTGACGCCGGGCAGCAGCCGCTCGATGATCGGCCGCATCGTCGCGGCGCCGAGCAGCAGCGTTTCGTCGCGGCCGCGCCGGCGCAGGATGCGGTCGGTGAAGACATGGCCGCGCTCGAGATCGGCGGCGATCTGGATTTCGTCGACCGCCAGAAACGACACGTCGAGATCGCGCGGCATCGCCTCGACGGTCGAGACCCAGAACCGCGCCTTGGACGGCTTGATCTTCTCCTCGCCGGTGACCAGCGCGACGGCGTCGGGGCCGACCCGCTCGACGATCTTGTTGTAGACCTCGCGCGCCAGCAGCCGCAGCGGCAGGCCGATCAGGCCGGACGGGTGCGCCACCATCCGCTCGATCGCCAGATGGGTCTTGCCGGTGTTGGTCGGGCCGAGCACCGCGGTGACGCCGGCACCCGGCGCCCGGTCATTGGTAAACGGCGCGGAAAACGAAACAGGCATTTTGGCTGTATTTCTGCGTGGCTGCGGTCAAGGATGTGTCACATTGCGACGCCGCAGCGCGCGTGGGTTAAGCTGTGGAACGAGTCCCGAACGAAACGCGGCCGAATCGCTGACTCGCTGGATCTGCGGGCGTTTCATCGCAACATCTTGCGTCGCCTGACATCTTTCTCACCAGATCAGGGACGGCTCGGAAGATCAACGCTCGAAAAAGCGCCGCTTGTCGGTTGGCCATGCGTTCGACGATTCCCCGGCGAGTCAACTGGATTCGACTCTGCTGTCGGGAGGAATTCGGGCAGCCGCCGCAGGGGCGCTATTGAGCCCGCGAGGCCGATTTCGGCGGCGTGGCGGTGGTGACGAACTGCGTTGCCTGCAGCACGGCATTGCCTAGCGGCGTCGGGATCTTGAGCCGGAACGGCGCGAGCACGCGTGTGCCGGCGATCGGCGCCAGCCACACTTCCATGGTGCGCAGGCCGGTCAGATATTTGATGGCCGCACGGTCCGGAATATAGCCGGAGACCGGCGTGAAATAGATGCCGCAGACCAGCGCCGGTCCCTGATAGCCCTTCTCGGCCTTCACCATTTCGGTGCGCTTGTAGTCCAAGCGCAGATCGTAGCGCATCCGGCCGTCGAAGATCGGCGTCGAGATCCGGCACGAGTCGGGAGCCATCGGATCGCCGGTGCCCGAGACCCGCAGGAACGAGGCCGTCATCGGGTCGAGCACGCCGCGACGATGCGCATCGGTCACCGGGATGCGGTCGGGATCGGAGGGCGGCTCCGGCTCGATCGAGGAATCCTTGACGTTGCCGTTGCCGAGCGTGATCCGGATCGTCTCGGTCTTCTTGGAACTGGTGGTGGACGCCATGTAGTTCATCGGCACGAACTGGCCGGCAACGATCCGTCCCTGCGCTTCGCCGCTGCCATGGCCGCTGGAGAACGCTTGCATCACGCCCGACGTCGCGCCGCTGGCGGCGGCCGCATATTGGTCGTCGGTGATTTCGATCACCCAGGCGCCTTTGCCGACTTCGATCCCGGCCAGCGAGGCTTCATAGCGGGCGTCGAGCTTGCCCTGAGCCGCCGCAGGGCCGGGCAGCGCAACCGAAGCCGAAGCGAGCGAGACCAGTCCGGCGAACAGAGCCGGGAGCCGCGGCGCAGCGTCGGTCTGTCGGCGGAAGCAATTGCTGACGGAAATGTTCACTCAGGTCGTCCTGCCTGGCGGCCGAGGCACGCCGTTCGACCGGTCGCAAAAGCCATGATCGGTCCAATCCATCGTTTCGGAATCGAATGCGTCGTTTATATGATGGTAGATCGTTGATCCGGCGCGGCAAATCAATGCATGACGAGGGCCGCAGGGTCCTGCCGCGGGTCAAAATACCGCGTTCGCGGCGGCTTCAGCTTGACGCTGGACGCGAGCCCGCTTATAGGTCGCCGGCTCCTGAAATGGACGTCGATAGAACCCCCGCGCCTGCGCGTGCGCCGGCGGGGATGACAAAGGATTTTCGCCATGTCCCGGCGCTGCGAACTGACCGCCAAGGGTGCCCAGACCGGCCACAAGGTCAGCCACTCGAACATCAAGACCAAGCGGCGCTTTCTGCCCAATCTGGTCAACGTCACCTTCCTGTCCGACGCGCTCGGCCGCCCGGTGCGGCTGCGGGTGTCGACCAATGCGCTGAAGAGCGTCGACCACCGCGGTGGCCTGGACGCCTTCCTGCTCAAGGCGACCGACGCCGAGCTGTCGCCGAAGGCTGCCGAGCTGAAGCGCGCGATCGTCAAGAAGAAGGCCGCCGAGCCGGTCGCCGCCGCGACCTGAGCCGCCTTTTACCGGCGCTCGCCTGTCGGCATTCATGATTTTGGACGGCCGGGTTGAAAGACCCGGCCTTTTCGTTTGCGCGCCTGATACATCGCCCCGCGGTCCGTCGGATGCGGGTGTGACCACAGCAGGTGCCGGGCACCGTCCATTAATGACATCCACCCGTCATTGGTCGAATCTCGTAGTTTACCGAGGTGACGGGTTCGGGAGACACACGCACAAGCTGTCATAATCGACCGACGTTTCGGATTCGAACACGATGCCCCAGGAGCCTCGCCAGTTCTGGCCATGGGGTGATGGCGGTGCAGCCGCGTCGCAGAGGCCGCGATGAAGCTTTCGACACGCCTGATGCTGGCGATGGTGGCTCTGGTCCTGGTGACCACGGCGGTTCTCGGCTTTCTCAATTATCGCAGCATCGTCCAACTGCTGATTCCACGCACGGTGGCGCGGCTGCAGACCCATGCTCAGCTCAACGCGCTGCTGCTGGATGCGCAGCTGCGCAGCACGCTGGCCGACGCCAAGAGCGCCCAGGCCTCGCCCGCGCTGCAGGATCTGCTGATCAGGCGTCCCGAGGTGACCGGTCCGAACGGCCCGAACTGGCGTCAGCGGATCGAGGACCGCTTCGCTTCGGAGCTTGCCGCCAAGCCGAATTGCGCCATCCTGCGGATCATCGGCGCGCAGGATGACGGGCTTGAACTGGTTCGTGTGGATCGGCTGGGTCCGGACGGCGCAATTCGGGTGGTGCCGCCCGCCGCACTGACCCGGCGCGGCGACCGCGCTTACTTCAAAGAAGGAATGGCGCTGCCGCGCGGAGAGGTCGCGATCTCCCGGGTCGAACTGAACCGGACAGCCACGGGACTCGAAACTCCCTACACGCCGACGGTGCGGACGATGGCGCCGATCGACGCCGCAGACGGCACACGCCTCGGTCTGTTGGTGATCAACACCAACCTCAACGCGCTGTTCGACCGGGTGAGAAACAGCACCGATTCCGGCGACACCATCTATGTGATCAACGACGCCGGCGACTATCTGGTGCATCCGGATCGGTCGCAGGAATTCGGCTTCGATCTCGGCAAGCCGCGCCGCATCCAGGATGACTTCCCGGCGTTTGCCGAGTTGCTGGGCGACAAGGACGCGGCTCCGCCGGTGATCGAGAACGGCGAAGGCCGGCCGTTCGGCCTCGGCATCGGGTGGGTGCGGCTGGCCGACGGACCGCTGATCGGCGTCGTGGAGATGCGCGACTACGCGTCGCTGGGGTCGGTGCAGGCCGCGGTCCGCAATTCCACGCTGGCGGGCGGCGCCGTTGCGATCCTGGTGGCGATGCTGATCGCGGTGCCGCTGGCGCGATCGCTGACACGGCCTCTCGTCCGTATCACCCGATCGGTGCAGGCCTTCGCGCGCGGCGAGAAGTTCGAGCTCGCACCGGGCGGCGGCCACGAGATCAAGCTGCTGGCCGATGCGTTCGAGCAGATGACGGGCGAGTCGAAGCGGCGCGCCATCGCCTTCGCCGAGGAGGCGGAAGAACGCAGCCGCCTCGCCGGCGTGTTGCAGAACACCATCGACAACATGGTGGACCCGGTGCTGGTCGCCGACGCGCGAGGCATGGTGATCCTCACCAATCCGGCGTCGCGCGAGATGTTCGGAGCGCTGGTCGGCAGCAGCGTGCTCAACACCACGCGCGCGTTCGACCGTTTTACGCCGGAAGGCAAGCCGCTCGCGCCCGACAAGGCGCCGCTGCTGCGCGCGTCGCTCGGCGAAACGATCGAGAATTTCGAATTCATCGTGCAGCCGATCGGCAGCGGGCGGCGCTCCTATTTGATCGCGAACGGCCGGCCCTTGCTGAGCGACAATGGCGACATCCAGGGCGCCGTGATGGTGTATCACGACATCACCCAGAAGAAGAAAGCCGAGGAGGCGCTGCGCCGCAGCGAACAGATGGCGCGCGCGATCGTCGACACCGCGCTCGACGCCTTCGTTCAGGTCGACGCGCTGGCGACCATCACCGAATGGAGCCCTCACGCCGAGATGATGTTCGGCTGGAAGCGCACCGAGGCGATCGGCCGCAACGTCTTCCAGCTGATCATTCCGCCCGATCAGCTCGAGCAGAGGACCGAAGAGTTCACGCAGTTCGCCACCACGCTCGGCCGCGAGAACACCGGCTTCCGCGTCGAGATCGAAGCGATCCGCCACGATGGCACGCCGATGCCGATCGAGGTGGCGATGACGGCGCTGTATCGCGACGGCAGCTTCGTCATCAACGCGTTCCTGCGCGATCTGACCGAGAAGATCGCGTTCGAGGAGCAGCTGCGGCAGTCGCAGAAGATGGAATCGATCGGCCAGCTCACCGGCGGCATCGCCCACGACTTCAACAACATGCTGACGGTGATCACCGGCACGATCGACATCATCAGCGACGGCGTCGCCGACCAGCCGCATCTCGCCGCGATCGCCCGGCTGATCAGCGAGGCGGCGGACCGCGGCGCCGAACTGACGCGGCTGCTCCTCGCCTTCGCCCGCAAGCAGCCGTTGCGCCCGGACGAGACCGACGTCAACGGGCTGGTGGCCGGCCTGCAGAGCCTGCTGCGGCCGACGCTCGGCGAACAGATCGAGGTCGAGACCGTGCTGGCGAGCGACGTCTGGCCGATCTATGTGGACCGCGGCCAGCTCGAATCCGCGCTGGTCAATCTCGCCGTCAATGCCCGCGACGCGATGCCGAGCGGCGGAAAGCTGACGCTTGAAACCTGCAACATCATCGTCGATCAGGAATTCGCCAAGCGGCTCGGCAATGTCGATGTCGGCGCCTATGTGATGATCGCCATCACCGATTCCGGCTGCGGCATTCCCGAGGCGATCCGCGGCAAGGTGTTCGATCCGTTCTTCACCACCAAGGAAGTCGGCAAGGGCACCGGGCTCGGGCTCAGCATGGTGTACGGCTTCATCAAGCAGTCCGGCGGACACATCACGCTGTACAGCGAGGAAGGCCTGGGCACGACCTTCCGGCTGTATCTGCCGCGCGCCACCGCCGAGGCCGAACGCGAGACGCCGGCGGCATCCGAAGGCGGCGCGATCGGCGGCACCGAGACCATCCTGGTGGTCGAGGACGACGCCATGGTGCGCAGCTACGTCAACGCCCAGCTCAAGAGCCTCGGCTATACGGCGCTTTCGGTCGGCAACGCCACCGCCGCGCTGTCGATCTGTGACAGCGACGCCAAGTTCGACCTGTTGTTCACCGACGTGGTGATGCCGGGCCCGTATAACGGCGTGCAACTCGCCGCCGAGATGACCAAGCGACGGCCGGGTCTCAAGGTGCTGTTCACCTCGGGCTATTCGGAGAACGCGCTGATCCACAATGACCGGATCGATTCCGGCATCCTGCTGCTGTCGAAGCCGTATCGGCGGATCGATCTCGCCCGCATGATCCGCCTCGCGCTGAGCTCGACGCCGGATACCGAAGCCGGCCAGAAGCCGGCGGCGACGGAGGAGATCGATGCCGGGCGTGGCAGCCCGGCACGCGCGATGGTCTGACCGCGCGAAGCCGCAGGCTCAATCCTCGGTCAGCGTGAACTGCAGCAGCAGCGTTCGCTGCAGCATGGAAAAATTGTCGTCCGACACCAGCGTCAGCACCGTCTCGCCGGACGCATCACGATGCACGTCGATGCCTTCCATGTTGTCGATCTCCTGGCCGAGATCGGCATTGAACAGGGCAGGGCCGTCGACGACGGCGCCCGGGGCCAGCGAGGCGAGCGGAATCCGCCGGATGCGGATATGCACGCCCGCCAGCCATGAGAATTTGCGCTCGAGAATCAGCAAGTCGCCGGGCGGCAGCAGCACGGCGTCGCTGACGTCGAAATCCTCGGTGCGGCGGATCGCGAACGTCCCGGGTGTCTTGCCGCCGATCAGGAAGCCGATGATGTTGCGGTCGGCATCGAGGCCGCGCTCGGAGATCGCGACCAGCGTGCCGGCGAGCGGCAGGCCCTTCGGTACCGCGACGAGCGCCTCGATGCCCTTGTTGTTGGGCAGCTTGCGCAGTCCCGGCGGCACCGCGATCGGCTGGCCCCGCGCGCGCACGCCGTCGCGGCCGAAATCGAACTTCACGATCTGGTTGATGCGCTCATAGCCCACATAGGCGATGCCGCCATCGAAGGCGAGGGATTCGCTGTCGTACCATTTGCGTTTCGTCAGCGGCTGGCCATCGGCGCCAAGGATCGGAGCGGCTTCGACGTCGGTAAGCCCGGTCATTTCGGCGCCGCTATAGGCGATCCGGCCGGTGAACCAGGTGCCGCGATCGCTGATCGCGGTGAAGCGCTCGCCCTTCGGATCGAGCCGCAGCGCCGACAGCCCGCCGAAGCCGCGAAACGACGAGGTCAGCACCAGGCCGCTACGAAACTGCAGCGCACCGAACCGCCGCGCGGCCCGGTCGCGCAGATCGAAAGACTCGATCGGCCGCGCCCGCACCTGGATGCGTTCGGGCGCAGGGACCGCATGGGCGTCGAGTTCATCCTTGATGGACTGCGCCAGCGCGGGCGGTGGCGCAAGAAGCTGCACTGACGCCAGACCGGCGGCGGCGATGCCCTTAGCGATAAAAGCTCGGCGTGTTGGCTCCCCTCCCCCTTGCGGGGAGGGGGCGGGGGGGGGGG
>NZ_LJIC01000086.1 GCF_001295845.1 Rhodopseudomonas sp. AAP120 | reverse complement strand
GCCCGCGCAGGCGGGCGACCCAGTATCCCAGAGCATTCGTTGCTCGGCATCAGCATCACCGCGAGCGCTCTGCAATACTGGATCACCCGCATTCGCGGGTGATGACGACCGGGTCTGTGGCAGCGCCCTGCCCCATCCTCCGCCGTCATGCGCGGGCTTGACCCGCGCATCCATCGCGCGCGTCAGCGCGCTGAAGGATGGCTTCTCGCGAGGAGAAGTATCACGAAGAGGATGGATTGCCGGGTCGAGCCCGGCAATGACCACGTGGACTTGGCGATGCTTCGAAGCCTCAGATCGGCTTGCCCGCATACGGCATCGAAGCCGTCAGGCCGCCGTCGACCGGGAAGGCCTGGCCGTTGACGTAGCTGGCTTCGTCGCTGAGCAGGAACAGGCCCATGGTGGCGAGTTCGTGCGGCTGGCCGGCGCGCTTCAGCGGATTGAGCTGGCCGATCTTGTGATCGGTGCCGCGCTGCTTGGCATTGTCGAACACCGGCTTGGTCATGCCGGTCTCGATCAGGCCGGGGCACACCGCGTTGATCCGAACGCCGGTGCCGGACAGCGAATAGGCGGTGGTCTGCACCAGGCTGATGACGCCGGCCTTCGATGCCGCATAGGGATGCCCCGACGCGCCGCTCTTCAGGCCCGCGACCGACGCGGTACAGACGATCGCGCCATGGCCCTGTTTGATCATGTGCGGCATGCTGTGCTTGATCGCCAGGAACGGCCCGATCAGATTGACGCGCAGGATCTCCTGCCAATGCTCCGGCGTCTGGTCGGGCAGCGGCACCAGGCCGCCGCTGATGCCGGCATTGGCCCAGATGCCGTCGAGCTTGCCGTAGGCCGAGATCGCCTTGGCGACGAAGCCCTTCACATCGTCCTCGGAGCCGGCATCGGCGATCACGGCTTCGGCGGTGCCGCCGGCCTTGCGCACCAGCTCGACGGTCTCGTTGACACCCTCGGTGCGATCCACCGCGATCAGTTGCGCGCCTTCGGCGGTGAACAGCAGCGATGCCGCGCGGCCGATGCCGCTGCCGGCGCCGGTGATGATGACGGATTTGCCTGCGAGGCGGCCCATGCGTTGCTCCCTGCTGATCGTGCGGCGTTTGCCGCTTGACGGAATTCATTCGGCCTTGGCAGGCCGGCATCACCGCAGCGACATACAAGTGACTTGAGGCGATGCGAGGTCTGACGTACAGCGACTTGAAACGGGAATGAAGGAATTTCTGCATGTCGAATGCGCCGTCCACCAGCGACAAACCCTTCGTCGCCCAGCACTCGGTTCCGGGCGGCGTCACGGCGACGCGGTGGTGGTGGGTGCGCCACGCCCCGGTGCGCAGCGACGGCGGCAATATCTACGGCCAGATCGACATCGACTGCGACTGCAGCGACAAGGTGGTGTTCGACGCGGTCGGCCGCGTGCTGCCGAAAGATGCGGTGTGGTACGCCAGCAAGCTGAAGCGCACCCACATGACCGCCGAGGCGATCTTTGCTGCCGGCTTTCCGCGGCCGCCGCTGATCACCCATGACGCCGATCTCAACGAACAGCATCTCGGCGACTGGCAGGGCAAGAACCGCGCGCAGTTCTTCGCCAATCTGCCGGTCAATCTCGACACCTTCTGGTTCGCGCCGATCGACGAACGCGCCCCGAACGGCGAAAGCTTCATGGATCTGTACGAGCGCACCAAGCGGGCGATCGCGCGGATCTCCGCCGCGCATCCCGGCGGCGACATCGTCGCGGTGGCGCATGGCGGCACCATCAAGGCGGCGATCGGCCTCGCGCTGCGCGACCAGCCGGCGCGCGGGCTCGCCTTCACCATCGACAATTGCTCGATCACGCGGCTCGACTACATGGCGTCGTCCGACGGGCAGGAGGGCTGGCGGATTCCGATGGTCAATCAGCAGCCCTGGATCGCCGACCCCTCCCACGCCGCGATGCATCAGCCGGCCGGGCCGGAAGTGGCGACGACGACGAAACTGGCCTGACCCGGTCATTGCAAACGAGCCTCTCCGTCATTGCGAGGAGCGCAGCGACGAAGCAATCCAGCGCGGTGCACTGATCTGGATTGCTTCGCTTCGCTCGCAATGACGGGGAGAGGTCATCCGAACCAACAGTCGACAACCAACAACTAACAACGGGAGAGAAACATGACCCTATTCGACCTTAGCGGAAAAGTCGCGGTGATCACCGGATCGTCGCGCGGCATCGGCAAGGCGATCGCCGAGCGGATGGCGGAGCACGGCGCCAAGGTGGTGATCTCGTCGCGCAAGCAGGACGCCTGCGACGCGGTGGCCAAGTCGATCAACGACGCGCACGGGGCAGGGACCGCGCTGGCGCTCGCCGCCAACATCTCCAGCAAGGACGATCTCAAGCGCCTGGCGCAGGAGGCCACCGAGAAGTTCGGCAAGATCGACGCGCTGGTCTGCAACGCCGCATCGAACCCGTATTACGGCCCGCAGGCCGGCATCAACGACGATCAGTTCCGCAAGATTCTCGACAATAACATCGTCGCCAACCACTGGCTGATCAGCGAAGTCGTGCCGCAGATGATCCAGCGCAAGGACGGCTCGATCACCATCGTGTCGTCGATCGGCGGCCTCAAGGGCTCGACCGTGATCGGCGCTTACTGCATCTCCAAGGCCGCCGACATGCAGCTCGCCCGCAACCTCGCCTGCGAATATGGCGAGCACAACATCCGCGTGAACTGCATCGCGCCCGGCCTGATCAAGACCGACTTCGCCCGCGCGCTGTGGGAGAACCCCGAGACGCTGAAAGCCTCGACCGCCCGCTCGCCGCTGCAGCGCATCGGCGAACCGGATGAGATCGCCGGCGCCGCGATCTTCCTCGCCTCCAAGGCCGGCACGTTCACGACGGGCCAGACCATCGTCATCGACGGCGGCGCGACGATTAGCTGAAGGGGGAGACCAGCTCGGCGTGTCCCGCACAAGGTGCACCGCGCAGCGTTGCGCCGCAGATGCGGGACCCCGGTTTGGGGCGTGTGGCGAGAGAAAAGTAACCGGGGCCCCGGATCTGCGCAGCGGCACTTCGTGCCGCAGCGCGTCCGGGGCACGACTACTCCACCGCGGCGTAGACCAGATTGCGCACCAAGGTCCGGAAGTACTCGCGTTGCCCCGGGCCCTGCGACATGAACACCGCGAACATGTCTTCCGCCGGGTCGATCCAGAAGAACGTGCCGGCGATGCCGCTCCAGTAGAACTGGCCGACCGAGCCGGGGAACGGCGAGATGCCCGGTTCGGTGCGCACCGCGAAGCCGAGGCCGAAGCCGTGGCCGGGCGGCAGGATGTAGTTGTCCGGCGGGATGTGCGGCTCGAGGTGGTTGCTGGCCATCAGCTGCAACGTCTTGCGGCCGATGATGCGGGTGCCGTGCAGCGTGCCGCCGGAGAGCAGCATCTGGCAGAACCGCGCGTAGTCCATCGTGGTCGACACCAGCCCGCCGCCGCCGGATTCCATCACCGGCTTCTCGAGCATGTTGAACAGCGCCACCGGATCGCCGGTCCACGGGTCGGTCGGGAAGGCTTCGGCCAGCCGATGCTTGTTCTCGGCGCCGGTGTGGAAGGCAGTCTCGGTCATCTGCAGCGGCGCCAGGATGCGTTCGGTGAGGAAGGCGCCGAGTGTCTTGCCGGCGATCACTTCGATGACGCGTCCGAGGATGTCGGTCGAGCGGCTGTAGTTCCACGCCGCGCCGGGCTGGCACACCAGCGGCAGCTCTGCGATCAACCGCGCGTGCTCTTCGTTGGTGATCTTGCGGCTACGGACGCGGCTTTCGCGATACATGCGGTGGATCGGGCCGTCGCCGACGTGGTCGTAGGTGATGCCCGAGGTGTGGCGCAGCAGGTCTTGGATGGTGATCGGCCGGTTCAGCGGGACGAGGTCGAGCTTGCCGTTATCGACCACGCCGACGCTGGTGTTCTCGAATTCCGGAATGAACTTCTGCAGCGGATCGTCGAGCTGCAAATAGCCGTCCTCGACCAGCTGCATGATGCCGACCGAGACGATCGGCTTGGTCATCGAGAAGATTCGGAACAGGCTGTCCGGCCGCATTGGTGCGTCCGAGCCGGGGGCTTGACGGCCGAGCGCCTCGAACCAGCCAATATGACCGCGGCGTGACACCAGCACGGTGACGCCCGGAATGCTGCCCTTGTCGATCTCGCGCTTGAACGCGTCCGACATCGCCTGCAGCCGGGCGGGGGATAGCCCGAGGGATTCGGGGCGGGCCTGATCCAGCTGCGGTGTTTGCGGGGCTTTGGCGGTTGTGGCTGCGGCTGAGGCGGTCATGGCGTCTCCCGATTGATCTTGCTGGGCGAGGCCTTACATGAGCGTCCGGATTTGAACGTCCAGGCGGCCTTCTCGGTCCGGTGCAGCGAGATTGGCCCATAACTTCCAGCTTGAACAGGGTGCTTTTCCGCAGTAACCAGCCGCGGGCTTCGCTGCCCTATGTGCTGCGCCGACAAGGATGGACATCGAATGGCCAAAGCAAAGTTTGAACGTACCAAGCCGCATTGCAACATCGGGACGATCGG
>NZ_LJIC01000085.1 GCF_001295845.1 Rhodopseudomonas sp. AAP120 | reverse complement strand
GCCTCGACAAATCGCGGACTCTCAAGCTGGGGAGACGCCCCCTCACCCCAGCCCTCTCCCCGCACGCGGGGAGAGGGAGCAAGCAGCATCCGCTCCCCCCAAGAACATCTGCTGCGTCGGCGACGACGATCAGTCGATCTATGGCTGGCGCGGTGCCGAGGTCGACAACATCCTGCGCTTCGACCACGACTTCCCCGGCGCCAAGGTGATCCGCCTCGAGCGCAATTATCGCTCGACCGGCCATATCCTCGCCGCGGCGTCGCATCTGATCGCGCACAATGAAGGCCGGCTCGGCAAGACGCTGCGCACCGAGGACGTCGACGGCGAAATGGTCACCGTCACCGGCGCCTGGGATAGCGAAGAGGAAGCCCGCGCCATCGGCGAAGAGATCGAGCAGCTGCAGCGCCAGGGGCACGCACTCAACGAGATTGCCATCCTGGTGCGCGCCTCGTTTCAGATGCGCGAATTCGAAGATCGCTTCGTCACGCTCGGCCTGCCCTACCGCGTCATCGGCGGCCCACGGTTCTATGAGCGCGCCGAAATCCGCGATGCGCTGGCTTACTTACGGGTGATCAACTCGCCTGCCGACGACCTCGCCTTCGAGCGCATCGTCAACGTGCCGAAGCGCGGGCTCGGCGACGCGACCGTGCAGATGCTGCACGACCATGCTCGCAAGCGTCGCATCCCGTTGTTCGAGGCGGCTCGGATGGTGATAGAGACCGACGAACTGAAACCGAAGGCGCGCAGTTCGCTGCGCGGCGTAATCGAAAGCTTCGAACGCTGGCAGGTGCAACGCGACGCGCTGCCCCACACCGAACTCGCCGAGATCGTGCTCGATGAGAGCGGCTACACCGAGATGTGGCAGAAGGACCGCTCCGCCGACGCTGCCGGTCGACTGGAGAACCTGAAAGAACTCGTGCGCTCAATGGAGGAGTTCGAAAATCTTCAGGGATTCTTGGAGCACATTTCGCTGGTGATGGATCGCGAGGGCGCCGCCGATGAGGACGCCGTCAGTGTGATGACGCTGCATTCCGCCAAGGGGCTGGAGTTCGAGACCGTGTTCCTGCCCGGCTGGGAAGAAGGCTTGTTTCCGCACCAGCGCGCGCTCGACGAACAGGGGCGCGCCGGCCTCGAAGAAGAACGCCGCCTCGCCCATGTCGGCATTACGCGAGCGCGCAAGCGGGCGAAACTGTATTTCGCCACCAACCGCCGCATCCACGGCACCTGGAATACGACGATTCCGTCGCGCTTCCTCGACGAACTGCCGTCGGCGAACGTCGAGATCACAGAGTCCAAGGGCGGCTCCGGCTGGGGCGGCATGAGCGGCTACGGGCCGTCGCGGTTCGACAACGTCGAGTCGTTCGGCTCGAGCTACTCGACGCCGGGATGGCAGCGCGCCCAGGCGCAACGCAGCCGCGGCGGCAATGGCGGACGCAGCGGCGGCTTCGGCGAAGGCGGCGCGTCCTACTCGCCCGGCAGCCCCCGCCGCGCGCCGTTCACCATCGAGGGCGAACTGGTCGCCAAATCCACCGGCACCGAATCCGACTTCACCTTGAACGACCGCGTCTTCCATCAGAAGTTCGGCTACGGCCACGTCACCAAGATCGACGGCAACAAACTCACCATCGCCTTCGACAAAGCCGGCGAGAAGAAGGTGGTCGATAGCTTCGTGCAGCGGGTGTGACCTCAGCCATGGCTCACTACGTCGCGCTAATCCGTCAGGACACCGACGGCAGCTACAGCGTTTCGTTTCCCGACATTCCGGGAGTCGTCACCGCCGGCGAGACGATCGAAGAAGCCGAGGAGGAAGCCGCCGAGCTTCTCGCCTCCGCGGCCGAGGACCCCGATGGCGCGATCATCCTCCCCCCGCCGCGGACGATCGACGAATTGAAGCAGGATCCGGCGTTCGTCGCAGCGAGCAAGGACGCGATCGTGGCGCTGATCGCGTATTCCGCGGCGGACCGCGCCACCGAGTGATCTCCGACTATCCACGTCATTGCGAGTCAACGCGTCGGCGCGAAGCGCCGCCCAATGACAGGCTCCGCAAGCAATCCACGGCTCCGTGCGTGGCATTGAATCGTTCGTCGGCTCCGCCTCCTCGCAATGCCGGGAAGAGTTCGGAGCCGGGCAATTGGCGCAACAAACAGCGGAAACATTCCCGCGCGGAGCTCTCCCCTGTCGGTTGCGCCCCGCCTCTCTCGTCCTTATGTAACCCGCCCGCGTGACCGGCTGCGCTCGCAGCCGCAAATTGCTGCGCCCACCGACGACGAGCCCGCATGGCCCCGATCATTTCCGTCCAGAACCTCAGCAAGACCTACGGCACCGGCCGCAAGGCGCTGAACGGCATCAATCTCGACATCATGGGCGGCGAGATCTTCGCGCTGCTCGGGCCGAACGGCGCCGGAAAGACCACGCTGATCGGTACGATCTGCGGGCTGGTCAATCCGAGCACCGGCAGCGTCACCGTGGGCGGCCATGACATTGTCAGCGACTACCGCGCCGCGCGATCGATGATCGGGTTGGTGCCGCAGGAGCTGCACACCGATGCGTTCGAATCCGTGTGGGACACGGTCAGCTTCAGCCGCGGCCTGTTCGGCAAGCCGAAGAGCCCGGCGCATATCGAAAAGGTGCTGCGGGACTTGTCGCTGTGGGACCGCAAGGATTCGAAGATCATCACGCTGTCCGGCGGCATGAAGCGCCGGGTGATGATCGCCAAGGCCCTGAGCCACGAGCCGCAGGTGCTGTTCCTCGACGAGCCGACCGCCGGCGTCGATGTCGAGCTGCGCAAGGGGATGTGGGAAGTGGTGCAGGCGCTGAAGGCGACCGGTGTCACCATCATCCTGACCACGCATTACATCGAGGAAGCCGAAGAGATGGCCGACCGCGTCGGCGTCATCAACAACGGCCAATTGATCCTGGTCGAGCAGAAGGCCGCGCTGATGCAGAAGCTCGGCAAGAAGCAGCTCAAGCTGTATCTCGACGCGCCGCTCGACGCCGTCCCGGCGGCCCTTGCCGACTACGGGCTTACGCTGTCGGACGACCGCAGCAAGCTGATCTACACCTACGATACCCGCGCCGAGCATACCGGCATCACCGCGTTGCTCGGCGACATCCGCGCCGCCGGGATTCGCTTCCACGATCTCGACACCAGCCAGTCGTCGCTGGAAGAGATCTTCGTCAGCCTGGTGCACGCATGAGCATGAACCTCCGAGCCGTCAGGGCAATCTACCTGTTCGAAATGGCGCGGACGTGGCGCACGCTGATGCAGAGCATCGTCTCGCCAGTGCTGTCGACGTCTCTATACTTCATCGTGTTCGGCGCGGCGATCGGCTCGCGTATCGACCAGGTCGAGGGCGTCAGCTACGGCACCTTCATCGTGCCCGGACTGATCATGCTGAGCGTGCTGACGCAGAGCGTCGCCAACGCCTCGTTCGGCATCTATTTCCCGAAATTCACCGGCACGATCTACGAAATCCTGTCGGCCCCGGCGTCGTTCCTCGAGATCGCACTGGGCTATGTCGGTGCCGCCGCGACCAAGTCGATCATCCTCGGCCTGATCATCCTGGCGACGGCGGCGCTGTTCGTGCCGCTGCACATCGCCCATCCGGTCTGGATGCTCGGCTTCCTGGTGCTGACCGCCGTGGCGTTCAGCCTGTTCGGCTTCATCATCGGCATCTGGGCCGATGGTTTCGAGAAGCTGCAGGTGGTGCCGCTGCTGATCATTACGCCGCTGACGTTTCTCGGCGGCAGCTTCTATTCGATCTCGATGCTGCCGCCGCTGTGGCAGACGATCGCGCTGTTCAATCCGGTGGTTTATCTCGTGTCGGGCTTCCGCTGGAGCTTCTACGAGATCGCCGACGTCGATATCGGCATCAGCGTCGCCGCAACCTTCGGCTTTCTGCTGCTGTGCATGGCCGCGGTGTGGTGGATCTTCAAGACGGGCTATCGGCTGAAAGCCTGAGGTCGGCGCAGCCCCCAACGCGCGGCCGCCGTCAAGGCGCCCCCTGACGCGGCCCTCCACGTCAATGACCACGAACCGTCGCGACTGGATCGCTCACGGCGAAGCGCTTCCCGCGGCTTCACGCACCGTCCGCGTCGTCGCCGCGCAGCGCGAAGCGCGCCGGCAACGAGATCGGAGCTATCTCACGGCTCAGCTCAGTAAAGCCAGTCCCACAACGCAAAACGCCGCTTCCTGTTGGAAGCGGCGTTTTGTTTGGGTGTGTTTTGATC
>NZ_LJIC01000084.1 GCF_001295845.1 Rhodopseudomonas sp. AAP120 | reverse complement strand
CCCCAGCCCTCTCCCGCAAGCGGGAGAGGGAGCGCGCTGCGGCGCGGGGGTGGGTCGCACGATGTGATCCGCTGGATCGAAGCGCGGC
Source organism: Rhodopseudomonas sp. AAP120 (assembly GCF_001295845.1). GTDB lineage: Bacteria > Pseudomonadota > Alphaproteobacteria > Rhizobiales > Xanthobacteraceae > Rhodopseudomonas. The sequence goes on along the minus strand of NZ_LJIC01000084.1, from coordinate 1,813 downwards.
GGTTCAGCTCCACTCCCCCTCCCCGGCCACGTGCCCGTACAGAACTCCGGGGAAAATCCCAAAACCGACAGCGAACCACGATCACGAGTGCAGCTCTGCGCTATGCTCGGGGCCAACGTCTCTGCACGCGGTTTTCGCCGCGATCGGTGAATCGAACCATGGCCGTAACCAGACCCTGGGATCAAACGCGCCGGCCAACGCGGGCGGTGAGCGAGGCCGAGAAGCAGGCGATCATCGCAGCGTGCGAACGCCTGATTGCGGATTATCTGAAGCCGCGTTTCCAGCGCAAGATCACGCCCACGCAATTCAACTACCCGATCGATATCGGCGGAGCATGGTCCGGCGGTCGATATCGCTTCTTCCAGCGCTACCGGTCCGGATTCGAGGAGAATCGCGGCCAGGAATTCAACGCACCTTTTGCCCGGCTCGACTGTATCGGGCCGGACAGTTTCGACATCTACTGGATGCGGGGTACCGGCAGATGGTGGCGTGTGCATTCTGGCGTGACGCTGGCAGAAGCGATGCGCCTGCTCGAGATGGACGAGCTCCTGCATCCGGACTGAGCAAGGCGCCGATCGGACCACCAAGCGATGAGCGAATATCAGTACTATGAATTCCAGGCGATCGACCGCCCGCTGAGCACCGCCGACATCAAGGCGCTACGCGCGTTGTCGACGCGGGCACAGATCACCACGACGAGTTTCACCAACGCCTATCAGTGGGGAGATTTCAAAGGCGACCCCGCCGAGCTGATGGAACGTTGGTTCGATCTTCACCTCTATTTCGCCAGTTGGGGCACGCGCTGCTTGATGATTCGTCTGCCGCGCCGGCTGGTCGATCGAGATCGGTTCGATGTCTTTCTCGGCGATGGCGATCTTGCACGGGTTTGGACGAAGGGAGACCATCTCATCCTCAGCGTCGCAACCGATGCCGACGAATTCCACGACAAATGGGACGATGGCACCGGTTGGCTGGCCGCGCTTGCCACACTGCGCACCGCCTTGCTCGAGGGCGATCTGCGGATGCTTTATCTGGTGTGGCTGATGGCCGTCGAGGCCGAGTTGGTGGCACCAGACGAGACCGAGCCGCTGCCCGGACTCGGGCCGACGACGGCAGCACTCGAAGCCTTCGCCTCCTTCTTCGCCATCGACCGTGATCTCATCGCCGCGGCGAGCGAGCGCGGCGCGCAGTCGGGCTCGGCCGATGCCACCGCGGCCGACGCGACCATCGCTGCGATGACCGATCAGGAGAAGACCGGCTTTCTGAGAAAGATATTCGACGGCGACGCTCTCGCCGTAAACGACCTCCGCCGGCTTGTCCGCGCGCGCATGCCTGCGGCAGCGCCGGTGACACCGCGCCGAGCCCGCGACCTTTGCGCCCGCGCGGAAGCGATCAGGCAGGCGCGCGAACAGGCGGAGACCGCCGAGCTGTTGGCCGACCAACGGCGGCGCGACCAACAGGCCCGACGCGCGCTCCGCGCCCGGCAAGCCGAGATTGAGAAGCGCGGCGATGCGGTCTGGGCGGAGATCGAAACCGAGATTCGCAGGGGCAGCGCCGCAGGCTACGACAGGGTGATCTTTCTGCTCGGCGACCTGAAAGCCATCGCAAAGCGGCAGAACGAAACCGACGCCTTCGCGCAGCGCATCACCGAACTCCGCCAGCGCTACGCCCGACGATACACCTTCGTTAAACGGCTCGACCGCCTGTAACCGCAACGCACAATGGAGATCCGCTTCACCCGACAACGCGACGTCACCGCTCCCCTCCCCCTTGCGGGGAGGGGTCGGGGGTGGGGGTCCCCAGGCACTGCGCC
>NZ_LJIC01000083.1 GCF_001295845.1 Rhodopseudomonas sp. AAP120 | reverse complement strand
ACCGCTTGAACAGCTGCGATCATCCAAAGATAACGGCTCATAATTCCGAGTTATGTCGGCATTTGCTCTCAAGCGATTGAGCTGAATTCTCCGTACAATCGATAACCTTGAGTCGAAAAATCACCACGGCGCCTAGGCTTTAGTAGAAGATGTCAGGCAAATTACCTCCGCCCCGGTTGGGCGGAGCGCGGAATGAACCTCAGCAAATCGATCGCCTCGTTTCTCGATCATTGTTCGGTCGAGCGGCAGTTGTCGGACCATACGTTGCAGGCTTACGGCTACGATCTGGCGGATTTTGCCGCGTGGATTGGGACACGGCGGCGGGAGGACAAGGTGTTTTGCGCGGATGGGCTGATCGCCACCGAGCATCTGCGCGCCTATCTGGAGCACATGACCGGGCGGAAGCTGTCGGCATCGACGGTGCGGCGGCGGCTGGCGTGCTTGCGTTCGTTTTTCCGCCACCTGGAAGATCGGGGCGCGATGCCTAATCCGTTCGATGGCTGGCGGCTGAAGCTGCCGAAGCGAAAGCGATTGCCGCGGACGTTGTCGCGGGACGAGACGACGCGGCTTCTGAAATCGACGCGAGCACCGGGCGCGGCTCGGCATGCGGCGCCAGACGCACCATCACTGTGCACCGAGATCCGCCTGATGATCGCAACCGGCATCCGCATCGGCGAGCTGTGCAAGATCGCCAGCAGCGACGTCGCCAGCGACGGCGCCGCGATCCGGATCCACGGCAAGGGCTCGCGCGACCGCGTCGTCTACGTCACCGATGCGCGGCTACGCACAGAGCTGCGCAAGCTGGCTGGTCAGCGTCAACGTATGCTCGGCAGCGACGGCCCGCTGTTCGTCAACCGCAACGGCACCAAGCTGCGCCCGCATTCCTTCCGCACCAAGCTACGCACCTTCGCGGGACAGGCCGGCGTCCGCCGCCGCGTCACGCCGCACATGCTGCGGCACACTGCCGCGACACTGCTGATCGAGAACGGTGTCGACATCCGCATCGTGCAGCGGCTGCTCGGGCATTCGAGCATCGCCACCACGGAGATCTACACCCACGTCTCCGACGAGGCGCTGCGGTCGACGCTGGAACGCGCCAACATTCTCGGTGGCCTGGCGCGCTGACCTGCGACCGTCTAAGCGCACTGCTCGAAACGCAAATCGGCCGGCCCCGCGCCTTCGTCGTTGACAAAACCAGCGGCGCGGGTCCTACTGATCGCATGATCACTCGCGCCGCTCATTACGCCTACAAAAACCGCGCTCCTTTCGGGGCCGGGGACGCACGCGTGCGCTAGATCGATCGCAGTTCGCATTCACCCAAACCCCGCCGGTTTCGACGGGGTTTTTTGTTGCGCTTCGTCGGCCGGCTCCTCTCAGGAGACACGACGATGGAATCCGACTCTGAGCCACCCAGCGGCCTGTGGCTGCCGCTGATTACGCCATTCCGCGACGGCGCGCTCGACGCCGCTTCGCTGCGGCGGCTGATCAGGCATTACGCGCGGCAGCCGATCGACGGGCTGATTCTCGCCGCCACCACCGGCGAAGGCCTGGCACTCGACGACGGCGAGATCGAACAACTGGCGATGCTGACGGCCGAAACGCTGGCCGAGGCCGGCCGCGCGCTGCCGGTGTGGCTCGGCATGTCCGGCGCCGATACACGCAAGCTGGTGCGGACGCTGGCGCGTATCGCGAACTGGCCGGTCGACGGCTACCTGATCGCCTGCCCGTACTACACGCGGCCGTCGCAGGACGGCCTCGTGCTGCACTTCGAAGCGCTGGCCGAAGCCACGGCGCGGCCGATCATGCTGTACAACATCCCGGCCCGCACCTGCGTCAATCTCGGCAACGACGCGCTGCTACGGCTGGCCGAGCGCCCCAACATCGTCGGCCTCAAGGATTGCTGCGCCGAACTGCGCCAGACCAATGATCTGCTGCGGCTCCGACCGCCGGGGTTTTCCGTGCTCAGCGGTGAGGACGCGCTGTTCTACGGCGCGCAAGTGCGCGGCTGCGACGGCGCGGTGCTGGCCTCGGCGCATCTCGAGACCGCGGCGTTCGCGGCCGTGCGGCAGCGCATCCTGGACGGGGATCGGCTCGGCGCCTCGCTGGAATGGCAGCGCCTGGCCGATCTGCCACGGCTGTTGTTCGCCGAGCCCTCGCCGGCGCCGCTGAAATATTGCCTGTGGCAGCAGGGACTGATCGACAGCCCGCAGCTGCGGCTGCCGATGACCGGCGTCAGCCCGGCCCTTGCGGCGGCCCTCGATGCGCGGCTTTCGGCCGTGAAAACGGCCACTTACGCCGATCGCGAGCGCCGCCTTCCGGCCGGCTGAGCGGCCGCCGATGCTCGGCCGCGGCCCTTGACGGCGGCGGCCGATCACAGGCGTATGCTGTGCCGCGAAGGCTGCCCGGTTGCGGCCCGAATCCGCTAGTATAGATCGAGTTCCCTCCTCCTGTTGCGAGCGCGGCCGAGCTTATGTCCGAGAAGCCGAAATCCCTGCTGGGCGCGTTGACGAGGCGCGGGCCGGTCCTGGCCGTCTCGGCGCTGCTGCTGATCGGCGTCGCCGCGCCGGCGTCGGCGCAGTTCTTCGGCTTCGGCGGGCCGTCGCAACCGCCGCCGCGTCCGCCCCGCGGCGTCGGCAATGGCGGCGGATACAATGGCGGCGGAGGCGGATTCTTCGGCAGCGACGTGTTCGCGCCGTTCCAGCATCAGGCGCCGCCGCGCCGCGCGCCGGTGCGCGAGGATTATTCGCGCGCGCCCGCGCCGGAGAAGCGCGAGACCGCGGCCGAACGCAACGTCGTGGTGCTCGGCGACGCGATGGCCGACTGGCTCGCTTACGGCCTCGAGCAGGCCTACACCGAGCAGCCCGAAATGGGCGTGATCCGCAAGCACAAGACCGTCTCGGGCCTGCTGCGCTATCAGCCCAAGGGCGAGCCGTCCGACTGGACCGCCGCCGCCAAGGAGATCCTGGCCGCCGAGAATCCCGACGCCATCGTGGTGATGCTCGGCCTCAACGACCGCGTGCCGATCACCGAGACCGCCGCCGACAAGAAGAAGGACGCCGACCCGTCCAAGCCTGATGCGGCCAAGCCGGATGCGGCTAAGCCCGACGCCGCCAAGCCGGACGACAAGAGCGCCGACAGCGACGCCGCCGACGATGACGAGGACGACGACGGCGCGCCGCAGATCATGGCGCCGGAGAAATCCAAGCGCGGCAGCGGCGTCGCGCAGTTCCGCGACACCCGCTGGGCCGAGCTCTACAGCAAGAAGCTCGACGAGATGATCGCGGTGCTGAAGACCAAGGGCGTGCCGGTGCTGTGGGTCGGCCTGCCCGCGGTGCGCGGCACCAAGTCGACCTCCGACGCGCAGTTCCTCAACGCGCTGTATCGCGACGCCGCCGCCAAGGCGGGCATTAGCTATGTGGACGTCTGGGACGGCTTCGTCGACGAAGGCGGCCGCTACATGCTGCAGGGCCCGGACTTCGAGGGCCAGACCCGCCGGCTGCGCTCCTATGACGGCGTGTATTTCACCAAGGCCGGCGCCCGCAAGCTGGCGCATTACGTCGAGCGCGAGATCGCGCGGTTGCTCGCCGCCCGCTCCGGGCCGATCGCACTGCCGACCGAGCCGGCAACGCCGGACACCACGCCGGCCAAGCCGGAAGGTCCGCCGCCGCGTCCGATCGCCGGGCCGATCGTGCCGCTGGTCGCCTCCGCGGTATCGACCGACAAGCTGCTCGGCGGCCCGGGCGTGTCGCCGGTTCCGGTCGATGCGCTGGTCAGCCGCACGCTGGTGAAGGGCGAGCCGCTCGCCGCCCCGGCCGGCCGCGCCGACGACTACACCTGGCCGCGCCGCGAGATCGTGGTCGAGAAGGCGCAGGAGCCGCCGCCGCCCAAGGAGCCGCCGAAGAGTGCGGTGCCGATGGCGAGCAACAGCCCGAGCGGCGGTGCGCCGTCGCGCGATGGCGGCCCGCAGCAGCAGGCTCAGCAGCAGCGCCGCGTCGTCCGCGCCGCACCGCCTCCGCCGCCGCCCGCCGCCTCGGGCTTCTTCGGCTTCGCCCCGGCGCCGCAACAACCACAAACCCGCCGCGCCCCCCCGCCGACGGCATCGGGATTCTTCTCGATATTTCGGTGAGCGCGATGCCCTCGGCCGTACGCGCGCACTGTTAGTCCGCATCAGCCGCGATCCATGACGCTCGGCCCTCATGGTGAGGAGCCCGGCGAAGCCGGGCGTCTCGAACCATGAGGTGGCACGGACTTGCGGCGCATCCTTCGAGACGCCCGGCTGCGCTCTGCGAGCTTCGCCCGGCTCCTCAGGATGAGGTCGCGATGCGTTGAAGCGCTGCGCGCTGCTACAGAATCAGCCCGCCGTCCACCGCCAGTGTCTGGCCGAGCACGTAGCTCGACAGCGGCGAGGCGAGGAACAGCGCGACGCCGGCCATGTCTTCGGGCGTGCCGAGGCGCTTCATCGGGATGCCTTCGATGGCGCCGGCGAGGCGCTTCGGATTGTCGGTGGTGACCTTGGTCATCTTGGTATCGACCAGGCCGGGCGCGATGCCGTTGACGCGGATGCCGTCCTCGGCCCAGGCCTGCGCCAGCGTGCGCGTCAGCCCATAGGCGCCGGTCTTGGACGCATTGTAGGCCGGATTGCCCTTGGTGGCGTGGAACGCCGCGGTCGACGACACGATGATCAGCTTGCCGCCCGACGCCTTCAGCTGCGGATGGAATTTGGTCGCGCAGGCCATCAGGCTCATCAAATTGACTTCCATCACGTGGCGGAAGCCGTCCATCTCGAATTCGCCGCGGCGATAGATCACAGCGCCCTGCGCCAGGATCAGCACGTCGAGCCGGTCGATCGGCGGCGCGAACGCCTCCACCGCCTGCGGCTTGCCGACGTCGAGCTGCACGTAAGTCAGCCCGTCGAAGTGACTGCCGTCCGCCGCCGCGTAGTCGGCCTGCGACGCCCGCGTCCCGGTGACGCACACCTTGGCGCCGTGAGCGCGAAACGCCTGCGCGATGCCGTTGCCGATGCCGCTCGAGCCGCCGACGATCAGCACCTGCTTGCCACTGAAATCGAGTTCGTTCACCGCGAACCTCCCGTTGTTGTCGTTGTCGCGGCTCTTGTGACGGCCGCGTTTGACCTGTGTGTCGATCGATGCCAGCCTTGTCAATCGGAGCCGGGCCGCGCGACGCGCCTGCGAATTCCGCAACAAGAAACAACCGGAGGAAACCGATGTCGTACAAACCCCTGAGCCGTTCCGTCAAAGGCCTGCGCGTACTCGTCACCGGCGCGGCGAGCGGCATGGGCCGCGCCACCGCGCATGTGTTCGCCGACGAAGGCGCGCGCGTCGCCGTCACCGACGTGACGCTCGACGGCGCGCAGCCGGTCGCCGATGCCATCAAGGCGCGCGGTGGCGACGCGACCGCCTTTGCGCTCGACGTCGGCAACGCGCAGGCGATCAAGACCGGCGTCGAAGCGATCGCGCAGCAACTCGGCGGGCTCGACATCGTCATCAACAACGCCGGCATCTCGGCGGCGCTGCCGATCGACGACGCCAACTACGAGGCGGTGTGGGAACGCGCGCTCGCCATCCTGCTCACTGCGCATCCGCGCGTCATCCGCGCCGCGCTGCCTTACTTGCGCAAGTCGCAGAGCCCGCGCATCGTCAACATCGCCTCGACTGAAGCACTCGGCGCCACCTCGCCGCACAGCCCATACTCTGCCGCCAAAGCCGGCGTCACCGGTCTGACGCGTTCGCTCGCCGTCGAGCTCGGCCCCGAAGGCATCACCGTCAACTGCATCTGCCCCGGCCCGATCACCACCGGCATGACCGATCGCATCAGCGACGAGCATAAACAGAAATACGCAAGACGCCGCACCGCCCTGCACCGCTACGGCGACCCGGAAGAAGTCGCGCATATGACGCTGAGCCTGTGCCTGCCGGCCGCCTCGTTCATCACCGGCGCGGTGATCCCGGTCGACGGGGGCCTGATGGCGAGGAATGCGTGAGGATCGCATGATCCTCTTGTTAGTCATTCCGGGGCGCGCGTAGCGCGAACCCGGAATCCATACGCCGCAGCACTGGCGATGCGGCAAAGACGTAGTAACGGACACCTGGACGTAATCGCGAACACAGGGGCTATGGATTCCGGGCTCACGCGCGTCGCGCGTGCCCCGGAATGACTCGCGGATAGTTCGTGCCCTCTCGCGTCGCCCCACCCCCACCCGTCATCCCCGCGCATGCGGGGATCCAGTATCCCGGAGAGCCCGCGTCGAAGCACGACATCACGGCGAGGCCCTGGCAGACTAGGTCGTCCGATCAAGTCGGACGATGACGACACGGGAGGTGGCGAGCGCTTCTGTCACCAGGAGGGTTGAACGCGGCAAGCCCTACTTTCCGGCACGGCGTCATTGCCGGGCTTGACCCGGCAATCCATCCTCTTCGTATCAAGCCGGATTAGTTGCGCGCTACGCGCGCGATGGATGCGCGGGTCGAGCCCGCGCATGACGGCAGAGGGCGTGGCGAGCGCTATGCACTGGCTCGCGGGCGATCGCGACGCCCCGCCTACCTCGGCAGCGTCGTGCTGCCCATCAGAAACCGATCAATCGCCTGCGCCGCCAGGCGCCCTTCGCGGATCGCCCAGACCACCAGCGACTGGCCGCGGCGCATGTCGCCGGCGGCGAAGACTTTGTCGATCGAGGTGGTGAAGCGGTCGAGGTCGGCTTTGACGTTGCCGCGCGGGTCGAGGGTGACGCCGAGCTGAGTCAGGAGGCCGTCCTTGACCGGGGAGACGAAGCCCATTGCCAGCAGCACGAGGTCGGCTTCGAGCACGAATTCGGTGCCGGGGATCGGCTGGAATTTGCCGTCGACGCGGACGCAGTTGAGCTTGGTGACCTTGCCACCCTCGCCTTCGAACGACACCGTGTTGACGGCGAAGTCGCGCACGGCGCCTTCGGCCTGGCTCGACGAGGTGCGCATCTTCATCGGCCAGTTCGGCCAGGTCAGGCCCTTGTCTTCCTTCTCGGGCGGCGCCGGCATGATCTCGATCTGGGTGACGCTGGCGGCGCCCTGACGGATCGAGGTGCCGATGCAGTCCGAGCCGGTGTCGCCGCCGCCGATCACGACGACGCGCTTGCCGGTGGCGAGGATCTCAGGTCTATCGCCGAGCGGCTCGCCGGAGACGCGGCGGTTCTGCTGGGTGAGGAAGTCCATCGCGAAGTGCACGCCGGCGAGCTCGCGGCCGGGAATCGCCAGATCACGCGGATACTCCGCGCCGCCGGTGAGCGCGACGGCATCGTACTGCTTCAAGAGCTCGGCCGGATCGACCGCGCCCGGGGCGGTGCCGCCGACCGGGCTGTTGTAGTGGAAGGTGACGCCCTCGCCCTCCATCTGCGCGACGCGGCGGTCGATCAGATGCTTCTCCATCTTGAAGTCGGGAATGCCGTAGCGGAGCAGGCCGCCAGCCTTGGCGAGCTTCTCATAGACGTGGACGTCGTGCCCGGCGCGCGCCAGCTGCTGCGCGGCGGCGAGGCCGGCCGGGCCGGCGCCGATGATGGCGACGCTCTGGCCGGTCTTGATCGAGGCGATCTCCGGCTTGATCCAGCCGTTCTCGAAGGCGCGGTCGACGATGGCGCATTCGATGGTTTTGATGGTGACCGGATTGTCGTCGATGTTCAGCGTACACGACGCTTCGCACGGCGCCGGGCAGATGCGGCCGGTGAATTCCGGGAAGTTGTTGGTCGAGTGCAGGTTACGCGCCGCTTCCTGCCAGTTGTCGTTGTAGACGAGGTCGTTCCAGTCCGGGATTTGGTTGTTGACCGGACAGCCGGGCGTGCCCGGATGCGCCGAGCCGGTGCCGTGGCAATACGGAATGCCGCAATTCATGCAGCGCGCGGCCTGGTCGCGCAGGTCTTTGTCGCTGAGCGGGACGACGAACTCGTTGTAGTTCTTCACCCGCTCCGCCACCGGCGCATACGCGCGGTCGTGACGCTCGATTTCCAGAAATCCCGTGACCTTGCCCATCGAAACTAACGCCCCGAATTCTTGTCTTTGACTTTGTGTCGTGAACCGCATCCCGGCGTCATTGCGAGGAGCGAAGCGACGAAGCAATCCAGCCCGGTGTGCGGAGCCTCTGGATTGCTTCGCTTCGCTCGCAATGACGAGGAAGCGCTGGTGAACTACGCCCCGATGGCGATCTTCGGCTCCTCGGCGGCGCGCGATTTCAGTTCGCGCAGCGCACGGCGATACTCGACCGGCATCACCTTGCGGAATTTCGGCAGCCACTCTTTCCAGTTCGCCAGGATCTCGGCGGCGCGCTTCGATCCGGCGTATTTGGCGTGGCGCGAGATCAGCACGTGCAGCCGCTCGACGTCGCTGCCGAGCAGATCGGCGAACACGTCGACCCGGCCGTGCGCTTCGAGATCGCCCGACTGGTGATAGGTGCCGGCGTTGATCATCTCTTCCGACAGCACCGGCTCGAGCTCGACCATCGCCATGTTGCAGAGCTTGGCGAAGCTGCCGTCCTCGTCCAGCACGTAGGCGACGCCGCCCGACATGCCGGCCGCGAAGTTGCGCCCGGTCTTGCCGAGCACCACAACGATGCCGCCGGTCATGTATTCGCAGCAATGATCGCCGGCGCCTTCGACCACCGCGACCGCGCCGGAGTTACGCACGGCGAAACGCTCGCCGGCGACGCCGCGGAAGTAGCACTCGCCCTCGATCGCGCCGTACATCACGGTGTTGCCGACGATGATCGACTGCTCGGGCACGATGCCGGAGATCGCCGGCGGCCGGACGATGATCTTGCCGCCCGACAGGCCCTTGCCGACATAGTCGTTGCCTTCGCCTTCGAGATCGAAGGTGATGCCGCGCGCCAGCCAGGCGCCGAACGCCTGACCCGCGGTGCCCTTGAGGTGCACCTGGATGGTGTCGTGCGGCAGGCCGGCATGACCGTAATGCTTGGCCACCACGCCGGACAGCATCGCGCCGGCGGAACGGTTGGTGTTGTTGATCTCAGCCTCGAACTTCACCGGGGCGCCGCGGTCGATCGCCGGCTGCGCCTTGGCGATCAGCTCGCGGTCCAGCACCTTCTCGAGGTGATGGTTCTGGGTCTCGGAGTGATAGATCGTCTGACCCTTCTCGGCCTTCTGCTTGTAGAACAGCTTGGAGAAGTCGAGGCCCTTGGCCTTCCAGTGCGCCACCAGCGCCTGCTGGTCGAGCATCTGCGACTGACCGACCATCTCGTTGAAGCTGCGATAGCCGAGCGAGGCCATCAGCTCGCGCACTTCCTCGGCGACGAAGAAGAAGTAGTTGATGACATGCTCGGGCTGGCCGGTGAAGCGCTTGCGCAGCACCGGGTCCTGCGTCGCGACGCCGACCGGGCAGGTGTTGAGATGGCACTTGCGCATCATGATGCAGCCGGCCGCGATCAGCGGGGCAGTGGCGAAGCCGAACTCGTCGGCGCCGAGCAGCGCGCCGATCACGACGTCGCGGCCGGTGCGGAAGCCGCCGTCGACCTGGACGACGATGCGCGAGCGCAGCCGCTCACGCACCAGCGTCTGATGCGTCTCGGCGAGGCCGATTTCCCACGGCGAACCGGCGTGCTTGATCGAGGTCAGCGGCGAAGCGCCGGTGCCACCCTCGAAGCCCGCAATGGTGACGTGGTCGGCGCGCGCCTTGGCGACGCCGGCCGCAACCGTGCCGACGCCGATTTCCGACACCAGCTTGACCGACACCGCACTCGACGGATTGACGTTCTTCAGATCGTAGATCAGCTGCGCCAGATCTTCGATCGAGTAGATGTCGTGATGCGGCGGCGGCGAGATCAGGCCGACGCCCGGGGTCGAGTGACGCACCGCCGCGATGGTCGCGTCGACCTTGTGGCCGGGCAGCTGACCGCCTTCGCCGGGCTTGGCGCCCTGCGCCATCTTGATCTGCATCATGTCGGAGTTGGCGAGATACTCCGTGGTGACGCCGAACCGGCCGGAGGCGACCTGCTTGATGGCCGAGCGCATCGAGTCGCCATTTGCCATCGGCTTGAAGCGATCGGCTTCCTCGCCGCCCTCGCCGGTGTTCGACTTGCCGCCGATCCGGTTCATGGCGATCGCCAGCGTGGTGTGCGCCTCGCGCGAAATCGAGCCGAAGCTCATCGCGCCGGTCGAGAACCGCTTGACGATCTCGGCCGCCGACTCGACTTCAGCGAGTGGCACCGGCTTGCGGCCTTCGGCCTCGGCGCCCTTGATCTTGAACAGGCCGCGCAGCGTCAGCAGGCGCTCCTGCTGCTCGTTGAGGATGCGGGCGAATGCGCGGTAGCGCTCCTGCGAGTTGCCGCGCACAGCATGCTGAAGCGTCGCCACCGACTCGGCCGTCCAGGCATGGTCTTCGCCGCGCGACCGGAAGGCGTATTCGCCGCCGACGTCGAGCGCGCTCTTGTAGACCAGCGCCTCGCCGAACGCATCGTGATGACGGCGCACGGTTTCCTCGGCGATCTGCGCCAGGCCGACGCCTTCGATCTGCGAATGCGTGCCGGCGAAGTACTTGGCGATGAAGTCGTTGCGCAGGCCGACCGCGTCGAAGATCTGCGCGCCGCAATACGACTGATAGGTCGAGATGCCCATCTTGGACATCACCTTCAACAGGCCCTTGCCGATCGACTTGATGTAGCGCTTGACGATCTCGTAGTCGTCGAGCTTGGCCGGCAGCTTGTCCTTGAGCGCGATGATGGTCTCGAACGCCAGATACGGGTTGATGGCTTCGGCGCCGTAACCGGCCAGGCAGGCGAAGTGGTGCACTTCGCGCGGCTCGCCGGATTCGACCACGAGGCCGACCGAGGTGCGCAGGCCGACACGGATCAGATGATGATGCACCGACGCGCAGGCGAGCAGTGACGGGATCGGAATCCGGTCGCTGCCGGTGGCCCGGTCGCTGAGGATGATGATGTTGACGCCGTCACGCACCGCGGCTTCGGCGCGGGCGTTCAGTTCGTCCAGCACCTGCTCCATGCCGGCCGCGCCGAGCCCGGCGTGGAAGGTGGTGTCGAGCGTGCGCGACTTGAAGTGCGAGTCGCCGACCTCGGAGATCGAGCGGATCTTTTCCAGGTCGCCGTCGGTGAGGATCGGCTGGCGCACTTCGAGCCGCTTGTGGCCGGCGGCGCCGAGCGTG
>NZ_LJIC01000082.1 GCF_001295845.1 Rhodopseudomonas sp. AAP120 | reverse complement strand
TCGCCGAGTTTCGGCCTCGCGGAGACGCCCCCTCACCCCAACCCTCTCCCCGCAAGCGGGGAGAGGGAGTCGATGCGGCACTGATGCGGTCGATTTCGGCCGGCAGTGCGCATCGCTTTGAACGAGTTCTAACGAGTTGGAAGACCTGACATGGCGCATCCCGCAGTTTCCAACGGCTCCTACGACGTCGCCAAGGTTCGCGAAGATTTCCCGGCGCTCGGGCTCGAAGTCTACGGCAAGCGGCTGGTGTATCTCGACAACGCGGCGTCGGCGCAGAAGCCGCGGGCGGTGCTGACGCGAATGACCAAGGCGTATGAAAGCGAATACGCCAACGTGCATCGCGGCCTGCATTATCTCGCCAATGCGGCGACCGAGGCCTATGAGGGCGGCCGCGCCCGGGTGCAGGGCTTCCTCAACGCGCGCAAGCCGGAAGAAATCATCTTCACCCGCAACGCCACCGAGGCGATCAATCTGGTCGCGTCGTCCTATGGCGCGCCGAATATCGGCGAGGGCGACGAGATCGTGCTCTCGATCATGGAGCACCACTCCAACATCGTGCCGTGGCACTTCCTGCGCGAGCGTCAGGGCGCCGTGCTGAAATGGGCGCCGGTCGACGACGAAGGCAACTTCCTGATCGACGAGTTCGAGAAGCTGCTGACGCCGAAGACCAAGCTGGTGGCGATCACCCAGATGTCGAACGCGCTCGGCACCATCGTGCCGGTCAAGGAGGTCGTGAAGATCGCGCACGACCGCGGCATTCCGGTGCTGGTCGACGGCAGTCAGGGCGCGGTGCATCTCACCATCGACGTGCAGGACATCGACTGCGACTTCTACGTCATGACCGGCCACAAGCTGTACGGCCCGACCGGCATCGGCGTGCTGTACGGCAAGTACGATGTGCTGGCGAAGATGCGCCCCTACAACGGCGGCGGCGAGATGATCCGCGAAGTGGCGCAGGACTGGGTCACCTATGGCGACCCGCCGCACCGCTTCGAGGCCGGCACGCCGGCGATCGTCGAATCCGTCGGGCTCGGCGCCGCGATCGACTACGTCAATTCGATCGGCAAGGAGCGCATCGCCGCGCACGAACACGATCTTTTGACCTACGCCGAACAGCGGCTGCGCGAGATCAACTCGCTGCGCATCATTGGCTCGGCCAAGAATAAGGGGCCGGTGATTTCCTTCGAAATGAAGGGCGCGCATCCGCACGACGTCGCCACGGTGATCGACCGCCAGGGCGTCGCGGTGCGGGCGGGAACCCACTGCGTGATGCCGCTGCTGGAGCGTTTCCAGGTCACGGCGACGTGCCGCGCGTCGTTCGGCATGTATAATACGCGGGAAGACGTCGACCAACTCGCACAGGCGCTGATCAAGGCGCGGGATCTGTTCGCATGACCGATACGATCGAGGCCAAAGCCAATATGCAGACCGTCTCGGCGCTGCCGCCCGAGGAAACCGAGCGGCTCGGCACCGAAATCGTGGGCGCGCTCAAGACCGTGTTCGACCCGGAAATTCCGGCCGACATCTACGAGCTGGGTCTGATCTACAAGGTCGAGATCAAGGACGACCGCACCGTCGACCTCGACATGACGCTGACGACGCCGAACTGTCCGGCCGCGGCGGAGCTGCCGACCATGGTCGAGAACGCGGTGGCCTCGGTGCCCGGCGTCGGCGTGGTCAACGTCAACATCGTTTGGGAGCCGCCGTGGACGCCGGAGCGCATGAGCGACGAAGCGCGGCTCGTGCTGAATATGTGGTGAGGCCGGATTGGCTCTGCGACTGAACGGGGTGATCGAGACGGCGCTGTATGTCGACGACCTCGATCGCGCCTGCCGGTTCTACGAAGACGTGTTGCTGCTGAGTGCGATGTCCCGCGACTCGCGATTTTGCGCCTACGATGTCGGCGGACGCAGCGTGTTGTCGCTGTTCAAGCGCGGCAGCACGCTGGACACGGTGAAGCTGCCGGGCGGCACCATCCCGCCGCACGACGGCAACGGCCCGATCCATATCGGCCTGTCGGTCGATCGCGACGGACTGCGCGAATGGGAAGCCCATCTGGCGCAGCACGACGTGGCGATCGAAGGTCGTACCGAGTGGCCGCGTGGCGGGTCGAGCATCTACTTCCGGGATCCGGATCGCCATCTGCTGGAACTGGTGACGCCGGGTGTCTGGCCGATCCATTAGGCGGCGGGCGATGCGGGTCTGTTGAAGTGGCGGTTGCGTGATTATCTGAAGGTTCGGCGGTTCGCCGGACGAGCGGTGAACGTCACCGGGCGAGGCCCGGAAGCAGGAGTGGGAAACACCATGGCTACGGCACGTCCTCGGCCTCAAGTGATGAAACTCACCGACGCCGCGGCGACGCGGGTGAAGGAACTGATGGGCCGCGCCGACGGCGCGATCGTCGGTCTGCGCGTCGGCATCAAGAACGGCGGCTGCGCCGGCCAGTCCTACACGGTGGACTACGCGCAGGACGTCAAGCCGACCGACGAAGTGATCGAGGACAAGGGCGTCAAGATCCTGGTCGATCCGAAGGCCGTGCTGTTCCTGCTCGGCACCGAGATGGACTACAAGGCCGACCGGATGCAGGCGCAGTTCGTGTTCAACAACCCGAACCAGATTTCGGCCTGCGGCTGCGGCGAGTCGGTCGAGCTGAAGCCGGCGACGATCGACGGCTGAGGTCGCGGCGCGACCTTGAAGCTTTCCACGCCGCGTTATTCCGCGCTGCGGATGATGGTGCTCGAATAGCGAGTCTGGTGCTCAACCGGCGCGTGTTCCATTAAGTTGGAATTAAGAAGCAGTTGCGAATAACTCCTGCGAGACATTTGCAGGGGAGATCGCATGAAACGCCGTGACTTTCTGCTCGGGGCTGCTGCGCTGGGGCTCGGCGGGCCGTTGCTCGCCAAGGCGGCGATTTCCTCGCTGCACGCCCAGCAGGCCGCCCCGCAGGGCGCCAAGATCGCCAAGGTGGCGATCTTCCCGGCGATCGGATTCTCCCGCGTCGGCAATGCCGACGACTGGTTCCTGGCTCCCGAAGTGCCCGGCCTGCTCGACGAGCCGGACGGCGGCTTCAAGGACTCCCGCGGACGCATCAAGAAGCAGGTCCAGCGCTTCCGGCTGTTCGGCTACGACGACCAGGGCCGCGTGGTGCGCGAGATCGATGCGGCGTCGGCGAAGTGGACCGTGCATGCCGCCAATACCAAGGCGACCTGGTACGGCTTCAGCAACGCGCTCGACCGCGGCGCCAGCATGCCGGGCGTGCCCAACCCGCAGCGCAATGCGTTCATCCCGCTCGACAAGCGCGACGCGATGCTGTGCATCGATCCGGGCGCCATCGCGATCTCCGGCGCGTCGGTGAACGGCGCGGGCGGCGACGACAAGTATAAACTCAAGGGCCGGTTCTGGCAGACGCTCGACGTCTCGCTCGGCCATCTGCGCACCGACGACAAGGGCCGCCTCTTGGTTTTCGCCGCCGAGGGCGTGTCGCGCTCGGCGCTGCCGCAGAACCCGGTGCGCGACTTCACCAACAATGACGGCTGGCACGACGACTGGGCCGACGGTTGGGTCAAGGCCAGCGTCAGCATCGATGGCCAGACCGTCGAAGCCGAGCCGGCCTGGGTGGTGTGCTGCGGGCCGAAATTCGCGCCGCAGCTCGAGCCGATCGTGACGCTGTACGACGCGGCGCGCGAGGCGATGATCGACCTCGGCCAGCTCAAGGCGCCGGCCGACAAGGTGTCGTTCCGCCGCGACGTACTTCCGATCCTGCGCCGCGCCGGCACCATGCAGTGGGTCGCCGCGGCGTCGTTCCTCGGTGCGGCCTGGCACGACATCGGTGATCTGTCCGATCCGAAGGTGATCGAGACGCTGGCGAAGCCGTCGGCCGACGCGCAGGCCGAGCGCAAGCGCGTGTTCGACGTGTTCCGCAAGCCGGGCGGCGAGGATCGGCGCGGCAACGCGATCCCGATCATGCTCGGCGACGGCGTCAACTATCCGGATGGTCCGCACTCCTGGCTGTCGCTGACGCCGACGCAATATCGCGTGCTCGAGCTGTGGGTCGACGGCAAGTTCGATGCCGACTACGCGAACGCTGCAGCGGAAGCCGTGAAGACGCTGGACGATCTGCCGGTCGAACTGCGTCCGGAGGCGATGACCCGCGCGGCGCTCGACGCCTGCTCGGGCGGTGCGTTCCATCCCGGCGTCGAGATCACCTGGCCGATCCGCCACAAGGCGCTGTATCGCGGCCCCAATGAAACCAAGCTGCCGTTCCGCATCGCGTTGTCGAACCGCAAGACTCTCAACCAGGATCTCGGTCTGCAGCTCAACCCGGACAACGTCTTCACCGGCAATCCGGCGAAGCCGGAGCAGGGCTCGCCGATCGGTCCGCAGGCGCCGGGCGATCTGACGCGCTGGATGGGCGTGCCGTGGCAGGGCGACGCGTTCAGCTGTCAGGCGGTGCTCACCGCGACCGGCTTCCCGACGCCGGTGTGGTGGCCGGCGCTGCTGCCGGTCGATGTGCTGCCCGAGGCGTTCTACAAGCAGATGATGCGCACCGACCTCACCGAGGAGGAGCGGCTGCGGTTCTATCACACGCGCGTGCCGTGGGCGCGCGGCGCGGCCGGCATCGGCCTGCATGTCGAGGCCGGTTACACCGACGGCCTGCGCCGCATGATCGAGTTGTGGACCCGGATGGGCGTAGTGGTGAAGCGGCCCGGCCCGAAGGGGCTCGCGGGCGTGCCCGATCAGGTGTTCGTCGAGGTGCAGCGCGGCTCGATGGATATCGTCGAACCGATCCCGTCGCGTTAGCCGCGCGGATGCCGCGGATTGCCGTGATCGGCGCAGGGGTGGCGGGACTATCCGCCGCCCGGCGGCTCGTGCTGGCGGGACATCGTCCAATCCTGATCGCACCTGATCCGGCGGTGCCGAACCGTGGCGAAACGCTCTCGCCAAAGGCGCTGACGCTGCTCGAGGCCCTGCAATGGGGGCATCTGCTCGATGCCGACAGCGCGCTGCCGGGCGAGGGACGTTTCTCGGTGTGGGGCGACGCCACGCTGCGCAAGGCGCCGGACCATGAAGGCCTCGGCTATCATCTCGACCGCGCGCAGTTCGAGCGGCTGATGCGCACCGCGCTGCTGACCAGCGACGTCGAGCGGATCAGCAGCACCGTCACCGCGCTTACTCATCAACCCAACGGTGTCGAGCTGACGACGGCCGACCGCGCGGTGATCTCCGTCGCCGCGGCGATTGACTGCACGGGCCGCGCCGCGCTGTCGTCCGGCGCCGCGGCCGAGCGACGGCGGCTTGATCGTCTGATCGCGGCGTGGCGCGTGCTCGACCTGCCGGATGACGCGGAGACGGCGGCAGCGACGCTGGTCGAAGCCATCGATCTCGGCTGGTGGTACATGTCGCCGCTGCCCGGCCGCCGCATGATGCTCGGCCTGTTCACCGACACCGATCTGCTCCCCACCGGCGTGGCGCAGGACGGCACGCGCTGGGCGAATCTCGCGGCCGGCACGATTGCGATCGCGCCGCGTCTTGGCAGCCTCGGCCTCGAAGCGATCGCGGCGGCGTCACCGCCGGCGATCGCGCCGGCCGCATCGGTCACGGTCAGCCGGCTGATCGAAGGCCGCATCGTTCGCGCCGGCGACGCCGCCACGGCGCTCGATCCGGTCAGCGCCAACGGCCTCGCCACCGCGCTGTGGAGCGGCCTGCAGGCCGCGGCGGCCGCGCTCGGCCTCGCCAAGGGCGCGGCGGATGCCGGCGCCGTCTACGAGCGCGATTACTTGCAGGGCGTCACGCAGCAACTCGCCACCCAGCAGGCGATGTACGCATCCGAACCTCGCTTCGCCGACGCCGAGTTCTGGCGGCGGCGGCAGACCACGCCATCCGAATCCGACCACAAGGAGAGAACCGCATGAACCGTCCGCTCCGCGCGCTGCTGATCGCCGCCATCGCCGCCACCGCAATGCCCATGGGCGCCTCGGCCGAGACCGCAAGCGCCGTGCAGATCATCGCCCCGACCGACAAGACCATCACGCCGAGCGGCACCTGGAGCATCGGCGCGCGCGCCGGCGACTTCGTGTTCATCGGCGGTATGCGCGGCACCGACCGCGTCACCGGCAAGATGGTCGAGGGCGACGAGGCGAGGGTGCGCCGGATGTTCGACAACATGCTGGCCGCCGCCGAAGCCGCCGGCGCCACCAAGGCCGACGCCGTGCGGCTCACCGTGTTCGTCACCGACGTCGCGAAGTATCGTCCGCTGGTGAACAAGGTGCAGAAGGACATCTGGGGCGACGGCCCATACCCGCCGCGCACCGTGCTGCAGGTCCCGGCGCTCGACCAGGGCGACATCGCCGAGATCGACGGCACCTTCTACGCGCCGCTGAAGAAGTAGTCCGCGGCCGCTAAGGCTGTCACCGTCCCCACCGGGGTCCCGGGTCTGCGGAGCAGCGCTGCGCGCTGCACCGCGCCCGGGACACGGCAGCAAATACGCTGCTGCACTTCAAACGCTCCGTTCCCCGGACGCTGCGCAGCGCGCCGC
>NZ_LJIC01000081.1 GCF_001295845.1 Rhodopseudomonas sp. AAP120 | reverse complement strand
CTCGTGGTGTCGATCGCCGTCACCGAAGGCCAGGAGGTCAAGGCCGGCGAGACGCTGGCCGTGGTCGAAGCCATGAAGATGCAGAACGTGCTGCGCGCCGAACGCGACGGCCAGATCAAGAAGATCCACGCCGCCGCCGGCGCCACGCTGGCGGTCGACGCGGTGATCATGGAGTTCGCGTGAGTAAGGCTAGGGATCGCGACCGGGGCGGGCAACCCGTCCGCAGGAGGCAGTCCCGTTCAGGTCATCGGCGCCGGCGCGCTCGATCAGGCGGCGATCGACCGGCTGACACCGGAGGAGCGTCGACGATTGGTGCACTAGGCCGTCTCGGCAAGCCGCCCAGGACGGAGCCTGGTCATCCGATCAGATCGTCGCCGACGTCTTTCAGGAAGATCCGCACCGGTCGCCCCTTCACTGCGGGCGATCGGATGTAGACCGCGTTGGCGAGCGCCTCGATCGTATCGCGCAGGGTGAGGAACTGCGCCGAGCGCACCGAGCCTTCGGTGCCCCTCATGCCGGCCAGCGCATCGAGCGCGGCATCGCTGATCTGGCAATGCACGATGTCGTCGGCGCGGTCCAGCATGGTGAACCGGAACGAGAGACGTTCGCTGTCGTGTCCGACGATGTCGCCGCGGCGCAGGGGCATTGCTGGTTCGATGGCGACGATCCGCGCCGCTGCATTGTGGCGAACTAAGCCTTGGCAGGAGGCCGGGCCGTGTGGCGCGTGCGGAGCAAGGCGGCCGCTGCGCGACTACTCGGCAGCCTGAAGCATCTGCTCGGCTTCGCCGGCCAGCACCGCGGCGATCCGTTCGCCGGCGTCGCCGCTGCCGAACGGGTTCGGCCGCGCCAACAATTGCGGAGCGGCCGCGGCGGTGAGCGCGCGAACGCCCCGTACGATGGCCCCGGTATCCGATCCGACGAGCCGCCCGAAGCCGCTGTGCAGCACCTCGGGCCGCTCCGTCGTCTCGCGCGTGATCAGCACCTGCAGTCCGAACGACGGCGCTTCCTCCTGGATGCCGCCGGAGTCGCTGACCACGCACCAGGCGCGCGACAGCAGATAGACGAAATCGGAATAGTGCAGCGGCGCCACGAGCCGGACGTTCGGCGCCGCGCCGAGGATGTCCTCGGCCATTCGGCGCACCTCGGGATCGGGGTGCACCGGCAGGACCACGATCTTGTCGCCATCCTGGCCGAGGATCCGCAGCGCCCGCAGCACCCGCGCCATCGGCTCGCCGATGTTCTCGTGCCGGTGCGTCGTGGCGAGCACCAGCTTGCCGGGCGGCAGGTCGCAGATCGCGCGATCGATCGGCTGGTAGTCGCCGGCGACGCGCCGCCGCGTGTCGAGCAGCGAGTCCACCACGGTGTTGCCGACCACGTGGATGTTTGCCGGCGCGATGCCTTCGCGGATCAGGTTGATCTCGGCGCGCGGCGTCGGCGCGAAGTGCAACGTGGTGGCGACAGAGACCAGTCGCCGGTTGAATTCTTCCGGCCAGGGCGCTTGCAGATCGCCGGTACGCAGGCCGGCTTCGACATGCGCCACCGGCACCTTGCAGAGGAAGCCCGCGATCGACGCGGCGACGGCGGTGATGGTGTCGCCCTGCACCACCAGCCAGTCGTAGCGGCCGCGGCGCAGCTGATCGCCGATCAGCCGAACGATCTCGCCGAACTTGTCGGTCAACTCCGGTTGACGAAGCACGTCGAGCCCCGCATCCACCGTCAGCCGGATGTCGAACAATTCGAGCAGGCCGGCGGCGAGCTCGACCTGCTGGCCGGTCCACACGGTGTCGGTGTGAATGCCCATACGCCGCCGCAGCGCCCGATACACCGGCGCGAGCTTGATGATCTCCGGACGCGTCCCGAATGCGACAAGTACACGCATGCATCCTGCTCCTGCCCGTTAACGCCTGATCCTGGAGAGGTGTTCTGGAGTCTCGCGGCTCAGCATGCCGAAACCGTGCTGATGAAACGAGATCGGAAGTTCGCCCTCGGCCGGCGTAGTGTGCTGAGAGTCGCGCGCGACAACGTCGACGGCCGCGTGATCGCGCGAAGACGGATCGAGTTGTCCGCGCGTCACGAGCATTGCTGAGGCGATGATGTCGTCCATGAGCGCTGCTACTACGTAAGATTTACGATTTATTTACATATACGCGGGTCGAGAGACTTGAAAAGAAGATTCGACGATTCGTCACAGATTGATTCGGCTTAGTGCTAATCGTTGATCTAAAGATCAACAAAGCGCGTGAAGCGATGGTACTAACTAATCACGCTGTCGCCGGACGAGGCAGATCATGCTCTTGCAATGGGCAGCGATGTCGGAGGCGATCGGGTGTCGGCTCATCACCGGCGCAGCCGGGCGATGCGAACGCAACGAGACGGCGCCAGCCGGAGCGGCCCGGCCGAGGCGCTACCGGCCGAGTCGCTGCCGGATCAACCGCGAATATGAAGTGAGCCGAGGTGCAGCTCGAGCGGGCCGCCGTCGATCAGCGCGCGCACATGGATCAGGCCGGCGCGGCGGATCTCGATCGGCTCGATGATCAGGCTGGCCGAGACCACGATATAAGGTGGCGCCTCCGCGCCGGGAGGGAGCGAGTCCAGCAGCGCGAGCTGAGCGCTCGGCGGCGGAACCTCGATCGGCTCCTCGGCGACGGGCTTGTCCTCGTTGGGAAGGTAGCAGCGCGCCATCAGCGAGCTGTAGGGTTTGTCGGCAGGCGAGCAGACTGTGACGTGGAAGCACAGTTTCGGCAACAGCACCGGAAACGGTCGGTCGACGACCATCACGGCGTTGTAGCAGCGAAGAAAGCTGAGCTTCCCCCCCGGTTCGATCCGGATGTCGTCACAGAAGATGCAGTAACCATACCGATCGAGCGCTTGCACTGACGCGTTACTCCTTGGACTTCAACAGCGCGCTCGGCGCCTTCGGCTCAGCAGATCCGTTCGATTTGGCGAGGTGGACGACCTTGATCGGGCCGTGCCCGATCGTCGACGTGCTGCTGATGTCGTTGCAGCCGAAGCCGTGGGACGGCTCCTGGAGCTGCAGCGAGACTTCCATGTTCATCGCCCAGGCGATCTCGGCGAGGCTTCTGAGTGTGAGGTTGCTCTCGCCGGACAGTTGCCGGTTGATCTGCGAGCGGTCGACTCCGAGCCGCTTTGCGAGGGCCTGCTGTGTCAGGCCTTCGGCCTTTTTCTTCTCAGACAATACGCGAAGTAACTCAGTGCGCACGCGCGAAATAAGCCGTCCTGCACGTTGCGCCCTGCTGCCGATATCAAAATGAAACGACGTCATCGGGGCTGCTGCCTTTCACACACAGGTTGTCTTCTACACCTAATTCTCGTCGAATTCGTCTAATTGAAATGCGATAACCTCGATATAAATCGTGATCCTTAACGCGGTTGGTCCAGTCTCCAAATACCGCCGCGAAACAATCTCTCTGTAAGAACCAGCCGAAGATACGCACATCCGGCGTCTTGAATTCCCAGACGGCGTTGGGTTCCGCGCGAATGACGCGAAACTGTCGTGTGTAGATCATCTGTTTGCCGGCGGTGAACGCGTAGAACAAAGAGTCCACCTGTTCGGCCACGGTCGCTTCGCCGAGACGCTGCGTCGGCTCTGCTCCTGCCATCAGAGTCCCCAGCCACTCGATGAAGCCCGGCGTGCCGTACAGCAGGCGAGCGGGTTGCTCGCCGGCGGCGAGGTCGACTTCGATGCGGATCAGTGCGCCGCTGTCGACTAGGTTCTGGATTGTTGACATCGAAATCAACGCCTCGGAGCAGGAGTGCCGTGTCGGTGAGGCTTCAACGATGTTGATGTTTAAGTCAACAAGACGGTCTAACCCTTCTCCCGAGTGTTCATTCTCCAAGTCTTTCTGCTCCGTGATCGACCGCACGGTGCGTAATCCGTCCTAATAACGAACCAACTAACAAGTAATCGTGCGTGAGGAATCGCACACGACGTTGAGTAACAACGCACCAATTAAGCTAAATAATCGGATAGCCATTGTCGAGTCGCTTAACTTCGGGTTAACCTCTTCATTGAGGGCAGCGATGGTCGCTGACCCCGCTTTGGATAACAGGGAACCGTCATGAAGAAGGTGACAGCACTGGCCCTCTTGTTGGCCTCGACCTCGATGGCTTCGGCCGCCGGCATTAACGAATCGTTCGTCGCTCAGGTCGGCGTCAGCAACACCTCGACCGTCGGCCAGACCGGCGGCAACAACAAGCAGGGCACCGCGCAGTTCGGCTACAAGAACAACGCCATCACCGCTCAGGATCAGGCTGGCGCGAAGACCAACGCGTCGGGCACGCTGCAGATCGGCGCCAAGAACCAGGCGAATGTCGGCCAGACCGGCGGCAACAACAGCCAGGGCACGGTGCAGGTCGGTGCCGAGAACTACGCGAAGACCTATCAGGAAGGTGTGCAGGGCACCAAGACCAACACCTCGTCGACCGGCCAGTTCGGCTATCTGAACAGCTCGGTGGTCGGCCAGACCGGCGGCGGCAACGATCAGAGCACGCTGCAGTTCGGCGCCAACAACGGATCGGCCACGTCGCAGGGCACCAACAAGCAGGGTGGCAAGAACAGCGCCGATACGCTGCAGGCCGGTGCCAGCAACGTGTCGACCACCACTCAAGGCTCGAACGGTGCGGCGGCGCAGCAGTACAAGCCGTTCAGCGCCTATACGGGCGGCGACAACACCTCCACGGCCGCTCAGTTCGGCGTCAAGAACTGGCAGATCACGAACCAGAATGCGAATGGTGCCACCACCGGTTCGGGCCTCCTCACGACGATCGGCTGGAACGGCGTCGACAACAGCGCGGCGACGTTCCAGGCCGGCTATAACAACGGCGCGATCACGACGCAGGCCGGACAGCATCTCTTCTCCGCCGGCAACCAATCGCTCACCGCTCAGTTCGGCGCCGAGAACTACTCGAACGTCTCGCAGCTCAATGGCCTGAACGCTCAGGGCACCCTGCAGATCGGCTACAAGAACGACGCCGCCACGACGCAGTCGAGCGGTTTGACGACGGTCGGTTCCAACGCGGCGGCTACCATTCAGGTCGGTGCCAAGAACCACGCCGGCACCACCCAGGTGGCGAATCCGCTCATCGGCAGCCTCAACACCTCGCTGATCGCCCAGTTCGGCGCCCAGAACTCCGCCTACGCCAACCAGACCGGCCCGCAGCCGTCGAGCCTGTCGATCCAGCCGAACACCCAGGCGACCCTCCAGGTCGGTTACGCCAACCAGGCCTACACCAGCCAGGTCGCGAGCGCGTCGGTCTCCAACACCTCGGTGACCGCGCAGTTCGGCTCGCACAACGTGTCGACCGTCGTCCAGCACTAAGCCGGTCGCAGCGGCGGGGCGTGAGCCCCGCCGTCTGCTTCTCGCACCTGCGTCATGCCGGGGAGTGTGAGTCGATGGATGGCGCGTGGCCGGCGATTGCGGCCGTTGTGCTCGGATCAGTGTTCGGAGTCCCGATCGCAGCGGGGCCGGCGGCCGCCGAGGCGGCGCCGTCGGCTATTAAATGTGACATCCGGACGACAGCAGAGGACGGCCTGTTACGGATCGAGGCGGTCGCGACCGCCGCCAGACCAACCACCGGGAGCTACCGGCTGGTCGTCACCAAGAACAGCACAACGGGAATAAGTGAGAATCATCAAAGCGGTTCGTTCGAGCTGAGCCCGGGCGACGAAACGGTCCTGACTACCATCATCCTCGACGGATCGGCGCGGGGTCACTACCGCGCCTCGCTGATCGTCGAATCAGGCCTAGGGAGAAGCTCATGCGTATCACCATAGCCGGCCACGCAAAGAAGCGCCGGAGCTACGCCATTTTCGCCAGCGCGCTGCTGGTTTCGGCCGGCGTCGCCGGGCCCGTCCGGGCCGGCACGGCCTATATCGATCAGTCTATCGCACTGCGAAATGGGGTGCAGTACTCGATCCCGGTGGTCGGGCAGCCGGCCCCGCAGGCTGGGACCGCGGTCCCCCGGGGGTATCAAAATGTGTCGCCTGGGGTGACGCCGGAGCTGGTTTCGGCCGGGGCCCGTGGTGGAAACTACGCGGTTACCACGCAGATCGGCAACTACAACTACGTTTTTCAGGGGCAAAGTGGGAATAACAACCTGTCGAACGTTGGTATCATCGGCGGTAATCACAACACCGTGGGTGTGTTGCAGCGTGGTTACAGCTTGTTGTCGAATCTAATGCTAATCAACACCTCAGGATTATTCGTAGGTGTGATTCAGCCGCCCGGCTCGAGGCCGGTCAATGCGTTGATCGCGCGATTGCCGAATGGCGGTTTATTGATCAAGCGGTAGGCAGGGGCCAGACCGCGCAGGAGATATGTCATGAGGATTGCCGGATTGCTTTCGCTCTGTGTTGGCGTTGCCCTGTCGGGCTCGGCCTTCGCGACCGAGCAGGTCTATCGGCCGATCAGCCCGACGCTCGGTGGCAATCCCCTTGCCGGTAACTTCCTGCTGTCGATGGCGCAGGCGCAGGGCAAGGGCGCAACGTCGGGGAATAAAGGCGTGGACCTGTCGGGGCTGAGCAACGCGCTCAGCAATGTCGGCGGCGGGTCGACATCCCCGGTGATTGTGATCGGTGGATCGGGCGTGACCACCCCGACGAGCCCGTAATAGCCCGACCGAACCCTAACGGGGCTTAGTTTGATGATGTATGCTCGTATGGCCGGCGCTCTGCTGCTGGCGCTGAGTGCTGGCGGCTGCGCGCTGACCGGAACCACCAAGGACCCGCTGACCGAGCCGGCCCAGATGGTGGCGCCGACCAAGACCGGAGTCGTGCTGGAGAGCCTGCCGCCGCCCAAGCGCAAGCTCGACGTCTCGGTGTACAATTTCCCGGACCTGACCGGGCAGAACAAGTCCAACGACAATTTCGCCGAATTCTCCCGCGCCGTGACCCAGGGCGGCAGCTCGATCCTGACCGACGTGCTGGTCAAGGCCGGCGGCGGCGCCTGGTTCGACGTCGTCGAGCGCGCCGATCTGGCGCCGCTGCTGCAGGAGCGGCAGATCATCCAGAATACCCGCACGGCGCTCGAGGGCGAGAAGGCGAAGAGCCTGCCGCCGCTGCGCTTCGCCGGCGTGCTGCTCGAGGGCGGCGTGATCGGCTACGACACCAACGAGACCACCGGCGGCATCGGCGCCAACTATCTCGGCATCGGCGCCAACGTCCAGTATCGGCAGGACATCATCACGGTGGCGCTTCGCGCCGTCAGCGTCCAGACCGGCCGCGTGCTGGCCTCGGTCACCACCAGCAAGATCGTGTATTCGGTCAATTTGTCCGGCACCGGCTTCCTCTACACCTCGGTCGATCATCTGCTGCAGGCCGACGCCGGCTTCACCAAGAATTCGCCGGCGACGCTGGCGGTGCGCGAAGGCATCCAGCTCGCGGTCTATTCGCTGATCTTCGAGGGCG
The DNA here is from genome assembly GCF_001295845.1 of Rhodopseudomonas sp. AAP120. Lineage (GTDB taxonomy): Bacteria > Pseudomonadota > Alphaproteobacteria > Rhizobiales > Xanthobacteraceae > Rhodopseudomonas. Next base: position 683 of record NZ_LJIC01000081.1, on the reverse strand, counting down.
TGAAGAACGATCTCTGGAGCTTCAAGGATGCCCGTGCTGGCGAGGCGTTCATGCGCGAACTCGAACGGCACCAGAAGGCGGTCCCGCCGGTGCCGCTGCCCGACGGGCAGATCTCCCCGCGCCCGGTGGCGCGCGACCCGAGCAGAAACGCGGCCTAGAGCGGTTGATCGTTTGATTGAAACGGTCCGACCTTTCCGAAGGCACCGAGTCCTCATCCTGACGAGCCCGGCGTAGCCGGGCGTCCCAAAGGATGGGGCAACGTATTCCCTGCGTCACATGGTTCGAGACGGCGCTACGCGCCTCCTCACCATGAGGGTGTGCGTGTGGCGGGCTCTCCGGATCTTCAGCTCTGGCTCTATGAAAGGCAGAGGTGCTCTAGAGGCTAGAGCGCTTCTGCTCTTGCCAGAATCGCCGCCGTCATCCTGACGGGCCCTCTGGGCCGCACCGGCCCGGGGGGCCTCGAAGGATGCGGCCCCGCCGCTGGATCCTCATTGCGTCGCTATCGCGCCGGTGATCGGTACTGCTGCGTGGCGCTGTAGCATTCCTTGGACGAGGCGTTCTGCGGTCCGCACGAGACCGCGGACTGCGCCGCGTTCGCCGTGACCGAGTCCGCCGCGGGCCCGCTCTCGGGCGTCACGGTCCGGCCAGCGGCCTGCGGCGCCGCCCCAGCCGCCTGCGGCGGT
>NZ_LJIC01000080.1 GCF_001295845.1 Rhodopseudomonas sp. AAP120 | reverse complement strand
GAGCCGCTCGGCCTCGGCCGGGGTGGCGCCCTTCAGCGCATCGAGATCGTCGCGCAGCCGGCCGATGCCGAGCGCCTCCATCATGCGGCCCTGAAACAGCCCGCGCTGGGTGAAGTAACGGATGTTGGACAGCTCGGCCGCGGCGGCGGCGCCGGACAGCGCCGCAGCGACCGCGCTGCGATCCTGCCCGAGCAGCATCTGCGCCAGCTCGCCGAGTTCCGGCTGCGCCGAACCATCACCGCCGCCCTGCCCGGGCGCTCCCGGCGCGCTGCTCTGCCCTTGCGACTCCGAAGATTGGTCGGACGAGGACTCGTCGCTCTCCTCCGGCGGCGGTGGCGGCTCGGGGCGGCTGAAGAACAGGTCGAAGCATTCGCCGAGCGCCTGCTTCTCCTCCTGGGTCTTGGCCAGCGTCACCAGCAGCGTGTCGCGCAGCAGGCCGCGATCGGCGAAGCCGACCTGCGTGACCGCGCGCATCGCGTCGATACTTTCAGCCGGCGAGACGCGCACGCCGGCGCCGCGCGCCGCCCGGAAGAAGCGGTGCAGCTCCTCGCGCATCAGCCGAAGGTGCCGGAACGCCCGGCCTTGGCGACGAAGCCGGCGACCTGCGGGATCGCGGTCTCGATATCGGCTTCGTACTTCAGGAGGACGTTGAGCGTGTCCTTCACCGTCTGATGGTCGAGCTCGGTGGATTGCAGCAGCACCAGCACCCGCGCCCAATCGATCGTCTCGCTGACCGACGGCAGCTTCTTCAGGTCCAGCGCGCGGAGCTGGTTGATGAAACCGACCAGCTGCTTGCGCAGCGTCTCGGAGGCGCCGGGCACGCGGCTCTCGACGATGCGCTCTTCGAGCTTCTGCTCCGGGAAGCCGATATGCAGATGCAGGCAGCGCCGCTTCAGCGCGTCCGACAAGTCGCGCTCGCCATTCGAGGTCAGCAGCACGATCGGCTTGACGGTGGCGCGGATGGTGCCGAGTTCGGGGATCGAGACCTGATAGTCCGACAGGATTTCCAGCAGCAGCGATTCGAACTCGGCGTCCGATTTGTCGATTTCGTCGACCAGCAGCACGCAGCCTTTCGGCTGCTCCAGCGCCTGCAGCAGCGGGCGCGGCTCGACGAATTCCTTGGAGAAGAACACGTCGCCGAAATCATGCAGTCTGTCGAGCGCGGCCGACAGCGACTGCGCGTCGCCGAGCACTTCGCCGAGCTTGTCCTTGAGGATCTGCGTGTACAGCAGCTGCTTAGCGTATTTCCATTCGTACAGCGCCTTGGCCTCGTCGAGGCCTTCGTAGCACTGCATCCGGATCATCTTCAGCCCGCGCCAGGCGGCGAGCGATTTGGCTAGTTCGGTCTTGCCGACGCCGGCCGGGCCTTCGACCAGGATCGGCTTCTCGATGTGCTCGGCCAGATAGATCGCGGTGGCGATCTGCCGGCTGGCGATGTAGCCGACCGATGCGAGGCCCGCTGTGACGGCGTCGATGGATTCGATCGGCAGGTCGTTACTCATGCTTGAGGTTCGCTCCAGAGGGATTGGCCGAGGCTGATCTGCCGCTGCTTGCGCGGCTCGCGCGCGACATTCGCCAGCACGTCGTAAGCGGCCAGCGCGCGGCTGACGCGTTCGTCGGCGCGCGCCACCGCGAGATGCGCGCGGATATCGTCGACGATGCCGGCGGCGAGCGCGCGCACGCCGATCAGCCGCGCCGGCACCGGCGGCGTTCCGTCGTCGAGCGCGGCGACCGCCGCACGGCTGCTATCAGCGGCGAGCATCGCCAGGCCGGCAAGACGGCCGAGCCGCAGCGCGTGGTCGTCGTTGAGTTCGATGTGAGAGGCGGTGGCGCGCACCAGCCAGGCCAGAAAGCCGGCGGTGCTGGCACTGCCGAGCGTGTCCTCGATGTCGCGGAACGGCAGCGCCATCGCCGGATAGGCATCTGGCATATCGCCGATCTGTGCCGACGCCGGCACGGTGCAGTTCTCGAGGGTGAGTTCGCAATGCGAGGCCGGCTTGAGCACGTCCAGCGACGGCATCGGCGTCATCGTCAGCCCGGGCGTATCCCGCGGCACGACGAACAGGCCGTAGCGCTTGCGGCCGTCTTCGAGGCCGGTGATCGCCAGCACCAGGAAAATGTCGGCGACCGGGCCGTTGGTGATCCACGCCTTGCGGCCGTTGATCACCACGTCGTCGCCGCGGCGCTCGGCTTTGGTCTGCAGATGTTTCGGATGCGCGCCGGCGCCGGGCTCGGAGATCGCCACCGCGGCCCAGCAGCGGCCCGCGGCGATGCGTGGCAGCAGATCGGCGCGCTGCGCGTCGCTGGCGAACCGGCCGATGAAGAACCGCGCGATCAGTTGCCGGCCCGCAAAGGCCGTGGCGAGGCCGAGATCGCCGCTCGCCGCCACGATCGCCTGTTCGGCCTGGGCCACCGCCGCGAAGCTGTCGAGCGATGCCTCCCCGCCGGGCAGCCCGATGTCGAACAGGCCGGCTTGGCCCAGCGCCTCGAACGGCTCGCGGCTGCGCTGCGCCGGATCGATCGCGCGCCAGCGCTCGATCCGCTGGCTCACCTGTTCGCTGGTTCGTTGCAGCATGCGTTGTTCGCGTCCTTGGGTCCCTGCTGGTTTGTGTAGAATAACCGCGCCGAGGCCGCGAGCGGATTTTTTCCATTCCGTCGAGCGGAATGGGCGGGCTACGCGAGGGGCCGCGTCAGTCGATCTCCTTCATCACCTGCGCATAAGCCAGCAGGGCAAACAGCGCGGTGCCGCCGATGATGTTGCCGATCAGCGCCGGCAGCAGGAAGCCGGTCGTCACCTCGAACGGACTCGCCGCGCCGTTCAGCACCAGCATGAACGCCTCCATGCTGCCGGCGACGATATGGGCAAAGCCCCCGACCGAGATCAGCCAGGTCATCGTCACGATAACGCCGAGCTGGCCGCTCTCCGCGCTCGGCAGCAGCCACACCATGGTGGCCATCAGGAAGCCGGCCGCCACGCCCTTGAACGCGGTGTCGAGCGCGCCGTGGCTGAGGATCGCACGGCTGATCTCGATCATCTCGGCTCGCATCTCCGGCGGCAGCGTCGGAGTCAGGCTACAGAACGCCGCGGCGAACATCGTCCCGGCCAGATTGGCGCACAGCACGATCGCCCACAGCCGTGCGGCGCGGCCGAAATTGCGAGCCGTCGGCTCGGCCATCACCGGAAGGATCACCGTGACGGTGTTCTCGGTGAACAGCTGCTGGCGCGCCAGCACCACCATGACGAAGCCGACCGAGTAGCCCAGGCTGGTGATCAGCGGCCGCCATGGCGCGTCAGGGATGTGCTGCTGCAGGATCGCTTGCACAAGGAGTGAGAAACTAATCGACAGTCCGGCCGCGAGGCCGGACCACCACAGCGAGGTGAGCGGGCGGACCATTTCTTCTTCGCCGGTCCGCCGGACGATCTCGTAGATCACCGGGGTGCGCGGGCTCGATCGTGCCTCGACGTCTTCCACTTCCCGGCTGGAAATACGCGCCCGCGATGCAGACGAAGCCGCATCGCGGGGCTCGGCCGCGTCGTCCGCGGCCTGTCGGGTGTTGTCGGTCATAGGCCGGCCAAAGCCGTCTTAGACCGCATGCACCTTCGGCTCACGCTCCCAGAACCGCAGCTGCGTGCACAGCTCGAGGAAGCGCTCGGCATCCTTGGCGCCGCCGAGGCTCATCACGCCGCCGTCCGGCTCGACGCCGGCCTTCTCCAGCAGCGGCGCCGCCTCTTTGCTGGTGGCAATGAATTTGGCGTGCGCGAACGCATCGGCAACGAAGTCGCGCGCCGTTGCCTCCTGCTGCAGTTGCAAGGCGCCGTCTTCGGACAGCAGCACGGCGACGGCGTCGTACAGCACCGAGGGGCCGCCGTTGACCTTCTGCTTGGCCGGCCGCAGCTTTCCGTCGGAGGCGGTGAAGCCGCCGACCTTCGGAGCAATCAGTTCGACCATCGCGCCGTGCTGCTTGGCGGCAGCCTCCAGCGCCGCCAGCAGCTTGGCGTCGGCGCCGTCGCTGACCAGGATGCCGAGCTTGCGGCCCTTGAAGCTGCCCGGCGCGTTCTTGATGATGCTGAGCGCCGGTGAGGGCGGCAGATCGGTAATCGGCTTGCGGGCCGGCTCGGCGGCCGCCGGCAGCTTCATGCCGAGGCCATCTGCGACCAGCTGAGCCAGCGTCTTGTCGACATTGACGAGATGCGACACCACGCGGGCGCGGATCTGCGGCGTCTCGACCTTGCTGAGTTCGAACACGAATGCGTCCTTGATATGCGTCTGCTCGGTCTCGCTCTGGCTGACGTAGAACTGCCGCGCCTGGCTGTAATGATCGGCGAACAATTCGCCGCGGGCGCGGCGCTTCTCGCCGGTGTCTTCGGCCGGGAAGCTGCGGAAGCCCTTCGGCGTTTCGCGCGGGCCGGTGCCCCAGCTGTTCGGCTCGTAGTTGACGCGGCCACGCGGGTTGTTGAACGCCATGTGGCCGTCCTGCGTGAAGCTGTGGAACGGGCACTTCGGCGCATTGATCGGCAGATCGGTGAAATTGGTGGTGCCGAGCCGCTTCAGCTGGGTGTCGAGATAGGAGAAGTTGCGGCCCTGCAGCAGCGGGTCGTTGGTGAAGTCGATGCCGGGCACGATATTGGCGGTGTGGAACGCGACCTGCTCGGTCTCGGCGAAGAAGTTATCGACGGTGCGATCGAGCACCAGCCGGCCGACGCGGCGGATCGGCACGCGTTCTTCCGGAATGATCTTGGTGGCGTCAAGAATGTCGAATTCGAATTCGTCCGCGAAGGCGTCGTCGAACAGCTGCAGCCCGAGCTCCCACTCCGGATAGTCGCCGGCCTGGATCGCATCCCACAGATCGCGGCGATGGAAGTCCGGATCGGCGCCGTTGACCTTCACCGCCTCGTTCCACACCACCGATTGCATGCCGAGCTTCGGCTTCCAGTGAAACTTGACGTAAGTGGATTTGCCCTCGGCATTGATCAGCCGGAACGTATGGACGCCGAAGCCTTCCATGAAGCGGAACGAGCGTGGGATCGTCCGATCGGACATGATCCACAGCGCCATGTTGATCGATTCCGGCATCAGCGAGATGAAGTCCCAGAAATTGTCATGCGCGGTCTGGGCCTGCGGGAAGCCGCGGTCCGGCTCCTGCTTGGCGGCGTGGATCAGATCGGGAAACTTGATGGCGTCCTGGATGAAGAACACCGGGATGTTGTTGCCGACGATGTCCCAGTTGCCCTCCTTGGTATAGAGCTTGACGGCGAAGCCGCGAACGTCGCGCGCCAGATCCGCCGAGCCCTTGTTGCCGGCGACGGTCGAGAATCGCACGAAAGCCGGCGTACGTTCGCCGGCGCGCTGGAAGATGTCGGCAGCGGTGATGTCCGACAGCGACTCATAGGTCTCGAAGAAGCCGTGGGCGCCGAAGCCGCGCGCATGCACCACGCGTTCGGGAATGCGTTCGTGGTCGAAGTGGAAGATCTTCTCGCGAAACAGAAAGTCTTCCATCAGCGTCGGCCCGCGGCGGCCGATCTTCAGGCTGTTCTGATTGTCGCTGATCGGAATGCCCTGGCGCGAGGTCAGCGCCGGCGCGTCGGCGGCGGCGACCTGATGCGTCTCACCCCCGGGGCCGCGATGAATGGCGGCGTCGGCCAGCTTGGCGGATTTCAGATCGGGATATTTGTCGGCCATGGGAACCTCGCACGGGATGTCGTGAACGGCAGCGGCGACAGCTCTCGTCCGCGATGATGGTCATCGCAACGCATGTCGATCCAATCGGTGCGCGAGAGGCGTCCGCCGGCGTGATGACGACGGTGGTGCGGTTTGGTTCCTAACGGAAAAAGATTGCGACGTGTCTCGACTGGGATGCGTCAACGGTCCTCATCCTGAGGAGCCCGGCGCAGCCGGGCGTCTCGAAGGATGAGGGGCCACGCGGCACTTGCGGCCCATGGTTCGAGACGGCGCTGCGCGCCTCCTCACCATGAGGCGGTGCCGGTGGCGACGACCGGATCGCGCAAATATTCGTCGCGGGAACGCGCCTAGTTCAAATGCGCCAGATAATGCGCCAGCGCGTAGATCTCTTCTTCGCTGAGCGGATAGGCGACGTCGGCCATCGCCGCCATCGAGCCGCCGGAGCGCTGGCCGGATTTGAACTCGTTGAGCGCCTTGATCAGATATTCCTCGCGCTGGCCGGCCAGCCGCGCGGTTCCCTTGATGCCGGCATAGTTGTCGGTATGGCACGAGGCGCAGCGCCGGCCGGCGGCGGCTTCGGCGCCCTTGCGCGACAGCTCGGGATTTTCGTCCGGCTTGGGGTTCTTCATCGGCTGTAGCGACGAGAAGTAAGCGCCGAGATTGCGGATGTCTTCGTTGCTGAGATCCTCGACCACCGACGTCATGTTGGCGTTCTGCCGCGTGCCGGCGCGGAAGAACACCAGCTGCCACTGGATGTAGAGGTCCGGCTGGCCGGCCAGCGACGGCGTGTATTCCATCTGCGAGATGCCGTCGGCGCCGTGGCAGAAGCCGCACATCACGGCTTTCTGTCGGCCGGCCTCGATGTCGGCCGCGTGGAGGGGGGAGACGCCGCACAGCAGAGTCAGTGCAACGATGGTGGCGAGGCGAGTCATGCGAGGCTCTCTCTGTTGGCTCAGAGTTATCGTTAAAGTTCGTCATTCCGGGATTCGGTCCGGTCGGCGCAGCCGGCCGGGGCGAAGGCCCGGAATCCATAACCACTGTGATCGCGGTGAAGCACGAAGGCGGTGGTCGTGCCCGACAACTGGCACAGGGCGTATGGATTCCGGGTTCGCCGCTGCGCGGCGCCCCGGAATGACGAACGTGGGATGGGTGCGCTCAGCTCGCGCTCACTTGGCGTAGCTGATGCGATAGATCGCGCCGGCCCAATCGTCGGCGACGAGCAGCGAGCCGTCCTTGGCCAGCACGATGTCGGCGGGGCGGCCGAGATAGCCCTGGTCGCCTTCGATCCATCCGGTGGCGAAGTCTTCCTGCTTGGCGTTCTTGCCGTCCGGATCGACCACCACCCGCTTGATCAGCGCGCCCTGATATTTGTGGCGGTTCCACGAGCCGTGTTCGGCGATGAAGATGTTGTTCTTGTATTCGGCCGGGAATTGATCGCCGGTGTAGAACTTCATCCCGAGCGGCGCGACGTGAGCGCCGAGATTGAGCACCGGCGGGGTGAATTCCGAGCACTTGTGACCCATGGCGAATTTCGGATCCTCCATGTCGCCCTGATGGCAATGCGGATAGCCGAAATGCTCGCCCAGTTTGCTGATCATGTTGAGCTTGTCGCTCGGCATGTCGTCGCTGATCCAGTCGCGGGCGTTCTCGGTGAACCAATATTTGCCGGTGCGCGGATCGACGTCGCCGCCGACGGAGTTGCGCACGCCGAGCGCGACGATCTCGGCATTGCCGGTCTTCGGATCGACGCGGCGGATCTGCGACAGCGAGGTCGGCGGAATGCCGATGTTGAAGGGCGGGCCGAACGGCACGTAGAACCAGCCGTCCTTGTCGGCGACCAGATACTTCCAGCCGTGCGCCACGTAAGACGGCATGTCGTCATACACGACCTTGCCGGAGCCGAGATTGTCGAGATTGGCCTCGGCGTTGTCGTAGCGGATCAGCTTGTCGATATCGATGACGTAGAGCGCGCCATCGCGGAACGCGAGGCCGGTCGGCATCTTCAGGCCCTTCAACACGGTCTTGACCTGTTTCTTGCCGTCCTTGTCGGTGATCGCATAGACGTTGCCGAGGCCGAACGAGCCGACGAACAGCGTGCCGTTGTCGCCCCACGCCATCTGCCGCGCGGCGAGTACGCCGGACGCATAGACGTCGATCTTGAAGCCCGGCGGCAGCTTGATCTTCTTCAGCGTGGCGGCGAGTTCGGCGTCGGATGCGCCGGTCGGCGGACCGGAGGGCGGCGCCAGGCCCTTCTGCGCCTCGGTCTCGTCGCCGAGGAACCAGTCGGGCGGCGGGTTGGTCCAGAATTCCTTGGTGCCGGATTCGTATTTCTTGAGGCCCTGCGCGCTGGCCTGATGCACCGCCCCAAGTGCCAGGACGGCCGCGCACGCAACAACGGATCGTGTGAAGATCGACTTCATCGCGTTCACTCCCTCGCCACGGCCGACGCTGCAGCCGCTCGTTTGTTTTGCGACGTCTGATGCGTCGTCAGCGGCGTTCGTGCGCCAGCAGGCGAAGGCTAGCACAACAGCCACAGGAGAGAAGATGGTTGATGATGAATCGCAACAAACGAAGGTCGATTAGTTCGCTGCATTGCAATCGGTGCGGTGCAGCGCGTGCAATTGTCTCATGGTACTACGTCTCCGTCATGGCTGGGCTTGTCCCGGCCATCCACGCCTTCTTTCAAAGCCTCAGAGCCCTCGCGGCAGTCACAAACACAGCCTCATGGTGAGGAGGCGCGCAGCGCCGTCTCGAACCATGGGCCGCAGGGTATGCGCGGCCCCATCCTTCGAGACGCCCAGCTTCGCCGGCCTCCTCAGGATGAGGACGCAGTGCCAGTTGAGATGCTTCAGCTTGAAACGACAATGCCCGGGACAAGCCCGGGCATGACGTGGAGAGGTCTGTATTCCCCTCGAGGGACAGTGCGCGCCGAGCGCGCAGCTCAGAAGATCTTCGCGGCGTTCTGCAGCGTGATCCACACGCCCCAGGCGAGCGGGATGCCGACGAAGGCCCAGAAGGCGGCGGCGCGGGCGTCGAGGCCGCCTTTGCCGATGCCGTAGGAGCCGCCACCGGACGTCGCTGCCACGCCCTTGGCCTGCAGTGCCGCGACTTCCTCCGGCTTCATGAACCATTTGTCGGCGAGCGGCCGCACCAATGCGTTGCAGATCAGGCCGAGCGCCAGCATGCCGGCCAAGATATACATGGTGAAGTCGTACACCTGCGCGCGCGGCACGCCGGCGGCGATCTGCGCCTCGCGGATGTAGTTCACCACCACCGGGCCGATGATGCCGGCGGTCGCCCAGGCGGTCAGCAGCCGGCCGTGGATGGCGCCGACGAACTGCGTGCCGAAGATGTCGGCCAGATACGCCGGCACCGTGGCGAAGCCGCCGCCATACATCGACAGGATGATGCCGAAGGCGAGCACGAACATCACCTTGCTGCCCATCGCGGCGAGCGTCGGCGCCAGCGCGTAGAGCACGATGCCGAGCAGGAAGAACACGTAGTAGGTGTTCTTGCGGCCGATGTGGTCCGACAGCGACGCCCAGAAGAACCGGCCGGCGATGTTGAACAGCGACAGCAGCCCCGCAAAGCCGGCGGCGATGCCGGCGATCAGCGTCTTCTGCTCGGCCGAGAGCTGGTTGAAGGAGAGATCCGGCAGGCCGATCAGCTTGCCGCCGAAGATCTCCTGCAGCATCGGCGACGCCATGCCGATGACGCCGATGCCGGCCGAGACGTTGAGGCACAGCACCGCCCAGATCAGCCAGAATTGCCTGGTCTTGTGCGCATCGTTGAGATGCACATGATGCGCGGTGATCATGGTGTTGGCCTGCGCCGGCGGCGTCCAGCCGTCGGGCCGCCAGTT
>NZ_LJIC01000008.1 GCF_001295845.1 Rhodopseudomonas sp. AAP120 | reverse complement strand
ACCACCGGCACCCGCGCCGCCGGCTCCTGCGCCACCCGCGCCGGCGCCGCCGCCAGCACCCGCACCGCCGCCGCCGGCTCCGCCGCCTTGTGCCATCACCTGGCTTGCCGTCAGAGCCAGACCGGCTGCGAGCGCGATCATCGCCATCGATTTCTTCATCTGCATTCTGCGTCCTCTCGATTGCTGCCTACACGCCGAGCCAATCCAGCGTTGCGTGGGCCGTTCCTAATCCCTGCGGTCGCAGCGGCTTGCGCGGGGAGGCAAGCGAGGTGTCGAGGAGGGCGGGACAGAGCCCGGGCTGGCCGTCAGATGTGGCTGAGAATATTGAGCAGGCGGCCGAATGGATCGCGCACGAAGAAGCGGCGGACGCCCCAGGGCTCATCCGCCGGGCCATATTCGATCGGGTAGCCCGCCTTGAAGAGGCGCCGCTGCACGTCGGTGAGGTCGTCGACCTCGATCGACAGGTCGGGCACCGGCGTGCCGGAGCCGCCCTCGGCCGCGAAGCTGATCTGCGGCGTGGCGGCGCCGTCCCCCACAAAGGTGACGATCCAGCCGTGGTCCATGGCGACCGTCATTCCGAGGATCGTGCCGTAGAACGCTCTGGCGGCATCGATCCGGGCGGCATCGAATGGAGCGATTGCGATATTGGTAACGATGCGGGTCACGGCCATCTGCTGACTCACGGCTTTGAGACAGCACGGCGGCCGTCGGACCGGGCTGTCGATTCGCTATGCCCGTTCTTCGAAGATCATCGCCAGATGCACGATGGTTCGCACCGCGGCTTCCATGTCCTGGCGGCTGACCCATTCGAGCCGGGAGTGGAAGGCGTGTTCGCCGGCGAAGATGTTGGGGCAGGGCAGGCCCATGAACGACAGCCGCGAGCCATCGGTGCCGCCGCGAATCGCGGTGGTGACCGGCTCCAGGCCGGCCCGGCGAATCGCATCGCGGGCGTTGGCGACCAGTTCGGGATGATGGTCGAGCACCTGCTTCATGTTGCGGTACTGCGGCTTGATCTCGACCGTGGCGGTCGAGCGCGGATAGCCGCGCATCACCTCGTCGACGATTCGCTGCAGCAGCGCTGCCTTCTCCTGCAGGCCCTGCTCGGTGAAGTCGCGCACGATCAGGCTCAGCGTGGCCTGCTCCAGCGTGCCGGTGATGCCGATCGGGTGCAGGAAGCCTTCGCGGCCCTCGGTGGTTTCGGGCGAGCAGGTGTCCTTCGGCAGCCGCTCGACGATTGCGGCGGCGATCTTGATGGCGTGCTCGATCTTGCCTTTGGCGAAGCCCGGATGGGCGCTGACGCCGGTGATGGTGATCACCGCGCCGTCGGCCGAGAAGGTCTCGTCCTCGATATTGCCGGCGGTCTCGCCGTCCATCGTGTAGGCGAAGTCGGCGCCGAGCTTTGTCAGGTCCACCTTGTCGACGCCGCGGCCGATCTCTTCGTCCGGCGTGAACAGGATTTTGAGCGTGCCGTGCTTGATCTCGGGATGCGCGATCAGGAACGCGGCGGCGTCCATGATCTCGGCGATTCCGGCCTTGTTGTCGGCGCCCAGGAGCGTGGTGCCGTCGGTGGTGATGATGTCGTGGGCGATCTGCTGCGCCAGCGCCGGGTGCTCGGCGAATCGGATGACCTGAGCCGGATCCGCCGGCAGGACGATGTCGCCACCCTGATAGTTCTTCACGATCTGAGGCTTGACGCCTTCGCCTGAACAATCGGGCGAGGTGTCCATATGCGAGCAGAAGCAGATCACCGGGACGTTCGGCTTGGCGCTGGTCGCCGGGATCGTCGCATAGACGTAGCCGTGCTCGTCGAGATGGGCGTCGGCCAGGCCGAGCGCACGCAGCTCATCCGCCAGCAGGGCGCCGAGAGTCTTCTGTTTTTCTGTCGAAGGGCAGGTCGGAGAGGCGGGATCGGACTGGGTGTCGATCGCGACATAGCGCAGGAAGCGCTCGGTGACGCCGTGGCTGAAGGCGATGGCGTCGCGTGAGCTGCTCACTGCCGGATCACTGCCTCGAGCCGCTGTCCGGAGAAGCCCCTGGACTGCGGCAGCTACGAACGGCCGAATCGCCAGGCCATTCAGGGGACGCGACCCCGGACCGCCGCAGTGCAGCCGACCGGGATCGCGAATGTCGAATCGGAAACCTCAGATGGCTTCCTTGAGTTCCTTGGCGGCGCGGAACGCGACCTTCTTGCTGGCCTTGATCTGGATGGTCTCGCCGGTGGCCGGGTTGCGGCCGGTGCGGGCGGCGCGCTTGCGCACCTGGAGAATGCCGAGGCCGACGATGCGGATACGCTCGCCCTTCTTCAGGTGCTTGGTGATACGGGCCACCATGTCACCGAGGATCGCTTCGGTCTGCTTCTTCGACAGCTCGTGCTCCTCGGCCAGCGCCGCGGCGAGATGCTTCAGGGTGACGGTCGTGGGGGTCGCGGCTTTCGCGACTGCTTTCTTCGCCATATTTAGCCCTCCGGGGTTTGTAGCGGCTTAGGAAACTAAGACGTAGCAGGCCTTAAACGATTCGGGTGGCGCCTGCATACGCTGTTTCCCCTGAAAACAGTGCATTTTTTGCATCGGCTGTTCAAAAAGCACCGAAACCAAAGGACATCCGGCATGCCGCACACGCGAACCCACAACCTCTGCGTAATCGGCTTGACTTGCCGATGACGCCCCGGTAGATCGACCGCCTGCGCGGGACGCAAACCACGCGGGAGTAGCTCAGTTGGTTAGAGCGCCGGCCTGTCACGCCGGAGGTCGCGGGTTCGAGCCCCGTCTCTCGCGCCATTGATTTCAATGGCTTAGCCCGGTTTCCCGAACCTCCCTTTCGATCATCGGTCAGCTCGCGCTTCGACTCTGCGGACCCGGTCCGTGGTTTCCTCAAGCTCAGCCGCTGCCATCCGCGATGTTTTTACATCTGCGGGATCACGGACGGTCGCCTACGCGGGGCCCGGTTGACGACGCTGTCGCTTTGCGTCCCGTCAAAGCACAAGATTTTGCTGCCCTTCGTTCAACACCCTCTCTTGTATATTTGCACTCAGTGTAATATTTGTTTTGCACCCGGTGCAAATTGTGAGGGCGATGCAAATGGCAAAGTGGACCACCGCCGAGATTCCCGATCAGCGTGGACGAATCGCGATAGTGACCGGGACAGGTGGATTGGGATTGGAGACGGCCCTCGCGCTGGCCCGCGCAGGATGTGACGTCACGATCGCTGGCCGGGACCCCCAAAAGGGCGCTGCTGCGGTGTCTCACATTGAGCACGCGATTCCCGGTGCGGCTGTCCGGTTCGGGCAGCTCGATCTTGCAGATTTGTCCTCAATCGCCTCGTTTGCGAAGCAGATGGAGAGCGAGAAGCCGCGCCTGGACCTTCTGGTGAACAACGCAGGCGTCATGCTCCCGCCCAAGCGGCGAACAACGAGCGACGGCTTCGAACTGCAGTTGGGTACGAATTACCTTGGTCACTTCGCATTGACTGTTCGTCTCAAATCGCTCCTCGCAAAGGGGCGCGATGCCCGCGTCGTCTCGCTTTCGAGTCTCGCGGCGAACAGCGGAAAGATCGATTTTGAGGACATCAATGCCGAGAAGAATTACCGGCCAATGGCAGGTTATAGCCAGTCGAAGCTCGCGTGTTTGATGTTTGCACTCGAACTCGAGGGCCGCAGCCGCGCTGCGGGATGGGGTTTTTCGCGCCTGGCTGCTCATCCCGGCATCGCACGGACAGATCTGGTGCATAACACGCTTGGGCGGAGGAGCATGGCGGGGCTGGCGCGAACACTTTTCTGGTTCCTGCTCCAGCCCGTTTCATACGGCGCGCTGCCCCAGCTGTACGCGGCAACGTCCGGTCAAGCGGAGGGAGGTGGCTATTACGGTCCCGACCAGTTCTGGGAAACGCGTGGACACCCACACCCGGCGCGCATTCCTCCACAGGCCCTGGATTCCGTCGCCAGGAGGAGGTTGTGGGAGGTCTCCCAACAGATGACCGGGGTGGCGTTCTAGCGAACGTGCATCTGGACAGGGAGTTTGATCCTGCACCGACGTCGGTTGCGGAGATTGAAGCCCTCTGACTTTCTGGCCGCGAAAGCAGCCTGCCCGCGCATGCTGCCGGTGGTGGGGCGAGGGTCGCCGGCAGGGCGGCCAGGATCCCGCTCTTCGGACGTCATCCAGCACGTTGCGGAAAAGCTGACGATCGTCGCCGTAGCTGCGCGGCCTCGGGGCCGCAGGGGAAGAGCCGGCTGTCGCTCAAACAAAACAGCCGCCCGTTTGGGCGGCCGCCGTCAAGCCTCTGTGAGGGGCGATGCGAAGCGCGCGCTGGGCGCCTATCTCACGGTCGAGGTTTCGGAGCTCGTCACCGTGATCTGCTTGGTGGCCTTCACCACATGGGCGGTCTGGCTATAGTCGGCGCTCACCCGCGCCGAGATCCCGAGCACCGCCACTGCGATGCCGGCGACCAGGGCCACCACCACGATCTTCAGGTGGGTCGCGCGATCCGCCGAATGAATTGAGTGATTCATCTGCCGCCTCCCGCGAAGAGCATGTTGCTGCTTCGACGATTGGACTCTTAGGCAGGGTGTGTTTCAGGATAGTTTCGCCGCGCCGGGAAATGGTTTCGTCCGCTGCGAGTATGGTTTCCGTCCGGTATACGATCCGGGGTTCAGCCAAGAGGCCTGCCACCGGGAGCGGTCGTTGAAGGTGTGAACCACTGTTTGCGCATGTGTCCGGGAGAACCCATGTCTTGTCCGGATAGGCCGTTACCTCGTTGTCAACACAGCTTGTCTTGCGCCCCCTGTTGCACTGCGCTAAGCGGAGGTAGAACAATTCAAATGCAAACGAGTCTGCGGCGGTGCACAACCGCGGGATAGGGAACGGTAATGAGCGGCATTCTGCCGAGTTATCTGCCAATCGTCGTGTTTATTGTGGTTGCGGCTGGCCTGAGCTTTGTGCTCTTGGTGGCGCCATTCGCCGTCGCCTATCAGCAGCCTGATCCGGAAAAACTCTCGGCTTATGAATGCGGGTTCAACGCTTTCGGCGATGCCCGCATGAAGTTCGATGTGAGGTTCTATCTGGTCGCGATCCTCTTCATCATCTTCGATCTCGAGGTCGCGTTCCTGTTTCCCTGGGCGGTGGCGTTCGGGAAGCTCGGCGCGACCGGGTTCTGGTCGATGATGGTGTTTCTCGGCGTGCTGACCGTCGGCTTCGCGTATGAGTGGAAGAAGGGTGCACTGGAATGGGATTGAGGCCAGCCTCGATGCAGCAGACGCCGTCGGCTACTCCGGTCGGTGCTCAGCCGCTGATCGCGCCGGCGCCGCGCGGCATCATCGATCCGAACACCGGCAAGCCGATCGGGGCCGATGATCCGTTCTTCCAGAACGTCAATCGCGAGCTGTCCGATAAGGGCTTCTTCGTCGCCGCGACCGACGACCTGATCACCTGGGCGCGCACCGGCTCGCTGATGTGGATGACCTTCGGTCTCGCCTGCTGCGCGGTCGAGATGATGCAGCTGTCGATGCCGCGCTACGACGCCGAGCGGTTCGGCTTCGCGCCACGTGCGTCGCCGCGCCAGTCCGACGTGATGATCGTCGCCGGCACGCTGACCAACAAGATGGCCCCCGCGCTGCGCAAGGTCTACGACCAGATGCCGGAGCCGCGCTACGTCATCTCGATGGGATCCTGCGCCAACGGCGGCGGCTACTATCACTATTCCTACGCGGTCGTCCGCGGCTGCGATCGCGTGGTCCCGGTCGACATCTACGTGCCGGGCTGCCCGCCCACCGCCGAGGCTTTGCTGTACGGCATGCTGCTGCTGCAGAAGAAGATCCGCCGGACCGGAACGATCGAACGCTAAGAAGGCTGCTTCATGGACGACAACGGGCTCGACACCCTTGGTCAGACGATCGTGGCCGCCTTGCCGGGCGCCGCGATCGGTCATTCGGTCGCGCATGGTCAGCTCGAGATCGCGATCGATCCGCTGAAGGTGGTGGACGTCGTGCGGGTGCTGCGCGACGACCCGCGCTTCCGCTTCGTCAGCGTCATCGACGTGACCGCGGTGGACTATCCGGGCCGCGAGCTGCGCTTCGACATGGTGTACCATTTCCTGTCGCCGACGCTGAACGAGCGGGTGCGGCTGGTCGGGCAGGTCGGCGAGACCACGATGGTGCCGTCGATCATCAGCGAGTTTCCGGGCGCCGACTGGTTCGAGCGCGAGGTCTACGACCTCTACGGCATCATCATCACCGGTCATCCGGATATGCGCCGGATCCTGACCGATTACGGCTTCGACGGTCATCCGCTGCGTAAGGACTTCCCGCTCAGCGGCTTCGTCGAAGTCCGTTACGACGACGACCAGAAGCGGGTGGTGTACGAGCCGGTGCGGCTCAACCAGGAATTCCGCAAATTCGATTTCCTCTCGCCCTGGGAGGGCGCCGACTATCCGATCCTCCCGGGAGACGAGAAGGCAGGGGTGAAGCCGTGATCGCTCGCTGTTCATCGTTCGCCGCCAAGCGGAGCTTGCCCCATGGCTGATGCTGCTACCGAGGCCGCCGGTCTTCGCAACTTCACGATCAATTTCGGCCCGCAGCATCCGGCGGCGCACGGCGTGCTGCGGCTGGTGCTGGAGCTCGACGGCGAAGTCGTGGAGCGGGTCGATCCGCATATCGGTCTGCTGCATCGCGGCACCGAGAAGCTGATCGAAGCCAAGACCTATCTGCAGGCGATCCCGTATTTCGACCGGCTCGACTACGTCGCGCCGATGAGCCAGGAGCACGCCTTCTGCCTCGCGACCGAGAAGCTGCTCGGCATCGAAGTGCCGCGCCGCGCGCAGCTGATCCGCGTGCTGTATTGCGAGATCAGCCGCATCCTGTCGCACATGCTCAACGTCACCACGCAGGCGATGGACGTCGGCGCGCTGACCCCGCCGCTGTGGGGCTTCGAAGAGCGCGAAAAGCTGATGATGTTCTACGAGCGCGTGTCCGGCAGCCGGATGCACGCGGCGTATTTCCGCGTCGGCGGCGTGCATCAGGACATGCCGACGCAGCTGATCGACGACATCGACGCCTGGTGCGACACCTTCGTGCAGACCGTCGATGACCTCGAGACGCTGCTGACCAACAACCGTATCTTCAAGCAGCGCAACGTCGACATCGGCGTGATCTCGCTGGACGACGCCTGGAAGTGGGGCTTCTCCGGCGTCATGGTGCGCGGCTCGGGCGCCGCCTGGGACCTGCGCAAGGCTCAGCCCTACGAGTGCTACGCCGAGATGGAATTCGATGTTCCGATCGGCAAGAACGGCGACTGCTACGACCGCTACTGCATCCGTGTCGAAGAGATGCGGCAGTCGGTCAAGATCATGAAGCAGTGCATCGCCAAGCTGCGCGCGCCGGACGGGCAGGGCCGTGTCGCGGTCGACGACAACAAGATCTTCCCGCCGCGCCGGGGCGAGATGAAGCGCTCGATGGAATCGCTGATCCATCACTTCAAGCTCTACACCGAAGGCTTCCGTGTGCCGGCCGGTCAGGTCTACGTCGCCGTCGAGGCGCCGAAGGGTGAGTTCGGCGTGTTCCTGGTCTCCGACGGCACTAACAAGCCGTACAAGTGCAAAGTCCGCGCTCCCGGCTTCGCGCATCTGCAGGCGATGGACTACATGAACCGCGGCCATCTGCTCGCCGACGTCTCGGCCATCCTCGGTTCGCTCGACATCGTGTTCGGAGAGGTCGATCGGTGATCGCACCCGCGCCCATCCAGTTTGACCGCGCGACCGGCGCGCTCGAAGGGGCAAGCGCCCTCGAGCGCATGGCCGCGTGCGCGCTGGTGATGGGCGCCCGCGTCTCGTCCTCGTTCTCGTATCGTGGCTACAACGCCGCCGCGAATTTGATGCGCAAGGCGCTGCCGGAGCGCGACATCGCGATCAAGCTCAACCCCGACGCCACCTTCGTGTTCCCCTACGGCGACGGCTACTGGAGCAAGCTGCTCGAACGCTCCTACCGCTACGAGATCGAGCTCGACCTTTTGTTCGCGCATTCGGCCGACGTCGATTATACGTTCGTCGATTGCGGCGCGAATTACGGCTACTGGTCGGTGCTGGTGTCGAGCCGTCCGTTCGGCAGTCATCGCACCATCGCGATCGAGCCGTCGGGCGCCAATTTCGCGCGGCTGGAGAACAACGCCCGGGTCAATGGCGGTCGGTTCGACGTGATGAAATGCGCGATCGGCGCGACGCGCGGCACCGCGCGGCTGTCGGGCACCAAGCACGAAGCGCTCAGCATCGTCGGCGACGACGAGACGGGCGAAGAAGTGCCGGTGATCCGCCTCGACGATCTGATCGACGACGGACACCTGGCGGTCGGCGGCAAGTATCTGGTGAAGCTCGACGTCGAGGGCGTCGAAATCGACGCGATCCGCGGCGGCGAACGGCTGCTGCAGGGCGACACCGCGATTCTCTGCGAGGAACACGGCAGCGACCGGGCCCACAGCGTGTCGCGCTTCATCCTCGAACACACGCCGCTGAAGCTGGTGGTGTACGACCCCGGCAGCAACCAGTTCGAGGCCGTCGTCGACCTCGCGATCCTCGATCGGATCAAGGTCGCGTCGAATGTCGGCTACAACGTCGTCGGAACCGCGAGCGCGTTCTGGCTGGCCCGTATCGAAAACCTGAATGCGAGCGCGGCGAAGCGCGCGATGAGAAACTGATCATGTCCGTCCGTCGTCTGGCTCCGAAAGAGCAGCAACCCGCCAGCTTCGCCTTCACCGAGGACAACCTCGCCTGGGCGCAGCGCGAAATCGGCAAATATCCGCCCGGCCGCCAATTCTCGGCGGTGATCGCCATGATGTGGCGGGCGCAGGAGCAGTCCGGCGGCTGGCTGCCCGAGGCCGCTATCCGCGTGGTCGCCGACATGCTGGAGATGCCGTACATCCGCGCGCTGGAAGTGGCGACCTTCTACACCATGTTCCAGCTCAATCCGGTCGGAAAGAAGGCGCACGTCCAGGTCTGCGGCACCACGCCCTGCATGCTGCGCGGCGCCGGCGAACTGATCGAAGTCTGCAAGAACCGTATCCATCACGATCCCTTCCATCTGTCGGCCGACGGCGACTTCTCCTGGGAAGAGGTCGAGTGCGCCGGCGCCTGCGTCAACGCGCCGATGGTGCAGATCTGGAAGGATACCTACGAGGATCTGACGCCGGAGCTCCTGAACAACGTGATCGACGGTTTCGCCGCCGGCAATCCGCCGAAGCCAGGCCCGCAGAACGGCCGGCAATATGCCGCGCCGAGCACCGGTCCGTCGACGCTGAAGACCGGCGGCATCAATGTCGAGCCGGGCGGCAATGAAGGTCCGGCGCTGACCGATCACGAGCCGAAGCGGACCACGGCCGAAGCGAACGTGCGCGAGCGGCCGGACCCGAAGGCGCCGACCGCCGACGCCACCGAAAAGAACCCGCCATGACCGCGCCGATGAGCATCGGCCGGGGTAGGGCCGAGGGGACCGTACCGATGAGCAAGCCGCTCTACATCGCGACGCACGCCGTCGTCGCGGCCGTCTTCATCTTCGTGCTGCAGCGCTACGCGCTCAGCGCGACATTCGAGTCGAGCCTGATCTGGGCGCTCACCTTCGGGGGATGCGCTGCCGGGCTCGCCTACATGCAATCGAATCGCTGACAGGGAACGTCGCAAGCCATGCTCGACGACAAGGACCGCATCTTCCGGAACCTGTACGGCCTCGACGACTGGGGCCTCAAAGGCGCGCGCCGTCGCGGCCAATGGGAAGGCACCAAGGCGATCATCGACAAGGGTCGCGACTGGATCATCAGCGAGATGAAGGCGTCGGGGCTGCGCGGCCGCGGTGGCGCCGGCTTCCCGACCGGCCTGAAATGGTCCTTCATGCCGAAGGACAATGCCGACGGCCGGCCGAGCTATCTGGTCGTCAACGCCGACGAATCCGAGCCGGGCACCTGCAAGGATCGCGAGATCATGCGGCACGACCCGCATACGCTGGTCGAGGGCTGCCTGATCGCCGGCTGCGCGATGGGCGCCCATGTCGGCTACATCTACGTGCGCGGCGAATTCATCCGCGAACGCGAGCATCTGCAGGCGGCGATCGATCAGGCCTACGAGGCCAAGCTGATCGGCAAGGACAACGTCCACGGCTATCCGTTCGACCTCTACGTCGCGCACGGTGCCGGCGCCTATATCTGCGGCGAGGAAACCGCGCTGCTGGAGAGCCTCGAAGGCAAGAAGGGCCAGCCGCGGCTGAAGCCGCCGTTTCCGGCGAACGTCGGCCTGTACGGCTGCCCGACCACGGTCAACAACGTCGAGTCGATCGCGGTGGCGCCGGACATTCTGCGCCGCGGCGCGGCCTGGTTCTCCGGCATCGGCCGGCCGAACAATGTCGGCACCAAGCTTTATGGCATCTCCGGCCACGTCAACACGCCCTGCGTCGTCGAAGACGCGATGGGCATTCCGTTCCGCGAGCTGATCGAGAAGCACGGCGGCGGCATTCGCGGCGGCTGGGACAATCTGCTGGCGATCATTCCGGGCGGCGCGTCGTGCCCGCTGATCCCGGCCGCTGACTGCCAGGAACTCATCATGGACTTCGACGGCACCCGCGCGGTGAAGTCGAGCTTCGGCACCGCCGGCGTCATCGTCATGGACAAGTCCACCGACGTCGTCGCCGCGATCGCCCGTATCAGCTACTTCTTCAAGCATGAGAGCTGCGGCCAGTGCACGCCGTGCCGCGAAGGCACCGGCTGGATGTGGCGCGTGCTCAGCCGCATGGTCGAAGGCCGCGCCCACAAGCGCGAAATCGACATGCTGCTCGAAGTGACCAAGCAGGTCGAAGGTCACACCATCTGTGCGCTCGGCGACGCCGCGGCCTGGCCGATCCAGGGCCTGATCCGCGCCTTCCGTCCGGAGATCGAGCGCCGCATCGACGATTTCTCGCGCAAGGCCACGCTCGACGACCAGGGCGTGCTCGATCCGGCGCATATGGTGGCGGCGGAGTAACAGCCATGATCAAGATCATCGTCGACGGCAAGGAAGTCGAGGTTCCGCCGGAATACACGCTGCTGCAGGCCTGCGAGTCGGCCGGCGCCGAGATTCCGCGATTTTGTTATCACGAGCGGCTGTCGATCGCCGGCAACTGCCGGATGTGCCTGGTCGAGCTGAAGGGCACGCCGAAGCCGGTCGCGAGCTGCGCCTGGGGCGTGCGCGATTGCCGCCCCGGCCCGAACGGCGAGCCGCCGGAGATCAACACCAAGTCTCCGATGGTGAAGAAGGCCCGCGAGGGCGTGATGGAATTCCTGCTGATCAACCATCCGCTCGACTGCCCGATCTGCGATCAGGGCGGCGAGTGCGACCTGCAGGATCAGGCGATGGGCTACGGCGTCGACACCAGCCGGTTCGCCGAGAACAAGCGCGCCGTCGAGGACAAGTATCTCGGCGTGCTGGTCAAGACCTCGATGAACCGCTGCATCCAGTGCACCCGATGTGTGCGCTTCGCCGCGGAAGTCTGCGGCGTGCCGGAGATGGGCGCGATCGGCCGCGGCGAGGACATGGAGATCACCTCCTATCTCGAGAGCGCGCTGACCTCGGAGCTGCAGGGCAATCTCGTCGACATCTGCCCGGTCGGCGCGCTGACCTCCAAGCCCTACGCCTTCGCGGCGCGGCCCTGGGAACTCGGCAAGACGCAGTCGGTCGACGTCATGGACGGCGTCGGCTCTTCGATCCGCGTCGATACCCGCGGCCGCGAAGTGATGCGCATCCTGCCGCGCGTCAACGAGGCGATCAACGAGGAGTGGATCTCCGACAAGACCCGCCACATCGTCGACGGCCTGCGTACCCAGCGGCTCGATCAGCCTTACGTCCGCGAGGGCGGCAAGCTGCGCCCGGCGAGCTGGCCGGAGGCGTTCGGCCTGATCAAGGCCAAGGTCGCCGCTGCCGATGCCAAGAAGATCGGCGCGATCGCCGGCGATCTCGCCGCGGTCGAAGAGATGTTCGCGCTGAAGCAGCTGCTGGAGCAGCTCGGCTCGTCGAATCTGGCGGCCGAAAGCGTCGCGGCGTTCAACCCGAAGGCGGGCCGGGCGTCCTACATCTTCAACCCGACCATCGCCGGCATCGAGCAGGCGGATGCGTTGCTGATCATCGGCTCCAACCCGCGCAAGGAAGCCTCGATCCTCAACGCCCGCATCCGCAAGCGCTGGCGCACCGGCCAGCTGGCGATCGGCGTGATCGGCGAGCAGGCCGAGCTGACCTATTCGTACGACTATCTCGGCGCCGGCTCCGACACGCTGGCTGATCTTGCGGCCGGCAAGCATTCGTTCGCCGAGACGCTGAAGAACGCCAAGAACCCGATCGTGCTGATCGGCGCCGCGGCGACGTCGCGGCGTGACGGCGCGGCGCTGCTGTCGGCGGCTGCAAAGCTCGCGGGCGATATCGGCGCGGTGAAGGACGGCTGGAACGGTTTTGCCGTGCTGCATCCGGCGGCCTCCAGCGTCGGCGCGCTCGACATCGGCTTCGCGCCGGGCGAGGGCGGCAAGGACCTGGCGCAGATGACCACGCAGGGCGCGATGGACGTCGTGTTCGCGCTCGGCGCCGACGAGGTGAAGCTGCCGGACGGCGCCTTCGTCGTCTATATCGGCACCCATGGCGACCGCGGCGCGCACCGCGCCGACGTGATCCTGCCGGGCGCTGCCTACACCGAGAAGTCGGGCATCTACGTCAACACCGAGGGCCGGGTGCAGATCGCCAACCGCGCGTCGTTCCCGCCGGGTGACGCGCGCGAGGACTGGGCGATCATCCGGGCGCTGTCCGACGCGCTCGGCGCGCGGCTGCCCTACGACTCGCTGCAGGCGCTGCGCAAGGCGATGTTCGGCGCCGTGCCGCATCTGATGCGGGTCGACCAGATCGAAGCCGGCGACGCCGGTGCCGTGCGCACGCTCGCCGCCGCGGGCGGCAGCATCGACAAGGCGCCGTTCAAGCCGGTGATTGCGGATTACTTCATGACCAACCCGATCGCGCGGGCCTCGGCGGTGATGGCGGAGTGCTCCCGTCTCGCCTCGGGCCAAATGCTGACGGCGGCGGAATAGGCAGGACCGATGGCTGATTTCTTCATGACCAACCTGTGGCCGCTGATCATCGTGATCGGCCAGAGCGTGCTGCTGCTGGTCATCCTGCTGATCTCGATCGCCTACATCCTGCTCGCCGACCGCAAGATCTGGGCGGCGGTGCAGATCCGGCGTGGCCCGAACGTGGTTGGCCCCTGGGGCCTGCTGCAGTCCTTCGCGGACTTGCTGAAGTTCGTGCTGAAGGAGCCGACGGTTCCGGACAGCGCCAACAAGGGCGTGTTCCTGCTGGCGCCGCTGGTCACCTGCGTGCTGGCGCTGTCGGCCTGGGCCGTCATCCCGGTCAACGCCGGCTGGGTGATCGCCGACATCAATGTCGGTGTGCTGTTCATCCTCGCGGTGTCGTCACTGTCGGTCTACGGCATCATCATGGCCGGCTGGTCGTCGAACTCGAAATATCCGTTCCTCGCGGCGCTGCGCTCCGCGGCGCAGATGGTGTCTTACGAAGTCTCGATCGGCTTCGTCGTGATCTGCGTCCTGCTGTGCGTCGGCTCGCTGAACCTGACCGCGGTGGTCGAGGCGCAGAACTCGAAGTGGGGCATGCTCGGCTGGTACTGGCTGCCGCTGTTCCCGATGTTCGTGGTGTTCTACGTGTCGGCGCTGGCCGAGACCAACCGTCCGCCGTTCGACCTCGTCGAAGCGGAATCGGAACTGGTCGCCGGCTTCATGGTCGAATACTCGTCGACGCCGTATCTGCTGTTCATGCTCGGCGAATACGTTGCCATCGTCACGATGTGCGCGATGGGCACGATCCTGTTCCTCGGCGGCTGGCTGCCGCCGGTGCCTTACGCGCCGTTCACCTGGGTGCCGGGCATCGTCTGGTTCGCGCTCAAAGTCCTGTTCATGTTCTTCCTGTTCGCGATGGCGAAGGCGATCGTGCCGCGCTACCGCTACGACCAACTGATGCGGCTCGGCTGGAAGGTGTTCCTGCCGCTGTCGCTGGCGATGGTGGTGATCGTCGCCGCCGTCCTGCAATTCGCGGGGCTCGCGCCGAAATGAGGCCTCTATGAACATCAACGCAACCGCCCGCTCGCTGCTGCTGACGGAATTCGTATCGGCGTTCTTCCTCGCCATGCGCTATTTCTTCAAGCCGAAGCCGACGATCAATTATCCTTTCGAGAAGAACCCGATCTCGCCCCGCTTCCGCGGCGAGCACGCGCTGCGCCGCTATCCCAACGGCGAAGAGCGCTGCATCGCCTGCAAGCTGTGCGAGGCGGTGTGTCCGGCGCAGGCGATCACCATCGAGGCCGGTCCGCGGCGCAACGACGGCACCCGCCGCACCGTGCGCTACGACCTCGACATGGTGAAGTGCATCTATTGCGGTCTGTGCCAGGAGGCCTGTCCGGTCGACGCCATCGTCGAGGGACCGAACTTCGAGTTCTCCACGGAGACCCGCGAAGAGCTGTACTACGACAAGGCCAGGCTGCTCGCGAACGGTGATCGCTGGGAGCGTGAGATCGCCAAGTCCATCGAACTCGACGCGCCGTACCGGTGAGCTGACGCCATGTCCATGCCAGTCCTGTTCTTCTATCTCTACGCCGGCGCAGCGATCGCGGCCGCCGTCATGGTGGTGTTCGCGCGCAACCCGGTGCACTCGGCGCTGTTCTTGATCCTGGTGTTCGTCAACGCCGCCGGCATGTTCGTGCTGATGGGCGCCGAATTCCTGGCGATGATCCTGATCGTGGTCTATGTCGGCGCCGTCGCGGTGCTGTTCCTGTTCGTGATCATGATGCTCGACGTCGACTTCAGCCGGCTGCGCGAGGGCTTCCTCGAATATCTGCCGTTCGGCCTCCTGATCGGCTTCATCTTCCTCGCCGAACTGCTGCTGCTCGCCGGCGGCTGGGTGATCACGCCGACCGTCACCAAGACGATCACGGCGCCGATCCCGGCGGGCGTCACCAACACCGAGGCGCTCGGCCTGGTGCTGTACACCCGCTACATCCATTACTTCCAGATCTCGGGCATGATCCTGCTGGTGGCGATGGTCGGCGCGATCGTCCTGACGCTGCGCCACAAGAAGTCGGTGAAGCGGCAGAACATCGCCGAGCAGAACGCGCGGTCGAAGGAGACCGCGATGGCGCTGCGCAAGGTCAAGCCGGGGCAGGGACTGTCCGACAGCGACTCCGCGGAGTGGGTGCGATGAACGAGATCGGTCTGGGTCACTTCCTGTCGGTCGCCGCCGTTCTGTTCACGCTCGGCATTCTCGGCATCTTCCTCAACCGCAAGAACGTCATCATCATCCTGATGTCGATCGAGCTGATCCTGCTCGCCGTGAACATCAACCTGGTGGCGTTCTCGATCTTTCTCAACGACATCGTCGGTCAGGTCTTCGCACTCCTGGTGCTGACCGTGGCCGCGGCCGAGGCCGCGATCGGCCTTGCGGTGCTCGTGGTGTTCTTCCGCAACCGCGGCACGATCGCGGTTGAAGATATCAACCTGATGAAGGGCTAGGGCATGATCGTCCATCACCCGTCGCTGACCCGCGACGCGATCCGGCTCAAGGCGAAGGCGCGCGCATGATCCAGGCTATCGTATTCCTGCCGCTGATCGGCGCGCTGATCGCGGCCGTCATCGCCCTCGTCGGCGCGCACGCCCGCAACCCGAGCGGCGACACCGTCGAGCATCATGATGACCACGGCCACGGCCATGGTCACACGGCTCCGGTCGGCGGTGACGCCGCGGTGATCCACGAGACGCATTCCGAGCCGGTCGGCCACGACGCCCACGCGCACGCGGCCCATGGTCATGACGATCACGCTCACGACGACCATGCGCACGGCCCGGTCGAGCCGGCCGCGGTAGGCTCACGCCTCGCCGAGATCGTCACCACCACGCTGCTGCTGATCTCGGCGGCGCTGTCCTGGGTGACGCTGGTCGACGTCGGCTTCATGCACCACGATATCCGCGTGCCGGTGTTGCCCTGGATCAATTCGGGCGACCTGCAGGTCGCCTGGACGCTCCGCGTCGACACGCTGACCGCCGTGATGCTGGTGGTGGTGACGACGGTGTCGTCGCTCGTCCACCTGTATTCGATCGGCTACATGCACGAGGATCCGCATCGTCCGCGGTTCTTCGGCTACCTGTCGCTGTTCACCTTCGCGATGCTGATGCTGGTGACCGCCGACAATCTGCTGCAGCTGTTCTTCGGCTGGGAAGGCGTCGGTCTGGCGAGCTATCTCTTGATCGGCTTCTGGTATCAAAAGCCGTCCGCCAACGCCGCGGCGATCAAGGCCTTCGTGGTCAACCGCGTCGGCGACTTCGGCTTCCTGCTCGGCATCTTCACGATCTTCGTGCTGGTGGCGTCGACCGATTTCGACACCATCTTCGCGGCCGCGCCCGGGCTGACCGGCAAGACCATCAACTTCTTCGGCTGGCACGCCGATGCGCTGACGCTGGCCTGCCTGCTGCTGTTCATGGGCGCGATGGGCAAGTCGGCGCAGTTCCTGCTGCACACCTGGCTGCCGGACGCGATGGAAGGCCCGACCCCGGTGTCGGCGCTGATCCACGCCGCCACCATGGTCACCGCCGGCGTCTTCATGGTCGCCCGGATGTCGCCGCTGTTCGAACTGGCGCCGAACGCCCAGGCCGTGGTGATGTTCTTCGGCGGCACCACCGCGCTGTTCGCGGCGACCATCGGTCTTGTCCAGAACGACATCAAGCGGATCGTGGCGTATTCGACCTGTTCGCAGCTCGGCTATATGTTCGTGGCGCTGGGAGCAGGGGCCTATTCGGTCGGCATGTTCCATCTGTTCACGCACGCCTTCTTCAAGGCGCTGCTGTTCCTGGGCGCCGGCTCGGTGATCCACGCGATGCATCACGAGCAGGACATCCGCCACATGGGCGGCCTCAAGGACCGCATCCCCTTCACCTATGCGGTGATGGTGATCGGCACCCTGGCGCTGACCGGGTTCCCGCTGACCGCCGGCTACTTCTCCAAGGACGCGATCATCGAGTCGGCCTACGTCTCGCACAACCCGATGGCGTTCTACGGCTTCCTGATGACGGTCGTCGCGGCGCTGCTGACCTCGTTCTACTCGTGGCGTCTGATCTTCAAGACGTTCCACGGCGAGCCGGCCGATCGTAAGCACTACGAAGCCGCGCACGAGAGCCCGCTGACCATGACGATCCCGCTGTTCGTGCTCGCCTTCGGCGCGCTGGCGGCCGGCTATCCGTTCAAGGAGCTGTTCGCCGGGCACGGCGTCGAGGAGTTCTTCCGCGAGTCGCTGAAGATGCACCCGCACATCATCGAGGAGATGCATCACATCCCGGCCGGCATCGCCTATCTGCCGACGGTGATGATGGTGGTGGGCTTCCTGGTGTCGTATCTGTTCTACATCCGCCGGCCGTATCTGCCGGTCGAACTCGCGACCCAGCACCCGCTGCTGTACAATTTCCTTCTCAACAAGTGGTACTTCGACGAGCTGTACGACGTCATCTTCGTGCGGCCTGCGAAGTGGATCGGCCGCCAGCTCTGGAAGAAGGGGGACGGCATGCTGATCGACGGCCTCGGTCCGGACGGCATCTCGGCCCGCGTGCTCGACGTCACCCGCGGGGTGGTCAAGCTGCAGACCGGCTATCTCTACCACTACGCATTCGCGATGCTGATCGGCGTGGCCGGTCTGATTACCTGGTTCATGCTCGGCGGGGGAGGCCGGTAATGTCGGCTTCAATCATGACTTGGCCGATCCTGTCGGTCGTCACCTTCCTGCCGCTGGTCGGCGCGCTGCTGGTCTATCTGGCCCGCGGCGACGACGAGGCCGCGCGCCGCAACGCGCGCTGGATCTCGCTGTGGACCACGCTGATCACTTTCGCGGTGTCACTGATCCTGGTGGCGCGGTTCGATGCGTCGAACCCGGGCTTCCAGTTCGTCGAGAAGGCGCCCTGGCTCGGCAACACCATCACCTACCACATGGGCCTCGACGGCATTTCGCTGCCGCTGGTGATCCTGACCACGGCGATCATGCCGTTCTGCATCCTCGCCAGCTGGAAGTCGGTGACGTTCCGGGTGCGCGAATACATGATGGCGTTCCTGATCCTGGAAACGCTGATGATCGGCACCTTCTCGGCGCTCGATCTGGTGCTGTTCTATCTGTTCTTCGAAGGCGGCCTGATCCCGATGTTCCTGATCATCGGCGTCTGGGGCGGCCCGCGCCGGGTGTACGCGTCGTTCAAGTTCTTCCTGTACACGCTGCTCGGCTCGGTGCTGATGCTGCTGGCCATCATGGCGATGTACTGGACCGCGGGCACCACCGACATCCCGACGCTGATGACCACCGCGCTGCCGCGCAACCTGCAGACCTGGGCGTGGCTGGCGTTCTTCGCCTCGTTCGCGGTGAAGATGCCGATGTGGCCGGTACACACCTGGCTCCCCGACGCGCACGTCGAGGCGCCGACCGCCGGCTCCGTGGTGCTGGCCGCGATCATGCTGAAGATGGGCGGCTACGGCTTCCTGCGGTTCTCGCTGCCGATGTTCCCCGACGCCTCGGTGTATTTCGCGCCGCTGGTCTACACGCTCTCCGTGATCGCGATCGTCTACACCTCGCTGGTCGCGCTGATGCAGGAGGACATCAAGAAGCTGATCGCGTACTCCTCGGTCGCGCATATGGGCTTCGTCACCATGGGGATCTTCGCCGGCAACACCCAGGGCGTCGCCGGCAGCGTGTTCCAGATGATCTCGCACGGCATCGTGTCCGGCGCGCTGTTCCTCTGCGTCGGCGTGATCTACGACCGCATGCACACCCGCGAGATCGCCGCCTATGGCGGGCTGGTCAACCGGATGCCGCTGTACGCCTTCGTGTTCCTGGTGTTCACCATGGCCAATGTCGGCCTGCCGGGCACGTCGGGCTTCGTCGGCGAATTCCTCACGCTGATGGGCACCTTCCGGACCAACATCCCGACCGCGACCTTCGCGGCGCTGGGCGTGATCCTGTCGGCGGCCTATGCGCTCTGGCTGTATCGCAAGGTGGTGTTCGGTGCGCTGACCAAGCCGGCGCTCGCCTCGATCAAGGACCTGACCCTGCGTGAGAGCGTCATTCTGGCGCCGTTCGTGGTGCTGACCATCCTGTTCGGCTTCTATCCGAAGCCGGTGCTCGACATGTCGGCCGCCTCGGTCCAGCACCTCGTCAACCAATACGCCGCCGTCGCGACTGCCGTGAAGGCAGCTGCGCTACCTTAACCGGCAAGGACTGCACGCTATGAATATCGATATCGCCGGTTATTCGCTGGTCCCGGTCCTGCCCGAAATCGTGCTGGTGGTCGGCGCGATGCTGCTGTTGATGCTCGGCGCCTATCGCGGGCCGCGCACCACCGGGCTGGTCGCAACGCTCGCGGTCGTTCTGCTGGTCGTGGTCGGGGCGCTGGTCGTGCTGCTGCCGCCCGGCAAGCTGGTCACCTTCGGCGGCAGCTTCATCGTCGACGACTTCGCCCGCTTCCTGAAGGTGCTGGCGCTGATCGGCTCGGCGGTGACGCTGATCCTGTCGGCCGAGAACCTGACCGATCCGTCGAAGCGGATGTTCGAATACGCCATCCTGGTGCTGCTGTCGTCGGCCGGCATGATGCTGCTGATCTCGGCCGGCGACCTGATCATGCTGTATCTCGGCCTCGAGCTGATGAGCCTGGCGCTCTACGTCGTCGCCGCCAGCAACCGCGAGGACGCTAAGTCCAACGAAGCCGGCATGAAGTATTTCATTCTCGGCGCGCTGTCGTCCGGCATGCTGCTCTACGGCGCCTCGCTGATCTATGGCTTCACCGGCACCGTGCAGTTCGCCGGCATCGCCGCGGCGGCCAAGGACGGCAATATCGGCCTGGTGTTCGGCCTTGTCTTCCTGCTCGCCGCGCTCTGCTTCAAGGTCTCGGCCGTGCCGTTCCACATGTGGACGCCGGACGTCTATGAAGGCGCGCCGACCCCGGTCACCGCGTTCTTCGCCTCGGCCCCTAAGGTCGCTGGTCTGGCGATCTTCACCCGTGTGACGCTGACGGCGTTCCCCGGCATCGTGCCGCAGTGGCAGCAGATCGTGGTGTTCGTGGCAATCGCCTCGATGGCGCTCGGCTCGTTCGCGGCGATCGGCCAGAAGAACATCAAACGCCTGATGGCCTATTCGGCGATCGGCCATATCGGCTTCGCGCTGGTCGGCCTGTCGGCCGGCACGGTCGAAGGCGCGCAGGGCGTGATCGTCTACATCTCGATCTATGTGGCGATGACGCTGGGCGCGTTCGCGGTGATCCTGTCGATGCGTCGCAACGGTCTGCACGTCGAGAACATCAGCGACTTCGCCGGCCTGTCGCGCACCAACCCGGCGCTGGCGTTCTTCTTCGCGATGCTGCTGTTCTCGATGGCCGGCATCCCGCCGCTCGCCGGCTTCTTCGCCAAGTTCTACGTGTTCATGGCGGCCATCAAGGCCGGCCTGTTCGCGCTCGCGGTGATCGGCGTCGTCACCAGCGTGGTGGGTGCCTACTACTACCTGCTCATCATCAAGGTGATGTATTTCGACGAGCCGGCCCCGGGTATCGACCGGGTGCGGCTGGAGCTGCGCGGCGTGCTGGCGGTCGCCGGGCTGTTCAACATGCTGTTCTTCATCTATCCAGCGCCGCTGGTGAATGCGGCCACAGCCGCAGCCAAGTCGCTGTTCTAGGATGGCGCTACGCCTCGGGTCGAAAGCGGAAGCGGCGGGCTACCGGCTCGCCGCTTTTGATTCCATCGGATCGACCAACACCGAGGCGCTGGCCCGCGCGCGGGCAGGCGAGGCCGGTCCGATCTGGTTCGTCACCACCGAACAGACTTCGGGCCGCGGCCGCCGTCAGCGGGCCTGGATCGCGCCGCGCGGCAATCTCGCCGCCAGCGTTCTCGAAGTGATGCACGTGCCGCCGAGCGTCGCCGCGACGCTGAGCTTCGCCGCCGGCCTCGCGCTCGAACGCGCGCTGCAGCAAGTCAGTCTGGAGGCCCGCGCACGCGGCGGCGTCGCCGCCGGCTTCGCGCTGAAATGGCCGAACGACGTGCTGGCTGACGGCAAGAAGCTCACCGGGATTCTGCTCGAGGCCGAAAACGTCGGCACCGACCGGCTCGCCGTCGTGGTCGGCATGGGCACCAATGTGGTTGCCGCGCCCGACGACACGCCGTATCCCGCAGCGTCGCTGCACAGCCTCGGCATTCAAGTGAGCGCCGAGGATCTGTTCGCTGCGCTGTCCGATGCCTGGACCGAGATCCGCGGCATCTGGGACGAGGGGCGGGGCTTCGGCGAAATCCGCAAGCAATGGCTCGCCCGCGCCACCCGGATCGGCGAGCCGGTGTCGATCCAGTCCGGATCGGCCACCATCGACGGCATTTTCGAAACCATCGACGACACCGGCTGCCTCATCGTTCGCACCGCCGACGGAAGGAGGGTACCGATCCCCGCCGGGGACGTGTATTTCCGCTCGGCTGCGTCATCAGGAGCCGCGTAATGGCACGACCCGACGAACTCTTTTTCGCACCGCTCGGCGGCGTCGGCGAGATCGGCATGAACCTGTCGATCTACGGCCTCGGCAACCGTGCTCAGCGCAGCTGGCTGGCGGTCGACCTCGGTGTGTCGTTCGGTGACGAGGAGCATCTGCCCGGCATCGATCTGATCATGCCGGACATCCGCTTCCTCGAGAAAGAGAAGAAGAACCTCGTTGGCATCGTGCTGACCCATGCCCACGAGGATCATTTCGGCGCGATCATCGATCTGTGGCCGAAGCTGAAGTGCCCGATCTACGCCACCAAGTTCAGCGCTTCGCTGTTCGCCGCCAAGCTCGCGGCCGAACGCACCACGCTGAAGATTCCGATCACCGAGGTGCCGTCCGGCGGCACGATCGATCTTGGCCCATTCAGCGTCGAGTTCATCCCGGTCGCGCACTCGATCCCGGAAAGCCATGCGCTGGCGATCCGCACTTCCGTCGGCACCGTGCTGCACACCGGCGACTGGAAGATCGACCCGACGCCGGTCGTCGGCCCGCCGACGGATGAAAAGCGGCTGCGCGAGATCGGCGACGAGGGGGTGTTGGCGCTGGTCGGCGACTCGACCAACGCGGTGCGCGACGGCCGTTCGCCGTCGGAATCCGAAGTCGGCGTCTCGCTCACCGGCCTGATCAAATCGGCCAAGGGCCGCGTCGCGGTGACGACCTTCGCGTCGAACGTCGGCCGCATTCGCGCCGTCGCCGATGCCGCGAAGGCGGCTGGCCGCGAGGTCGTGCTGGTCGGCCGAGCGATGGACCGCGTCTCGAACGTCGCCCGCGAATGCGGCTATCTCGACGGCGTGCCGAGCTTCCGCGGACCCGAGTACTACGGCCATTTCCCGCCGGACAAGGTGCTGGCGCTGTGCACCGGCAGCCAGGGCGAGCCGCGCGCCGCACTGGCGCGGATCGCGCGCGACGACCATCCGGAAGTGACGCTGAACAAGGGCGACTGCGTGATCTTCTCGTCGCGCACCATCCCGGGCAACGAGAAGGCGGTGGGCAGCATCATCAACGGCTTGGTCAATCAGGGCATCGATGTGATCACCGATCGCGATCACCTGGTCCACGTCTCCGGCCATCCGCGCCGGGACGAGCTGCGCGAACTGATCTCCTGGGTGCGGCCGCAATTGCTGATCCCGGTGCACGGCGAGGCGCTGCATCTCAACGAGCACGCCAAGCTGGCACGGCAGATGGGCGTGCCGAAGGTGATGACCTGCCGCAACGGCGATCTGATCCGGCTCGGTCCGGGCGATCCCGCGGTCATCGAGCAACTACCCGCCGGTCGTCTCTACAAGGACGGCAGCATCCTCGAAGAGGACAAGTCGCGGGCCGTCGTCGAGCGCCGCAAGATGGCGTTCGCCGGCTGCGCCGTGGTGGCGCTGGCGATGACCGAGGCGGGCGAACTCGTCGACGATCCGGAAGTCGAGCTGATCGGCGTGCCGGAAAACACCAGCGCCGGCGAGCCGTTCGATGACATCGTGTTCGACGCCGTGGTGGCGACGGTCGAGGGCTTGCCGCGGGCCAAGCGACGCGATCCCGACTCGGTCGCGGAGTCCGTCCGGCGTACAGTCCGCTCGGTCATCCAGCAGCATTGGGGCAAGAAGCCACTCTGCGTCGTCCACGTGCTGACGGCGTAGTTATCCGTGATGGCCGGGAACACGGCACAGCCTCATGGTGAGGAGGCGCGCAGCGCCGTCTCGAACCATGGGCCGCATGCACCTCGTGGCCCCATCCTTCGAGACGCCCGGCTTCGCCGGGCGCCCTCAAGATGAGGGCTCAGTGCCGTTTGGAGCGGCCGGATCGTCTAATCCGAGCGTGAACCGGTTTCGTCGAACACATCCGTTTCCCGCACTGCGGCACCGCTCGGTGGCCAATTACGCGACAAAATAAGGGCTGGAGTTTCGGGGCTGTTTCGCTCAGAACCGGAGCCATCGAACGCGACAAAAAACCTCAACGACAAGAAACAACGACGGAGACGGTGTGATGCTCGGGCGGCTCAATCATGTGGCGATTGCGGTGAAGGATGCGGTGTCGGCCGCCAAGATCTACGGCAGCGCCTTCCAGGCGGAGATTTCCGACGCGGTGCCGCTGCCGGAGCACGGCGTCATCACCGTGTTCGTGACGCTGCCGAACACCAAGATAGAATTCATTCAGCCGCTCGGCGAAGCCTCGCCGATCGCCAAGTTCCTCGATCGCAACGCCGACGGCGGCATTCATCACGTCTGCTACGAGGTGCCGGACATCATCGCGGCGCGCGACACGCTGATCAAGGAAGGTGCGCGGGTGCTTGGCGATGGTCAACCGAAGATCGGCGCGCACGGCAAGCCGGTGCTGTTCCTGCACCCGAAGGACTTCTCGGGGGCGCTGGTCGAGATCGAGCAGTCGTAAGCGATGATCAGCCAGATCGGCAGTCTGCTGGCGATCTACTTCGTGCTGTGGTGGGTCGTGCTGTTCATGGCGCTGCCGTTCGGCGTCCGCAATCGCGCGGAGGCCGGGCAGGGCGACGAGATCGACGGCACCGATCCGGGCGCGCCGGTCGCAGCGCTCATGGTTCGCAAGGCGCTGTGGACCACGCTGATCTCGGCGGTGATCTTCGCGGTCGCGCTGTACGCCTATCGGGCCGGTTGGCTCGGGGTCGATCGCCTCGTCAAGCTGATGGGCATTCCGCTATAGGGCGCTTGGTGTCGACGCGCATGATCGCGGCGCCGCGGCAATGCCGGTGGTGGCGTCGCTCACTCGCCGGCGAGTTTGCAATTCTGTTAGGTTCGACTGCGAGAGTGAATCTCGACCAGGGAGCGGATCGATCGGGGCGGCTCGATCTGCGCGATGCGGCAGCGCCAGCCCCCGACCGTTTAGGGCTTCCCAGATGAGCTTCACCGACATCGCCACCAGGGTCCACAACCACAACTACCGGATGGACCCGGTGGTCCGCACGCTGCTCGATACCGATTTCTACAAGCTGCTGATGCTGCAGCTGATCTGGATGAAGCACCGCGACACGCCGGTCACTTTCGGGGTGATCAACCGCACCAAGACGGTGCGGATCGCCGACGAGATCGATATCGGCGAATTGCGGGCGCAACTCGACCATGCGCGGACGCTTCGCCTGTCCAAGCGGGAAATGATCTGGCTCGCCGGCAATACGTTCTACGGCAAGAAGCAGATCTTTCGTCCCGAATTCCTGTCGTGGCTCGAGACCTTCGCGCTGCCGGACTACGAGGTGGAGGTTCGCGACGGCCAGTACGAGCTTCGTTTTGCCGGGCCGTGGCCGCTCACCACGATGTGGGAAATCCCGGCGCTGTCGATCATCAACGAACTGCGCGCCCGCAAGGCGATGCGCAACATGGGGCGGTTCGAACTCGACGTGCTGTATGCGCGCGCCAAGGCGAAGCTGTGGGACAAAGTCGAGCGCCTGCAGGGGCTGAGAGCGACCGGCCGGCTGAAGGTCGGTGATTTCGGCACCCGTCGCCGGCACGGATATCTGTGGCAGAGGTGGTGCTGCGAAGCCTTGCAGGAAGGCATCGGCGACGCCTTCGTCGGCACCAGCAACGTTCACGTCGCCATGGAGATCGGTTCGGAAGCAATCGGCACCAATGCGCACGAACTGTCGATGGTCTATGCGGCGCTGGCCGGCGACGACGATGATCAGGTCGCGGCCTCGCGCTATACGGTGCTCGACGACTGGCAGCACCTCTATGACGGCAACCTGTTGGTCATTCTGCCGGACACCTACGGGACGACGTCGTTCCTGCGCAGCGCTCCCGACTGGGTCGCGGATTGGACGGGCGCGCGTCCGGACAGCAAGCCGCCGATCGAAGGCGGTGACGAACTGATCGAATGGTGGCGAGCCAAGGGACGGGACCCCAGGGAGAAGCTGCTGATCTTGTCCGACGGCATGGACATCGATTCGATCGAACGATCGTTCTGGCACTTCAAGGGCCGCGTCCGGGTCAGCTACGGCTGGGGCACCAATCTCACCAACGATTTCCGCGGCTGCGCGCCGAACGGCGGCAACGCGCTCGATCCGATCTCGCTGGTGTGCAAGGTCGTCGAAGCCGCCGGCCGGCCTGCGGTGAAGCTGTCCGACAATCCCACCAAAGCCACCGGTCCCGACGCCGACCTCCAGCGCTATCTCCGAATCTTCGGCACCGAGGGGATGATGGAGCACGCCGTCACGGTGTGAATTGTCAGCCGAATCGCTGCCTCGGTGCGATGGCGCCATGGCGCGTGTGTTCGCGTGAACGCGGACCAGCATCGAAACGCGGTGCGAAAACAACTGCGCCGAACGTGAACGGAAAAGAAAAAGCAGGGCGGGTGCCCTGCTGAAAACCTTGTCGACCCTAATATTTTCCCGAACGTTTTGGATTTATTGTTTTGATTGACGGGCGACGCTGCATTATTGCGCGTCAGGGTTCCTCCCGAGACTTGGACCACCAGACTTTCGCCTTACAGCTAAGCCTGTTGTCATATTGGTAGCCGAAGTTTTTTGACTTGTCACCATTTACGGCAACGAATGTTCAAATTTAAGGCGGCGGGCGAAATGAACGGCAACTCGCAACTTGAGTGTAAGTGGCGCTAGCATCTGATACGGCGGGGTTGGGGCAGGGTGGCGCCAGTGACAATCGACAGCGGTAAATCTGCATGTTATTGCGCCACAATGGAGGACAGGCCGCGATGCGCCGATGTCTGAAACTCACGATTCCGATCTTCGCGCTCACGCTGCTGGTGCAGCTGCTGTCGCCGATCGGAGCCGTCCGTTTCGTCGCCTCCGCGTCCGCCGATCCGCTCGCTGCCGTCCATCTGTGCTCCGCGATGGCGTCCGACCAGGACGGCGCGCCTGCCACAGGTTTGCCGCATGATAGCGGCTGCTGCGCGATCTGTGCGGTCGGCCTCGGCGGCGCCCCGACTCCGGCCGCCGCGCCGCTGACTTTTGTCACGCTCGAACGCAGCTATCATCGGCTGACGTGGCTGCATCGCGAAGCTGCTCCGCCGGTTCAGCGCCTCAGCGCCAGCGCCCAGGCCCGGGCGCCTCCGGCGGCCTGACGTCACGCGCCTGCAGCCTGCGCGCCATCCTTTCATTCCCTTCCATCGGACCGAGCCGAGAACGAACGCAGCATGCGGTTTCGTTCGCGGCCCGGCCGACCCTTTCAACAACCTCATCGAGGACTCCCATGACCAAACTCATCCGCGCCTTCGCGTCCGCCGCCGTCATCAGCCTGCTCTCCACCGCTGCCGTGCAGGCGGCCGAGGTCAAGGCCGGCGATCTGGTGATTGACCAGGCCTGGAGCCGCGCCACGCCGGGCGGCGCCAAGGTCGCCGGCGGCTATCTGACGATCGAGAACAAGGGCAGCGCCGCCGACCGGCTGGTGTCCGCCACCGCCGATATCTCCGGCAAGGTCGAGATTCACGAGATGTCGATGGACGGCGGCGTGATGAAGATGCGGATGCTCGAGAAGGGCCTGCCGATCGAGCCCGGCAAGACCGTCAAGCTCGCGCCGGGCGGCTACCACATCATGTTCCAGGAGCTGAAGTCACCGCTGAAGGAAGGCGACAAGCTGCCGGTGACCTTGCAGTTCGAGAAGGCCGGCAAGGTCCAGGTGACGTTCGATGTCGAAGGCGTCGGCGCCAAGGCGCCGGGCGACGCCGGCGGCAGCATGATGAAGATGGACCACGGTACGATGGATCACTCCGGCCACGGGATGAAGAAGTAATGCGCGCGCCATTCGTATGGGGCGCAGCGGCTTTAGCGGCCGCTGCGCTTGGCGCGGCCCCGGCGCTCGCGCATGTCACGCTGCAGCCGAACGAGGCTGTGGCGGGCAATTACTTCCAGACCGCGCTCAGTGTGCCGCATGGCTGTGACGGCACCGCCACCGTCGCGGTCCGGGTCAAGATTCCGGACGGTGTGCTGTCGGTGAAGCCGCAGATGAAGCCGGGCTGGACCGTCGACATCAAGACCCGCAAGATCGAGGGCGACCAGCCGAAGCTGCACGGCAAGACCATCACCGAGACCGTCGACGAAGTGTCGTGGCGCGGCGGGCCGTTGCCCGACAATCTCTACGACACCTTCGGCCTGGTGATGAAGCTGCCCGACGCCGCCGGCAAGACATTGTACTTCCCGGTCGTGCAAGAGTGCGAAAAGAGCTTGCATCGCTGGATCGAACTGCCGGCGGCGGGGCAGGCGGGCGATGCGCTGAAGGAGCCGGCGCCGGGGCTCCGGCTCAAGCCCAAAGCGCCGTGACCGTCGGCACTGCGGACGACGCAAATGTGATCGGGCGCGCTGCCCGATCACTTCACGACGTGTGCCGGCGAAGCTGGCTGATTGCAGTTGCCGTCGTGTTGCTATTGCCGGCGCTGGCGCATGCCCATGCCAGTCTGGTCGCCAGCGAGCCCGCTGCCGAAGCGGTGCTGGCGACGGCACCGGCGACGTTGTCGCTGACCTTCAACGAAGCGGTCGAGCCGCTGGCGATCAGCTTGATCGACGCTCAGGGCGGCTCGCATCCGATCACTGACATCGCGCGCGAGGGCGACAGCCTTCGCTTTGCACCGCCGGCCACGCTGAGCGCCGGCGGTCACGTGCTGAGCTGGCGGGTGATCTCGGCCGATGGTCATCCGATCGGCGGCTCGCTGACGTTCTGGATCGGCGCGCCCGGATCGGCACTGCCGGCGATCATCGTGCCTGACGATCCGCTGCGCCGTGCCGCGATTTGGGGAACGCGGATTGTCGTCGAACTCGCGCTGTTCACCGCCGTCGGCGGCGCCGTATTTCTTGCCTGGATCGCCGCGGCGCCGCTCACCGGCGCGGGCAGGGTGAGTGCGAGCCTTTCGCTGCTCGGCCTCGCTGCGCTGATCGGCTCGGTTGGACTGCAGGGGCTGGACGCGCTCGACCTGCCGCTTCGCCGGATCGGCGATGTCGCCGTGTGGCGCGCCGGCGGCGCGGGATCGTTCGGCGATGCCGCGACCCTGACAGGGCTGGCTTTCGTGGTGGCGCTGGCGTCGCTGCGCTGGCGCGGCTGGAACGCGCGGCTGCTGTCGCTCGGCGCGGTGGTGAGTTTGGGGACGGCGTTCGCCGTCAGCGGCCATGCGGCGACGGCCGAACCTCGGCTAGTCGCGAGTGCCGCCGTGTGGGTGCACGGCGTCAGTCTGGCGCTGTGGATCGGCGCGCTGCTGCCGCTGGCGATTGCGGTCGGTTGGCGCGATGCGGCACCGGCTGTTTTGCGGCGGTTCTCGCGGGCCATTCCTGCGGCGGTCGCGACGCTGCTGATCAGCGGCATTGCACTGGCGGCGATCGAGCTCGGCCGGCTCGGCGCGTTGTGGCAGAGCGACTATGGCCGGGTTCTGATCGCCAAGCTGACGCTGGTCATGGTGCTGCTCGGTCTGGCGCTGTGGAACCGGATCAGAGTGACGCCGCTGCTGCTCGCCGGCGAGCCGGGGGCGGTGCGGACGATACGCATGAGCATCGCGGCGGAGCTGGTGCTGGTTGTGGCAATCCTGGGGCTGGTCGGCGTGTGGCGCTTCACGCCACCGCCTCGCAACACGGCGCCCAGCGCCATCGCGACCGGCAGTGCCTTTGTGCACATTCACGGCGATCGGGCGATGGCCGGGGTGACGCTGGCGCCGGACCGTGCCGGTCCGGTCGAGTTCAGCATCGTACTGCAGACGCCCGACGAGGCGCCGCTGGCCGCGCAGGGGGTGACGGTGACGCTGGCCAACCCGGCTGCCGGGATCGAGCCGGCCAGCGCGGAGGCGCAGCGTCAGCCGGACGGGGCTTGGCGGGTGCGGATGTCGGCGCCGCTACCGGGAGCCTGGACGCTGACGCTCGGCATCCTGATTTCGGATTTCGAGAAAGTCAGCATCGAGGCCCCGGTCGTGATCCGATAGGTGGGTGCCTGCGGCGCATCGGCCGTGCTATGAGCGGCGAAGCCGTGGTGAGTCCTGCGGTTTCATAAAGTTGCGTGCGGCCGCCCTTGTGTTTTGCGGTCCGATCCGGTTTCACTGGCGCCCACATCCCGAATTCCCTGATTCTCGAGCAAATCCCATGCGTTTGTCGCGTTACTTCCTGCCGATCCTGAAGGAAAACCCGAAGGAGGCCGAGATCGTCTCGCACCGGCTGATGCTGCGCGCCGGCATGCTGCGGCAGGAGGCCGCCGGCATCTACGCCTGGCTGCCGCTCGGCCATCGGGTGCTGAAGAAGATCGAGCAGATCGTCCGCGAAGAGCAGAACCGCGCCGGCGCGATCGAATTGCTGATGCCGACGCTGCAGCTCGCCGATCTGTGGCGCGAGAGCGGCCGCTACGACGCCTATGGTCCCGAGATGTTGCGCATCGCCGACCGGCACAAGCGCGAGCTGCTGTACGGGCCGACCAACGAGGAAATGATCACCGAGATCTTCCGGGCCTATGTGAAGTCCTACAAGAGCCTGCCGCTGAATCTCTATCATATTCAATGGAAATTCCGCGACGAGCAGCGCCCGCGCTTCGGCGTCATGCGTGGTCGCGAATTCCTGATGAAGGACGCGTATTCGTTCGACGTCGACGAGGCGGCGGCGCGCAAGTCCTACAACAAGATGTTCGTCGCTTACTTGCGGACCTTCGCCCGGATGGGCCTGAAGGCGATCCCGATGCGCGCCGAAACCGGCCCGATCGGCGGCGACCTCAGCCACGAATTCATCGTTCTGGCCGAGACCGGCGAGTCCGGCGTGTATTGCGACAAGGACGTCCTCAACCTGCCGGTGCCGGACGAAAACGTCGACTACGACGGCGACCTGACCCCGATCATCAAGCAGTGGACCTCGGTCTACGCGGCGACCGAGGACGTCCACGAGGCGGCGCGCTACGAGAGCGAAGTGCCGGAGGCCAACCGGCTGCAGACCCGCGGCATCGAGGTCGGCCAGATCTTCTACTTCGGCACCAAATATTCCGACTCGATGAAGGCCAATGTGGCGGGCCCGGACGGCACCGATACGCCGATCCACGGCGGCTCCTACGGGGTCGGCGTGTCGCGCCTGGTCGGCGCGATCATCGAGGCCTGCCATGACGACAACGGCATCATCTGGCCGGAGGAGGTGGCGCCGTTCCGCGTCACCATCCTGAACCTGAAGCAGGGCGATGCGGCGACCGACGCGGCCTGCGAGCAGCTCTACAAGGAGCTGACCGCCAAGGGTGTCGACGTGCTCTACGACGACACCGACCAGCGCGCCGGCGCCAAGTTCGCGACCGCGGACCTGATCGGCATTCCGTGGCAGGTGCATGTCGGCCCGCGCGGGCTCGCCGAAGGCAAGATCGAACTCAAGCGACGCAGCGACGGGTCGAAAGAGTCGGTCGCGCTTGCGGAGGCGGCGGCGCGGCTGGCGCCGTAAGATATCCACTGGCGGCTCGGCTGAAATTAGCCCGAATCGTGTGAAATTCGGAGCATGGATCACAGCATGACTGAGCCAGTTCGAACTCCTCCCTTCGCGCCATTCGAGTGGCTCCTCTCCGGGCGTTACCTCCGTGCGCGCCGCCGCGAGGGATTCATCTCGGTGATCGCCGGCTTCTCGTTCCTCGGCATCATGCTGGGCGTCGCGACGCTGATCATCGTGATGGCGGTGATGAACGGCTTCCGCAAGGAACTGCTCGACAAGATCCTCGGCCTCAACGGCCATCTGCTTGTGCAGCCGCTGGAAAGCCCGCTGACCGACTGGAAGGAAGTCGCCGACCGCATCAGCGGCGTGTCGGGCATCAAGCTCGCGGCGCCAGTGGTCGATGGCCAGGCGCTGGCGTCGTCGCCGTTCAACGCGTCGGGCGTGTTCGTGCGCGGCATCCGCGCCGACGACCTCAACAATTTGTCGTCGATCGCCAATCACATCAAGCAGGGCTCGCTCGAAGGCTTCGACGAGGGCCAGGGCGTCGCGATCGGACGCCGGCTCGCCGATCAGCTGTCCCTGCACGCCGGCGACAGCGTCACCCTGGTGGCGCCGCGCGGCGCCGTGACGCCGATGGGCACCACGCCGCGGATCAAGCCCTACAAGGTCGCGGCGGTGTTCGAGATCGGCATGTCCGAATACGACTCGACCTTCGTGTTCATGCCGCTGAAGGAGGCCCAGGCCTACTTCAACCGCAACAACGACGTCACGGCGATCGAGGTCTACACCACCAATCCGGACCGCATCGACGTCTTCCGCAAGGCGGTGACCGAAGCGGCGGGGCGGCCGGTGTTTTTGGTCGACTGGCGGCAACGCAATTCGACCTTCTTCAACGCGCTGCAGGTCGAGCGCAACGTGATGTTCCTGATCCTGACGCTGATCGTGCTGGTGGCGGCGCTCAACATCGTCTCCGGCCTGATCATGCTGGTGAAAGACAAGGGCAGCGACATCGCCATCCTGCGCACCATGGGGGCGACGCAGGGCTCGATCATGCGGATCTTCCTGATCACCGGCGCGGCGATCGGCGTGGTCGGCACGCTGACCGGCTTCGCGGTCGGTCTGCTGATCTGCATGAACATCGAGTCGATCCGGCAATTCCTGTCCTGGGTCACCAACACCGAGCTGTTCTCGCCGGAATTGTACTTCCTGTCCAAGCTGCCGGCCGAGGTCGACTTTGCCGAGACCAGCGCGGTGGTGATCATGGCGCTGACGCTGTCGTTCCTGGCGACGCTGTATCCGTCGTGGCGGGCGGCGCGGCTCGATCCCGTCGATGCGCTCCGCTATGAGTGAGACGGGCGACATGGAGCAGGGCGACGACATCCCGGTCGTGTATCTGCACGACATCAAGCGGCAATACGCCCAGGGCGAAGCGCAGCTGACGATCCTCAACGGCGCCAAGCTGGCGCTGTGGGCCGGGCAGTCGGTGGCGCTGGTCGCGCCGTCGGGGTCCGGCAAATCGACGCTGCTGCACATCGCCGGGCTGCTCGAGCATCCCGACGAGGGCGAAGTCTATGTCGGCGGCACCGCGACCTCGGCGCTGTCCGACGCCGAGCGCACTCAGATCCGCCGCACCGACATCGGCTTCGTCTACCAGTCGCACCGGCTGCTGCCGGAATTCACCGCGCTGGAAAATGTGATGATGCCGCAGATGATCCGCGGCCTGAAGCGCAGCGAGACCATCAGCCGCTCCAAGGAAATCCTGGCCTATCTCGGCCTCGGCGACCGCATCACCCATCGTCCCGCCGAACTCTCGGGCGGCGAGCAGCAGCGGGTCGCCATCGCCCGCGCGGTGGCCAACGCGCCGCGGGTGCTGTTCGCCGACGAGCCGACCGGCAACCTCGACCCGCACACCGCCGACCACGTCTTCCAGGCGCTGATGCAGCTCGTGCGCGCCACCCAGGTGTCGATGCTGATCGCCACCCACAACATGGACCTCGCCGGCCGCATGGACCGCCGCGTGTCGATCGAAGACGGCGTGGTGGTGGAGCTGGAATAGGCGGCCGCATCCGCCCGCATTCTCGGATATCGCTCCCCACACGCACAACCTCATGCTGAGGAGGCGCGCAGCGCCGTCTCGAAGCATGCGCCGCGGGTCCGACGTGGCCCCATCCTTCGAGA
Organism: Rhodopseudomonas sp. AAP120; assembly: GCF_001295845.1. GTDB lineage: Bacteria > Pseudomonadota > Alphaproteobacteria > Rhizobiales > Xanthobacteraceae > Rhodopseudomonas. Next base: position 3,082 of record NZ_LJIC01000008.1, on the reverse strand, counting down.
CGCCCGGCTTGGCCGGGCTCCTCAGGATGAGGATTCAGTGCCAGTGGATAGGGTTTGTTACTTCCATCAATCGGTAAAGCGCCTCAGTCCCGCTGCGACCGCCGCGGCTTCTTGCGGGGCTCCGGGGCCTTGTACCACGGGTTGTCCATGCAATCGGCGGCGCGGCCGGAGGCCGACATCCGGCATTGCTGCATAGTGTCGTAGCTGCACTCGTCGTACCAGTCGTGATAGTTCAGATAGACCCGCAGGCAGACCGGATAGTCCCGGGCCTGGGCGGCCGAGGACAGGCCGATCCCGGCGAGCATCGTCAGCAGGAACAGGCTGCGCATGTTCGATCCTTTCTCGATGAGGTGGCGACAAGGGCGGCGTCGGCCTGCTTCGATCACTTTTAGAACGCCAAGCCTTATATCACGGCAACTCAAAGCGTCTCGTGACGACGGCCCGATCGAAACGGTTCTCTGTTTTGCCAATGACATTCGAAAATCCATTTCATTGACCTCGATCAAACCTGTCCGCATCATTCGCTGCATCAGCCGACCTTGTCGACGCTGCAAAACTGCAGCAAGGGCGGCCCTGATCTGATCACCAACACCGGGCGGACCGATCCCGGCTGCGCGGGGTTGCGCGGCCGAACGATCTCGGCTGCCCGCAGCGACGGCACCGTGATGGACGCCGCAATCGGACCGCTCGATCGTGCGCGTTTGCTCGTGGCCGAGTTTGCGGCGCGGGCCGCGCAACACGATCGCGACGCCAGCTTCCCGTTCGAGAATTTCGACCGGCTGTCCGAGGCCGGGCTGCTTGCGCTGCCGGTAGCGCGCGGCTTCGGCGGGCAGGGGGCCGGCGCGCTGGAACTGGTGCGGGTGCTCGGGCTGATCGCGCAGGGCGACGCCGCCACCGCGCTGGTGCTGTCGATGCACTACATCCAGCACTATCTGCTGCAGCGCGACGACCGCTTCCCGTTGCATCTGACGCGGCGGCTGTCGACCGAGTCGGTGCGCGGCGTGGCGCTGATCAACGCGCTGCGGGTCGAGCCGGAACTCGGCTCGCCCGCGCGCGGCGGACTGCCGGCGACGACGGCGTCGCGGCAAGGCGACCACTGGCTGATATCAGGACGGAAGATCTATTCCACCGGCGCGCCGATCCTGAAGTACTATCTGGTCTGGGCCAAGACCGACGAGCCGGAGCCGCGCGTCGGCTCGTTCCTGGTGCCGGCGGGATTGCCGGGCACCACGATCGTCGAGACCTGGGATCATCTCGGCCAGCGCGCCAGCGGCAGCCACGACGTCGTGTTCGACCAGGTCCGGGTGCCGCTCGATCATGCGATCGACGTGCGCCTACCGGCCGAGTGGCAGACGCCGAACGCGGTCCAAAACGCGATCCACAGCCTGTTCATCGCCGCGATCTATGACGGCGTCGCGCGCGCCGCGCGAAACTGGCTGGTCGATTTTCTGCAGCAGCGCAAACCGGCCAATCTCGGCGCCGCGCTGGCGACACTGCCGCGCGCCCAGGAGGCGCTCGGCGACATCGAGGTCCGGCTCGCCGTCAATACGCGGCTGATCGAAACCGCGGCGGCCGAGCAGGATCTCGGCGGCGTCGCGGTCTCCGACGCACACGCCGTCAAGCTGACGGTGACGACCAACGCCATCGAGGCGGTGCAGACCGCGCTGTCGCTGTCGAGCAATCACGGCCTGTCGCGCCGCAATCCGCTCGAGCGGTACTATCGCGACGTGTTGTGCGGCCGCGTCCACACCCCGCAGGACGATTCCATCAAGCTCGCCGCCGGCCGCGCCGCGCTCGGCATCTGACATCATCGCAAGGAGACAGCATGGCTCTCGAATTCATCGGTTACGTCGGCAACAACAATTCGTCGGAAACCATTCTGCGCTCCGGGCCGGTGCTCGACATCGATCATGTCGAGACCGTCGCCAAGGCGCACGAGAACGCCGGCTTCGACCGGGCGCTGCTGGCGTTTCATTCCGATCTTCCCGATCCGCTGCAGGTCGGCCAGCATATCGCCAGCGTCACCCAGCGGCTCAACGTATTCATCGCACAGCGTCCCGGCTTCACCGCGCCGACCGTGTTCGCGCGGCAATTCGCGACGCTCGATCATCTGACCAAAGGCCGCATCTCACTGAACGTGATCACCGGCGGCGATCACGCCGAGCTCGTCCACGACGGCAACACCGTGCCCGACAAGGACGAGCGCTATGCACGGACCAGTGAGTTCCTCGACATCGTGCGGGCGGAGTGGAGCAGCGACACGCCGTTCGACTATGACGGCAAGTACTATCAGGTGAAAGGCGGCTTCTCGCAGATCAAGCCGCTGCGGCCCGAGGGCATTCCGGTGTTCGTCGCCGGGGCGTCGGACGCGGCAATCGAGGTTGCCGGCCGGCACGCCGACATCTTCGCGCTGTGGGGCGAGACCTATGAGGAGGTGCGGTCGATCATCGCGCGGGTGCGCGCCGCTGCCGCCAAGAACAACCGTCCGTCGCCGCGCTTCAGCCTGTCGTTCCGGCCGATCCTGGCCGAGACCGAAGAACTCGCCTGGGCCAAGGCCGACGCGATTTTGGCGCGGGCGCAGGCGGTGCAGGAGCTCAGCGGCTTCAAACGCGGCCCGGGACAGCCGGCCAACGAAGGCTCGCGCCGTCTGCTGGCGCTCGCCGCGCAGGGCGAGCGGCTCGACAAGCGGCTGTGGACCGGGCTCGCCAAGCTCACCGGCGCGCGCGGCAACTCGACCTCGCTGGTCGGCACGCCGCAGCAGGTGGCGGAGTCGCTGCTCGATTACTACGCGCTCGGCGTCGACATCTTCCTGATCCGCGGCTTCGATCCGCTGGTCGACGCCATCGAATACGGCCGCGAACTGATCCCGTTGACCCGCGAACTCGTCGCCCGCCGCGAAGCGGTGGCGGCATGATCCGGGTCGTCGTTGCGGCCGCGCTGCTGATCGGCGCGGCTGGTAGTGCGGCGACGCAGACCGTGCTGCGCGTCGGCGATCAGAAGGGCAACTCGCAGGCGGTGATGGAAGCCGCCGGTGTGCTCAAGGACGTTCCCTACAAGATCGAGTGGCGGGAGTTTCCCGCCG